>NZ_VMHE01000004.1 GCF_007559425.1 Allobacillus salarius | reverse complement strand
TCTCGATGCACTTATCACGTATCCATCAGCCCATTTTGTCATCGAGAGCCCGTCTCGATGCACTTTTCGTGTATTCATCAGTCCAATATGTCATCGAGAGCTCGTCTCGATGCACTTATCACGTATCCATCAGTCCATTCAGTCATCGGTAACACATATCAACGACTTAGCGCATGTTCCGCAGCATTCATCCCTGCAACATGGCCGGTTGAGAAGGCTGCGGTTATGTTAAATCCACCTGTGTATCCGTGAATATCCAAGATTTCTCCGCAAAAATAAAGCCCGTCCATAAATTTCGAAGCCATTTGATTCGGAACAATTTCTTTTAACGAAACGCCGCCACCGGTGATGAATGCTTTTTCGATGGAAAGGGTCCCGTTCACTTTTACCTGGAAATGCTTCAGTTCTTGCGCTAATTCGATAACTTTTTTCTTTTCCAGATGGTGATAAGTCGTATCAGGATTTAAGCTAATACGCTCTAAAATAAATATTAAAAATCGTTCTTGTAATAACGGTTTCCAAACAGATTTGACAGCTTTGTTTGGTGATTCTTTCGCCATTTTAGTTAGTCGATCGACAAGTTGGTTTTCATGTTCATCAGGGAAACTATCAATTTCAACAACCAATTCATCAACCTCGAAATTCTTCAAGGCTTTAACAACAAACTGACTTAGCCGTAAAGCTGCTGGTCCAGAGATGCCTTGGTGGGTAAAAAGAAGGTCCCAACGATGTGTTTTAATTGGCTTTCCATTTGGCTTTAAGGCAGTGATAGCAACATCTCTCAATGAAATACCTTGTAAAGTACGATTGAGGATAAACGGTTCCCTAGAAGTCATCGGAACTTCTGTCGGATACAATTCGGTAATCGTATGTCCGGCTGTTTTGGCCCATGCATAACCATCACCTTCACTTCCGGTCTTTGGAACAGATTTTCCGCCGGCTGCAATAATGACAGATTTCGTTGCTACTTTTTCTTTTCCTGGTAAAATAATCTCGTGGAGCTCATTTCCATAATGAATCGCTTCGACGCGTGTGTTCAATCGTTTCTCTACATCGTGACGATCCAATTCACGCAATAACGTTTGCACGACTGTTTGGGCGGAATCACTGACAGGAAACATGCGTCCTTTATCTTCTTCTTTCAATGCGACACCAAGGTTTTCAAAAAAGTCGATGATGGCTTGATTGTCGAAAATCGAAAATGCACTGTATAAAAAGCGTCCATTTCCGGGTATGTGGTCGATGAGTTCTTTATCAGGAAGCACATTCGTCACGTTACAGCGACCGCCGCCACTGATGGCCAGTTTTCTTCCGAGTTTGCTTCCTTTTTCAATAATTAGGGTATTTGCGCCATTTTTCGCAGCGGTATGGGCTGCCATCAATCCAGATGGGCCACCCCCAATGACGACGACATCGTATGTCAAATTGGTTCAAGCCTTTCTTTTTGTAATGTTATCTTAAATAGTATGATAAAATAAAACTGTTACAATGAACAATAATTTGTAGGTGAAATTATGTCGAAACCAAATATATTACGGGGCACCATGATGTTAACGAGTGCCAATTTTTTGTCGAAAATTCTGGGAGTCATATACGTGATCCCTTTTTATATGCTCGTCGGTGACATCGGGGCGGTATTATTTCAATACGGATACATACCATACATGATTTTTATCAGTATATCGACGATGGGAATTCCTCTTGCGATGTCGAAATTTGTATCGAAGTATCACGCGCTTGGCGATTATGCCACAAAAGAAGCGATGTATCGAACAGGTCTCACCATTATGATTGGGACTGGTTTTTTTGCGTTTGCGCTCATGTTTTTAAGTGCAGATTGGTTAGCGGGAATCATTATACCAAATGAAGGGTTTGCGAATTCACAGGATGATGTTGCTTTCGTCATTCAAATGGTCAGTTTTGCTTTGTTGGTCATCCCTGCCATGAGTATAACACGTGGATATTTTCAAGGTCATAACTCGATGGGACCAACAGCGGTATCTGTCGTAGTGGAGCAAATTGCACGAATCATTTTCCTTTTAGGTGCCACATATATTGTTATCAAGGTTATGAATGGCTCGATGACAACAGCCGTCGGAATGGCGACTTTCTCTGCGTTGATCGGTGCGATTGCTTCAAGCATTGTATTGGTCTGGTTTTATCGAAAACGAAAACCACTGATTGATCGTGAGTTGGAAAATGCACCGTTTGAACCGTCCATTTCGAAAAAGAAAATGATATTGGAGTTATTATCGTACGCCGGTCCATTTGTATTAGTAGGTGTCGCAATCCCACTTTATCAATTAATTGATACGCTTACGTTTAACCGGGCAATGGCGGTAGCAGGTCTAGGCGATGTTTCGGAACAATTTTTATCAGTAATCTCTCTCACTGGGCACAAAATTGTCGTTATACCGATTACCATTGCAACCGGTCTTGCTTTGGCTTCCTTGCCCGCAGTTACACAGGCGTTTACACAAAATGATGCCAACTCGTATCACAAATATTTACAGCAAACCGTCTTGACTGTTTTCCTATTCATTTTTCCTGCAGTTGTCGGCATTATAGTATTGGCCGAACCACTTTTCGGTACATTTTATTCGCCAGAAGCGGCTCAGAACTTTGCTGCACCATTACTTGCGTATTATGCACCAGCAGCTTTGTTTTTCGGCTTGTTTACGGTAACGGCATCCATTTTACAAGGGATTAATCGTCAAAACTTTACCGTCATCAGCTTGTTAACAGGTTTAGTAATCAAAGGAAGTGCCAACGCACCGATGATCATTTGGCTTGGACCAAAAGGTGCAGTGTTTGCGACCATATTGGCGGCACTTGCAGCTAGTAGTTTGAACTTATGGAAAATCCAACGAGTTACCCAATTTGATCAGAAAAAGCTGTTTAAGAAAATTTTGCTCATTGTCATTTTAAGTGCCATCATGGGACTGATTGTATTGCTCGTAAATTATGCGACTGGTTTAGTCTTCGGGCCAGAAGCTACGAAGTTGAAGCATGTCACCCAGCTTCTTGTGTCTGTCGTAATCGGAATCTATGCCTATTTCTGGATGGCCTATAAAACAACGTTGCTTGAGCGTTTGCTCGGTCCGAAAGTTAAGCGTTTCTCGAAATTTTTCGTTTAGGAGAATGTATGATGCGTTTGGATAAGTTGCTGGCGAATCAAGGTTTTGGATCTCGAAAAGATGTGAAAAAGTTAGCCAAAAAGGGCCAGGTTTTACTGGATGGTAAGCCTGTCAAAGATCTTGCTACACATGTCGATCCGTATACAGCTGATTTAGTCGTTGGTGGCAAGGCAGTTCACTACCAAAAGTATGTCTATTTAATGTTGAATAAGCCAGCAGGTGTGATTTCTGCTACAGAAGATGTGAAAGAAAAATGCGTGACTGATTTGATTGGTGATGAGTTCAAACCGTATAACTTATTTCCGGTCGGTCGGCTAGATAAAAATACAACGGGCTTATTGCTGTTAACGAATGACGGGCAATTAGCCCATCAACTAACTTCACCGAATTATCATGCTGAAAAAGTGTATGAGGCTGATATTCTCGGTAAAGTGACCGAAGATGACGTGAAGGCATTTGAACAAGGTGTAACTCTTGATGATGGTTATGTGACGAAACCTGCAAAGCTATCAATTATTCGTTCCTTTCATGAGCGTTCTTATATTGAGGTTTCTGTCATTGAAGGGAAATTTCACCAAATTAAACGAATGTTCCTTGCTGTAGGCAAGAAAGTGTTACACCTACATCGAAGGTCAATGAAAGGGTTGGAGCTTGATACGTCGTTAACACCAGGCGCCTACCGCGAGTTATCTGAAGAAGAACTAGATTTACTGAGAAGTTAAATAAAGATGATTTTTGTCGGAGTTTGTAGTAGAATAATCTTAAAATTCTAATAAAAATTGAAAGAGAGTGACGAATGTTGCCAGAAGACCCCCATTATTTTATTGGATTTCCTGTTTCAACGCTTGTAGAAGAACAGTTAGAGAAATGGCAGGAGATCCTTTCACCGTTTGTGAACTATCGGAAATGGTTAAACCCTGAGGATTTTCATATTACGCTCAAGTTTTTAGGGAGTGTCAGTAACGAACAATTGTGGCAAGTAAAAGAGCGATTGGCGAACATATCAATCCCTCATGACCTCATGTTACATATTACCGGAGTGAACTTTTTCGGAAAAGAAGACCAACCACGTGTTATGTATGCTGATATAGCACCTACTGAGTCGCTGCTCGCGTTACAGAAAGTCGTTGAGCATGAGATGGTGTCGCTTGGCTTTGACGTCGAGCGTCGTCCGTACAGACCGCATATTACATTAGCTAAAAAGTGGCTAAAAGATAAGAAATATTTTTCTGCTGACCGTTTAACCGAAAAGCTTGATATGGAAAAGTCGATTGATTTTCCAGTCAATCAATTGATTTTGTATACCGTCAAACGAGGACAAAACAAGAGCTATGAACCGGTGGCTGTTTATCCAAATTTAAACATAGTAAATAAAACATGGGATGAAGAAGATGGGGCAATTAATTAAGCTACAAGATCATATATCACGCTATGAAACAGATATGTTTCATTATCCGGGCCAATTCATTCGATTAAAAAATGATCGATACAACCGGTTGAAAGAGCAGTGGCAGGAGCAATTAACGGAAGAGTCTGTTGTTGATGAGGTGGAATCCACTGAAAATAAATCTTTTTTTCGAAAATTTCGGGTTCAAAAAGAAGAGCCAGAAGAGCAGAAACCCACTGTTGAATTGCCTGAAACAGAAGAAGAATTAAAGCAGTGGTATTTGGACCAATTAATGGATTTTCAACTGCGGTGGGCATCCGGAACGATAAAAGAAATTTCGTATCCTGACGCTTCACTACGAGAAAATGAACAACTAAAATATTTATTGCAACGATTCCCAGATAGTTACTTGTTGATGTATCAACCATTGTTTTTAATTAAAAAAGCTTTGATTGAAGGCGGCATATTGTTAATAACACCGCTAGAAATTGTATGTATTTCCTTTTTGGAGGCAGAAGATTCTTCTGTCATATATGAACCAATTGATGAACGAAGATGGTTGAAGAAAACGGAAGAGAGGGAACAAACAATCTTGAATCCGATGCTTCAGTTAAATCGGATTGAAAAGACGGTCAAAAGTCTATTAGACTATCATGACATCCAATTTCCAGTCAAAAAAACATTGATCACAAAGAATGCTTCTATCCATTCCTTACAAGCTCATCTAAACACAGATTTCATTGATAAGCATGTATATGATCAATGGTTTACAAAACATCGTTCTGGGAGAACACCATTAAAATACCAACAATTAAAAGTTGCAGAAGCATTGCTTTCCCACACACAAACGACTTCATTTAACAGGCCAGAGTGGGATGAGGCGGATAATGATTTTATGCAGCAACCGGGAGACTGATTCATGCATATATTTATAATTAATCCGACCGCTGGTAAAGGTAAAGGGCGAAAAATTGTTGAAGAGTTTTTAAGAGATCACCCGCAGTTGAAAGGTCGCTGTAAAACATTTCATACGAAATATGAAGGACATGCAACTTCACTGGCTGAGCAAATTGCAGTGATGCATCATGAGCGAATGAAACAACTAATTGTCGTAGGTGGGGATGGCACTTTTTATGAGGTGTTAAATGGGCTGAAAGATCACCCGAATATCCACTTAGCATTTGTTCCAGTAGGCTCTGGTAACGACCTTGCCAGAGGATTGAAAACATCGTTGAACCCTAAACGACAGCTCAATGCATTGTTTGCTGGAATGAAAGGAAAGCCATATTGGTTTGGTACTTATCGACCGGATCTATTGGCAAAGAACAGATTGAAACTTTTTGCATCAACTATTGGCTTTGGATTTGATGCAGAAATTACCGAACGTGTAAATGCATCACGTTATAAACGGTTTTTAAATAAACTGCACTTATCATTCTTAATTTATATCATTGGTATTTTAGCAACGCTAATTACCTTTCAACCAAAGACGTTTGAAGCAAAGATTGATGGAAAATCCCACTATTTCAAAAATGTTTGGTTAATCACTTTAAGTAATCATCCGTATTTCGGTGGTGGCATGAAAATCGCGCCAAAAGCAAAGAACAATCAACAACATTTCTCTATAACGGTTGTACATAATATTTCTAAAATCAAATTACTGTTTTTGTTTCTATCGATTTTTGTCGGAAAACATACGAGATTTAAAGAAGTAGAAGAACTGACAGGTTCACGGATCGAAATTAATTCAAGTAAAGAATTATCCTATCAAGCAGATGGCGTTACAGGGCGGTGCTATCGGTGTTTAATCGAAAAAGAGGACCGTTCAAGGCTCATAAAAAGAAAATAAAGTTTCAATTATCCCTTGAAATGATTGTCGATAATGCGTTAATCTAATTAGGCAGATGAAAATAAATCGACAACTTATGACGAAGTTTTTAGGTCGGGGGATCATGGGTGTCTCTGGACTTTTTCAATTTTTAATAGACACATAGATTGAAGGACGAAAAGTGGTGAAATGATGGAACAAATTCTCGGTTCTGACTGGTTGATTTCTCCTGCAGGAGGAACATCAGGCGAGGCCTTTATTGCCGAAAAAGAGAATAATAAGCTGTTTTTGAAACGAAATTCAAATCCGTTTATCGCAATTTTGTCCGCAGAAGGAATTGTGCCAAAACTCATGTGGACAAAGAGATTGTCAAACGGTGATGTTATAACAGCACAAAAGTGGATGGAAGGTCGCGAGCTCACTCGTCCGGAAATGCAAAATGAAGAAGTCGTAGGCCTATTGAGCAAGATCCACCATTCGAGTGAAATACTAGATTTATTTATGCGAATGGGAAAAAAGCCGGTAAGTCCTTCAGCTTACTTAATTCAATTACTAAATAAATGTAAAAAACATGACATGTTGGAGAATGAATCCATCTCTCAAGCAACGAGATATTTATCTCGTTACGCGCAAGAAATTGACAATGAAAAGAAAGTTGTTTGTCATTCGGACATGTTCCATGAAAATTGGCTTAAAGGGGAAGACGACCACCTTTACTTAATTGATTGGGACCAAGCAATCATCGCTGATCCTGCACTCGACTTGAGCATGTTTTTATGGGTGTATGTTCCTAGAGATCAGTGGAGTGAATGGCTAAAGCTTTATGGTTTGGAAGAAACCAATGATTTGTTGGCGCGCATGAACTGGTACTTAGTTGCCCAAACGATTTCATATATCCTTTGGCACATTGATCGCAAAGAAACAGAGAAAGTTAATCAGTGGATACAATTTTTACAGGAACAGCAATTTATCTATCGAAAATATTAAAATGTCTACGAGTCTATTGAACTTGTAGACATTTTTTATTTTAGCTTATCGACAGTGGGCGAGCGTTTATCGTCAGTTAGAATCGCTGTATCGACAGTCATCCAGCGTTTATCACCAGTGACCACCCAACGAAATCTACCAAATTATCTTTCTCTTTCGAAAGCATAATGATAAGATAGCAGTTGAGGTGAAAGAGATGAGAGTTCGAAATAAGCCCTGGGCAGAAGATTATATTAAACAACATGATGGTATCGTAGTCCTCGAGCCTTCTCAAAACAAAGGAAAATGGAAACAAGCATTTTCACATACAAATCGACCTGTACACTTAGAAATTGGTAGTGGACGTGGTGGATTTATTCAAGGTATGGGGGCAAAAAATCCAGAAATTAATTTTATCGGAATGGAAGTTCAGAAGAACGTCGTCGTGTCAGCCATTGATCGAGTTAAAGAAGCAGAGGTTGAAAATGTTCGATTACTTCATGAAAATGCCGATCAGTTAAGTGATATTTTTGAAGAAAATGAATTAGATACGATTTATCTCAATTTTTCAGATCCATGGCCGAAGAACCGTCATGAAAAAAGACGACTGACGCATCAATCATTTTTGTCGCAGTATCAACAGATTTTGAAGGCGGACGGAAAGATTGTTATGAAGACTGATAACCAGCATCTGTTTGAATATTCGCTAGTCAGTTTTTCGCAGTTTGGCTTACGGTTAGAAGAAGTCACCTTGGATTTGCATGCAACAGAAGACCCTACTAATGTCATGACAGAATATGAAGAGAAATTTACGAATAAAGGTCAGCCAATTTATCGTTGTATCATTAGTAATCATAAATAGGGAGTGAATCCAGAGATGGAACAGTTAACTGTAGGAAGAGCGACATTGACATGGTTAAATGGTGGTGTGACACATCTTGACGGTGGTGCGATGTTTGGTGTTGTCCCAAAGCCACTTTGGTCAAAAATGTATCCAGTGAATGAAAAAAATCAAATTGAATTACGGTCGGATGTAATTCTTCTTGAGGTAGATGATCGTAAAATTTTGATTGAATCAGGTTTAGGTAAAGATAAATTCACAGATAAACAAAAGAGAAATTTTGGCCTATTAGAAGAGTCGTCTGTTGAGGAATCTTTAGCTGAAAAAGGATTGAAGCCAGAGGATATTGATACGATTTTGATGACCCATCTTCACTTTGACCATGCTTGTGGATTGTCAAAGCATGAGGGAGATACGCTTGTTTCAGCATTTCCGAACGCAACAATTTATACAACTGAAACGGAATGGCATGAAATGCGTCACCCGAATATGCGCTCGAAGAATACGTACTGGAAAGAAAACTGGGAACCTATTCAAGACCAAGTGAAAACGTTTAAAGAAGAAGTTGAGATTGTTCCTGGGTTAACGATGCATCACACAGGTGGTCATAGTGATGGTCACGCTGTGATTAAGTTTCGTGATGGTGATGAAGGATTTTATCATATGGCCGATATTATGCCGACACATGCCCATCAAAATCCACTGTGGGTATTAGCATATGATGATTATCCGGTAACGAGTGTCCATGCGAAAAAGGACTTACAAGAAGAAGCTATCCCATCAAATTATTGGTTCACATTTTATCATGATGCCTATTATCGGGCGATTAAGTTTGATGAAGATCGAAAAATTGTAGAAGAACTAAAAAGAGAACGGTATGAATATAAATAATTTCCCAATATAAAAGAGGTGCGATATGCACCTCTTTTCCTTTTGCTTATTAATTAACTTGCCCAGTGGACAAAATCTCTCCGTTTTTAGCATTCACTTTAAATTGATACTGTGAAGTGACGCCATCAATGTTTCTTGATATTCCACCACGATAAACGGTATACGTTTCTCCATCTTTTTCAAAAGGTTCTTTTTGCATCATAATCCAAGAACCACTAATCGGTCCATCTTCTTTGTACATTTCTTTGACTCGGTTCAAAGCAACTTCAGGGATTAACCATTGATCTTTAACTTTTTTACCGATGACAGCTCCTGCAATCAAACCGACCGCTGCTGGAGCTACAAGTTTATACCATTTCATGTTATTCACTCCATCCGTCTTGTATAGAATCTACCACTTATTATATATGTTCTTTCATAAAAATTAAACTGTTGGCAAGGAAAGTGCAAGAAGAATGGAAAGAAAGTGTATTTTCCGTTAAAATGAACAGTGGGTAAAAATATAAATGGGGGTGTACATATGGAACAAGAAACGAAAGATTTATTTAAAACATTGACCGAACTTGCAGGACCACCAGGATTCGAACATGATGTACGAAGTTTCATGCGACAAGAACTGGAGAAATATTCGGATGAAATTGTTCAAGACCGACTTGGCGGCGTGTTCGGTGTTCGCAAAGGAGAAGGACCGCGAGTAATGGTTGCCGGTCACATGGATGAAGTTGGCTTCATGGTGACACAAATAACGAAAAACGGAATGCTTCGCTTTCAACCATTAGGTGGTTGGTGGAACCAAGTCATGCTTGCACAACGAGTCGAAATCATGACAGACAACGGTCCAATTCCAGGTGTCATTGGATCCATTCCGCCGCATAATCTAACACCTGAACAGCGTAGCAAGCCAATGGAAATAAAAAACATGATGATTGACATTGGTGCAGATGATGAAGCGGATGCTAAAAAGATTGGTGTGAAGCCAGGTCAGGCGGTTGTACCGGTTTGCCCGTTTACACCGATGGCAAATGAGAAAAAGATCATGGCAAAAGCATGGGATAACCGTTATGGTTGTGGTTTGTCGATTGAGCTATTAAAGGAGCTACAAGGAGAAACGTTAAACCATCAGCTTTATTCAGGTGCAACTGTACAAGAGGAAGTCGGTTTACGCGGTGCACAAGTTGCAGCCAACATGATTAACCCAGATATTTTCTTTGCATTGGACGCATCACCTGCGAATGATATGTCTGGAGACGACAAGGAATTCGGCCAATTAGGAAAAGGGGCATTACTTCGGATTTTTGATCGAACGATGGTTACACATCGAGGAATGCGCGAATTTGTCTTGGATACAGCAGAATCAAATGATATTCCATATCAGTACTTTATTTCACAAGGCGGGACAGACGCAGGACGTGTGCATACGTCGAATGACGGTGTACCATCTGCGGTAATTGGGATTTGCTCACGTTATATCCATACAAGCTCATCGATTGTTCATATTGAAGATTATCAGGCTGCACGAGAGCTTTTAGTAAAACTAATTAAATCTGTCGACCAAACGACAATTGATACGATCCGCCAAAATGGTTAAAAATGAATTAAACAAAAATGAGTTTCTGTAGGAAAGATGTATCCAGCTTTGTAGGGGAAATTAGCAGACTGAGTGTTCCGAGTACATCACTGATAGAAAAAGGGCTTAGTTGAGTTCCTAATGTGCGCATATACGGGGAGCTCAATGAGCCGCCCCTGAAAAGCAGGGTATGTCAGGAGCGACTAAAGAGCATTGTAAATAAGTCTATCAAATGTTATTTATAATAATATTCAAGAACCTGAATCGCTTGGTCAATTGTTTCCACAGTGACATGAGCTTTATTGGAAAGTTCTTTCAGTGGATGAACCAAGTTGTCAGGACGAATGAGGATTAATGGTTTACCTAAACCGATCGCAATGCCTGCGTCCATCGCTGTGTTCCATTGCTTATAGGAATCACCGAAAAGAGCAATGACGGCGTCAGCATTTTTAAGCATAATTTCCGTACGGAAGTTATTGATTCCTGAAGCGGCATCGTCATGAACAACTTTGTTCGGTTGCTCACCAAGAACTTTTGCACCGATGTCATCGGACAAATCGTGTTCTTCTTGTGGACCTGTGAATTCGATTTGTAGATTCTTTTCGATGGCTTTGCTTTTTAATTGTTTGCGCCAATCATCATGGATTTGGCCGGCTAAATATACAGATAGTGTCATAAGTATTCCTCCAATCCTTTTTATATTTATATTGGATGGTTTACAGCAAGATGTCAACTTACATACTACATTTTTACGGAGGAACCTAGAATGATCGATAAAAAGTTATTATGGATGGTTGTTGTATTGAGTTTACTGATGGTAGCTGCATGTTCGCCCTCTGAAGAGGAGGCATATAGCGATGCAAAAAGTAAAGTAAAAGAAGCGGTTCTAGCCGATCAGGTTAAAGAGCCCAATAAAGAATTGGAAAACTTCTCGTTGTATAAACCTGAAGATATGAGCATCATCGAACAGGGTCCAACGAATGTGATTTTCCAAGAAGATGACCAGCCTTATGTACTTTTCATTAACGAGTTTGAGGAACCAAATAGTAAATACTTATATAATCAGTTACCAGAAGAGGATGAGGTTTATTTAAGTACAATCGAATCAACGGATGCTTTTTCCTATATACTCATTCAGAAACGTGAAGAGAATGAATATGAATTATCTGTTGGTATCGGCGGTATTAAAATGACAACGATGACCGACTTAGATCATTTATCAAATGAATCAAAACGGATGATTGAAATAATTCGTTCAATTGAAGAAAAATAATAAGACATAGTAACGAAGGGGAGAAATCGTGAAATCATTTTTGAAAAAGAAAGGCATAGAACCATCTTTTCAAAATTACGCCATTAAAGCGTTAAGCTACATGGCATCAGGATT
This sequence comes from Allobacillus salarius, assembly GCF_007559425.1. GTDB lineage: Bacteria > Bacillota > Bacilli > Bacillales > Alkalibacillaceae > Allobacillus > Allobacillus salarius. Next base: position 133,798 of record NZ_VMHE01000004.1, on the reverse strand, counting down.
ATTTGCTTCATTAATTATAGGGGTAATTTTTAAGACGTTAGGTGATGAAGTCCCAAATATACCGGCTTTTTTCAGTACTATTGGTGATTTTACCATCCAACCAATTGTTTATGGTGGGGCTGTAGGTGTCGCCATTGCACATGGCTTACGTGCTCCCTCTTTAGTTTTGTATAGTGCACTTTTTGCTGGAGCCTATGGCGCGATGGAAGGCGGTCCAGCTGGCAGTTTCATTGCAGCATTAGTTGCGATTGAGTTAGGTAAACTCGTTAGTGGTGAAACGAAAATTGATATTGTCGTGACACCTTTTTTCACGATCTTAGTTGGTTATTTAATGGGTTCGTTTGTCGGTCCTTACATTTCCTCTGCACTCATTGGTTTTGGAGAAATTATTGTCTGGGCCACAGATTTACAACCATTTTTGATGGGAGCGATTATTGCAGCCTTAATGGGGTTAGCATTGACGGCACCAATTTCGAGTGTAGCCATTGCGATTATGCTTGATTTAGAAGGATTGGCCGCAGGTGCTGCAACGATTGGGTGTGTTTCACAAATGGTCGGTTTTGCCGTCGGAAGCTTTCGAGAAAATGGATTTGGTGGTTTGGTCTCTCAAGGATTAGGTACATCGATGCTCCAAATCGGAAACATAGTGAGAAAACCTATTCTATTATTGCCACCGACAGTGACTGGTCTAATTTTAGGTCCAGTTGCAACGGTATGGTTACAGTTAGAAAATAACGCATATGGAGCAGGTATGGGGACAAGTGGGCTTGTTGGTCCGATCATGACTTTAGATACGATGGGTTATCAAACGGAAACATTCGTGATGATGTTGGTGTTTTATTTGTTCATCCCTGCTATCTTAAGTCTTGTGATGTTTGAATGGATGCGTAAAAAAGGCTATATCTCTCCAGGTGATTTAAAGCTAGATATAAGTTAGATTAAACAAAACGTTATCGTCTTTCACCAGTATATTATATGATAGGGAAGGAACTGACGAAGGAGGCTAACCAAATGAGTATGACGAGCATCGAAATGAAACGCAAACTTCGCGAGCGTTTTTCAGAAGAACATTGGCAAACTCATTTTGATCGAGATAAAGATACATTTCGAATCGAATGGAAAGATACGGAGCAAGGAGTTACAATCTCCCTTCCAGGATTGATCTCGAAATGGGAAAACCGGAAAGAGAAAGCGTTGGATGAGATTGAAGCTCATATTCGAGAAGCATTGCGAATCATGAGTGAAGAGCAACAGTTAGAAGGAAAAGAAAATCAAATCTTTCCTGTCATTCGTTCAGGTTCTTTCCCGAAAGAGTCAAAAGCAGGGGAGAAGCTGATTTATACAGATCATACTGCTGAGACAAGAATTTACTACGCGCTTGATTTAGGAAAATCATATAAATTAATCGATGAAAATATGCTCGAGCGAGAAAACTGGGAAGAACAGCGCGTGAAAGAGATTGCTTCATTTAACGTACGAAAATTATCGACCGAAATGAAGCAAGATGACGTGGCAGGAAATACATTTTATTTCTTGTCTTCTAAAGATGGATATGACGCAAGTCGAATTTTAAATGAAGCGTTACTGGAAGAAATGCGCGCGAACACGAGCGGCGAGTTGGCTGTCGGCGTGCCACATCAAGATGTTTTGCTTTTTGCAGACATCCACAATGAGATGGGATACGATATTTTAGCTCAAATGATGATGCAATTCTTTGCTGAAGGACAAATCCCGATTACTTCCTTGCCATTCTTATATGAAGACAAGAAATTGGAGCCTATTTTCATTTTAGCGCAAAAGAAACCAAAAGGAGATAAGGAGTAGAACAACATGCAAATCATCTATAATCAACAAGGAATTGGAGACGTCCTGATCGTTACATTGGATCAAAGAAATACAGAAATCACATCCGTTTCATCGGGGGACGTCACGGAAATTAAAGAAAAAGACTCAGGCGAAGTCGTAGGCTACAATATTTTTCATGCTTCAAAGCACCTCGACATTCCAGAAACAAAACCGATTTTGCCAACGGATGAGTTGGTTGAAAAAATCGGACAAGTTATTGAATCGGAAGGATTTACTCATAACTTAAATGAAGTTGATCGCACGCCGAAATTTATTGTCGGTAAAGTTGAAGAAATGAGTGACCACCCGGATGCATCGAAGTTAAATGTCTGCCAAGTAAACGTAGGGGATCAACAACATCAAATCGTATGTGGTGCACCAAATGTTGATGCAGGACAGAAAGTAGTTGTCGCTTTACCAGGGGCAATCATGCCAAACGGGATGAAAATTGTTCCTTCACAGCTGCGAGGCGTAGATTCACATGGCATGATTTGCTCTGCAAAAGAATTGAATTTACTAAATGCCAGCCAAGAGAAAGGTATTCTTGTTTTGGATGATGAACGAACTGTTGGAGAGGCGTTTTTCCAATAAGAGGATAAGGAAAAAACCTTATAACCAACAATGAGATATACTAGAGGCTTTTCTATTTAGAAACGAAGTTGAAGTACATGCAATTTATCGTTATGATGATTGTATTCATGGACTCAATCAAGGAAAGAAGGAGTATACGGATGAAGGAATTCGGTTTGAAGCAACAAGGGAAAATTGCGCGCTTAACCAATAAAACATTTAAATTCGATGAACGAATCGGAGAAGGTTGGTTTTCCGCTGTTTACTTCTTAAAAACGACAAAAATTGCTGAAAAGTATATGAATGGAAGCGAAGTTGTCATGCAATATTTCCAAAAGAAACATGCAGTCCTTTGTGGGACGGATGAAGCCATTGCTTTAATTCATAACTTTGCTAAAAATCCGCAAGACTTAGAAATTCACGCCTTGGAAGATGGCGATAAAATTGAACCATATGAGAGTGTACTAACCATCAAAGGAAGGTATCAAGATTTTGGTTATCTTGAAGGATTAATTGATGGGGTGCTCGGACGAAGAACTTCCGTTGCAACGAATGTGTATGAAGTTGTGAGTGCTGCGAAATCTAGTGGAAAGAAAAAAGACGTCATTTTCATGGGAGATCGTGATGATCATTTTACACAGCAACCGGGTGACGGTTATGCTGCGTATATCGGTGGGTCCACAGCTCAAGCGACACATGCGATGAATGAATGGTGGGGCAAAGAAGGTATGGGAACAATGCCTCACGCATTAATTCAGATGTTTTCTGGTGATTTAGTTCGTGCGTGTGAAGCATATCGTGAAACATTTCCTGATGACGATCTCGTTGCGTTAGTCGATTATAATAATGACGTCATTACCGATGCCTTAAAAGTTGCACGTCATTTCGGTGATGAATTATCGGGTGTCCGGTTAGATACTTCAAGCAATATGGTCGATAAATACTTCTTTAGAAATCAACATTTAATGGGTCCATTTGATCCGCGCGGTGTAAATAAGGAACTTATATTTGCTTTACGGAATGCGTTGGATGATGAAGGTTATCATCATGTAAAAATCATGGCGAGCGGTGGATTCAATAAAGAAAAAATTAAACGTTTTGAAGAAGCAGAAGTTCCAGTTGATATGTATGGAGTCGGTAATAATTTATTGAAAGTAAATATTGGATTTACCGGTGACAATGTCATGTTAGACGGAAAACATGAAGCGAAACAAGGAAGAAAGTATCAACCAAATCCACGATTGAAAAAAGTGAATTATCCAGTGAATGGATAAAATAAAATGCTGCTCCTATTGTGAATAGGGCAGCATTTTTATTTCATCGCCAAACAATAGGAAAGAATGTTTTCTCTCCCTTAATGATTTGGTGAATACGTGTATTTACGATCAAAACCGATATAGTTTCTGAGTAAATAATCATGGAAGAAGAACTCTCCAACTGCCAGTACAACAGAGGCGATGATCGCTCCACCAGCTAAGGTTCCTATTCCTAGACTGCTGATTCCCATACTGAGTAGCCAAATGACAAGAAATGCTATTCCTATATCGCTCAATGAAGCAATTACATTATTCGTTTTTGGTAAGATGTATAGGTCACCAACTAAATACGAAATAACGGCGAGAGCGATTGTTGTGATCAGGACATTTGTGAGTGACATGCTGAACATAAGGCCTAAAATGAGTAACAGAATTCCGAATGTCATGAGGCCTTTAATGGCAAGTACTTTTCCGTGTACCACGTCAATCCTCCTTTAAAAGAACAATTTTAAGGGTATATTTACATGGTTCTTTCTGTCTATATTATATTTTTTTCCCTTCATAAATTAGATTAAACGTTTTAGTCTTAATGATAATTAGTGGATAAAGTTATATTTTCTGATATAATGAGAAAAGCAAAAAAAGAGCTATTAGCATATAATGACAACAGAAGCTTAACGGAGGTTCGATTGAATGTCGGTATACCATTTTATAGGGATTAAAGGTACAGGTATGAGTGCCCTCGCACAAATCCTCCATGACTCAGGTAAACAAGTGCAAGGATCAGATATTGATCAAGAAATTTTTACACAAAAAGCTTTGGAAGAAAGAAACATTTCCATTTTACCTTTCTCTGAAGATAATATTCAAAAAGATCAAATTATTATTGCAGGTAATGCGTTTGATGATAATCATGAAGAAATTGCGAAAGCGAAAGAATTGAAGCTACCATTTTATCGTTACCATGAATTTTTAGGTGAATGGCTTTCAAATTATACAAGTATTGGTGTCACAGGTGTTCATGGAAAAACATCTACTACCGGACTACTTGCACATACGCTAGGCAAGAATGTGCCTACATCTTATTTAATCGGTGATGGAACAGGTTATGGCCTAGAAAACAGTCAGAACTTTGTTTTCGAAGCATGTGAGTATCGTCGTCATTTCTTGGCATATAAACCAGATTATTTAATTATGACAAATATTGATTTTGATCATCCGGATTATTTTAAAGATATTGACGATGTTTTCGATGCCTTTCAAGCCATGGCATTGAACGTTAAACAAGGAATCATCGCATGTGGAGACGATGATCTTCTTAAACAAATTTATGCAAATGTACCCGTTGTCTATTATGGACTTTCGGAAGAGAACGACTTTCAAGCAAAAAATATTCATGAGACAGATGAAGGTACGTCATTTGAAGTGTATGTAAGAAATACGTATTATGACACATTCGTTGTACCGCAATATGGTACACATGCTGTATTAAATGCGCTTAGTGTCATTGCGCTTTGTCACTATGAGAATTTCAATGCTGAAGAAATCAAAGTGATGAAGGACTTTGGTGGCGTCAAAAGAAGATTTACGGAAACACCGTGGAACTTTGATCAAATTTTGATTGATGACTATGCCCACCATCCAACAGAAATTAAAGCGACGATTGATTCCGCACGAAAAAAGTATCGTGATAAAGAAGTAGTTGCTGTTTTCCAACCACATACATTTACGCGCACGAAGCAATTTTTAGAAGAATTTGCAGAGTCTTTATCGCTAGCTGATCACGTTTATCTCTGTGATATTTTCGGTTCAGCACGAGAAGCAGATGGATCGCTACAAATTGAAGATCTTCAAGATCGAATTGAAGGCGCTAAAATTGTTTCGGAGGAAGATATTGAAATACTGAAAGAGCATCCGAACAGTGTAATTTTGTTTATGGGTGCAGGTGACATTCAAAAGTATGAAGAAAAATATAAACAACTAACGTAATAAAAGCTGTTGTCCGCTGACTGAGTCAGAAGGCAACAGCTTTTTATGTGTAGTAGATTACTTCAGGTTTTCAGGATTTAAAACTTCTAATTCTGGAATGACGAAGCGGCCATTTTTTCTGACGAGCTCGCCATCAAAATACATTTCTCCACCGCCATAGTCTTCACGCTGAATATGAACCATATCCCAGTGGATAGCAGAATCATTACCATTATAAGCATCATCGTATGCTTGTCCTGGAGTGAAGTGGAAGCTACCATCTATTTTTTCATCAAATAAAATATCTGCCATTGGATGTTGGATAAACGGATTGATGCCTATAGCAAATTCACCGATATAGCGGGCGCCTTCATCTGTATTAAAAATTTCATTGATTCGCTCGGAATCATTGGCAGTCGCTTCAATGATTTTGCCATCTTTAAAAGTTAAAGATACATTTTGGAATGTAAACCCTTGATAAGGTGAAGGGGTGTTGTAAGTCAATGTACCATTCACCGAGTCTTTGACAGGTGCTGTATAAACTTCACCATCAGGAAGATTCATTTCACCTGCACATTTAATTTTAGGAATGTCTTTGATTGAGAACGTTAAATCCGTTCCTGGGCCAGTAATGTGTACTTTGTCCGTGTTGTTCATTTTTTCCACTAACGTATCCATCGCTTTACTCATTTTACTATAGTCGAGTGTACATACATTGAAATAGAAGTCTTCAAATGCTTCTGTACTCATTTCAGCAAGCTGCGCCATCGATTCATTTGGATAACGTAACACACACCATTTTGTTTTCGGCACCCGGATGTTTCGATGCACATTACCGACAGTCTCGCCGTATAATTTGTTTTTGTCGGATGGTACGTCAGAAAGTTCATTAATATTATCCCCTGAACGGATCGCAATATAGGCATCCATTTCTTCCATTACTGTCGACTCATATTTTTCCCAAGCTTCCAGTTGCTCTTTTGTGGCTCCTTTGAGAAGAGAACGGTGTATTTTAGGATCTTTTAAATTGACGAACGGTTGTCCACCAGCTTGATACGCTTCATCAATAATTGCTGAAACAAGCTCTTGTTGGATTCCGGTATTTTCAATGAGCAATTTTTCGCCCGGTTGTAGTTTAACGGAATATTGAATTAGTAATTCTGCTAAGCGGTTGATTCGTGGATCTTTCATATGTAATCCTCCTCGTATTTGTTGAAGTTTGAATAGTTTTATTTTAGCATATAAAGAGAAAACTTTGTTCCGAATGTGTTTGATTCACTATACTAATGGGTATAGTTAGTATAGAATAAAAATGGAAGGTGTGTTTGTAGTGAACTTACTACATATTGCAGCATTAATCGCAGCAGTAGCGTTTCTTGTTTTGGTTATTTTCTTGGCAAAAACATTAATGTCCGTATCCAAAACATTGGACAATGTTTCTACAACGTTAGAAAGTGTTGAGAAACAAATGCAAGGAATTAGTGAAGAGACAACATTGTTATTACAGAAAACGAATTATTTAGCAGATGATATTTCAGAAAAAACAGCGAAGACGACTGTTTTGTTCGATGGCATTAAGGGAATTGGGCAAACAGTGAATGAATTTAATCATTCTTTGCAACAACTATCTAAAGAAGTACAACAACAAGCTGGTGAGCAGGCGCCTCAAGCTTCCCAAGCAATGAAATGGGGAGAAGCTGCCATTCACCTTTGGAAGAGCTACAAAGGAAAGAAATAAGTAGATAAAAAAAGAGGAGGAATTGTATATGTCAAATGAAAATCAAAACAACGGTGGAATGAATGGGAAAGATTTTGTAATCGGAACATTACTTGGAGGAATCATCGGTGCATCTGTTGCACTTCTATACGCTCCGAAAGCTGGTAAAGACTTAAGAGAAGACATTAACACTGGAGCTGGCCAAGTTCGCGAACGTGCTTCTGAGTGGAAGAACACTGCTTACGATAAAGGAAACGAATTATACGAACGCGCGCAAGAGTCTAGCAAAAATTTAGGCGAAAAGATCAAGCAGAAAAAAGATGACATCCAAGAGCGTGTTGAATATTTACGCAGTGAGAATAAAGAGCAAGGACAAGAAATTGCTGAAGATGTCGCTGAAGCGATTGAAGAAGCTGCTGATGAAATGGAACGTCAAGAAGCAGATATGAACTTCAAAAACTCACAAAATTAATGAATGGTATGCCACTCCTTTTCAGGGGTGGCTTTTTTAGTAAGCTAAATGTGTGCTGTAACATTCAATACAACTCGCTAAGCGTTCAAAAACGCCGTTCCATCCATCACAAGCATGAATGGAGATTTTCATCGATCTGTTTGGTAGAATGGATTAGGAAAAGAGATTATGAGGAGGAATATACGAGATGTCTTACAAGGTTTTAACATCAGAAGCAGAATTAAACGAAGTGCTAGGAAAGGACTCATTTTTGTTATTTAAACATAGTCTGACTTGTCCAGTCAGTGCAGATGCAAAAGAAGAATTTGAGAAATTTACGAACGATAGTACAATACCTGCTTATATGATTCATGTGCAGGAAAACCGTGAATTATCTAATCAAGTTGCAGAGCACTATGAAATTAAGCATGAATCCCCACAGTTTTTCTTTGTGAAAGACGGTGCAGTTCAATATCATAACTCTCATTGGCATATTAAATACGATACGTTGAAAGATGTTGTGAAATAATTTAATACTGCTATCAATAAAACAAACCTGCCTACTACATCATAAGGATGGAAGTAGAGCAGGTTTATTTTAACGGTCCTCGTTTTTCTTCTTAATCTCTTGTAGATCGTTTAATCGTTGGGGATCGGCTTCAAAATATTCGACTAAATCCCCAATCCGAATGATTGTATCCCATTTGAGATGATGTTCAATCCCTTCAACTTCTTCATAAATGGAATCTTCTTCCGCGCCAATAATATGTAAAAAATCTTCTAATAGTTTATGACGGTATAATAACTTCTCGCCAAATTTTCTACCTTTATCCGTCAAGACCAAGCCTCTGTATTTTTCATAGACGACATATTCTCTTTCATCTAGCTTTTTTACCATTTTTGTGACAGAAGAGGGGAGGACGTCTAAGTGTTCAGCAATGTCTGAAACTCTGGCATAGCCTTTTTGTTCTTTCAGTAGATAAATTGTTTCGATATAGTCTTCCATGCTCGGTGTCGCCATGAAACAACCCCCATAATTGTTCTTAATTATATTTTAGCAGACTTCATCACTTTTCAAAAGGAAGTTGAGTTTTCGGATATGAGACATTACTTTAGGAATATTTCGACTTGATGAGGTTGTAAACAGGTGACCTTAATGCTAGTCGATTGCGCCGAATTTCGATATAATTGTATACTTAACTAAATTAAATGTATCATAAAACCGTTTTTCTACAACAACATTTGGAGGCAGTGACCGATGCAGGAACTAAATCTAGAAGAACTAAGAAAACAATTAGATGAAGTAAATATAGAAGTTTTAAAATGGATTAATCGACGCGGTGAGCTCGTTAAAAAGATTGGTGAAATAAAAAAAGAACAAGGAATTAAAGTCTTTGATCCAGTACGTGAGCGAGAGATGCTCGATCATATTGTCGATCATCACGAAGGGCCTTTCCAAAGCTCGACGATTGAACACCTGTTTAAAGAAATCTTTAAAGCAGCTAAGGAATTGCAAGAAGATGACCATCGTAAAACGTTGCTCGTCTCAAGGGAACAAAAACCTCAAGATACAATTGTCAAAGTCGGCAATGTAAATATTGGTGGAGGAGAACGCCAGTACATCATGGGCCCTTGCTCTGTTGAATCTGAGGAGCAAGTAGATCTCGTTGCAAAAGCCATAAAAGAACACGGCATTCCAATTTTACGTGGAGGTGCTTTTAAACCCCGTACATCACCATATGATTTCCAAGGATTAGGATTCGAAGGGTTAAAAATCCTGAAGAAAGTCGGAGATCGATATGGTTTGAAAGTCGTCAGTGAAATCGTCAATCCGAATCATATCGAAGAGGCTGTGGAATATTTGGATGTCATTCAAATCGGCGCACGTAATATGCAAAACTTTGAATTGTTGAAAGAAGCGGGCCGATCGGACAAACCGATCTTTCTCAAAAGAGGGTTGGCAGCGACAATCAATGAATTTATGAATGCTGCAGAATATATTATATCGCAAGGAAATGATCAAATCGTCTTATGTGAACGTGGAATCCGAACGTATGAAACGGCAACACGGAACACATTAGATATTACTGCAGTACCTATATTAAAGCAAGAGACCCATTTGCCGGTATTCGTAGACGTAACACATTCAACAGGCAGAAGAGACTTATTGCTGCCTGCTGCCAAAGCTGCTATGGCGATTGGAGCGGATGGAGTAATGGCAGAAGTACATCCAGATCCAGCAACAGCATTATCAGATGCACAGCAACAGATGGACATAGAAGCGTTTCATAAATTTATGGGTGAGTTACAAAAATAAAGCTTCGTACTGAATTGAATAGATATGCAAGGTTGGTTGTACACAGATTATCGTCTGCAACCCTCAAGAAACTTTCACAAGTTATCTATTGAATCGTTTGAATGAGTAAAGTATTCTTACATTAAAATGAATCGTTATGAAATGAGGTTTTTAAGATGAGCGTTACCATTTATGATGTAGCAAAAAAAGCTAACGTATCGATGGCGACCGTTTCGCGGGTCATTAATGGAAATACAAATGTAAAGCCAATCACCCGGCAAAAAGTGTTGGATGCCATTGAAGAATTAGGTTTCCGACCGAACGCAGTTGCACGTGGATTGGCAAGCAGAAAAACAACTTCTGTTGGTGTCATTATTCCAGATGTCGCTAATCTGTTCATCGCTGATTTGGCACGTGGTATAGAAGATATCGCAACAATGTATAAATACCACATTATTTTGAGTAGTTCAGACCAACAAAAAACAAAAGAAATCGATCTCTTTTACAATATGTTGGAAAAACAAGTAGATGGAATTATTTTCATGGGTACGACGATTACAGACGAACATATTGAAGCGTTTAAAAAAGCAAATATTCCGGTTATATTGGCAGCGACAATCGCAGAATCTGAGGAGCTTGCATCGGTTAATATCGATTATTACCAGGCGATTCAGGATGCTATTCAGTTTATCGAAGAAAAAAGTAAAGGTGATATCGGATTTGTCACAAGTCCATTGAATAACCGCTCAAATGAAATTAGAAAACAATCTTTCGTCGATGCAATGAAGAAGTCAGGGAAAAGCGATGCAGAATTGGAAAAGCTTATTTTTAATAGCGACGACACTTATGACTCAGGTATTCAAGCAAGTCATTATTTTCTTGGATTGGAAGAAAAACCAGAAACGATTCTCGTCTCTTCAGATGAATTGGCATTAGGTGTCATTCACGGATTACAGGATGAAGGATTAAAAGTTCCAGAAGATATTGCGGTAGTAGGGTTTGATAACACAAGACTTGCGACAATGGTGCGTCCGACATTAACAACCGTAATGCAACCGATGTATGATATCGGCGCTGTTTCCATGCGTTTACTAACGAAGCTACTGCAGGGAGAACAAGTAGAAGAAAAGCAAGTCACTTTACCTCACCGAATCATCGAAAGAGACTCAACAAAATAAAATTGGTGCCGATATAAGAAAAAGAGATAGATAAATCGGAATCAAGTAGGGTGAGAGTTATGAAACGAAAAGATATATTGACACCTATAGGTATTGGTTTAGGTGCAACAATGATACTAATAGGCATCTATTTTAATAGTGGATTTGGAGGCATTTCAACGTTTATCCAAATTTCATCTATTGTTGTCGTTGTCGGTGGTTTAATTGGTGCGCTATTGATTAACTTTTCTGTACAAGAATTAAAGATGTTTCGAAAAGTTATGAAAGAAGCTTTTCATAGTCAAAATTATAATCTGCGAGAATTGATTCAATTGTTTATCCAACTTTCTGAGAAGGCAAGAAGAGAAGGTTTACTTGCATTAGAAAGTGAGATGGATGAAGTAGACGATCCGTTTATTAAAAAAGGAGTTTACTTGGCGATTGATGGAATTGAACCTGAAGTCATCAACGAAATTATGAATGCAGAAATCGCGGCTATGGAAGAAAGACACCACAAAGGACGAAATGTCGTAGAGAAAGCAGGAGAATACGCACCTGCCTGGGGAATGATCGGTACATTGATTGGGCTCGTATTAATGCTCAATAACTTAGAATCTCCAGAGACAATCGGTCCGAGTATGGCGATTGCTCTCCTGACGACTTTTTATGGAATGGTTTTGGCAAATCTTGTTTTTATCCCGATTGCAGGAAAGTTATATTCTCGTACGGAACAAGAAGTATTTATGAAGCAAATTATTGTTGAAGGCGTTATTGGTGTTCAATCTGGTCAAAATCCAAAAATCTTGGAAGAGAAATTGAGTGCATTCCTCTCAACTGAAGAGCTCAAACTCAATGAAACAGAAGAGGAAGAAGAATTGATCGGAGAGACGGTTAATGAAACGTAAGCGACAAAAACTGCCAAAACGCGAAGCACCAATGTGGATGGTTACATATTCGGATATGATTACGCTAGTTCTCGTTTTTTTCATCTTATTATTTTCAATGTCTCAAATCGATGCGGTGAAATTCAAAGCCGTCGCTGATTCTTATCAAGAACGGGTAATATTTGATTTTATGCCGTCAGCCATCGAAATGGATCATCCAACGGAAAACCAAGAAAATCAATTAGATCCGGCTGAATCCGATTTCGAAGCAATGATTCCAGACGAGCAAGATGAAGCGATGGAAGACGAAGAAAAGATGGACTCAACTGACGAAGAGTCTTTAAATGAATTACATGAAGAAGTGGAACAATTCTTGGATGAAGAAGAATTAAACGGTGTAATTACGGCTAGCCGAACCGATCAAGGTGTCGTTCTTGTTTTACAGGAACGTGTGTTATTTGAATCTGGAGAAGCGGAATTGATTGAGGAAGGCTTTCCATTTTTAGAAAAGGTGGGAGTCTTGCTATCAAGTATCCCGAATAACGTAAAAATTGAAGGTCATACAGATAGTCGACCGATTAATACGTACCGGTTTCCTTCCAACTGGGAACTGAGTGGGGCAAGGGCGAGTAGTGTTGTTCGCTTCTTTGTAGAGAACCAGGGATTAAATCCAGCACGGTTCCAAGCCTCAGGCTATGCGGATACGAAACCTTATGTTGATAATAATAGCTCAGAGAATATGCGTTTAAACCGTCGTGTAGAAATTACTATTTTAAGAGCAGAAAACCAGTGATTGACTTAACGTCATTCACTGGTTTTGTTTTGAAATTACGAAGTATAGGAAAAATCGGAAAATTTACGTTATAATAAACGAAAATTTTTCGTTGCTAACTATTTTCATAAAATGTATTTTTGTTCGTTTCTAATAATCTCAAGCGCTTTACCTAAAGTCAGTTGATTCTTTTCAGTAATTTCTTTTTTACGAGGAATCTCTTTATAAACACGTGAAAGATCCTGCCAATGGGTTGGTAATTGTACTGGGCTTTTCGGTTGCCATTTTTCAAGCCACTCTTTAGGTAATGGACCTTGTAACGTTTGCCCATCTAAATTAGCAATATTCCATAACTGCGCCCAAGATCGAGGGACTACACGCCATATATCGTAGCCACCGCCACCGAGAGCAACCCATTTGCCATTACAATACTTATGCGCTAATCGGTGAACAAGTTTAGGGATTTCTTCGAAGATTTTCATTGAACAGCACAAATGAGTTAATGGATCATATGCGTGAGCATCCGCTCCGTTTTGACTAATAATGATGTCCGGACGAAAGTACTCTGTAACTTCTTCGAGAGATTTTGAGTATACTTCCAAAAACGAATCGTCTTCTGTGAAAGCATCGATCGGTAAGTTGAAAGAATAACCGAAACCTTCATTATGTCCGCGCTCATTAACATTTCCTGTGCCTGGAAATAAATATCTTCCCGTTTCATGGATTGAAAATGTGCAAACATTTGGGTCATCGTAAAAAGCCCATTGAACACCATCACCATGATGGGCATCCGTATCGACATAGAGAACTTTTAAGTTATAATGCTCACGTAGATATTGGATGGCAATTGCTGCATCATTGTAGATACAAAATCCAGATGCTTTGCCTTTAAACCCATGATGGAGACCACCGCCAATATTCACTGCATGTGTATAGTCTCCGTTCATGACAGCATCCACAGCTGTCAATGTCCCGCCAACTAACTGAGCTGAAGCTTCATGCATGTTTTCAAACATAGGTGTGTCTTGTGTACCGATTCCATATTGCATACCTTGTTCTGATGACAACAAACCAACACTTGCTTTTTGTACAGCCTCAATATAGTTTGATTTGTGAATCAGTTTAATCTCTTCATCCGTCGCCATTCGAGGTGGTATGATTTGTTCATCGTCTAATGCCCCACTAGCTTTGAGTAAATCATACGTAAGGACCACACGTTTTTGGTTAAATGGGTGGTCGTCCCTAAATTTATAACTTAGAAATGCTTCGGAAAAAACGAAAGCTGATTTATGTGCATTCATTCGCTCATCCCCGGTAAATTAGGCCAAATCACATGATAGCCTTGTTTTTTTAATTCATCGATGATGGGCATTGGATTCATCGTTTGAACTCGTAATACAATTACTCTTTCACTTTGATCTTCTTTTGATGGATAGAGGAAGACAGAAGAAATATTCGTATTCCGATCACTAATAATTTGAGCGATTTTCGGTAATGTTCCTATTTTATTAGGCACACGAATTTCAATTTGGGAGCTTTGCTCGCGAATACCTGTTACTTGGATTAATGTGTAAAGAATATCCTTTTCGGTAACAACACCAATAAGCTTATTGGCATGCGTGACTGGTACACAGGCAATTTCATAATCATAAAAAAGCGAAGCAATATCTTCGATGAAATCGAGTGGGTGTGCAGTAATCACCGGACTTGACATAATCGATTGAAGTGGACTTTCTAATATATCCAAGTTTTGTTCAGCTGCTAATATGGAAGGTGCTGCATCACGTATATCTCGGTCAGAAACAATGCCGACAACTTGATCTTCCTCATCTGTAATGGGGATGTGTCGAATATGGTGCTCATTTAACAATTTTAAAGCGCTTTCAATTTTGTCTTGAGGGGAGAGTGTAATCACATCTCTACTCATAACTTCTTCGACTATCATTCTCAATCACGCCCCTTTATTATAAAAAGAAATCTTCACGACCCATGAAACGCATGGAGTCAAACAACTTAATGGATTCCGCATCTACATTTTTTCCGATACGGACGAGTAAGCAATTCGCAGGGTGAGAAACAATCTCTGGGTCATCTGTAGACATCGGTTTTAAGCCACCATGGGCCATCATTTTTTCCATTACTTTGCGATATTCCCAAATACTTAGTCCTGTTGTTTTCATATCCCAATGCCAATGATACTCCGTCGTAATTGTAATATAATTTTCCATATAATCATCTCTCATGGATAGTTCTAAGATGGTGGAGCCAACCTTCATCCCACGGTATTCGTGAGAGACTTCAATAGCCCCTAATTCTAGTAAATTATCCATTTTGTATGTTGCCCAACGCTCCATTGGATCTGGGTGTAAAAAAGTTGCATAGCCAATAATTTTATCCTCATCACGAGCGATAATAATTCGACCTTCTTCAAAATCGGCAATTGAAAGAATTGCATCATACTGTTTTTTGGGCGGCCTGAATGCTTTCAACCCATCATCAAAGTAATAATTTTTAAGCTGTTCTGAATCGACAGGCCCTTCAATGATAATTTCTTTATTATTTTTTTGAATGGTTTGACTGTAATATGTTTTAGCGTGTTCCAAATCGACACCACCTACAAAAATTACGACTTCCATTTAATTATAACAGAAGATGATTTGGAAAAATAGAAGGAGGAGGGGGGACTCGAGACATAAAAAAATAGCAAGCAGCTAACTTATGCTGCTTGCCAATAAGGTGATGGTTTCCAATTAAGATTTGTAGTCAGAGAGATTGAGAATTAGTTTCCTGTGTTTTCTTTCTCCTCATCGTCATCCTTTTTCTCTTCTTCTTCTTTCTTCTTTTGTTCTTCTTTCTTTTTCTCTTCCTCTTCTTTCTTTTTCTCTTCCTCTTCTTTCTTTTTCTCTTCCTCTTTTTTCTTTTCCTCTTCTTCTTTCTTCTTTTGCTCTTCTTTCTTTTTCTTTTCTTCTTCTTTTTTCTTACGTTCTTCTTCCTTCTTCTTTTGTTCCTCTTTCTTTTTCTTCTCTTCTTCTTTTTTCTTTTTCTCTTCTTCAGAAGTTACGTTACCGTATATGACTGTACTGGACATACTAGATTCTTTACCATAAAAATTCACTGCACGAACAGCGTAAACTTTATTTTTCGATGGAACACGTATTGAAGTTTCTGTCGTAGCGTCAATCTGTTTAAAGTCTCCACCTTTTTCATTAGCCATAAAGACGCGGTAGCCGATCGCATTACTGCTATCGTTCCATGTTAATGTGCTACCACTCATGGAAACACCACTTGGCGTTCCAGGATTACTGTTTTTAGGTGATTCAGATTCAGGGACGACTAAATCATTCCAAGCTTCATTATCCGGCAGCAGTTTACTGAGGTCATCAATCTGGAACCAAGCAGGCCCCATTTCTTTAATGAAATCAGGTTTAATGAAATAGCCTTGTTCCGTAAATTCTTCTGGAGTCGAATCGGCAGCTTCATACGTTTTATCACCGATTTTTACATAGTTACCTTTCATGACACTGTCATCTTTTTCTGTTGGAACATGTTCGATATTAAAGAGATCGGTTTGAACTAATCCGAGCGCTTGACAAGCATCGCTAGGAAGTTTTCCAGAAATCAAGCAGTAGCTACGCTGCACGATTCCACCTGGGCTTTCATGTCGCTTGCTAGGTGTAACAAGTTCAGGGTCAATTTCTGCCGCTGCATTCACCAGTTCTGACCAGTAACCTGTATTACGATTACTATAACCAAGCGAACAGCCACCAGGACAACTGTTTAGACTCATAATATTACTTTCTCTATCTGTCACTCTTCCACTTGCATCTAAATCATATAATCCGTACCCGAACCATGTACCGATTGTCACATTTGGATTTGTACCGACAAACCAAGCATCTGCAAAGTTTTGAGATGTACCCGTTTTTCCGGCCCAATCAACACTCGTGTTATTCAAACGACTGTTCACATAGGTTGCTGTACCGTTTGATATAACATCACGCATAACATCCAGCGTTAAATATGCTGTTTGTGGCGAAAAGACTTCGGTTTCTTCAACCTCATGCTCATAAACAGGGTTACCATCCTGGTCTACTATTTTTTCAATCATAAACGGTTCAGCTCGTTTTCCGCCATTCGAAAATGCTGTAAACCCACTCGTCACATCTGCGACTGTTGTGTAGAAAGAGCCTAAGACTGCAGGAGCGAAATTCTCCGTTTGTGCTTGTTCGTTGGATTCGGTAATACCCAGTTTCGTTAAATATCTTGCTGGGTTATTATCAACAGCCAATAATCCACGCATGACACGAGTAGCAGGCAGGTTATGAGATTTTGCCAAAGCTTCTCTTGCCGTCACAATACCACGTTCTCTACCAGCATAGTTGGAAGGTGACCAGTCACCTATCGTAAAACCAATATCTGGTACTGGTGAACCCGGTTGGAAAATTCCTTGTTCAAACGCTGGTCCATAACCGAGCAACGGCTTCATCGTACTTCCGTTTGGTCGAGTGTTATAAAAAGCATAGTTGATATTGTCATTTTTATAGCCACGTCCACCTACAAACGAAATAATCCGTCCTGTGCTGTTTTCAATCATACTCGCACCCGTTTCAATTGGAATTTCACGCGATTCCAATTCACCAGTTTGCGGATTAGTAACCTGAACTGTTTTCGTTGGATAGAAGTGACCGTAATTTGCGGTAGCTTCCTGCCAAGCATCGTATATATCTTTGTTGATGGTTGTATGGATGCTGTAGCCTTTATGTTTCAAATCACGTTCCGCTTGTTCACGATATTCCGTTCGAGATTCTTTCTCGTCCGCCGAATAAAACTCTTCTTTTGAATAACCATCATTCTTTGCTAAATGCAATGCCATTTTCTCAATGGCACGTTGTTCGATCTCGATAGTTAAATAAGGATAATCTGAAAAAAGTGATTCCTTTTTATCTGTCAAACTAGCAATTACATCAAAATCTCTAGCTTCATTATATTGTTCTTCGGTAATCTTTCCCGTTTCTAACATTCTGCTTAAAACAATATTTTTCCGGTCTAAGCCATCCTGTAATGCTTTTTCTGATTTCTTTTCGCCACCTTGTAGAAACGGTGTATAAGCATAAGGGTTTTGCGGCATACCTGCTATGTATGCTGCTTGAGCCAAGTTCAGTTCACTTGGTGATACATCAAACAGACCATCTGCAGCAGCTTGAATGCCGGCTATGTTTCTACCCGAAGAATCCCGCCCAAAAGGAACGATATTTAAATAAGCTTCTAACAATTGATCTTTCTCGATGAACTTCTCAATTCTCGAAGCTATTAAAATTTCTTTTGCTTTCCGGTCAAAGGAAACTTCACTGGAAAGAATTTGTTTTTTTACAATCTGCTGTGTTAATGTACTACCACCCGTTTGGGAGTCAGCATTTGTGAATTCTTGTAACATCGCACGCATAATCGCTTTCGGTACGAATCCATTATGCTCATAAAATAGTTCGTCTTCAGTTGCGATGACAGCATCTTTTACATGATCTGATACTTTATCTAATGTTGTTTCTTCTCTATGAATGTCACTACGAAGCTTACCCATATACACATCGTTCGCAAAGTAAATGTGAGAAGTCTCTTCGTAGTCAAATATGAGTTGTTTCATTTCATCTTCATCTTCAACGGGCATATCATCTACCAATGAAGCGAAATATCCCAATCCGACGCCTCCTACGATGAATCCGCCTACGAGTCCGATGACGATAAAGAATAATAAAATATTCCAACCAACATCTAAGCCGATTCGTGTAAAACGAGGAAACTTTCCGTCTTGAAAAAATTTCAGGAATTTATTTTTTGATTCATTTGAACCCATCTTCAAACCTCCTAAATAATCTAATTTATTATAGCATAGATTAATAGACACTACATATTACAAATTACCTGATAATTCAACGAATGATATGAAGAGAATAATATTGTTTCTAGTTGAAAAATAAATATAGATATGCTTTAATAAATGAAAATAAATCTTAATATTAATGTATTGAAGAGTGAGAGTAGAACATGTCTTAGGAGCAACAGAGAACTGGTGGTTGGTGCGAACCAGTCCGATTCATGATTCGAATTACGACTTGGAGCATTCTCTAATGAAAGTTAGAGACGGTAAATCCGTTATCTGAATGAGTGACAGCTAAATGCTGTAACTAGGGTGGTACCGCGATTCCCTCGTCCCTATGATAGGACGTGGGATTTTTTTGTGTAAAAAATAAATAGCTATCAAAACTTAGGAGGATCAGTATGCATATTTTAGATGAGTTGAAGCAACGAGGATTAATTAATCAAGTCACTGATGAAGAAGGCTTAAGAAAGCACTTGGAAGAGAACCAAGTTTCATTATATTGTGGTTTCGACCCTACTGCTGACAGTCTACATATCGGACATTTGCTACCGATTTTAATGTTAAAAAGATTCCAAATGGCCGGACACCGCCCGATTGCACTCGTCGGTGGGGGGACAGGTATGATTGGAGATCCGAGTGGCCGAAATGAAGAGCGCCAGCTAAATGACGCATCAATCGTACAACAATGGACGGAAGACATTAAAGGACAATTATCAAAGCTGATCGATTTTGATGATGAGAAGAAAGGCGCGGTAGCCGTTAATAACTTCGATTGGTTATCAAAAATGTCGGTCATCGATTTACTTCGTGATTACGGTAAACATTTCAGTGTAAATTACATGCTTGCGAAAGAGTCCGTTGAAGCTCGCATTAGACAAGGTATTTCTTATACCGAATTCACATACATGATTCTGCAGTCATTGGATTTCCAACGCCTTTACCAACTAGAGAATTGCACGCTTCAGATAGGTGGTAGTGATCAGTGGGGCAATATTACAGCTGGTTTGGAATTAATTCGCCGAACGACTGAAGAAGGAGAAGAGGCAAAAGCTTTCGGTTTGACTGTACCGTTAGTAACGAAGGCCGATGGAACTAAATTTGGAAAAACAGCTGGTGGAGCCATTTGGTTGGATGCGGATAAAACATCACCTTATGAATTTTACCAGTTCTGGATTAATGCGGATGACCGTGATGTTGTGAAGTTTTTGAAATCATTCACCTTCCTTTCACTAGAAGAGATTGCTGAATTGGAAAAAGAAGTACAAGAGCGTCCTGAACAGCGAAAAGCACAACAACGATTAGCAGAAGAGATGACAAAACTTGTTCACAGTGAGGAAGCATTACAGCAAGCGGTTCGAATTTCAAAAGCTCTTTTTGAAGGAGATATTAAAGCTTTAAATGCGAATGAAATTGAGCAAGGGTTCAAAGATGTCCCTTCCTATGAACTAGAAGAGAATTCAATCGGCCTTGTCGATCTTCTCGTTGTCTCAAAAATATCCTCTTCCAAACGCCAAGCGCGTGAGGATATTACCAATGGTGCGATTTATATCAATGGAGAACGACAGCAGGATACAGCTTATGAAATAACGGATGAAGATAAATTGGATGGATTGTTTACCATCATTCGTCGCGGTAAGAAAAAATATTTCTTGATTCGTCATCAGTAAGCCCAACGGCGGAAACAGATAAAAAATATATAAAAATTGAAACCCGGACAATTTAGACCTAAATAAATTGTTCGGGTTTTCTGCTTATATGACTCTCTATCAAAACACTGGGCGTTGCGTGGCCGCTATTTTTCAATATAAAAGTTTTACGGCCTTGCAGTGCGACAATTTATAGGCTAGCTTTTACTTGGGTGGTTAACTTCAACAGTCATGGGGTGAACATCAGCAGTCAGCGGGTGAACTTCAGCAGTCAGCATGTGAACATCAGCAGTCAGCCACCGTATCGTCATTCATCTAACCTTATTGCGTATTGACTACGCTTCATGTCTGCTTACTTCAAATGATATTTCGTCTTTTGAATCAACGTTTTTCTATTGGCTCAGTTTCTTCTTGTATGCTAAATAGATTTTTTACATTGTTTTACTACAATCCATGTCGAGACAGTAAACGTATGATAAAATGGTTATATATGAAAGAAAAGTGAGGGAATACATAATGAATTGGACGACGAACGGTCCAAATGGGCCAAAAGGCAAATCGAAAACGGTTGTTTTTAATCAAAATAAAATGACCTCTACTCAAAAGAAGAAAATCTTTAAATGGGGAACGATCTTTTTCTTCATCTTTCTTCTGTTACTAACCATTCCAGTCATCTTTAATTTTTTGACGAATTATATTTGGATGGAATCATTAGGCTTTGAATCTGTTTATACGACAACGTTGATTACAAAGATCAGTTTAATCGTTGCTGGATTCTTATTGTTTTTTATTTTCACCTATTTCACCCTTGCCGGGATGCAAAAAATTATCATTGATACAATCGGTAAGGCGAAGTTTATTCAACAAATCGGTCCGAAAAAGATGGTTACATGGACCAATATCATTATTTCCATTTTAATTGGTTTACTTGGAAGTTTCATTGTCCAAAAAATTGGCTGGGAGCCTGTGTTAAAGGTGTTCAACCAAGTCAGCTTCAACCAAGCGGATCCGCATTTCGGACATGACCTTTCATTTTACTTTTTTACATTACCCGTGCTTAATTTCGTGTTGAACGTTTTGATGATTCTTTCCTTAATTTTAGCGGGTGTCGCAGCTTTCAGTTATTTCATGTTTCAAGCATTTCATCACCGCATCGCTAAAATACAGTTAGCTTTTTACATGATTATTTTCGGACTATCATTAGCGGCTACACATTACCTCGGTATGTATGATGCTTTATTTACTAATCAAGTAAATGCATTCCAAAAGAGCGCTGTTTATGGGGTAAGCTATACAGATGACGTCATTAACATTCCAAGTGCTTATGTACTTGCTGCAGTAACAGTGCTAGCAACTGTTTGGGCCGTAATAACGCTATTCCGTAAAAATTATATGCGGTTGATCATTCCGTTTGGTCTTTATTTACTTGTATTATTCGGCAGTCAAGCAGTATCAGTAGTCGTTCAACAATTCATCGTCTCACCAAATGAATTCCAACAAGAGACCCCATATCTAGAAAAAAACTTAGCAATGACGCGCCAGGCGTACGAGTTGGAAGATATGGAAGTGAAAGATCATCCAGGAAATGCTTCGTTGGATGAGGAGATGGTCGAACGAAATGAAATGACGATCAATAATATTCGAATTAATGACTCACGTCCGTTGAAGGATGTTTATAATCAAATCCAAACGTTCCGTACGTATTATGAGTTTAAAGATATCGATATTGACCGTTATATGATTGACGGTGAATATGAACAAGTGTTTATCGGTGCCCGTGAATTAAGTATGAAAGATTTACCAGAGCAAGCACAAACATGGGTAAACCAAAACTTACGATATACACATGGCTATGGTGTTGCGATGAGTCACGTAAATGAAGTGACAGCACAAGGGCAACCTAAATACCTCGTGAAAAACTTACCGACATCGGGTGAGATTGATGTAGAACGCCCGCAAATTTATTTCGGTGAACAATCGTATCCAACTGTCATCGTAAACTCAGCCGTGGATGAGTTTGACTATCCAGATGGCGAATCAAACGTATCTAATCGTTATGAAGCGGATACAGGGATTCCGTTCACTGGACTGAATCGATTACTCTTTTCATTGAATGAGATGTCATTCCGGATGTTAGTGTCTGATCAAGTAACCGATGAAAGTCAGATCCTTGTCACACGAAACATTTTAGATCGGGTGAAACGCATTGCTCCATTCTTTGAATATGAGGAAGACCCATATATTTATGTGCGGGATGATGGAAGTCTTGCATGGATTATCGATGCTTATTTAACAGATAGCCAATATCCATATGCAGAGAAATACAATGATAAAAATAACTATATTAAAAACTCAGTCAAAATCGAAATTGATGCTTATACTGGTGAAGTGAATTTTTATATCGTCGATGAAGAAGACCCACTTGTTCAAACGTATGCAAATATGTTCCCGGATTTATTTACGGAAGACATTCCAGAAAATCTTCAAGCTCATTTCCGTTATCCGGAGCGGTTGTTCAGCATTCAAGCAGAAATGTATGGAACGTATCACATGGAAAACTTAGAAGTCTTTTATAACCGAGAAGATTTCTGGCAGTTCCCGACTGAGAAATATTACGATTCAGATACCGAAATGGATCCATATTACGTAACGATGAAGTTACCAGATGCAGAGCAAGAAGAGTTTATATTGATGATGCCATATACACCAAGGCAGCGACAAAACATGATTGCATGGATTGGTGTGCGAAATGATGGTGAGCATTATGGTGAGAAAATTGTTTATCGCTTCCCGAAACAGCGAAATGTGTATGGTCCACAACAGATCGAAAACAGAATCAACCAGGATAGTACGATTTCTCAAGAATTGAATTTATGGTCGCAAGGTGGATCAAAAGTCATTCGAGGAAATCTCTTGGCTATTCCAATCGAAGACACGATGATGTATGTAGAACCCATTTATATCGAATCAAGTAATGAAACATCTTTACCGGAAGTGAAGCAGGTTATCATTGCTTATGAAGATTATATCGTGATGGAAGCGACGTTTGATAAAGCGTTAAATCGAATTTTGACTTATATCGAATCTAATGCAGCACCTGATGAAATTGAAGAAGGTGAAGCAGGTGTCCCATTAGATGAAGCGAATGAGTTATTGAACGAGTTCTCCGATTTATTTGAGCAATATCAAAATGCATTATCAAATGGAGATTGGCAAGAAGCTGCAGACATCATGACCCAAATCGAAGAAAAACTAGCTGAAGTAGAATAATTCATATTAAAACTCCTCATTCACCGAGAATGAGGAGTTTTATTTATGGGTTGGTAGATTAATCGAGTGATTTTTTAGCCAAATACCAATCAATCATTTCTAAGCTGTCATCTTTTTTACGTTCTTCTAGCTCTTTTTGAGTAGAAGGTGGTGGAACGATGACCTTATCACCAGGCTCCCAGTTTGCAGGAGTAGAGACTTTATGTTCGTCAGTCGTTTGCAATGCTTTGATCAAGCGAACGATTTCGTCCATGTTTCTTCCCGTTTGTAATGGGTAATAGATAATTCCACGAACAATTCCTTTATCATCAATGACAAAGACAGCTCGATTCGTCTCTGTGGAATTATGTTCTGGTGTTAACATGCCGTATTTAGATGCGACGTCTTTATTCAAGTCAGCAATAACAGGAAATTCAATTTTAATATTAAAATTTTCTTCGATATTGTTGACCCAAGCTAAGTGAGACTGATTACTGTCGATACTAAGACCTAACAGTTCTGTGTTCAATTCACGGAGCTGTGGATAGATCGCTTGGAAAGCAACAAATTCAGTTGTGCAAACAGGTGTGAAATCTGCTGGATGGGAGAACAATACTAAATACTTCCCTTGGTAGTCTTCCAACCTTTTCATTCCTTGAGTTGTTAATGCTTCAAAATGAGGTGCTTTTTCACCTACACGTGGTATGCGAATCTCAGGTTGCTGATTCATTTCTTCAGACATAGTGTAACCCTCCTATAATTTAATTCCTATATGTTTACTAGGATTTATATTCTATTATAATCCCTTGCAAACGATTTGTGAACTAATATACGATATAGATTGAAAATAAATGGAGGTATGATGAATGAATACAACAATTGAAACAATCTTAAATCACCGTTCCATTCGTAAATATACGGATGAACCCGTTTCTGATGAACAAATTGAAACAATTATTCAAGCTGCACAAAGTGCTTCCACGAGTAGTTTTGTTCAAGCATATTCGATTATCGGAATCAAAGACGATGAAGGAAAGAAAAAAATTGCTGAGTTTTCTAAAAACACACATGTGGAACATGCTAGTCGTGTTCTTATTTTTTGTGCTGATTTTTATCGCCATGAGCTATTGGCTGAAAATAAAGGAGAATCGATTGCTGACACTTTAGAAAGTACGGAGAAATTCATTGTCGGTATTACGGATACGACTCTTGCAGCGCAAAATGCTGCTATTGCGGCAGAGTCGATGGGACTTGGCATCTGTTATTTAGGCGGAATTCGTAACAATATTGAGTCCATTTCAGATTATTTGGGCTTGCCTTCTCATGTCATCCCGTTATTCGGTATGACTATTGGCTATCCAGCCGACCTGTCCAATCCAAAACCACGTTTACCTTTACACCATGTGTATCATGAAGGGAAATACAATTCAAATGTTGAAGTATATACGAATCAATTGAAAGAATATGACGAGACTGTATCCAGTTATTACGAAACGAGAACAAGTGGTGAAAGACAGGATCGGTGGTCCGATCAAATGACGAGCATGCTAAGCAAACAAGTTCGTATGAATATGAAAGACTTTGTACAAGGAAAAGGATTCAACAAGTCATAATTTAATTGAAGTCATAAACACCCTCACACGACGCATTTAGCGTTCGTTTGAGGGTGTTTTTTAAATCTAAGTATAATGAATCCTATAACTCGAACGATGGATGATTATATATAAGTTTAAATTCTTTTTAATTATTTAATTTAAAATATTCACAAATTTTGATATAATAATACAACATAATTAGAAAGGGAGTTGGAACTAGATGAACAAAACAGATTTAATTGCCCCTGCAACTTACAACATTGTATCTGAAATGGAAAAATATGCTGATGGTTCTAGCAAAAAAGCAATCGTTTGGTTGGATGAGGAAGGTAACCGAGAAGAGTGTACGTATGATGATTTAATGAAAAATGTAAATAAAATTGGAAACGCTTTTACGAAAAATGGTCTTCGTAGAGGAGACAAAGTCCTCGTCATGATACCACGCTTAATTAAAGCGTATGAAGTATATCTTGCTGCATTGAAAACGGGAATTATTATCATACCAAGCTCGGAAATGTTGAAGGAGAAAGATTTACAGTATCGTGTGAGTCACAGTGAAGCAAGGGGTGTCATTTCTTATTATCCTTATGTTGATCAATATAAAGGATTGGAAGAATACGATCAATTGGTGAAGTTCTCTGTCGGTCAAGCTGTTGAAGGTTGGAACTATTTAGATGAATTAATGGCTGATGAATCGGATGAGTTGACAATGGCCAATACGGAAAGAGATGACATTGCATTTTTACCTTACACATCAGGAACAACCGGTAATCCAAAAGGTGTCGTTCATACACATGGATGGGGTTATGCTCATTTAAAAACGGCCGCTCCGAATTGGTTGTCCATTAACGAGGGAGATAAAGTTTGGGCTACAGCAGGACCAGGTTGGCAAAAATGGGTTTGGAGTCCATTTCTCTCTGTATTAGGTTCAGGAGCAACTGGTTTTGTTTATAATGGAAAGTTCAAGCCAAACACTTATTTAACACTATTACAAGATGAGAAAATCAATGTGCTATGTTGTACACCGACAGAATATCGTTTGATGGCTAAAGAAGACAACTTGGACCAATATGACCTGTCTTCATTGCATAGTGCTGTATCTGCAGGCGAACCATTAAACGTTGAAGTCATCAACACCTTTAAAAAGTATTTTGACATTACCGTACGCGATGGATATGGTCAAACTGAAAACACTCTACTGCTAGGATTCATGAAAGATATGGAAGTTAAGCCGGGTGCTATGGGTAAGCCCACACCAGGAAATGATGTTGATATTATTGATGATTTAGGGCAACCGGTAAAGGCAGGAGAAGTAGGGGATATCGCCGTTAAACTGGATACGCCAGCTCTTTTCCGTGAATATTACAAGGATCCTGAACGCACAGCGGCGTCAAGACGTGGAAATTATTACGTGACAGGTGACCAAGCATCTAAGGACGAAGAAGGTTATTATTGGTTCGAAGGTAGAAGCGATGATATCATCATCAGTTCTGGTTATACAATCGGACCATTCGAAGTTGAAGATGCTCTTGTGAAGCACCCAGTTGTTCAAGAATGCGCAGTTGTGGCCAGCCCACATGAAGTTCGCGGAAATATTGTCAAAGCATTCGTTGTGTTGAAGGGTGGAAATGAACCTTCTGAAGAATTGGTTAAAGAACTACAAGATCATGTGAAGAATTCAACAGCGCCATACAAATATCCAAGAGAAATCGAATTTATTGACGATTTACCAAAAACGACTTCAGGAAAAATTAGACGAGTGGAATTACGGAAGCAAGAAATGAATAAGTAAAATAACTTGAGCTCCGTCCTTTTAAAAAGACGGAGCTCACTTTGTACTTTAGCTTACCAAAACCAACCTCTCAACCGAATACTTTCATAAAGGTCAGTGTACATTAAATTGGCTTCAAGCAGATGAACGTAATTTTTTTCAAATCGTCGCACTAATGCCTGGTTCGCTTTCCCATCAAATTGGTGTTCGATCTGCCCCATAATTTCACGATGGTTTCTAGAGATTGGCTTGATGTCATAAATGTTGTTCAATTGTGCTTTCATCTCATTAACCATAGATTCCAACTCGCTACGAATCTGTTCTTTCATCATCTCTTTTTGTCTTTTCTTTTCTAAATATTCTTTCCACCAATCAACGACTTCATCCATAGGATTATCACCTCTTTCACCAAACTAATCAATCGTTAAAATTGCAACCATTGAGCCAGCAATCGATCGGATTCCTCAAAATTATCACCCATTTTTTTCATGTGATGAGCAATCTCACCCGTATCTTGCGAGGAATTACCTAATTTCTCAATCAAATCTTCAACTTTTTCGGTATCAACCAATTTCGGAGAACCATTTGAATGAATAGCGGTTAACTCACGAAATATTTCTTCGACGTGAGAGGCATTTAATTGATCATAGTTTCCGATTCCTGTAACACCCATATATCGATTTTTGACTTCATTCATATTCGATACATAGTTATCTAGAAACATTGCTAATAGCTTACGAGCAGAATCGATTTTTTCAACACTATTTTCTACATCATTAGCAAAACTTTTCATTAATTCGGATTGAATTTGTATGTGAAAATCATGAACGCCTTGGTTTTTTAACGCTAGAGGGGATAGGGTGACCTGACTTTGAATCATTTCGTCATATAGAACGCTCGCTAAAAAGTATCCATCCTCTGTATACAGCGATTGATCTGTGAAGTTAACAATCCCATGGGAATCTAACCCTTTGCCACCTTGGGACGGATCATCCATATAGTATTGCGATCCGATGGAATGTTCGTAATACGTACCGACAAGGTCATCGGGATACGTATAAGAAATAATGTTATCTTTATATTCGCCAGCCATTGCACGTTCTTGATCTTCTTTTGGTAAAATATCAAATACATCTGCTGCTGCGAACGTGACGGCATGTGAATCATATTTCACGGCATAGAACTCAGCCAACCCTCCGCCTAAAGAATGACCGACAAATGTAATTTGATCGGCGCCATGCTGCTCAACATATTTATTGACTACCTCATCCGCTTCCGTAAATTGGTTTTTGTTCAAATAACTAATCGTTCCGTCATTAGCATTAATTTTTGCTCTACCACTGGCGAGTGCTGCATTTTGTGCAGGGGAACCGTTAACCTTTGTTTTCCCGTATTCTTTTTTGGTATAATTCGAGTTACCGAGGATAATACCGTTAATATCTTCCTTGATGTCTTTTGCAAGTTCATCGTAACCAGTTTTGGTTTCATATACGATGTTACCATCCTTGAGTTTTGCACTACCACCAGCCAGTCTGGCATCTTGAGATGGGGAGCCCACATACTTCTGTTCGACTTCAACACTTTTTGGTGTCTCGGTTCCCCGAAAACTAATGACGATATCTTCGGTTTCAGGATTTTGCAATACGTAACCTCGTAAACCTGTGTCTTCATCTATGATGTCGTCGATTTTATTCCAAGTGATTCCGTCTCCAACTCTAATTTTTACATAATCTATGTTATCTCTGTATGTTTGCGCAGAAATAACACTAGCTTCATGATCTGATATAGAAGACGATGAAAGACTCATATAGCTCATCCTTTTCAAACTTATTGGAGGTGAATATTTTGAAAAAATTGAAAGTAGGTATTATTCCAATTTTAGTTATCATTATACTATTAGGAGGTTGCCAAGTGAATCAAAATGGTGAATTCAGTGACGAAAATACAAATGAAATTCATGATTCTGTTAGGGAATACTTATTACAAGAATATGAGGATGGTAGTCAAATAGAATTAAAGAAACCCTACAGAGGGGAAATGGGCAGCATCTTCGTAGATGGAACGATTAATGATGAACAAAAATTTAGTGCAACCTTAAATGAAGATTATTCGGTTTCTTCAATTGCTTTTATGAGTGATTGATTTTTGACTTTACTTGTTTTAATGAGGAAGCTTTAAAAAAGAAATGATTGATGAATTATCTTTTCATCAATAACTGTGTTGAAATCAAATCTAAAGAAGAATTAAAGGCACAATTAAACTGATCGCATGGTTATCAAACTCCTTACCAAGCTGTGGTAAGGAGTTTTAAAAATATTCGGCTACTGAATCCCATACATTCACTTGTCGAATAAAAAAACAGTCGATATAATTAACTAAAGTTAATCTTTATCATTAGACGGCAGAAGACTCCATCCTCAATAACTCGACAGCGATTTAGGTGGAAGTAGTTCAAGAAACTGTAGGTGACACGATGAAAATATTAGTAATCGAAGACGATAGAAGCTTATTCAATGAAATAAAAGAAAGGCTTTTACAATGGTCTTATGAAGTGTATGGGATTGAAGACTTTTCAAATGTGATGGAAGAATACAGCAGCATTCAACCGGAATTAATTATCATCGACATTCAATTACCGAAATTTGACGGATTTCATTGGTGCCGAATGATTCGGTCAACGTCAAGTGTACCTATCATCTTTTTATCATCACGTGACCATCCGACCGACATGGTCATGTCCATGCAGCTAGGTGCCGATGATTATATTCAAAAGCCATTTCACTTTGACGTGTTAATTGCCAAAATTCAAGCTATTCTTCGTAGAGTCTACAATTATAATAATGATCAAGTTCAAATAAAAACATGGGCTGGTGCAACGATTGATTTTGAGAAAAGTATGGTGTCCACGAATGAAGCGTCCATCGAGTTAACAAAAAACGAAGCTTTTATATTGAAAGAACTACTGGAAAAGAAAAACAATATCGTTACAAGAGAAGAATTAATTCATCGTTTGTGGGATGACGAACGATTTATAAGTGACAATACGTTAACTGTTAATGTGAATCGCTTACGCAAAAAGTTAGACGAGATTGGGCTCGGTGAATATATTGAAACGAAAGTCGGACAAGGCTATTTGGCGAAGGAAGGCACAGAATGATTTTGAAATACATAAACGAACGGAAAAGTTGGATCAGTGTGTTTGTTCTTTTTGAATTGCTTCTTCTGTTTATGGCTTACTTGGATCAGAATTGGCCACTCAGTTCTGTCACATATTTTGTATTTTTGACCTCAGTCATCTTCGTCTTTTTTCTGATCATTCGTTATTTACGAGAATCGAAATTTTATAAATCTATGGACAATCAATCAGCCGAACTGGATACATCGGAAATACCAAAGCCTTTTACGCCTTTTGAGAAAGTGGTTGCACATCGACTGAACCAACAGTTTGACAAATTAAGATCAATGGAGACAGAAAACCGAATTCAACTGGAAGAAGAAAAAGACGAACTGCTATCATGGATTCATGAAATAAAAACACCATTAAGTGCAATGAATTTAATCATTGATCGCATTGAAAACCCTACTTTAAAATCAGACTTAGACTATGAATGGCTGCGCATCCACATGTTGCTTGATCAACAGCTACACCAGAAACGGATTGCTGTTATTGAAAGCGACCTGTACATGGAAGAAATTTTACTTGAATCGTTGATTAATGAAGAGATTCGTAAAATGAAATCATGGTGTATTTACAAGAGCATTGGTTTTGATATCGACTTACAAGAAGAAACGGTTTTGACAGATGTTAAATGGCTCTCCTTTATCCTCAGGCAATTGTTATCTAATGCCGTTAAGTATAGTGAAGAATCCGATATATACATACAAAGTAAACAACAGAATGGCCAAGTTATTCTTTCAATACGAGATGAAGGCCAGGGGATTTTGTCAAAAGACATACCGAGAATATTTGAAAAAGGATTCACTTCGACGGTGCAGAAAGATCACGGGGCAACTGGTATGGGTCTGTATTTGGCGAAACAAGCCGCCGAATCTTTGCATATTAAACTCGAGGTAGAGTCAAAACCAACGTTTGGTACGACGATTACGTTAATCTTTCCGAAGAAAAATGAAGTAGTCGATTTATGGGATTCTCGCTAATTATTAACGATTCACGTGATTAACCTAAACAGCATGTGACAAAAATGTCATATGCTTTTTCTGTTTTGTTCGTTAAAACACAGGAGACTACATGATTGTCACGATACAATAAAGATAGAAATGACGAGAGGGGAATCAATCATGCACTTATTGAAAGCTCAAAAAATTTATAAAAGTTTCGGAAACAAATTCAACCGTACGGAAGTATTAAAAGGAATCGATTTTACCATTGATCAAGGGGAATTCGTAACAATTATGGGGCCTTCAGGATCAGGTAAAACGACGTTATTAAATGTATTGTCATCAATTGATCAAGCGAGTCACGGAACAATAACGATAGACGGTCACATCATTACAAATATGAAATCGAAAGAGCTTGCTGAATTTAGAAAGCATCATTTAGGTTTTATTTTTCAGGAATACAATTTACTGAATACACTAACCGTCAAAGAAAATATTTTGCTTCCATTATCAATACAAAAAGTATCCAAACAACAGGCAAATGAAAGGTTCGACTTGGCTGCAAAGGAATTGGGGATCTATGAACAACGGAATAAGTATCCAAGTGAAATTTCCGGCGGTCAAAAACAGAGAACATCTGCAGCACGGGCGTTCATTCATCAACCGAGTATCATTTTTGCGGATGAACCAACGGGTGCACTTGATTCAAAAGCCGCTTCAAACTTATTGAACAAAATGGTTGAAATGAATGAGAAACACCAAGCAACCATCTTAATGGTTACGCACGATCCGGTGGCGGCCAGTTATAGTGATCGTGTTGTTTTGTTGAAGGATGGAGAAGTGTATTCTCAATTAAACAAGGGAGATGAAGACCAACAACTATTCTTCAAAGATATTGTGAAAACGCAAGGCGTGTTGGGCGGGGTGCAACATGAACGTTAATCAATTGATTTATCGAAACTTGAAGAATAACCTAAAAAATTATTATTTGTACGTATTTGCTTTAATTTTCAGCGTATCCATCTATTTTGCATTTGTAACACTTCAATACGATGCTTCTATGGATCCAGCTACTGGAACGATCAAGGGGCAAGCAGCAGTCAGAGCAGGTACAATCGTTTTAATCCTAATTGTTAGTGTGTTTTTAATTTATGCGAATAACCTATTTATTAAACGGCGGAGCAATGAGATTGCATTGTTTCAACTGATTGGGATGACAAAGGGGAAGGTTTTCCGACTGTTAACGATAGAAAACTTAATCCTTTATCTTGTGTCACTAGCAATTGGAATTGGTGTTGGATTTTCAATTTCTAAATTAATGGTTATGATCGTTTATAAATTGACCGATGTAAACGATATTGCGACGCTGCATTTTTCTACGGAAGCGCTTAGTCAGACGCTGATCGTCTTTAGTGTCATTTACTTACTCATTATGTTCGTCAATTATTTGTTTATTAAAAAAGAAAGTATTCTATCCTTATTTACGATTCAACAGTCGACGGAAATGAAGGTGAAGAGACTATCGATTTTTCAAGTATTACTTGGTCTGTTAGGTATTGGTTTCATCATTTCCGGTTATGTTGTTTCCCAACAGCTATTTAGTGGAGACTTTGGTACAGTCAATGAACTGTTCTATGCGATGGCATTTATTTTAGGGGCAGTTATATTGGGGACATACCTTTTTTATAAAGGCTCCGTCACTTTTATTTTGCAATTGATACGGAAAAGCCATAAAGGTTACTTATCAATTAATCAAGTTCTATCAATATCCTCGATTATGTTCAGAATGAAATCGAATGCTTTATTGCTGACAATTATTACGACAGTGTCAGCACTTGCAATCGGGTTACTAAGTTTAAGTTATATCTCTTACTATTCAGCGGAGAAACAAGCAGAGAATTTTGTTATCAATGATTTCTCTCTAGTAAATGAAGAAAGCTATAACCAATTCACATCAATCTTAGAAGAAAACAATATCGATTATCAGGTAAATCAAATCGAAGTATTCAACGTCGAATTAGATGCATCAGGTATTATGGATTTTAACTATAATGAGGACGCTTCGGTGACAATGGATCCAAGTGAACTACAATTACCTATCGTCAGTGATGAATCAATAGAGGGAATTGATGTGGATGAAAACCACTTTTTACTATCCGGTTATTCAGACTTTCTCCAACGATTTATGTCATTTAAAAATTCAGGGGAAGCAACGCTTAAAACGAAAAGCGAAGAATTCTCAATGAAATTTCTAGGATTGAATCGTGAGTATTATGTATCTAGTTACTTTACAAATGGTGGCGGAATGCCAATCGCTATTGTAGATGAAGCGAAATACGAACAATTAAAAGCGGATCTGGACCCTGAATTGCAACATCGATCACAAGATGGTGGTGCTATAACCTTCAGAGGTGTCGACGTTAGTGAGCGGGACATCGAGAAAGCAAATGAGCTTTTTCTAACCGAAGAAATAGACCAATGGGCAGGAAATGATTCACAACAAAACATGGCTAGAAACCAAAAGATGAATATGGGCTTAATCATGTTTATCGTCGGATTTCTAGGTCTTACATTTTTAGTAACATCCGGTTGTATATTATATTTCAAGCAAATGGATGAAAGTGAAAATGAAAAACCGAGTTATACGATTTTGAGAAAATTAGGCTTTACACAATGGGATTTAATAAAAGGGATTCAGCTCAAGCAATTTTTCAACTTTGGAATACCTTTATTCGTCGGACTGCTTCATAGTTACTTCGCTGTTCAGTCTGGTTGGTTTTTCTTTGGTACAGAAGTATGGACACCAATGCTCATTGTCATGAGCTTATATGCGGTTCTTTATTCATTGTTTGGCCTCTTATCCGTATTGTATTATAAGAAAATTATTCAAGAAGCTTTATGATCTATTTTAAATGATGATAAGCCCCGTCATTGTAAACGAATGACAGGGCTTATTTTTGAACATCAAAACAATCACTCGTTAAGAAAAATCGGGAATTCTTTGTTAAACACTGGGCTGTTCTTGTCGATATATAAACTGTAACGGAAAATTTCATAGTAATGTACGACGAGTTTCGATATACTAAAACTATACAAGACAATTTAATGCATAAGGACGGAAATGTTCAGTGACATACATAAAAGAAATTTCTCCAATAAAAAAACTTAATATATTTCATGTTTTCCAACCCATCATAAATTTGTCGAACGATGAAATTATCGGGTTCGAAGCACTGATCCGTTCGGAAGAAATACCGAATCCAGAGGTGCTTTTTCAGAAAGCTAAAAACGAAGGGTTGCTATATGAATTAGATATGTTATCCATTCGTATGGCATGTGAAACATTTAAGAAGGATTGCTTACAAGAGGAGTGTAATACATCCACTCTTTTTATTAACATTTTTCCATCGACGCTATGTCATCAGAATTTTTATGAAGAGTTTATTGAAATCATTGAGAAAGTTTCATTGGATTTTCAAAACATCGTAATTGAAATTAACGAAAAAGAAAATACAAATATGTACAAACTTAATGAGAATATTCAACAGCTAAAACAGGTTGGGTTTCGCATAGCTTTAGACGATTTAGGTAAAGGGAATAGTTTTGTTAACAGTATGGAAATTGATACCCATATTGCAAAAATCGACCGTTTTTATGCAATGAACTTGAATGAGAGTTCGAAAAAGAAATTATTTATTCAGTCGATCATGAAATCTTTCCCGACGGATATTTTTATCGTATTGGAAGGGATTGAGACTGAAGCGGATTGCCAAGTAGCGAAAAAGTTAGGTATTCATTATGGTCAAGGCTACCATTTTGGTCGACCTGGACCTATAAAGAATTTTATATAAACGGTTTAGTTGGGTCACCTTCTGTTAATTAAAAGACATACAAATGAAAAAATGGTCTCATCAATTAATATATAGATATGTTATCATTAAAGTAAACAGAAGACATTTAGGGAGGCCAATCGATGTACTTTTATCTTTTCCTCATAATGGTTATTTCTATTATTGCACTCATATTTACCTTCATGATTGGTAATAAAGGAAACAAAGATTATAATTTATACAAAAGTTTTTCTAGTTTGTCCGTCATGTATGTTATTTTGATTCCTTTAATTATCGTTTTTGGATTTATTGGTTGGTATTTATTTCTCTAGAAAATTTATACCATTACATAAACAGAAGGACAATGATCCCTATGATGTTGATGTTATTTAATGTCATAGG
Organism: Allobacillus salarius; assembly: GCF_007559425.1. Classification (GTDB taxonomy): domain Bacteria; phylum Bacillota; class Bacilli; order Bacillales; family Alkalibacillaceae; genus Allobacillus; species Allobacillus salarius. The sequence continues at coordinate 98,392 of NZ_VMHE01000004.1, read as the reverse complement.
GATAATTTGTTAATCGAATACCAAATGAGTCCATGGTGGATGATTCTACTGTAATGCAAAATTTATTCATTTTTAATATAAAAAACTCTCGGACTTTATTAAAAGTTCGAGAGTTTTTCGTTCAAAGTTTTTAAAGCTAATTAACGAGAGTAGTACTCAACGATTAGCGCTTCGTTGATTTCAGAAGGCATTTCTTCACGCTCTGGGTAGCGGTTGAAGGTAGCTTCTTTCTTGTCAGCATCGACAGTTAAATACTCTGGTACAAAGTTATTTACTTCGATTGCTTCAACGATAATGTCAAGGTTTTGGGATTTTTCTTTCAACCCAATAACTTGACCAGGTTTCACACGGTAGGAAGGAATATCAAGACGGCTTCCATCTACAGTGATGTGACCGTGGTTTACAAGCTGACGAGCTTGACGGCGTGTGCGCGCAAAGCCAGCACGGTAAACAAGGTTATCCAAACGAGATTCTAGTAAGATCAAGAAGTTCTCACCATGAACACCTTTCATGTTACCTGCAATAACAAACGTGTTGCGGAATTGACGTTCAGTAATTCCGAACATATAACGTAGTTTTTGCTTCTCTTGAAGCTGTAAACCATACTCGGAAAGCTTTTTACGCTGTGTAGGACCATGTTGGCCTGGTGCGTAAGGACGTCTTTCCAATTCCTTTCCAGTTCCGGTTAAAGAAATACCGTAACGTCTGGATTTTTTCCAGAGAGAGCCTGTGAATCGTGACACGAGCTTCTCCTCCTTTTATATTGTATTTGCATAAAATAGTAACAGTGTGTCCCTCAGTCACCATGCGTATTTTGCTTTCATGTATCTTCGCTCCAGCAGCAGAGAGTTACGGGATACACCTCACATTGGAGGTACAAAATACAACATAGCTGGTACACATAGGCTGCTCTTTATTTTACACAAAGACCATTATAAGCGTAATACCTATTACCGTCAAGGATATTTACTAGAAAGTTTAATCTATAAAAGGGATGAGTGTATTGACGAATTCTTCGAGATATTTTTGATCTATTTCATCAAAACGATTTTTAATTGGACTGTCAATATCTAATACGCCGTATACCTCGTCCTTTATAATAATCGGAACAACAATTTCGGACTGGCTTCTGGCATCACACGCAATATGACCTGGGAACTGATTCACATCAGCTACCAATTGTGTTTTTCTAGTCTGGGAGGCTGTTCCACAAACACCTTTACCATCTGCAATCCGAACACAGGCAGGAAGTCCTTGAAACGGCCCGAGAACTAATTCATAATCTCTCATAATATAAAATCCGACCCAGTTCACTTCATCCAAAAACTGATTCAGTAGCGCACTTGCGTTGGATAAATTGGCGATGACATCTTTTTCACCTTCCAATAAACTAGCAAGTTGCTTAATCAGTAGTTGATAATTTTCTTCTTTCGTTCCGTTATAAGAAATTGTTTCAAACATATGTAATTCTCCTTTTTGTCGTAATCTCCCGAAATAAATGAGAAGGTTTTTCAATCATTCTATCGAATGGTATAATAATATGAGGTGATTTCATGTCAGAGAAAAGTTCTAGAGAGAAAATAATGGAATCTGCTGCAGAATTATTCTACTATAATGGCTTTAAAGGGACATCAATTCGAGCAATCACAGCGCGAGCAAATGTCAATGTTTCTTTGATCAGTTATTATTTTAAAAATAAACAAGGATTACTTGAAACGATGACTGTCGACTATTATGAACGCTATTTAGAGTTAGTCGAAAATTTACTTGAAGATCGCCAAGATGATCAGCCAGCAGAACGTATTTTGAATGTAATTGAAGAAATTATACAATATAAGTATGAGAACTTTCAATTTACTTGTTTTATTCAACGTGAATTATCGCTAGATAATATTTTCATTAGAGAAATGTTTTCTACTTATGTCGCAAAAGAACGATATTTAATGAATGAAATGGTGAATACAGTGGCAAATGTATTGGAATTAAAAGGGGCTTCAAAAGACGCCTTACATATTCAATTAAAAAGTTTACTGAATGCGCCGTTCATGTATGCAAATGATTGGCAAAAGGGGTATGCATGGGACCAAAGTAGTCAATCATTTATCCGAGCATACATTGAAACATTCAAAAAATGGCTGCCGTTATCCGAACATTCGACATAAAAACCGATAAACGGGTAAGTTTTTATATAAAATGCTTAAAATTTTAGCCAATTATTGTTTAAACATGCTATCATATAGAAATAAAGATAGGATTCACGAGTCGTGAGGTTGGAGGGCTTCTGATGGAACTGATTTTAACAATTTTAATCATCATTGTTGCATTTATTTCGGTTGGTGTTTTTATGAGGCGGAAGGTATACCAACGTGTAGATGCATTAGAGGAAAAGAAAGTCTATTTGATGAATCGTCGAGTAGCGGAAGAATTGGGTAAAATCAGGCACCTCAATCTATCTGGTGAAACAGAGGAGCTGTTTGAATCCTGGCGGGAAGAATGGGATGAAATCAATCATCAAACATTTGGCTCGTTAGAAGATCAATTACTCGCTTCAGAGGAAGCTGCTGAGAAATATCGATTCCGAAAAGCATTCCTCGTATTACAATCCGCTGAAGAAACGTTAAATCAAGTTGAACATACAATTGATGACATTTTTGCAGAAGTGGAACGGTTGCTTCATTCCGAACAAAACAGTAGAGAAGAAGCAAAAAAGGTAAATCCACGAATTAAAGAAGTTCGTAAAAAAGTGTTGGAAAACGGCTATCAACTCGGTAAAGCAGAAGTCGTCTTTGAAGTTGAGTTAGATGAAATCGAAGCTGAGTTGGCTCGATTTGAAGAGTTGAGTGACGAGGGTAATTATACTGAAGCTCAATCATTGGTCCATGACTTGCAGGCTCGTTTAAATGAGATTGAACGGAAATCTAATGAGTTTCCTGAGTTGTATAGAGCATGTAAACAGTCCCTTCCGGAAGAGTTGGATCACTTGCAAAACGGCTTGCGTGAAATGAGAGATGAAGGCTTCCGAATCCAACACCTCGGTGTCGATAAAGAAGTTAATTTATTACATGAAACGTTACTTGCTTTAATTGAGCAATTGAACCAAGGAAATGACGATGGAGTCAGTGAAAAATTAGCCGAAGTAGAATCCAGAATTAAAGAAATCTACGATGATCTTGAAAAAGAAGCAATGGACAAAAAATACGTAGTAGAACATATTCCGAAAATGGATGAACAATTACAGCAAGCTAAGGAAACATTTGAGATCACAAAAGAAAATGTTGCTGCAGTGCAAGAGAATTATCATTTGAATAGCGAAAAGCAAGAAAAACAAAAAGAACTTGAACAATTAATCAATGAATTAGATCGAGCAGCTGTTGAAATTAATCAAACCCTCGAAGACGAAAACAAACCATTTTCAACGGTCCGGACGTCAATTGAACAATGGTTCACGCAGTATGAAGCATGGCAAGAGCCACAACAAGCATTTGATCATTACCTTCACAATCTGAGAAAAGACGAACTTGAGGCTAGAGATCAAATATCAGAACTGAAACATCAAATTCTTGTCGTTAAACAAAAATTGCACAAACACAATTTGCCTGGCGTGCCAAATTATTTAGTCGAACTTGTGAACCAAGCACGAGAGCTGATCGAAAAAGGGCATGAAAATATTGAAGAGCAACCACTCGATATGGATAAAGCTGCTGAATTATTGAATGAAGCGGAAAAATGTGTTAAAAAAGCGGTTGAGCAAACTGACTTACTTATTGAACAAGCAACACTTGCTGAACGAGTGATTCAATATGCGAATCGGTACCGCAGTCAATACCCGATTTTAGCTGCGAATATCGCAGAAGCAGAAGCGGACTTCCTCGATTATGAATATGAACGCGCATTGGAAAAAGCCGGTCAGTCTTTAGAAGAAATTGAACCTGGTGCGTTGAAACGAATTGAAGAATTCGTCGGAGCAGAAGAGTCATCGGTTTCTTAAATAGGAGCGTGAACAATGGGGAAACGTTTTGTAATCATTAGCAGTGTTGCCTGTGTACTGACATGGTCAGTTGTCTTGCTTGTTTTATTGAATATGAATGATGATGTTATACAAGTTTCATTTTTGAATGAGACAGCTGAAACGAATATATCGGAAAAAGAATATGTATCACTGATTGAAAGTGAATCAGTTGTTACCGCTCAAGGTCAAAATGAATCAACATCGAATAAAACAGTCGATCAATACGATAAAAAACAACAATTCACTGATGGCGTACCGATCGATGAGCTGTTACATTGGTTAGAGATTGAACAAGAAGCCGTTCCTTCTTCATGAGGAACGCTTCTTTTTTTGGAATTGACACCTAAGTAATCGTTTAACTTTTTATCGATTTTCTTAGTAGTCAGTCTTGTTAATCGGTGAGTTTTTGTTAATATACTAAGGTGGAAATAACGTTGAGTTTTTAAAGGAGTACGGAAGATGATTTATTTAGACAATAGTGCAACGACAAAACCAGATGATTCTGTCGTTCAATCCTATACAAAAGTGGCGACCGATTTTTTTGCTAATCCTTCGTCTATACACATCGCTGGAGGAGAAGTCGAAAAATTGGTGAGCGAATCACGGAAGCAAATCGCTTCGTTACTGGGGATTCATGAAAGAGAAGTCTATTTCACGTCTGGTGGCACAGAAAGCAATAATATGGCCATTCAAGGAATTGCTTATGCACATAAAAAACGAGGGAACCATATTATTACGTCAACAATCGAACATCCATCTGTTTTAGAAACATGTCAGCAACTAGAACGAGAAGGGTTCCAGGTCACCTATCTTCCTGTTAATAAGACGGGGAAGATCTCGGTTGATGAGTTAAGACAATCGATTCGTAAAGATACGATATTAGTTACACTCATGCACGTGAATAACGAAATTGGAAGCATTCAGCCAATCGAGCAGGTAGCAGAATTGCTGAAAGAATGGCCAACCACACATTTTCATGTTGATCATGTACAAGGTTTTGGAAAGGTTTCGCTTCCTTACTGGCATGAAGGTATTGATTTAATATCGATTTCCGGACATAAAATTCATGGGTTAAAAGGTACAGGTTTATTATTGAAACGAAGAGGTTTAACATTACAGCCATTGCTATATGGTGGCGGTCAGCAAGATACCCTTCGTCCTGGAACTGAAAATCCAGCGGGTGCCGTGTCACTGGCAAAAGCGATGCGCTTAGCGTTAGAACAGAAAAAGAATTATCCAACCATTACAACATTGAATCAAATATTACGGAGTCGTTTGAAAGATATTCCTAGTGTGCGTATTAACTCGCCAGACGATGCCATCGCCAACATCTTGAACTTTTCTGTGTTAAAGTTCAAACCAGAAGTACTCATCCATGCGTTAGGCGAGGAAGGAGTTATGGTTTCGACTAAGTCAGCTTGCTCATCCAAACAAAATGAACCAAGTCATGTACTTTTAGCCTGTGGTTTTGATACAAAAGAGACGGCTGCTGCCATTCGTGTTAGTATGCATATGAACCAGTCAAAAGAAGATATTGAGACGTTTCTCGTTGTTTTACATGAAAAAATAAAAAATATTGAAAAATTAATGGGGTAATTTTATGGAATATAATCATTTATTAATACGATACGGAGAGTTAGTGCTGAAAGGGAAAAATAAAAAGCACTTTATTCAAAAGTTGGAAAATAATATGCGTAAAGCGTTAATCGATTTTCCGAATACGAAAATACAAGCAAAAAGAGATCATATGTATATTTTGTTAAACGGTGAGTCTGCTGAAGGTGTCAGTGATGTATGTAAACAAGTTTTCGGTATCCACTCTTTTAGCTTAGCGTTGAAAGTTGAAAATGAAAAAGAAGCGATTAAAGAAGCTGCCTTGGCTGCACTTGAAAAAGAATCCGGCCAAACATTTAAAGTGACAACAAAGCGACCGAATAAAAGTTTTCCAATTTCATCACAAGAGATGAATCAAATTCTCGGTGGCCATCTACTCAGTAATACTGAAGGATGGGTGGTTAATGTTCACAAACCCGATGTTGAAGTACGAGTCGAAATAAGAAAAGATGCAACGTATATTACATCGTCAAAAACTGCTGGTAAAGGCGGTATGCCTGTCGGTACAGCCGGCAAGAGCTTATTGTTAATGTCAGGAGGAATCGATAGCCCTGTTGCTGGTTATCTAGCGATGAAGCGGGGCGTTGAGCTTGAAGCGATTCATTTTCATTCGCCACCGTTCACAAGTGAACGTGCGCGTCAAAAAGTTGAAGATTTAGCCGAAAAATTAACGCGTTTCGGCGGGAAAATCACACTTCATATCATTCCATTTACAGAAGTTCAGCAAAAAATTCATAAAGAAATGCCCGAAAATTACGGAATGACAATTATGCGTCGGATGATGCTTCGAATTAGTGAAATGGTCGCGGAAAAGCGTGATATTTTATCAATGATTACCGGTGAAAGTCTTGGCCAAGTTGCGAGTCAGACAATGGAAAGCATGCATACCATCAATGAAGTAACAAATTACCCAGTTTTGAGGCCACTAATCTCGATGGATAAATTAGATATTATCGATATTTCAAAGGAAATTGATACGTATGAGATCTCAATTCGTCCATATGAAGATTGTTGTACGATTTTTGTACCAAAACAGCCGAAGACGAAACCACGTCGCGAAAAAGTAAATGCATTTGAATCAAATGTTGATTTCACTGAAGAGTTACAGCGTGCTGTCGATGGTATGGAAACGGTAGAATTTGAAGGGTCGCGGTTTTCTAAAGCTGACGTTTACAATGACTTGTTTTAAAAGGTTATTATCTTACGATTAAACGATACCTAATCCATACCTTTATTTCCATGATTTACACAGTATTGATTTCCTCCTTTGAACCACAATAGGTAACGAGGAGGTGATAGGAATGGCAAACCAAAACTCAAACCAATTAGTTGTACCTGGAGTTCAAGCAGCTCTAGACCAAATGAAAGTTGAAATCGCGCAAGAGTTTGGTGTTCAGCTAGGTCCAGATTCAACATCTCGTTCAAACGGTTCTGTTGGAGGCGAAATCACAAAACGTCTTGTACAACAGGCTCAACAACAAATGTATGGAAAATAATTAGTAAAAAAAGTTTGACTAAAAGCTGTTCCCGGTTTCATTTATTGAAGCTGTGGAACAGCTTTTTACTGTTATGAGCCAGATTTAGTGAGTTAGAGACTGATATGACTATGTTTGCTGGCATAGTTTTCTTCCTATTGGATTATCCTAAGTATTTGAGGAGGCAAAGCCGATGGGTTTTTGGATTGGGTTAGGAGTTTTCACGATAATTCTTTTTTTATTTATTTTATGGCTATTACATAAACATGTTGTGATATCTCTACGACTCGTTTATTCCGAGGATGAAAAAGCTGCCAACATAACCATTACAGTGTTGTTCGCGAATTACGAAAAGACGATCAACCTTCCACAAGGTGAGCAATTGCTGGACCAATTAGCAATCCGGTTGAACAATTATCAAAAACAAAAGACGCTTCATTATGATCATTATCGAAAAGCATACGAGCAATTAATGGAAATAGCCGCTTCATCGGTAATGAATGAGTTTAAATGGAAAACTGTATATGGTTTAAAAAACGCAAATGAAACGGCTATCCTTTATGGGATCGGTTATTCGGTCAAATACGCCCTTTTCCATAGTGTCAATCGATGTGTAAAATCCTCGGCTAAGCCAGAAATCCATATCGAACCTAATTTTCAACAACCAGAATTCGAAACGAACTTCTCTTGCATATTCTTTGCTCCTCTCGGTCACATTATAGGTAACTTAAGAAAATTGAAATCGATTGTTAATGAGGTGGACAAATATGAGTGAGGAACATCCGATTCAGGATTTGATGACAACAGCGTTGGACAGTATTAAAGATATGGTCGATGTAGATACGATTATTGGCGATCCGATTGAAACACCTGACAAGACAACGATTATTTTACCTGTTTCAAAAGTGGGATTCGGTTTTGCTTCAGGTGGAAGTGAGTTTGACAATTCCTCAGGCTCGAGTGATTCAGATTCATCGTCTCAATCTTTACCATTCGGAGGTGGAGCAGGTGGCGGCGTGTCCATTACACCAATTGCATTTCTGATTGTTAGGCCTGGTGATATTCAAATGGTTCATATGAATGACCAAACCCATTTAATGGAGAAGCTCCTTGAATTGGCACCAATGGCTGCTGATTATATAAAAAGCTTTATTCAAAATCAAGGTGGACACCAGAACAGTCATCAATCCAAGGATCAACAAGGGCCGCCACCTTCAGCTCCTGAACAATCCTAACATCGGAAAATCTAAATATTAAAGAGCTTGGGACGACGATGGGTTAGATGACGATTGTCGTCCTCGTGTTTTATGAAAAGCTTTATTAAAGTCCGTTGTTGATAATTCACTATTGGTTTTTTACGATTTATTGGCGGGTTCGCTCAATTTATCGGCGGGTTTATCGGCGGGTTCGCTCAATTTATCGGCGGGTTTGCTCGGTTTATCGGCGGGTTTGCTCGGTTTATCGACGGGTTTGCTCGGTTTATCGGCGGGTTCGCTCAATTTATCGACGGGTTTGCTCGGTTTATCGGCGGGTTCGCTCGGTTTATCGGCGGGTTCGCTCGGTTTATCGGCGGGTTATCTAGATTTATTGGCGGCTCTTCTCAATTTATCGGCGGCTTCACATAGTTTTATCGCTTGGACGCTTTTCGCATATCATAGGACGTGTGCGGTTTTAGCGGTGGTTCGCCCCCAATGTGATGACTAAACTGCTTATGATTAGGAAAAGACCTTGTTTCTCTGCTAAAATAAACAGAGATTGTTTGAAGCGGAGGAATGAACATGGCAGAACAAATGGAACGTGTGGAGCGACTATTCGATTGGATCGATCAAACGACAAAAATAATTGAGAGTGAAGAGTCTGTTCCTTATTTAGAAGCATTAATTGCTTCCAGCGGACTTTTATTCGACCCTCAATTGCCAGAAAATATGAAGTCTACATATGAAGAAAGTTTAGTCAATCAATTGAATAGTATCGATCTACAAGATTTTTCTATGGAAGAACGACGCAAAGCGATGCAGATTGCAATCTTGAAAGGGATGAAAGGTGCAACGCAACAACACCATTATGTAACACCGGATACAATTGGAATATTGATGGGCTATTTAATCGAAAAGTTTATGGATGGTAAATCCGAATTCCGTATGTTTGACCCGGCAGTTGGAACAGCAAACTTTCTATTAGCTGTATTGAATCAACTGAAAAATAAGCAAGTAGAAGCGTTCGGAAGTGAAGTCGATCCAACGTTGATGCGTTTGGCATATAATCATACGAATTTGCAGGAAAGAGAAATTGAATATTTCCATCAAGATAGCTTAAAACCAATTCTATTGGAGCCGGTTGATGTTGTCTTGTCTGATTTGCCTGTTGGTTATTATCCGGATGACGAGAATGCCCAAGGCTTTCAACTGAAAGCTGAAGAAGGCCACTCGTTTGCACATCATTTATTTATCGAACAAAGTTTAACCTATACGAAACCTGGTGGCTATTTATTTTTTCTTATTCCAAACTTCTTGTTTGAAATGGATAAAGATAAAAAGCTAAATCAATTTCTCGCTGAAGAAGCGTACATTAATGGGGTATTGGAACTACCTCCATCTTTATTTAAAGAAGAAAAGCAAGGAAAAAGTATTTTGATTTTGCAAAAGAAAGGGAATGATGCGAAGAAGCCGAGAAAATTTATGTTGGCCCAGCTACCATCTTTCAAAGATGCACAAGGTATGAATCGTACGATTGATCAAATCAATGAATGGTTTGCGAATGATCGATAGAAGAGATGAAACCGAAATCGGGAGTGATTAAATGGGAGAAGAACGAGTCTTACGTGAGATTGACCGTTGGGTAAATGAGATGTCCAGTTATGAACTCAATGATTTTGAGAAACTGTATGATGAATGGATGATACAATACTTCTCTAAGTTTCCAGAATCAATAAAGAAAAGTTTCTTTGAATCGATTGATCAATGGTTTTTATTTACGTATACTTTCTTGCAAAATACGAATAGTCAAACTGAGGCGACACAACGAATTTTGCAAATTGCCCGTACGTATGACGAAAACATAGAGCGAATTGAAGACTTGCAGGAGCTGTCAATTGAGAAGCTGACCTATTTAGCCGATCAGCAAGTAGCGAAAAATCGCGTATATAGCTTTGCACAAGGTGGCATTACTGGTGCGGGTGGTTTTCTACTGTTGGCTGCTGATTTGCCGTTAATTGTAGCGCTGAACTTGCGCAGCATCCAACTGATTGGGTCTTCATTTGGTTATAATTTGAACAATCCGATTGAAATGTTAATTGCATTGAAAGTTTTTCATGCCGGTTCATTACCAAAACGTTTGCAAGGCGCAGCGTGGGAAGATTTGAAAGAGCAAGTGAAAGAGCTGGAATCCGTTATGAAGAACAAAGACTTACTGACGGACGAAACTTGGTTGAACCAACCGATTCGTCAGCTCTTTAAAACACTTTTCATTGTCGGTTTCCGCAAGAAACTATTCCAAGGAATTCCGCTTGTCAGCGTAGGAATAGGTGCTGCTTATAATTACAAGTTAGCGAAACAATTGACCGATTTTGCGAAACGATTCTATCAGTATCGATTGATTCAAGATCGTCAATCGCAGTGATGAATCAACAAAAAAAGGCCTAATGAGAAGTAAATCTCATTTAGGCCATTTTTCATTATTCTTCATTGTCGACAGATGAGCGAACGACAAGCACATCCATCGTTGCGAAGCGTGTAATATGTTCAGAGACGCTTCCAATGAAGAAACGTTCAACGGTGTTTAACCCTGTTGCCCCACAAATGATGAGATCAACATTGTTTTTAGGTGCAATTTCTTTTGGGATTTTTACTTTTGGTGAACCGCTTTCGAGAATGGTTTCGACATGCTGGCAGTCAGCTTTCTCTGCACGTTCCTTATAATTATTGACCAATTGCAATCCATCATTTTGAATTCGTTGTGAAATTCCTTGATCATAAGCTTCAATAGAAGAGTAAGCTCTTGTATCAATTACGTGGGTAATAAATAACTTGGCATCATTCCGTTTGGCAATCTCAACCGCTTTTTTAAATGCTAATTCAGACGTTTTAGAACCGTCGACCGCGACAAGAATCTTATGATACTTCATTGCCATGTGAACACCTCCAACGAATTTTCATTCTATATTTATTATATCATTATTTGAATCAAAATGAAACGCAATGCGTATAGGACGATCATTGCTTTTATATGTATTGTTCGTGTTAAAATGAAAGATATGTAAATGTAGTTATATGAGGTGAATAATAGTGCGACATGTGTTAATTACTGCAGGTTCAAAAGGTCTAGGAAAAATGATGACCGATTATTTTTTGAAAAAGGGTTATAGTGTTACGGCAACGTACCGTTCAGATAAGGAACGGGCAGACCAATTAGTCGAGATTTACAAAGATAAACAAGACCGACTGCAAGTGTTGCAATTAGATGTTACGAATAAAAAACAAATCGATGAGGTCGTTGACCAAGCAGTGAATCGCTTCGGCCGGATTGATTGCTTTGTGAGTAATGCAGGACCTTACATTTTTGAACGAAAAAAATTAGTCGACTATGAAGAAGAAGAATGGAATCAAATGGTCAATGGGAATTTGGATGTTTCATTTTACTTTTTGAAAAAAATTATTCCATTGATGCGTAGTCAACAATTTGGACGTGTTGTATTTTTAGGTTTCCAAGGCGTGAACAATACGCCAGGTTGGATTTATCGCTCAGCGTTTGCTGCAGCAAAAGTGGGAACGGCTTCATTGATGAAAACAGTTGCATTAGAAGAAGCAGAATATGGGATTACTGCGAATATGGTCGCTCCAGGCAATATTACCGGTGAGATGAAAGAAAGTCCGATTGAAGAAAGTCGCCAAGTCGCTGAAACCGAAACACCAATCGGTCGACCTGGAACAGGAGAAGATATTGCACGAACGGTCGGTTTTTTGTGTGAGGATGATTCCGACATGATTACAGGCTCTGTCATTGAAGTAACCGGAGGGTTAGATGTTATTCACCGTCATTTAACAAAATAGTTTCACATTTTAGAAAGCTAATGATATATTTGAATGAGATACATATCTATTTGCTAGGAGGGGTGGGGTATGAGAATTGGTGTACCCAGAGAAATTAAAAATAATGAAAACCGCGTCGCTTTGACACCAGCTGGCGTTGTGTCTTTTGTAGAACAAGGACATGAGGTTTATGTAGAAACGAATGCGGGTGAGGGTTCGAATTTTACCGATGACCAATATGCTGAAGCGGGAGCTACGATTGTTTCAACCGCGAAAGAAGCTTGGGGACAAGAGATGGTCATGAAAGTAAAAGAACCATTAGAAGAAGAATTCGATTATTTTTATGAAGGACAAATTCTTCTAACATTCCTTCATTTGGCGAATGAGCCAGAAGTAACGAAAGCTCTGATCGACCGGAAAGTAGTTGGTATCGCTTACGAGACGGTTCAATTACCGAATGGCGCATTGCCGCTACTGACACCGATGAGCGAGGTTGCTGGTCGTATGGCCTCACAAATCGGTGCACAGTTTTTGGAAAAAACAAAAGGTGGTAAAGGCGTTCTCTTAGGCGGAATTCCAGGGGTTGTACCAGGGAATGTCACTGTCATTGGTGGCGGCGGTGTCGGAACGGGAGCTGCGAAAATTGCAGTCGGTTTAGGTGCAAATGTAACGATGATGGATGTGAATGCTGCAAGACTTCGTGAGCTGGATGACTTGTTCGGCAACCAAGTGAATACCGTTATGTCGAATCCTTTAAACATTGAGCATGCGGTAGCAAATTCAGATTTAGTCATCGGAGCTGTTTTGATTCCAGGTGCTAAAGCGCCGACATTAGTAACAGAAGCAATGGTGAAGAAAATGTCACCGGGCTCTGTCATTGTTGATGTCGCTGTTGACCAAGGTGGAATTTTTGAAACCATCGATCGGGTGACGACACATGATAATCCAACGTATGAAAAACATGGTGTTGTTCATTATGCTGTAGCGAACATGCCTGGTGCTGTGCCACGTACTTCAACCATTGGTCTCACAAACGTTACGGTTCCATACGCTTTACAAATCGCGAATAAAGGATATAAAAAAGCGTGTGAAGAAAATGAGACGTTACGTAAAGGAATTAATACATTGGATGGCTATTGCACATTTGAAGCAGTTGCAGAAGCACATCAATTGGACTTTAAAGATGTCAATGAGTTGTTAGCAACAAAATAAAAATAATAGAAGCTGTCCATCGTTGATTCGTGACGATGGACAGCTTTTTAATCGCACGGTTAAAGTTGGATAAGTTCTTTTGTGAATGTGGTTAACGTCTCTGCGCCTCGTTCTGTGACAAAAACATCATCCTCAATACGAACTCCACCAACACCCGGTAAATAAATTCCCGGTTCAATTGTGTAACACATACCTTGTTGAAGGAGGGATTCATTATTCGAAGCGAGTGATGGGAATTCATGCACTTCAATACCTAACCCATGTCCGATCCGGTGCATAAAATATTCACCATATCCGGCTGCTTCAATCACCTCACGTGCAGCACGGTCAATTTTACCGAGAGGAACTCCAATTTGGCTAACTTCTAGCGCTTTCTTTTGTGCGTTTAATACGGTTTGATAAATCTCTTTTTGTTGATCGGATACTTCACCAATAGCAACTGTTCGAGTTATATCTGAGCAATAACCTTTATGGACAACACCTAAATCCATTAACACAAAGTCGCCCGATTTCATCTTTGTTAAATCCGGATTTCCATGTGGTGCTGCCGATTTTTCACCTGTCAAAACAGTCGTACCGAAAGACATTTCCCGAATGCCTTCTTTTTTGAGCGCATACTCAATCTCTGCAATAAGTGAAAGCTCAGTTTGTCCGACCGCAATATGCTTTGTTGCCGTTTCAATCGCAAAGTCGGCATATTCAGCGGCTTCTTTTAAATAACGGTATTCTTGGTCGTCCTTAATTAAACGGATATTATTTAAGATTGCTTGTCCATCGACTAATTCAGCTGTATGAAAAACTTTTTTCAACTGCTCAAATCGATTCACATTTAATACTTCTTTTTCGATCGCTAGACGGTTAATACCACTTGCTCCCGAGAGTTTTTGTTTCAATAGTTCCCACGGATTTTCGTGATCACCATAATAGATGACATCCTCTGTAAAACCAGCATTTTTCACATCTTCTTTCTCAAGTGAAGGGCAAATCAATAAGATATTTCCGTGAATATCTACATACAAAGCAAGTAAACGCTCATGGGCTTCTGCGTAAATATTTGTGTAATAATACAAATTTGCCTTGGAAGTCATAAAGACAGCGTCCATTTGTTTTTTCTTTAATTCTTTTGTCAGTTGTTCAATCCGTTTCATTTCATCACCTCTGAATTTTTGTTCTTATGTGTTATCCTATCGTAAAAAGGGAAAATAAGAAACAGTCTAGAACCCTTGATGTATGGAATTATTTAAAGGAGGTCTTTTCATGAAAGTATCTTATCACGCACATTCTGTTGTAAAAGTTGAAGCAAATGGGAAAACAATTTTAATTGATCCTTTCATCACAGGGAATGAAAACTGCGATTTAAAATTGGAAAGTGTGAAAGCAGACGTTATTTTGCTGACACATGGCCACAATGACCATGTTGGGGATACAGAAGAAATCGCCAAAAACAATGACTCCCTCGTCGTTGCACCATTTGAATTGGCCAATTATTTAGGTGATAAAGGATTAAACACTCACCCAATGCATATCGGTGGATCACATGAATTTGACTTCGGAACGGTTAAGCTAACACAAGCGTTCCATGGATCTAGCTATACAGAAGAAGACGGTACGATTGTTTATACAGGCATGCCAGCTGGAATTATTCTCACCATTGATGGCAAGACCATTTACCATTTAGGTGATACTGCATTATTTACGGATCTGAAAATGTATGGAGAAATGCATGACATTGATTTAGCTTTTGTACCAATTGGAGACAACTTCACAATGGGGCCAGAAGATGCGAAATTGGCTTCAGAATGGATTCAAGCGAAACAAGTCGTTCCAATTCACTACGATACATTCCCAGTTATTGAACAAGATCCTAATGTCTTTGTTGAGAAGTTAGGCAAAGGAGTAGGGAAAGTGATGAAAGCTGGAGACATGGTAGAGTTATAAAATAGATGCGATAGACGCCACGAGGTTTGCCTCGTGGCTTTTCCATTTATTTCGTTTCGATGACTATGTGCTCTTTCTAATGGTCGTGCTCTATACCCCCGACTGGCGGGCATATTTTTTACTACGGTCGAATAGGCGGGCTCTATACGCCCGAACGGTGCTCATAAATTTTTCTTCGGTCGAATAGAAGCGTTCTATACGCCCGAATGACGCTCGTATATTTTCTTTCGGTCGAATAGAAGCGTTCTATACGCCCGAATGACGCTCGTATATTTTCTTTCGGTCGAATAGAAGCGTTCTATACGCCCGAACGGCGCTCGCATATTTTCTTGCGGTCGAATATAAAAAGGTTTTTTGAAATAGATGCAGAAGTTCAAACGTATCGAAAGTGTTTAACGGGTTTTTACATCCAGAATCAATTCATCAATCAGAAAAAATTCGTTTAACACGAAAAATTGAACCGCATGACCTATTAGGGGTATAATAAGAACAAGAATTTATCATTTGAATCGGGTGAAAAAAATGCTGACAAAGCACGAACAAATTTTAAAATACATTGAAGAACTACCGGTTGGGACGAAAATTTCCGTACGGTTGATTGCTAAGGAGTTGCATGTAAGTGAAGGAACAGCATATCGGGCAATTAAAGAAGCGGAAAATACCGGATTCGTTAGCACAATTGAGCGAGTGGGAACGATCCGCATTGAGAAGAAGAAAAAAGAAAACTTCGAAAAGCTGACATTCGCTGAAATCGTCAATATTGTAGATGGTCACGTACTTGGCGGAAGAGCGGGCTTACATAAAACATTGAGTAAGTTTGTGATCGGTGCCATGCAATTGGAAGCGATGATGCGTTATACCGAAAAAGGATCATTGCTTATTGTCGGAAACCGTGTAAAAGCTCAAGAAAAAGCACTCAGTGAAGGCGCGGCAATTTTAATTACCGGTGGCTTTGATACGAGCGATTATGTGAAAGCACTAGCTGATGAATATGAACTGCCGGTCATCTCTTGTACATATGATACCTTTACTGTGGCAACGATGATCAACAGGGCGATCTACGACCAATTAATCAAAAAAGAGGTTACGTTAGTCGATGATCTTTATACGCCTATTGATCATTCTGTGAACATAAGAAGCGGTGATTTGGTTAAAAGATGGCATGAGCTAAATGAAGAAAGTAAACATAGTCGTTATCCGGTTTTGGATGACAACAATCGAGTGGTCGGTATATTAACATCAAAAGATGTCATTGGTAAAAACGAGGACATGAAAGTTGATAAAGTAATGACCAAAAACCCGATTACAGTTAAAGCAATGACTTCTTTAGCAAATGCGGCACATACGATGGTCTGGGAAGGAATTGAATTATTACCTGTTGTGGATGAGAGTGATGTGTTTTTAGGAGTAATCACTCGTCAAGATGTCATTAAAGGATTGCAAAATTTTCAACGCCAACCACAAATCGGTGAAACAATTGATGATATTGTTCAAAAAGAATTGATTTACGATGAAGAGAAGCAATTGTTTGAAGCAGAGGTAACGCCGCAATTAACGAACAATCTTGGTACCTTATCACATGGCGTATTTGCTTCGTTTGTCGCAGAGGCTTGCAATCAAGTTTTAAAAAGAAACAAAACAGGCGACATGGTCATCGAAAATTTATCGATTTATTACATGAAGCCTGCTCAGTTAGGGAACCGTTTAATTGTTACGACTGAAATTCTTGAGTCTGGTCGAAAATTTGCCAAGGTTGACGTTCAAATTTCATCTGATTTAGGACTAGCCGGAAAAGCGATGGTTATGGTGCAATTCATTGACCGTTAGGATCAGTCGCTAAGACGAATGATTTCACTGCGGTAATGTTTATATAACCGATAACCATAAACGATTTGAATAACGCCTAGAACAATAAACAGCAAGCAAACGAAAAGCGCCAATTGAGTTTGATAGTAAACATATTGGTTCGCTCCGAATGTAGCGATAAAAACCCCTAATGCAATTCGTGCTTTTGCATTCGTGAATCGCATCGTTAGTGGGTCTTTTTGGCTGATAATCTTTACTTTGAAATAAATATATAGAACAAAAGAAACGACAATCAGTGTAATAAATATGGGCATGAAAACTCCTCCTAGAATGATAACTTCTTTTATTGTACAGATTGTCTAATAAAAATTCTAGCCACCGAAACGACAAAGGTATGGCGAAAAATTGAAAGAACACGATTTTTAAGTAAAGGGGTGCATTTGATGACAGAACAAATTATTGAGCTCATTGAAAAATATAACAAAATTATTATCCACCGACACGAACGCCCAGACCCGGACGCTTACGGATCACAAGCAGGTTTGGGAGAAATCATTCGACAATCGTTTCCAGACAAAAAAGTATTGCTTGCTGGGGAAGAAGAGATGTCGCTGAACTATCTCGCTCGCTTAGATGATTTCTCAGATAAAGAGTACGATGGTGCATTGGTCATTGTATGTGATACGGCGAATGAAGAGCGGATCAGCGATCAACGTTATTCTTTAGGAGAAGTCGTCGTTAAAATTGATCACCACCCAAATCGTGAGCCGTATGGTGATTATATGTGGGTAGACCCGTCAGCATCATCGACGAGTGAGATGATTTATGAGCTCTATGTTGCTGGAAAAGAACGTGGATTCCAATTGAACCGGGAAGCGGCAAGGCTATTATATGCAGGCATTGTAGGGGATACAGGGCGATTTTTATTCCCAAGTTCAACGAATCGAACGTTTGAAGCGGCGAGAGAATTAGTAAAATATGATTTCGACCGTGCTTCGTTATATGATAGCATGTACCAAGTTCCACTGAAAATCGCTCGTTTGAAAGGCCACTTACTTCAACAAATGGAGCCAAGAACAAGTGGGGCGGCTGTTTTTCGGTTGTCAAAATCATTGTTGGCCGAGTATGGGGTAACGAGTGAAGAAACACACTCATTTGTTGGTATTGCCGGTGACATTCAAGAAGTGATTGCATGGGTTTTCTTTATCGAAGAAGATGATGTGATTCGCGTGAGATTACGTTCGAAAGGTCCTGTCATCAACGAATTGGCTTCGAGATATAATGGTGGTGGGCACCCAATGGCATCTGGCGCAAAGGTATATACGTGGAATGAAGCTGACTTATTAGTCAAAGAGTTAGATCGGGTTTGTGAAGATTATTTAGCATATTCTAATATAGAACAATAAACAAACAAAAAACTGGTCGTTCATTCGACCAGTTTCCCATTTACATATCGGGAAAATCAATGATTTAAGTAAGAATGGTCTCTGTTTAGAGCAATTTACTCTGTGAGATTATTGTGCTTTGTTCAATTGTTCCGGAATGAACCAGCATCCTACATTGGTACGTTCTACGATTATG
This sequence comes from Allobacillus salarius, assembly GCF_007559425.1. GTDB lineage: Bacteria > Bacillota > Bacilli > Bacillales > Alkalibacillaceae > Allobacillus > Allobacillus salarius. Next base: position 79,730 of record NZ_VMHE01000004.1, on the reverse strand, counting down.
TTTAAATTATTACGATGAATTCTTCGGTTGACGAGACGGATGACCTCTTCTGATTCAGCGAAAGCCGAATATCCGTTCATCAATAAAGCGATTTTGTCGTTGGCGATTCGTTGTGTGTGAATTACTTTCATCATTACCACTCCTTCGCAAAAGAAATCTATTCTCTTACAATTATATTTTATCCCATTCATTTAGTTCCTAATTATTGAAAATAAAATTTTCTAAAAATGGACACATTTTTATGGACGTTTTGTGAATTATTCAAAGGGTTGCTCCGCCAGTTTCCACTGTGACCTCGACAGTAACCACTAGAATCGGAGCGACAGTCAAATGAGAGATCTTCACTGAATAATTGATATCCCTGACATGATATGTTTGATTCTCAATCGTACGAATGAGCAAGTCTCTTTGCTCCGAAACAGAAGCGATATTTCTGCCGATGACCGGGTTGAGTTCGTCTTCAATTTTTTCGATTAATTCATATTCCGTAAACCGATCAAGTTCAAGATCTTTGGCATTGGATAAATTTATCTCAAACGATTGAATCGTTAATTTTTCTTCATGTTCTTCATTTAAATTTTCTTTATCCTGCTTCAATAAATCATTTTCTTGCTTGACTTGCTTTAATTCGGTACGGATTTCCATATTTTCTTCAATCCAACGTTCGGTATGTTTCCCATAAACAAATAAAAAGAATAAGTAACCGATAATGACGCCAGCCAAAACACCGAGAAAAAAGCTTTGCCATGTTCTTTTTTTGTAATAAGGCGGTATGTGCATATGCTTTCGTCCAATCAGTGAATTAGTTCACTAAATTAAAAATCACTTTGTGTAATCCAAGAAATAAGCATGAGAGAAGATTTAACGCCTCCCATAGCTGCTATAATTAATAAGATTTGTTTAATCAGATCAATGGTTGATGCCTCAAATATTCCTTTTTCAAATGTGGAAATTGCATCGAAAGTTCCGCCAATCGCAGCGACAATGGCCCAAATCCGTAGACGTTTTGCGGCAAGTATCAACTCAGAAATCGGTGGTTCCCCTGTTAAATAAGCACTAAGACTACCAAAAAGTGCTCCACCTGTGAGTACGCCAAAAGAAATGAAAAAGCATTTAATCATCGCAAAAATAAATCGTTCTTCCATTCGTTGACTTCCTCTCAATGCATGACATGTCCTATTTACATTCTATGAATTGAATGAATTTGATATGTTGAGTTTTCAAGATATTCATAGCTCAGCTATAATAGATAAGAATGGCAATTTTTTTATACATAGATAAACAGAAGAGATTGAACGAATGGAAAAGACTTAGAAGGTGTGATTCCGATGGATTTTGTCCACTTACAAATACATAGTAGTTTTTCGTTAATGGAAAGTACAATCGAACTTGAATCATTAGTAAGTGAAGCAAAGGAAGCCGGCATGCATTCTTTGGCTTTAACAGATCATGAGGTGTTATTTGGGGCGTATCGGTTTTATGACCTGTGCCTTCGGTATGGTGTGAAACCGATTATCGGCATGACAGCTGATGTGTATATGGAATCAGAATATCGACCACTCCGGTTTGTTTTATTGGCCAAAAATAGAAGCGGGTATGAGGAACTCGTTCAATTATCTAACAAGAAAATGGCGAAAAATGAATCGATTCAATTAGCAGATCTATCGGGATGTAGCCATGTAATTTGTGTGCTGTCCGTTTATAACACATTTATTGAGGACCTCGTATTTTTGGAAGATGATCAAACAATCCAAACGATCTTTCAATCGATTGATTCGAAATTGAATGATTGGTATGTGTCTGTCCAACCTTACATTGAAAATGAACGGTTGAATCAATGGGTAGAACAGCTGGCCCAACAATACGCTGATCGAATCATTGCTACTGTGGATGTTAGGTATTTAAAAGAGCGTGACAAAATTGGCTATGAGGCGTTATTGGCAATGAGGAAACAGGCCTCTTTATCTTCTGTTCGTCAAAAGAACACAGGCGCTCACCATTTCGTCACCGGTGAACAATTACCGACTGAATTCGTGAATAAATACCCTGAAGCGATTGAACGTACGATGAACATTGCGAATGAGTGTCACGTTCAGTTTCCAGATCAATGGTTTGATTTGCCTCATTTTTCTATAAATGAAAGTGAAAAGTCGATTGATTATTTACGTGAGCTTTGTGAAAAACAATTACCAGTTAAATGTGCAGAAAACGAGATGGAGCGCGCAAAGGAACGACTTGACGAAGAGTTGACGATTATCGGCCAAATGGATTTTGCTGATTATTTCTTAATCGTTTGGGATTTCATGCGGTACGCTCATAAAGAAAACATACTGACTGGTCCAGGAAGAGGTTCTGCGGCAGGCTCCCTTGTTGCTTATTTGCTTGGCATCACAAAGGTCAATCCATTGGCATATGACTTGCTGTTTGAACGTTTTTTGAATCCAGAGCGTCGATCGATGCCTGATATCGATATTGACTTTTCGGATTATCGTAGAGAAGAAATGATTCAATATGTCAAAAATAAATATGGACAACATCGGGTTGCTCAAATTATTACATTTGGAACATTCCAGTCTCGCTCGATTATTCGTGAACTTGCAAAGGTATTCCACATAAACGATGAACAAATGAATTGGTTACTGAAGCATTTACCGAAGCAGTCAACGTCATTAAAAAAAATTGTCCAAGAAAATGAAACATATCGGAATTACATTCAAGAATCTCAACAATTGATTCAAATGTTCCAAGCTGCATTCGTCATCGAAGGCTTGCCTCGTCACCATTCGACCCATGCGGCTGGTGTAGTGATTAGTGATCGCTATCTCACAGAGACGGTTCCGGTGATCGAGGGACAGGATGGCGTCTATTTAACTCAATTTCCGATGCAAGACCTCGAAGCAATCGGTTTGTTGAAAATTGATTTTCTCGGTTTACGGAATTTATCATTGCTCGAACGGATGATTCGACAAATCCGAGAGAAAGAAGGCAAATCGATAATTTTAGAAAAACTGCCGATGAATGATGCAAAAACATTCCAATTATTGCGGGCAGGGCATACGACCGGCGTGTTTCAGCTTGAGTCGAGCGGAATGAAATCAGCACTCCGACAAATCAAACCGAACCGATTAGAAGATATCGTAGCCGTTAACGCGTTGTTTCGCCCAGGTCCGATACAATTCATTGAAACGTACGCCAAGCGTAAAAATGGTCAAGAACCAGTTTCGTATATACACGAAGATTTAAAGGGCATTTTACAAGAAACGAACGGGGTACTGATTTATCAAGAACAAATTATGCAGGTCGTTAGCCGGGTTGCGGGTTTTTCTTACGGACAAGCAGATATTTTACGACGAGCCATCAGCAAAAAAGATCCAGCTTCCATCGAAAAAATGAAAGATTTGTTTATGCAAGGAGCTGAAGCAAACGGCTATGAATCAACAGTAGCAAAAGAAATCTTCTCATGGATTGAGCGATTTGCTGACTATGGATTTAATAAAAGTCACGCTGTAGCATATTCAATGATTTCTTATCAAACAGCTTATTTTAAAGCGAATTACCCAGCTTATTTTTACGCAGAGTTATTAAGCTCAGTCATTCATGATTCAACAAAGCTTGAGAAATATATAAAAGAAGCGAAACAAGTCGGTTTGAATGTGTTACCGCCTTCGATTAATAAAAGTTTTGGCAAGTTTACCGTAGAAGAACCGAATACAGTTCGTTTCGGTTTACTCGGTATCAAAGGATTTGGCCGACAAGCATTGATGGAAGTTTTAGAAGCACGTAAGCAACAACCGTTCAAGGACTTATTTGATTTTACGAGAAGGGTACACTTGAATGTCATTACGCAGACGGCAATTGAATCACTCATCATTGTCGGTGCATTTGATTATTCGAATCGCAATCGTGCCCAACTACTCGCTTCAACCGTTCAGGCGATGGAGCAAGGCGAACTTTTTTCTAATTTCAATGAACAAATGAACTGGAATGAAGATTTGTTCCAGATGGATATTGAATACACGCCAGCAGAGCCATTCTCGACGTTAAAAGAGATTAGCATGGAGAAAGAAGTGCTTGGATTCACATTAAGCGATCACCCCTTAAAGAGTGTTCGAAGAAGTTTACTGAAACGAGGACTTGCTACGATCCAACAGGTGCGGAGGTTACCAGTGAAAAAACAGACGAAAACAGTCGCTTCAGTTGATGAGATTAAACAGATTCGCACAAAACGCGGAGAACAGATGGCTTTCATTCAAATGCAGGATGAAACGGAAGCAATCGATGGCGTTATTTTTCCGCAAGTTTATCGTGAAGTAGGTAGAAACATTGCTGAAGGAATGATTGTGGAAATTGAGGGGCGGACGGACGAACGGAATAATGAAAAACAACTCATTATCCAAAACGTTAAAGAAATAGACCTTCAACAACTACCTAAAGATAGTTCACAACTTGTTTTCATTCGTATTTTCGAAAAAGAAAAAGATTACTTACAAATGATCAGAAAAATTAGCGAGATGTATCCGGGTACGGCACCTGTCGTTCTTTATTTGGCGAATGAGAAAAAATCATACAAGCTTTCCGTGCAGTATGATCTAAAGTTAAGTGAAGAATCCATTCATTATCTTGGAGAGGTATTCGGTAAAGACAATGTCGTCATTCAAAAAAGAAAACGTTAAAATTTAAACCACAACCAGATTTATTTGCTTCACAAACGGGAAACAACCTAGAGGCTAATAAATCTGGTTTTTTTATGGCTATGTTAAAGCTCAGTGTTGATTTTCTAATAATGTAGTACTAGGTTGTTGATTGTGAGAAGCGAAGGTGGCGACTCCAGCGGGTCAACTAAGAACGGCCACGTCCTGTGGCCAACGTTGACACTAGCCGTCCTAGGCGTCGGAATAGCACGAGGCTCAAGACACCGCAGGCCATGGTCTTTGGCCGAGGAGGCTTGAGCCGTGCCCGCGGTATAGAAGACACTGCGATTTATCGCAGATGTCGCCTTATGCCCTGTGGGTAAAAGCGTCCGCCGATAGCGGATCACCATTCAACAATGGATTTTAATAACGCCTTTTTTATAGATAATTATCTTTTTTTAAGACCACATATATTAATAGATTATAGAGTTATGTAAGTACATAACGCCTTGATTTTTAGTGATGGATTGCGATGTTTGCAGATCATTTTTCATTAAATATGTATCATTTTTTGCTATACTGTTTAGCTTAATTTCTTTACATGTGTATATGGTTTGTTATAATTAATTAGGTTAATGGTCAGACCAATTTATCTGTTTCAACGTTTTTATGAAGGGGTGGTACAAGTGGCAGATTTACGTGAGGAAGCACTTCACATTCATAAAGTAAACCAAGGAAAATTAACGACAAACTCAAAAATACCGATCCGTAATGCAAGAGATCTTAGTCTTGCTTACTCACCAGGAGTCGCTGAGCCTTGTAAAGTAATTTATGATAATAAAGAAGCTGTCTATGATTATACAATGAAAGGGAATATGGTTGCGGTCGTGACAGATGGGTCTGCTGTTTTAGGACTCGGAAATATTGGTCCTGAAGCTGCTTTGCCTGTTATGGAAGGAAAGTCAACCCTCTTTAAGAGTTTTGCTGGTGTCGATTCTTTTCCTATTTCGTTGAACACGAATGATGTTGATGAAATCGTGAATACAGTAAAATTAATGGAGCCGACATTTGGTGGTGTAAACCTTGAAGATATTGCTGCGCCAAATTGCTTTGTCATTGAAGATCGATTAAAAAAAGAAACGAGCATTCCTATCTTTCATGACGATCAGCATGGAACAGCAATCGTTACTGTCGCAGGAATGATTAACGCATTGAAAATTTCCGGAAAAACGTTCTCAAATTCTAAAGTAGTGATTAACGGAGCAGGGGCTGCAGGTATTGCTATTATAAAACTATTATTTAGTGTTGGCGTCCGTGATATTATTATGTGTGATTCTAGAGGAGCCATCTATGAAGGTCGACCTTACGGAATGAACGAAGTGAAAGATGAAGTCGCGAAAATGACGAACAAAGATAATATTGAAGGAACGTTGGAAGAAGTTATTCAAAATACAGATGTATTTATCGGCGTATCTGTCGGCGGTGCATTGACAAAAGAAATGGTAGAGAGCATGAACGATGACCCGACAATCTTTGCGATGGCTAATCCAGATCCGGAAATTATACCTGAAGAAGCGAAAGAAGCGGGCGCCAAAGTGATTGGCACAGGCCGTTCTGATTTTCCTAACCAAGTGAATAACGTACTGGCCTTCCCTGGAATTTTCCGAGGAGCATTGGATGTACGAGCAACGCGAATTAATGAGCGGATGAAGATTGCTGCTGCTCATGCGATTGCAGAATTGGTTTCGGAAGATAAACTTTCACCAGATTATGTGATCCCAGATCCATTTGACAAGCGTGTAGCACCTGCTGTAGCAGCAGCTGTTGCGAAAGCGGCTATGGAATCAGGCGTTGCACGAATTGAAGTTGATCCAGAAGAGATACGCAAACGCACAGAAGAACTTACGATGATTAATGAAAAATAAATGGGCAGAAGATTGAGGTGCCTTTTATGACAAAAGACACAAAATCGAAAGTATATCAAGAAGTGTTGGAAGAGATACGCAATTATATTGTCGATCATCAATTGCAAGATGGTGATCGACTCCCTTCTGAAAGGGAATTGGCTGAACAGTTAAACGCTGGGCGTTCTTCTGTCCGTGAAGCTTTACGAGCGATTGAGCTTTTAGGTTTGATAGAAACACGACATGGGGAAGGAACCTTTCTTCGTTCCTATCAACCTTATTATTCGGTTGAAATCTTGTCGACATTTATTCTGCAAGAAACGAGATCCCAAAAAGAAGTACTTCAATTGAAATTATTACTCGAATCTCAAGTGCTATCTAATCTTAGTGGGCAAATTTCAATGGATTTTTACAAGAAATTATTATCAGTAATCGTCGAATTGCCGAAAGAGAAGCTACATACATTTCTGTTTACAGAGTTGTTTAAAGCAACGGGCAATCGACTACTCATAAAAATTTGGCATCTACTCGAAGGATTCAGTAATCCAATCTCATTTGAACTACAAAATCATTCATTTTATGAGCAATTATTGTTTTGGGTCAAAGAAAATAAAGCTGAATCAGCAATAGAAGCACTGGAAAAGGTATATACACTCGAATAATGAAGTTTGCTCAGTGATCAATTTTGACAATTTTCACGGTAGACTTCCTGTATGTTTATGGTGTGTACACGCAAAGGAGGAATCCCGTTGTTACGAGATATTTTTAATAAAAAAAGAAAATATGCCACAATATCAAAACAAGCAGAACGAGAAGATGTCCCAGAAGGGTTAATGATGAAATGTCCTTCATGCCGAAAGATATACTACAGAAAAGAATTAGAAAAAAACAATCTCATTTGCTTAAATTGTGACCATCATCATCCGATGTCAGCGAAAGAACGGATAAATGCATTGATGGATGCGAACACATTTGAAGAGTGGGATGTCCAACTGACTTCCGCAAATCCACTTGAATTTCCGGATTACATAGAAAAAGTGGAAAAGGATCAGAAGAAGACAGGTATGAATGAAGCCGTTATGACAGGTAAAGGAAAAATAAATGGTTATGAATCGGCTATTGCTGTAATGGATTCACGTTTCCGGATGGGAAGTATGGGGTCTGTCGTCGGTGAGAAAATCTCAAGAGCGATTGAAAAAGCAAGAGAAGAAAGACTGCCTATTATAATTTTCACAGCCTCTGGTGGTGCGCGTATGCAAGAAGGCGTACTCAGTTTAATGCAAATGTCGAAAACCTCTGTCGCATTGGAACGCTTTAGCCGTTCAGGCGGGTTGTTCATCTCGTATATGACGCATCCGACAACAGGTGGTGTATCAGCGAGTTTTGCTTCTTTAGGTGATTACAATTTTGCCGAGCCAAAAGCATTGATTGGTTTTGCGGGTCGAAGAATTATCGAGCAGACGATCCGAGAGAAGTTGCCAGATGATTTCCAGACGGCTGAATTTCTGTACAAGCATGGTCAGTTAGATCGTGTTATTCATCGGTCGGAAATGAAAAAAATATTAACGACGATTCTAGATATTCACCAGGATGGAGGTGATCGCTCATGAAGAAGAACGTCCTTCCTTTTGAGAAACCAGTTGTGGAGCTTAGAGAAAAGATTGCTGAGCTGAAAAAGATTTCTGGTGATAGTGAAGTCGATCTGACGGAAGAAATTGGTCGTTTGGAAGAACGGTTGGAGCATTTGGAACGTGAAGTTTATGAAAATATGGCTCCGTGGGACCGTGTTCAAATGGCTAGACATGCGGAGCGACCGACTACGTTGGATTATATCGAGCAACTATTTACTGATTTCCTTGAAATGCATGGTGATCGTTATCATAGCGATGATGAAGCGATTGTCGGAGGGATTGCCAAGTTTAATGGTCAACCTGTCACCGTAGTCGGACACCAACGAGGAAAAGATACGAAAGAAAACATCCGTCGTAATTTCGGTATGCCACATCCTGAAGGGTATCGGAAAGCATTGCGATTAATGTACCAGGCAGAAAAATTCGATCGTCCTATTATTACGTTCATCGATACAAAAGGTGCTTATCCAGGAAAAGCTGCTGAAGAGCGAGGTCAAAGTGAAGCCATTGCAAAGAACCTTCGTGAAATGGCAGGATTAACTGTCCCAATCATTTGTATTGTAATCGGTGAAGGCGGAAGTGGCGGCGCTTTAGGGATCAGTGTTGGTGATAAGCTGTTCATGTTGGAAAACTCCACTTACTCCGTTATCTCTCCAGAAGGAGCAGCGGCCTTACTGTGGAAAGATTCCAATTTAGCCAAAAAAGCGGCTGAATCGATGAAAATAACATCCTATGACCTTAAGGAACTCGGTGTAATTGACGGTGTTATCGAAGAAGTTCAAGGTGGCGCACATCGTGATATTGATAGCCAGGCGAATAAAATCAAAGAAGTCATTGAATCTTCTTTGCACGAATTAAGTCAATTAAGTGAACAAGAATTATTGGATCAACGTTGGCGTAAATATGAAAAAATCGGTTCAACAACGTCCGTTTTAGAACGAACAGAAACTCCTGTCAATTAGTAATACCAAGAACTGCCCTACTTGTTATTGGTACAAATAAACAAGGGGGCAGATTTTTATTTATGTGGTAACCTTAAAGCAGACCAAGCTAACATTTTTAATGTATCAAACGAATTTTATTTGAACTTTACCCCGTATGACATGATTTTTACCTAACAGTTGATTTAAAATATAGGTAGATGGTTCAATAAGATGAATTACTTACTGCCTTTATAGAGAATGAGATGAGGTGAAGTTATGAAACGTATTGGTATTTTAACGAGTGGCGGTGATGCGCCAGGAATGAACGCTGCGATTCGTGCAGTTGTCAGAAGCTGTATTTATCATGATATAGAAGTATTTGGCATTTATTATGGTTATCAAGGGTTAATCGATGGTGAAATTAAGCAACTGGATATTGGTTCCGTTGGTGATATTATTCAAAAAGGTGGTACAATGTTGTTTTCCTCCCGTTCTGAAGATTTCAAGACGGAAGAAGGTCAACAGAAAGCTATTGAACAGTTGAATCACTATGGCATTGAAGGATTGGTCATCATTGGTGGTGACGGTTCGTTTAAAGGTGCAAAAAAACTGACGGAGAAAGGCTATCCATGTATCGGTATTCCAGGGACGATTGATAATGATATTGCTGGAACTGACTACACGATCGGATTTGATACGGCCTTGAATACTGTCATTGAAGCGGTCGATAAAATTCGAGATACCGCCACATCGCACGAGCGTATTTATGTCATTGAGGCAATGGGTAGAGATGCTGGCGATTTAGCACTGTGGGCAGGGCTTGCCGGCGGTGCAGAAAGTATTTTAATCCCAGAGATTAAGACAAGCTATGATGATGTCATTCAAAAAATTAAACGAGGCCATGAACGTGGAAAAAGACATAGCATTATTATGTTGGCTGAAGGCGCGGGTAATGCTTATGACATTGCCGAGCGAATAAAAGATGAGTTGAATTTCTCAACTCGTGTAACGATATTGGGCCATACACAACGAGGAGGCTCGCCAAGCGCTTATGACCGTGTTATTGCGAGTCGTTTTGGTGCTTATGCCGTTGAGCTGCTGCTAAATGGAAAGCAAGGCCGGATGGTCGGATTGGAAAATAACCAATTTGTCGATTATGATCTTACAGGTAATTTCGATAAAAGTAACAAAGAGATAGAAGAACTATATAACTTATCTAGCCAACTATCCATATAACTTTAGGAGGTAGTGACCTTATGATTAAAAACAAAACAAAAATTGTATGTACTATTGGACCTGCGTCAGAGTCCGTGGAAACGTTGAAGCAATTAATCGAATCAGGAATGAATGTTGCGAGGTTAAACTTTTCTCATGGAGATCATGAAGAACACCGTAATCGAATTCAGAATATCCGTCAAGCTGCTGAAGAAACTGGTCGGTCGATTGCGATTATGTTGGATACAAAAGGACCAGAAATTCGTACTGGCCAATTTCAAGGAGGCCAAGCGTATTTAGAAGAAGGTTCGACCGTCTTCTTGACAATGGATGACGTAGAAGGAACAGCCGAGCGGTTTTCTCTCACATATAGTGGATTGATTCATGACGTCCACCCAGGCTCAAAAATCTTGCTTGATGATGGACTGATTGGTCTTGAAGTTAAAGCGATTCATGAGGATAAAAATGAGATTGAAACCGTTGTGCAAAACTCCGGTGAAATCAAAAATAAAAAAGGTGTCAACGTTCCGAATGTGAGCGTAAACCTACCGGGGATTACAGATAAAGATGCAGAAGATATTTTATTTGGAATCGAAGAAGGAATTGACTTTATTGCGGCATCCTTTATCCGCCGTGCTTCAGATGTGTTAGATATTCGTGAGCTATTGGAAAAAAACAACGGTGAACATATCCAAATCATTCCGAAAATCGAAAACCGAGAAGGCGTGAACAACATTGCTCAAATCCTTCAGGTCAGTAACGGAATCATGGTGGCACGTGGGGACTTAGGTGTTGAAATCCCAGCAGAAGAAGTACCGTTCGTTCAGAAAAAGCTTATCCACGAATGTAATTTAGCAGCAAAACCAGTTATTACAGCTACACAGATGCTAGATTCCATGCAACGAAATCCAAGACCGACACGTGCGGAGGCAAGCGATGTTGCGAACGCAATCTATGATGGTACGGATGCGATTATGTTGTCCGGCGAAACAGCTGCAGGTGATTACCCTGTTGAATCCGTTCAAACGATGTATAACATTGCTGTTTATACGGAAAACAAGATTTCACAACTAGATACATCCAACAACCGATTTAAAAATGATGATAAAAATATGACTGACGCGATTAGTCACTCGGTTGCCAATTTAACAGAAGAACTTGAATTGAATGCAATCGTCACACCGACGGAAAGCGGGAATACTGCACGGATGATTTCTAAATATCGTCCGAATGCACCAATTATCGCTATTACTTTCCGTGAAAGTGTAAATCGACAATTAAACCTTGTGTGGGGAGTTCATCCAATTCACGGAGAACGAGTGAATTCAACTGATGAGATGCTCGGATTAGCCGTAAGCCGTAGTCTTGATTCAGGGTACATCCAGCGCGGAGATCGAATCGTAATCACAGCTGGTGTTCCTGTCGGTCAAAGTGGTTCTACTAACTTAGTTAAAGTTCACGTTGTCGGAGACATCGTACAGAAAGGCCAAGGAATCGGAGACAAAGGTGCTTCTGGTAAAGTCATCATTGCCGAAAGTGCAGAACAGTTAGAGGAAAACTTTAAAGACGGTGACATCATCGTTGCTACAGGTACAGAAAAAGAAATGATGCCGTGGATCAAACGAGCTGTAGGAATCATAACAGAAGAAGGCGGATTGACAAGCCACGCAGCGATTGTCGGCTTAAACTTAGACCTACCAACAATCGTCGGTGCGAAAGAAGTGACGAGCTTGTTATCGAATGGCGATGAGATTACACTTGATTCTGAAACGGGTAATATTTATCTAGGACGAACTTCGATCATATAGAAGGTGAATAAATGTTTCGATTGTTATTTTTATTAATTGTTGTTTTCTCAGTCATCGAGATTGCTATCTTTGTTTGGCTTGGGAACATAACGAGTATTTGGTTTGTGTTAATTGGCATTATCTTGACAGGTGTGACAGGTGCCTTCTTAGCCAAGTGGCAAGGAATTAGTACACTGAATAGCGCCCGTCAGGCAATGGCTAACCGCCGTATGCCAAAAGATGAAATTTTCGACGGGATTGCGATTTTAATCGGAGCAGTTTTATTGTTCACGCCTGGGTTTCTTACTGATCTAGTTGGTTTTCTTTTATTGATACCAACGACTCGTAGACCATTCAAACTTTGGGCACAAGCACAGCTGTTATCGATGATTAAAAAAGGATCAGTCAAAAGATTTCATATATACCGGAGATAGAATTTATAAAACCTGAACGACACACTCGTTATGTGTTATCGTTCAGGTTTTTTTGGTTGAGTAGGCTTTCGACACCCGAGTGGCTTCATACTCGTGTAGAAAAAGTCATCGAGAAGTGCTCTCGAGACGGAAAAGGCTCTGTCTTCGGGTTGAAATGTCATCGAGAAATCCTCTCGATACCTGAATGACTTCGTTCTTGTGTTGAAATGTCATTGAGGAGTGCTCTCGATACCCAAATGGCTTCGTTCTCGTGTTGAAATGTCATTGAGAAGTGCTCTCGTTACCCAAGTGGCTTCATTCTTGTGTTGAAATGTCGTCGAGAAGCGCTCTCGATACGCGAATGGCTTCGTTCTCATGCGGAAATGTCATCGAGAAGTGCTCTCGACACCCAATCGGCATCGTCATCATGTGAAAAGGTCGTTGAGAACATCTCTCGAGCACGGAAGCCAAACAAATTTTCCCGCTTCCGTCGTTGACAGCGCCTCTCGAGCACGGAAGGCCACCAATTCCCCCCCCCACTTCCGTCGTTGATAGCATCTCTCTAGCACGAAAGCCAAACTCACGCTGCCTAACTATGTCCCCCAACCATCCGACCTACTTCGTTAAATACGCTTGAATATCCCGTAAAATACCCGTTTGCTTAATGGTTATCAATAAAATTAAACACAAAGGGGTTAAAAGCACACCCATTACACCAAACCATTGAAAAAATAAAAATAACAATATGATCATCACAAAAGGATGAATTCCAAGGGATGTACCTAAAAGTTTTGGTTCAATGATATTACGAAAAATGATCAAGACTAGTAAAAGTACGCTTAACCCGATTGTCATATGAAATTGCTGTGTCAGAAAACTATATAAAATCCAAGGAATAAACACGACACTGACACCGATCAAAGGGATGAAATCCAAAAGCATACTAAAAAAAGTGATTGCAAGTGCATGCTTCACATCTAAAATTGTTAGTCCAATCCAGATAATTAATCCTGAGCTTAAAATGATCAGAAGTTGTGCGAAAAAATATCTTTTAATCACTTGATAACTTTGCGTCCTAAGATCAAATACAAAATCTTTCACAGGAGTGGGAAGCTTTGATAATAAAGTAGCTGCCCATCTAGGACCATCCTTCGCTAAAAAATAAGTACTTAATAAAATGAGTATAAAAATATAACTCGACTGTAACGTGTTCGTGAATAATAAAATGAGTGATTGGACAAGGTCCAATAAAAAATTTTGACTATATTCCCGAAGTGAGTTCGCAAAATCCCTCAAAAGCTGTGTGAAGTAATCCTTTGAAAAATCCGGAGACTTGCTTAGTAAATTAGATAATGTTCCAATCACTTTTTCTGTCCAAGGAAATATCGTTTCATAAAAGTGCTGTAATGTTGTATCGAATATCTGAGGTAAGAGATAAGAGAATTGTTGGAGAAAGTGAATCAATTCAATCATACTTAACGATATAACTGTAATCGAAACGACTAATAACATAAAAATCATTGTGAATATAGCTAGTCCCCGAGGAAAATATAACTTTCTTTCCAATAACTTAGCGAGCGGGAGGATAACAATCGCAAGCACGATACTTATGTAAAACGGATATAAAATGGGTAAGCTAACGTAAAATAACGTAGACACTACGATGAAAGTGACAGTCAGTTGTGTAGCTTTAATCCAATCAATATTCATTCTTGTAATCCTTTCTGCTACAATGAGAGAGGGTCTCTCATCCACGCATACGTTCTGTTAATGAAAAGTTCGTGCAAATGGATGAAGTGAAGCTTCAATAAAGAGGTGAATGATCGTGTTTTCATCATCAACAATATTTTTACTTATTTTATTAGCGCTCGGATTTATCGCTAAAAACCAAGCGATTTTAATTGCCGTCTATATTTTATTAGGCATTAAATTGTTCAAGCTGGAAGATCGGGTCTTTCCCTTTCTAGAAGCGAAAGGTATGTTTATCGGTGTTGTCATTATTACAGTTGCAGTACTCGTTCCCATCGCTGCAGGTGAAATAGGGTTTGCCGATCTAGCGAGTAGTTTTAAATCGTATTATGCATGGATTGCTGTTCTTGCAGGAATCTTTGTGGCCTATGTTGCAAAGGACGGATTGACGTTGTTAGCGAACGAACCACACTTGACAACAGCCCTGATTCTCGGAACGATTCTTGCTGTTGTGTTTTTCCAAGGAATCGCTGTTGGACCATTAATTGGCGCGGGAATTGCATACCTTGCTATGCGTGTTGTCGATTCGATGGTTGGATTGTTTAGCTAAAGCTTGTATCCAACTAAATAACACCTACATACATCATTGTATGAACCAATTGTCCAAGCTATGAAGCTAAATACTTCTAAGTATTTTAAAAAATTTCACATTCAGTCGGAATTTGTTTATAATGGTATGTGGAAGATATACTAGCATTCCGATAGAATTAAATGTGTTCATACACATTTTGACAAAAAGAAAAAGGAGAGAGATACGATGTCAAACACTAAGGGACTTGAAGGAATTGTAGCAACAGAATCGTCTATTAGCTCGATCATTGATGATAAGCTTACCTATGTGGGTTACGATATTGATGATCTTGCAGAAAACTCAAGTTTCGAAGAAGTAGTTTACCTTCTTTGGAATCAAAAGCTACCTACAAAAGATGAATTAGACAAATTCAAAAACGATTTAGCAGAGAATATGAATATCCCTTCTGAAATCGTTGATCACTTGAAATCGTATGATTTGAAAACGGTTCATCCGATGGCAGCATTGCGTACGGCCGTTTCTATGCTTGGTTTGTATGACGACGAAGCAGATACGATGGATGAAGAAGCAAACCGTCGTAAAGCTGTTCGTTTACAAGCAAAGATCTCTACTATTGTTACTGCTTTTGCAAGAATTCGGAACGGAAAAGATCCGGTTGCACCGAAAAAAGAATACAGCTATGCGGAAAACTTCCTATATATGTTAAATGGTGAGGAGCCAAAAGACATTGAAGTTGAAGCATTTAACAAAGCATTAGTTTTACATGCTGATCACGAATTGAACGCATCTACATTCACAGCGCGTGTTTGTGTAGCAACACTTTCTGATGTTTACTCTGGTGTTACTGCAGCAATCGGAGCACTGAAAGGACCACTTCACGGTGGTGCAAATGAGCGCGTTATGGCGATGCTTTCTGAAATTGGTGAAGTCGACAATGCCATTCCACATATTGAGAAAAAGCTTGAAAACAAAGAAAAAATTATGGGAATGGGCCACAGAGTATATAAAAATGGCGATCCACGTGCCAAGCACTTGAAAGAAATGTCCAAGCAATTAACAGAAATTGCTGGTGAAACGAAATGGTACGAAATGTCTATTAAAATTGAAGACTATATTAAAGAAAACAAAGGATTACCTGCAAACGTTGATTTCTATTCAGCGTCTGTATATCATAGTCTTGGGATCGACCATGATCTCTTCACACCAATTTTCGCAGTAAGCCGCGTATCTGGTTGGTTGGCACACATTCTTGAACAGTATGCTGATAACCGCTTGATTCGCCCAAGAGCTGAATGGGTAGGTCCAAGCAAACAGAAGTATGTACCACTTAATGAGCGCTAAGTAGCGATCGAATTAAGGTACTATAGATTATTCAAAAGCCGGACTTTCCGGCTTTTGTGATGTTGTCTGGATTTTTCAACAATTTTCAGATAACAAAAACGGATGTAAAAAATGAGGAGGTATTTCAATGACACAAGGTGAAAAAATTACAGTAGAAAATGGAAAAATGAATGTTCCAAATCATGCAATCATTCCATATATCGAAGGAGATGGAACTGGTCCAGACATTTGGGCTGCAGCTTCACGAGTATTAGAGCAAGCTGTTGAAAAAGCATACAACGGCGAAAAGAAAATTGTTTGGAAAGAAGTACTTGCTGGTCAGAAAGCATATGACAAAACTGGTGAGTGGCTACCAAACGAAACTTTAGAAACAATTCGTGATTACAAAATTGCGATTAAAGGTCCATTGACTACACCGATTGGTGGAGGAATTCGTTCTCTAAACGTTGCACTACGTCAAGAGCTTGACCTATTTACTTGCCTACGTCCTGTTCGTTATTTCGAAGGGGTACCTTCTCCGGTTAAGCATCCTGAAGATGTAGACATGCAAATCTTCCGTGAAAACACTGAAGATATTTATGCGGGTATTGAGTGGCAAGAAGGAACAGACGAAGTGAAAAAAGTAATTGACTTCATCCAAAACGAAATGGGTGTAGACAAAATTCGTTTCCCTGAAACTTCTGGTATCGGAATTAAGCCAGTATCCAAAGAAGGTACTGAGCGCTTGGTGCGTGCAGCAATCGAGTATGCACTAAACGAAGGCAAAAAATCCGTTACGCTCGTTCACAAAGGAAACATCATGAAGTTTACTGAAGGTTCTTTCAAGAGCTGGGGTTATGAACTAGCTGAACGTGAATATGGCGACAAAGTATTCACTTGGAACGAATACGATGCGATTGTTGAAGAAAAAGGTCGCGAAGAAGCTGACAAAGCGCAGAAAGAAGCACAAGATGCTGGTAAAATCATCGTTAAAGATGCAATTGCAGACATCTTCTTGCAGCAAATCCTAACTCGTCCAAAAGAGTTCGAAGTCGTTGCGACAATGAACCTAAATGGCGACTACATTTCTGACGCGCTAGCTGCACAAGTTGGTGGAATTGGTATTGCTCCAGGAGCGAACATCAACAACGACACAGGCCATGCAATCTTTGAAGCGACTCACGGTACTGCTCCAAAATATGCTGGCATGGACAAAGTAAATCCATCTTCAGTCATCTTGTCAGGTACATTGATGCTTGACCACCTAGGCTGGAGAGAAGCTAGTGAGCTAATCGCAAAAGCGATGGATAAAACGATTGCAAGCAAAGTCGTTACTTATGACTTCGCTCGCTTGATGGATAACGCAACAGAAGTTAAAACTTCTGAGTTCGCTGATGAACTAATCAAAAACATGGGTTAATGTTTCTTTGAATGTGGAAAGCTAGAATCAATTGGTTGAAATCAAATTGAGGGAGGCTTTAGATGACAATCAAGCGTAGGAAAGTCTCAGTCATCGGTGCCGGATTCACAGGTGCAACAGCTGCTTTGATGGTTGCTCAAAAGGAATTAGCTGACGTTGTTTTAGTCGATATTCCAGACATGGAAGACCCGACTAAAGGTAAGGCTCTAGATATGTTAGAAGCAAGTCCTGTTCAACGATTTGATGCAAAAATTGTTGGCACATCGAATTATGCTGACACACAAGATTCTGATGTCGTCATCATTACAGCAGGAATTGCTAGAAAACCTGGAATGAGTCGAGATGATCTTGTAGCGACAAACTCTAAAATTATGAAATCTGTAACACAAGAAATTATGAAGTACTCCAAGGAGCCGATTATTCTCGTGTTAACGAACCCAGTTGATGCGATGACCTATACCGTATACCAAACAGCTGGTTTACCTAAAAACCGGATCATCGGTCAGTCTGGTGTGTTAGATACAGCGCGTTTTCGCACATTCATCGCTGAAGAGCTGGATATTTCCGTAAAGGATGTTTCTGGATTCGTTCTAGGTGGGCATGGTGATGACATGGTGCCAATGCTTCGTTACTCTCACGCAGGAGGGATTCCATTAGAGAAACTCATTTCAAAACAACGCCTTGATGAGATTGTGGAACGTACACGAAAAGGCGGCGGTGAAATCGTAGGGTTACTCGGAAATGGTTCAGCATACTATGCCCCTGCTGCTGCGTTGACAGAGATGACAGAAGCAATTCTGAAAGATCAGCGACGAATTTTACCTGCAATCGCTTATCTCGAAGGAGAATACGGCTACAAGGATATGTATTTAGGAGTACCGACAATTCTCGGTGGTAGCGGACTCGAGAAAATTATAGAGCTTGATTTGACAGATGAAGAAAAAACTCAATTAGATCAATCAGCACAATCCGTTCAGCAAGTAATGGACGTATTAAACAAAGATAATTAATCGTCATATGATCCACTTTGGAATGAATTTTCCAAGGTGGATTTTTTATGTTTTCCAAATTGTGATTCGGGTATCGACTAATGCAACATGAATTTTCAATCAACTAAAGGAGGTTTTAAATATGTCTGAACAAGAACGACAAGAGTTTTTTAAAGAAAGAGCAGGTACGGAAGATGCAAGGTTTCACGTTGTACCGTCTGAAGAAGAATGGGCAGTGAAAGAAGAGGGCAAGGAAGAACCAGAATATACAACGGATTCGAAAGATGAGGCGATTGAAAAAGCAATTGAACTTGCTGATGAAAATGACACAATTGCTTATGTTCACAGTTCTTCAGGAGAGATTGAAGAGCAATATAATTATGAAACAAAGTAAAATAGTATTCTAAGGGTTAAAATGAAATCGTTATTGCTCGGGAAATATATGGCAGTTAGAGTCGCGTTAAACTAACTTGAAAAAAATATATTTTCCCGAGTTGTTTTCTTTACTGAGACACATTTAATACATACCAAAAGTTTCATGAATTCCGGTATGTTTCCACTGAATCAACCAATACTATGACCAACATAAACTATATAGTAAAGGTGGATTCAAATGATTGAACTGGATACTCAGCTTGAAGGTAAGCGAACGTTTTTTGGAAACATGCTTTCGGAAGCGAAAAGGCTTAAATTTACACTCGGTGGTTGCTGGGACTATGACCGTGGCTGCATTGACTCAATTTTATGGCGAGAAGCTGGTGAAACGATCTACTTGCGTATGCCTTTTCAAGTGATTGATGGAGAACTCGATCGCCCCAATGCATTAATTGAATTTGAAAAACCGTATGTCATTAAACATGTTGTCAATATCGGTTTGGAGAAAGATGCCAATGCTTTGGCAACTATTTCAGGTTTGGGTCAATTTCAAAAACCTCTAGACACGGACGGAAAGATTCATGATAAAAATGAATGGGAAGAAAATGGCGAACAAGCTGTAGAACAAATCGTGTCACACATTAACTTTTTGGAAGAGGTTTAAGAAAGAGAATAGCTTTGTTGGTTAGGGCATTCACCATTGTAACTGATGGGTGAATGCCTGTTTTCTATTTTGAAGTCTATCGGTTGATTGGGCGTCTTTATAACGTGATAAGATAATAGGAGAAGAGAAACGACTCGCTAAAATAAATTATTGGAGTGTCAGCATATGCATAAACCCAATCGTCTAATCAATGAAAAATCACCTTACCTCCTACAACATGCATATAACCCAGTTGATTGGTATCCGTGGGGTGAAGAAGCATTCGATCAAGCGAAAAAAGAAAACAAACCCATTTTTTTATCAATCGGATATTCAACCTGTCATTGGTGTCACGTCATGGCACATGAAAGTTTCGAAGATGAAGAAACAGCTAAGCTACTAAATGAACGTTTCATTTCGATTAAAGTTGACCGGGAAGAACGACCGGATGTCGATTCGGTTTATATGAAAATCTGTCAACAGATGACAGGGCACGGTGGGTGGCCTATGTCCGTCTTTATGACACCGGATCATATCCCGTTTTATGCAGGGACTTATTTTCCACCAAAAGGTCGTTATGGATTACCGAGCTTTCAAGATGTCGTGAAGCAATTATATGAAACGTATCAAAATGATCCTAAGCAAATTAAAGACGTTACCGCAAGTGTCGAGCGAGCGATTGAGCGTTCTCAATTGAAAGCATCTGAACAACGATTGGATCAAACCGCTGTACACAGAGGATATGAACTGTTTACTCGATTGTATGACGAAACATATGGAGGTTTCGGCGGGGCACCTAAGTTTCCAGCACCTCAAAACATCTTGTTTTTACTTAACTATTATAATCAGACGAATAATGAACAGGCATTGCAAATGGCGGAACATACGCTTCAAGCAATGGCTAATGGTGGTTTGTGGGACCATGTCGGTTTTGGCTTTACACGTTATGCGACAGATGAAAAGTGGCTCGTTCCACATTTTGAGAAAATGCTGTATGATCAGGCATTTTTGTTGATGGCCTATACGGAGGCTTATCAAGTAACGCGTAATCCTTTTTACCAACAAATTAGTGAGCAGATTATTCAATTTGTAAAAAGAGAAATGACGAGTGAAGAAGGCTTCTTCTATTCAGGCATTGATGCCGATTCAGAAGGACAAGAAGGAAAATATTACGTTTGGTCTTATGAAGAGGTATATCAAATCTTGGGCGAGCAGCTAGGTGATTTATATACAGATGCTTACCAAATAACGAAACAGGGTAATTTTGAAGGAAAGAATATTCCTCATCTGATTGACGTAGATTTAAAACAAGTCGCTGAACGTCATCAGTTGTCGGTTCATGAAATAAGTAAACAATTGGAGGAAGCACGCAATCTGCTCTTAAATGAAAGAGAAAAACGAATTTATCCGCATGTGGATGATAAAATGCTAACCTCCTGGAATGCGATGATGATTACTGCGTTACTTAAAGCAGCAAAGGCATACCAACAACCTGAATATACCGACATGGCATCTCAAGCGCTTACGTTCATTGAAGAAAATATGTATCAAAATAGTCGTTTAATGGCCAGATACCGAGAAAAAGATGTTAAATACAAGGCTTACTTAGATGACTATGCTTATTTAGCCTGGGCCTACTTGGAATACTATGAAATTGATTTCGACTTGACGTATTTACAAATAGCGAAGCAATTGATGGATGAACTATTCACGTTGTTTTGGGATGACCAAGAAGGCGGGTTTTTCTTTTATGGTGACGATGGTGAAACATTGATCGACCGTGAAAAGGAAATCCAAGAAGGAGCCATCCCATCAGGAAACAGTGTTGCAGGCGTACTATTAGCCCGCTTAGGATCCTTGACGGGTGAGTCTAATTATATTGAAAAACTTGAAGCGATGTATCATTTATTTTATCCAACCGTTCAAAAACATCCGTATGTCACAAGCTTTTTCTTGCAAAGTTTACTCATGACTGATTTTCCGTCAAAAGAAATAGTTTTATTAGGGAATAAGGAAGCAGATAGTTTTAATGAGTTCATTCAGCATTATCAACAAAGCTACAACCCACAACTATCATTGATTGCTGGTAATGCAACAGAGCTAGTGAAAGTGGCACCTTTTGCGGAAGGTTATAGACAGATCAATGGTCAAACGACAATATTTGTGTGTGAAAACTTCTCCTGTCAAGTGCCGACGACCGATTATAAGGATGTCATTGATCAGTTATTTGGAAATTAGTTTCCTCATTCATTTCAAATAAAAAATGGAGCATCGTGTTTATGGATGTTCCATTTTCGTTTCTTTTTGTCACGGATGACCCGACTTCTTATTACTTTTCAAACTAGTGAATTATCGATATGATAAATATAAAAGAATAGTAGGGGTTGACTTGATGGGCCAGCGTATTTTGATTGTCGATGATGAGGATTCGATCACTACATTAATTGAATATAATTTAGAGCAAGAAGGATTTGAAACTGTCGTCTATCAAGATGGAAAGCAAGCATACGAAGCGGCGAAAAATGAAGACTTTGATCTCATTGTATTGGACTTGATGCTTCCGTCGATGGACGGCATGGAGATCTGTCAAAAGTTACGGCAGGATAATATTCACACACCAATCATTATGTTAACGGCCAAGCGTCATGAGCAGGATATGATCACTGGACTTGAATATGGTGCAGATGATTATATGACGAAGCCCTTTAGTCCTAAAGAATTGGTGACCCGCGTAAAAGTTGTTTTGAGACGAACGCAGCCGGTGGAGGAGTCAGGAAAACAAATTCGACTGGCTCATATTCGTGTAGATCCAGAAACATATGAAGTATTTAAAGAAGATGAACTCGTTGAATTTACAAAAAAAGAGTTTGATTTACTAATCTATTTAGTGAAACGAAAAAACAAACCGGTTCCGCGTGCCGATTTGCTAAAAGATGTTTGGGATTTTGACTTCGTTGGAGATACAAGAATCGTCGATGTACATATTAGCCATCTGCGTGAAAAACTGGAGTTAGATCCTAAAAAACCAACATTGATAAAAACGGTCAGAGGAATTGGTTATAAAATTGAGGGATAAAACATGACGAAAAGCCGAAAAGCTGGAAACCGAAATACGTTATATATTTATATTTTATTAATCATTGCTTTTTTTGCTGTGCTTGGCTATGTATTCTCTCAAATTGCACAGCACTATGTCGTTCAGTCTACTGAACAACAACTGAATAACGATGCAAACTTTATCGGTGAGCAACTCGAGGATGAGGCAGACCGTCGACGTTTGAACAGTGAGGACCTCAATTATTATGCCGAATACTTTCAAGTAGATTTATATTACCAAGATCACCAACAAGAATTGTCTACATTTGTTCCTGACAACGATGACTTTTTAGAAGTTCTTCGTGGTCAGGCATCAGAAGCCGGGTATCTGTTGGAAAATGATCGGTTAATTTATCGTTATACTGTTTCTGACAACACGACCTTAGTTGTCGTCAGCGAAGAATTACCTATCCGCGAACTGCAATGGACGGTTTGGCTACTTGTCAGCATATTAGCTACGTTAGTCATTGCTTTTCTATGGAGTTTCGGAAACCGTTTATATGATAGTTATGTCATGCCAATCCGAAAGGCGGCAGATACAGCGGAACGGCTAGTCGAAGGAGATTATCAAGTGAGAATTCATGATGCTCCCTATGGGATTGCCTCTGAATTGAGTCATTCGATTAACCGTTTAGCTCGAAACCTGGAGTACATTACAGGAAAATACGAGAATCAAAATGACCGTTTGAATACAGTTGTCAATAATATGGTGAGCGGAGTCTTATTAGTGAACGATAAAGGCATCACACGATTGATTAATGATGCGTTCATCGAATATTTCTCTGTTCAAGAGAAAAAGATTATCGGTGAGGTTTACTACGAGGTCATTGATCATGAACAATTAAATGAATTGATTCAAGAAGCTATTTTTACAGAAGAGAAAAAGCATGCGCAAATTAAAACACAAGGCCATTATTTTGACGTACATGTCGCGCCGATTAAGAATGCAGATGATACGTGGAAAGGTATTGTCGTCGTCTGTCATGACATTACACAAATAAAGCAAGTTGAGAATGTACGGAAAGACTTTGTTGCCAACGTCTCACATGAATTGAGAACGCCATTGACCTCCATGCAAGGTTTTGCAGAAACATTGTTAGAACAGAAAGTGGATGAACAGAAAGCGAATGAATTTTTGAAGATTATTGAAAAAGAAAGCAAGCGCTTGAATAATCTTGTTGAAGATTTATTGGATTTAGCTTTACTTGAAAAAGATTCATTTCAACTGGAGAAAACGGAATTTCGTTTAAAAATGTTAATGGATGAAGTTCATCAAGTTGTTGAAGATAAAATAGTGGAAAAAAATATAAAAACAGAGGTTCATGTACCGGAGGATTTAACGGTCTTTGCAGACTACCATCGTTGGTATCAATTAGTATTGAACTTATATGTAAATGCTGTTCAATATACGGATGAAGGTGGATCTATTGAATGGACGATCGATCAAACGGACGAAGAAATCATCTTAAGAATTAAAGATAATGGAATTGGTATACCAAAGGAAAAACTTCACCGCATTTTTGAAAGGTTTTACCGGGTCGATCAAGCAAGAAGCCGACAATCCGGCGGGACTGGCTTAGGATTATCGATTGTTAAGCATATCGTTGAAGTACATGAGGGCGAGATTGAGATTGATAGTACGTTCGGTGAAGGAACGGAAATTACTGTTCATTTGCCTAGAAACAAGTAAGAATTGAGAAATAGAAAATGAGGTGCTTGAATGGCTGATGAAGTTATTTTAATTGACGGGAACAGTGTCTTGTATCGGGCGTTTTTCGCGTTGCCTCTCTTGAGTAATGATCAAGGGGTTCACACGAATGCCGTTTATGGTTTTACGACGATGCTTTTGAAGGTATTAGAAGAAAAAAAGCCAGAGAGTATATTGGTTGCCTTCGATGCAGGAAAAACGACTTTCCGTCATGAGACGTACAAAGAGTATAAAGGTGGAAGACAAAAAACGCCACCAGAACTCTCTGAACAATTTTTAATTGTGCGTCAGTTACTAGATGCATTCGGAATTAAACATTATGAATTGGACCAGTATGAAGCGGATGATATTATTGGAACGATTTCAAAGCAGGCATCCGAGCAAAAAAAGCATACGAACATCATTACAGGTGATAAAGACTTATTGCAGTTAGCTGATGATTATACAACCGTATCGATCTCTAAAAAAGGAACATCTGATTTAGAAGCCTACACACCAGCAACAATTCCTGAAAAAATGGGTGTTTCTAGAGAACAGTTAATCGACTTCAAAGCTTTAATGGGTGATCCTTCAGATAATATCCCAGGAGTCGCTGGTGTCGGGCAGAAAACAGCGGCAAAACTGTTGAACCAGTTTGACACACTCGAAAACATCTATGAAAATCTAGAAGAAATAAGCGGTAAAAAATTAAAAGAAAATCTAACGAATCATAAAGAAGATGCATTCATGAGTAAAGAGTTAGTGACAATCGATCGAAATTCGCCGATTGAAATCAGTGTCGATGACATCGTTTATCCGGGCTATGAGACACAGAAAGTAATTGAAGTTTTTAAAGCTTACGGATTTAACTCATTAATGGACCGAATTGACGGGGAAGCAAGCGAAGAGCCGGTTGAGCGTGCTGAGGTGAGCTTTCAAAAGATCAGTGAGTTTGATGATGCTATCCTTAGCCCGAAAGAAAATATTTTCATTATGGAGTCATGGGAAGAAAACTATCATTCATCCGATATAGTTGGTTTTTCTTTATCCAATGAAACCGGGCATTATTTCATCCCGACAGATATCGCACTTGAATCAACGCAGTTCGTTGACTGGCTTAAGAATCCAGAAAAGAAGAAAATCGTCAGTGATTCAAAAGCGATGAAAGTTGCTCTTGCTTGGAAAGGTATTGAAGTGGAAGGCATTATATTCGATTTATTGCTCGCTTCATATATCGTCAATCCGCAAAACTCTGCACATGATTTGCCGGGTGTTGCGACATTTTATGGTATCCACGATACTTCGTTTGACGAAGAGATTTATGGAAAAGGTGCTAAACGAAAGCTTCCAGATGAAGACGTATATGCAGAACATATTGTACGCAAAGCCTATGTAGGCCATCAACTGTATGAAATACTACAAAACGAACTGCAAGAAAATGAACAAGAAAATCTATTTCATGAATTAGAAATGCCACTATCCATTATTTTAGGTGAAATGGAATATATCGGCGTCCGAACAGATGTCGAGCGTTTGAAAGAAATGAAGGATGATCTGGACTTACGTTTACAAGAGATTGAGAAAAGAATTCATGAACTGGCGGGACAAACATTTAACATCGATTCACCGAAGCAGCTTGGTGTCGTTCTATTTGAAGACTTAGGCTTACCAGTCATTAAAAAAACAAAGACAGGCTATTCTACAGCTGCTGATGTTCTTGAAAAATTACAACATGAGCATGAGATTGTCGATCAAATTCTTCTCTATCGACAGTTGCGTAAATTACAATCAACCTATTTAGAAGGTTTATTAAAAGTCGTATACAAAGATACGAATAAAATTCATACGCGTTTTAATCAAGTATTAACGCAAACAGGTCGCTTGAGCTCGGTAGACCCGAATTTACAAAACATACCGATTCGTTTGGAAGAAGGGCGTAAAATTCGCCAAGCATTCATTCCGTCTAAAGA
The DNA here is from genome assembly GCF_007559425.1 of Allobacillus salarius. Classification (GTDB taxonomy): domain Bacteria; phylum Bacillota; class Bacilli; order Bacillales; family Alkalibacillaceae; genus Allobacillus; species Allobacillus salarius. The sequence goes on along the minus strand of NZ_VMHE01000004.1, from coordinate 53,445 downwards.
TGAATGGGTAATGCTTGCAGCCGATTATTCGCAAATCGAACTCCGAGTTTTAGCTCATATCTCTCAAGATGAAAAGTTAATTGAAGCATTCAGACAAGGGAAAGACATCCATACGCAAACAGCAAGTGAAGTGTTTAACGTCAAAGAAGATGAAGTAACATCGCTCATGAGGCGTCATGCAAAAGCGGTTAACTTCGGAATTGTTTATGGAATCAGTGATTATGGCTTAAGTCAAAGTTTGGGAATTTCCAGAAAAGAAGCCGGCGTGTTCATTAATACGTATTTGAATAGCTATCCAGGTGTTAAGCAGTATATGGAGGAAATCGTCAATCAAGCGAAACGTGACGGGTATGTTGAGACAATTATGAAACGACGCCGCTACTTGCCGGAAATTAACGCGCGTAACTTTAACCGTCGTAGCTTTGCCGAACGGACAGCTATGAACTCACCAATTCAAGGGAGTGCAGCCGATGTCATTAAGCAAGCGATGATTGATGTGAAACGAGCATTAGAAGACTCTGATATTCATGCAAATATGCTTTTGCAAGTTCATGACGAATTGATTTTTGAAGTGGCAAAAGAAGATGTCGACGCATTGAAAAAACTTGTGACGAGAGCTATGGAAAACACAGTTTCATTGGATGTACCATTAAGAGTCGATGCCTCTTATGGGGATACATGGTATGATGCTAAATAGCCTAAGTTCTAGAGATAAAAATTAGATAGAAGAGATCACGGAAGAGAGGAAGTACAACAATTGCCTGAACTACCAGAGGTGGAAACTGTTCGTCGTACGCTGGAACCGTTAATTAGCGGCACGACGATCAAGGACGTCGAAATTCATTATGCGAGGATTGTCAAAGAACCTGAAGATTCGGAAGCATTCAGGCATTTACTTATTGGTCAAGCCTTTCAGCAAATCGATCGACTAGGAAAGTTCTTATTATTTCGTCTAAATGATTACACACTTGTTTCCCATTTGAGAATGGAAGGAAAGTATGGCATTCATGAAGCTAATGAACCTAAAGATGCCCATACACATATTATTTTTACATTATCGAACGGGAAAGAACTTCGTTATCGTGATGTGCGTAAATTCGGTACGATGCACTTGAAGTCAAATGGAACAGAATTAACGACAGCACCGTTAAATAAACTCGGATTCGAGCCATTTGAAGAAGGGTTCTCACCAGAATATTTGCATGCTAAATTACGAAAAACAACACGTAAAATAAAACCTGCTTTACTCGATCAATCGATTGTCACAGGGCTAGGAAACATTTACGTTGATGAAGCATTGTTCTGGAGTAATCTTCATCCGGAGCGGATTTCCAATACATTGTCTATGCAAGAGTGTGAAAGATTGCATGAAATGATTATAAAAGTGTTGGAGGATGCAATCAAAGTCGGGGGTTCGTCTATTCGTTCTTATTTAAATTCGCTTGGTGAGATAGGCATGTTTCAGCTTCAGATTGCCGTTTACGGAAAAGAAGGCGAACCATGTAAAGTGTGTGGAACAGAGATTGAAAAAATTAAAGTTGGTGGACGTGGGACACATTTCTGCCCGGTTTGCCAACCAGCTCCATAAATAGTTTTAATTCCGGGTCAATTAGCGACCCGATAAATGAGCAACTCACATGAATAAAGCTCTTTTCATAAGATAGGTAGACCGCTTATGGAAGGAGCTACTTTTACATGAGCCCGTATTTCATCATGATATTACTAAGTTTTGCCGTAAGCTTCGATAGTTTCTTCTTCGGTTTCACCTTTCAGTTACGTTCCATTCAGCTACGTTTTCGTTTTGTTTGGCTGATTGGCTTAGTTACTGGTAGTTGCTTCGTGATCGGAAGTTGGCTTGGAAAGTACTTTCTATACGTGCTTCCATTTTCGTCTGAATCCATTGGTGGAATGATCTTTATCACCATTGGTCTCTGGGTGCTCTACCAATGGGCAACTGAACAAAAGGAAAAACTGAAATCCGTTGAGCCACCATGGACAATCGTTGATATATGGCGAGTATTAAAAGAGCCGCAAGAAGCGGATATCGACCGTTCTGGTTCCATCCGGGGAGTCGAAGTGTTCGTTGTTGCGTTAGCGCTATCACTTGATTCCTTCGCGACAGGTATAGGGACTACATTTACAACGATACCGATCTATCTGCTCGGACTTTTAGTAGGAATTTTTTCAAGCTTATTTTTACATGTCGGTGCATGGACAGGTAAATGGTTCAAACAATTTCATGCAACACATCTATTTGCATGGATTCCAGGAATGATTTTAATCGGAATAGGTATTTCATATTTTATAGGGTAGGGATTATGATGACACTAGTGGTTGGACTTACAGGTAGCATTGCAACAGGCAAATCAACGATATCCAATATGTTTAAAAGTGCAGCAATTCCAGTGATTGATGCCGATGCAATTGCGCGAGATGTAGTGAAGCCGGGTGAGCCTGCTTTTGAAAAGATTAAGGCACATTTCGGAAATGAAGTCATTGGAGCTGATGGAACACTTGACCGGAAACGGTTAGGGAATATTGTGTTCAATGATGCACAAAAACGTACAGAATTAAATCAAATCATTCATCCAGAGATCCGGAAAGAAATGCTAACACAACGAGATGAATTGGTTAAACAGGGTGTACCATTAGTCGTCATGGACATTCCTTTATTATTTGAAAGCAAGCTCTTTGATTACGTTGACCGCACGCTCGTCGTCTATATTCCGGAGAAGTTACAATTGGAACGGTTGATGGACAGGGATGGGAGTGCGAAGGAAGAAGCACAATCCCGCATAGATGCACAAATATCGATTGAAAAAAAGAAAGAAGAAGCCGATGCAATCATCAATAATAGTGGCACAATTGAAGAAAGCAAGCAGCAACTAAGTGACATTTTAACGAATTGGAACGTGCCCAATTTACTCAAAAACTAACATTTTCTTAAAACAATTTAAAATCCATCTTCCTTTTCGACATAAATGTGTTATACTATTTGTGGGATTTTCAAAATATGTATAACGTTTATGCCTTAGGAGGATGTAATATGACAACAACACGTATTGCAATCAACGGTTTTGGCCGGATTGGCCGCATGGTTTTTCGCCGTGTAATGAAAGAAGATCAATTAGAAGTAGTGGCAATAAATGCGAGTTATCCTGTTGAGACACTAGCTCATTTAATCAAGTATGATTCAAATCACGGAAAATATGATGGTGAAGTAAGTGTTGAAGATGATAAATTAGTGATAGATGGCCAATTGATTAGAACAGTTTCCAACCGTAATCCTGCAGAGCTACCATGGAAAGATTTAGGTATTGATGTAGTTATTGAAGCGACTGGAAAGTTTAATTCAAAAGAAAAAGCACAGCCTCATATCGATGCAGGCGCTAAAAAAGTAGTTTTAACAGCACCAGGTAAAGGTGGCGTCGATCGAACAATTGTAATGGGAGTTAACGAAGGCGATTACCAACCTGAAACAGACCATGTGATCTCGAATGCTTCTTGTACAACGAATTGCTTGGCACCTGTTGCGAAGATATTGGAAGATCGATTTGGGATTGAGAATGGTTTAATGACAACTGTTCACGCATTCACGAATGATCAGAAAAACTTAGATAACCCACATAAAGATCTACGTCGTGCACGTGGTGCGACTCAGTCAATTATCCCTACTTCAACTGGTGCAGCCAAAGCACTTGGCGAAGTAATGCCAACACTTCAAGGGAAATTGCATGGAATGGCACTTCGCGTTCCAACACCTAACGTTTCACTTGTAGACTTAGTTGTAGACGTCAAACAAGATGTTACAGTTGAACAAGTGAATCAAGCATTTTATGACGCAATGGAAGGTTCAATGAAAGGCATTCTATCTATTAATAAAGAACCACTAGTTTCAATGGATTATATGACGGATGCTCATTCTTCTATTGTAGATGGACTTTCAACGATTGTGATGGAAGACAGAAAAGTTAAAGTCCTTGCTTGGTACGATAATGAGTGGGGTTACTCTTGCCGGGTAGTAGACCTTGTGAAATACATTGCCGACGAAATGCCTTTGAATTCACTTGATACTAGAGCAAAAGAAAATGTTGATATTTAATTAGTAAGTAGATTAAAAAGATAGAAACCTGAACGATTTAACCATAAATCGTTCGGGTTTTTCTTTTATAGAGCTTCTAATCGATGATAGAGCCTAATTTTTGAATGCTATCGTTGATTAGAGCGCTTCTATTCGATGATAGAGTCCAATTTTTGAATGCTACCGTTGATTAGAGCACTTCTAATCGATGGTAGAGTAGAATTTCTGACCGCCACCCCTGATTAGAAAGCTCCTTTAATCGAAGTAGATACCAAATTACACGCTAGTTCGCTACGTCCGAACTGAAAAGAAAACACCACTTGCATCTAAGCGGGAAAAATCGAAAATCTTCTCAATTCTATTCGATTCGGTTTATATAAATCATTTATTCATTTAATGACCGCATGATAAGTAACTTTTCCAAATTTGACACCATGTCAATCCTATGGGATAAGTAGGTAGAAAGAAGAGTCGATAGATTTATGGATTGCTGGAGTTCTGCAACTAGTCAAGTGTCAAAAAACAACACTAAACTTTAGCAAAGTGATTTGTTATAATAAGAAGAATACTAGTAGAAGAATAAATTGGGGTGGCTATCGATGAAATGCCCAAATTGTGATTATAAAAGCACACGCGTACTGGACTCCCGACCGATTGATGAAGGTAAAACAATTCGTCGGAGAAGAGAATGCGATGAATGTTACTATCGTTTTACTACATTCGAACGCGTTGAGGAGATTCCGTTAATTGTTGTAAAAAAAGAGGGTATGAGAGAAGAGTTTTCTCGTGAGAAGCTCAAAAGAGGTTTATTGAAATCTTGTGAGAAAAGACCGGTGTCTGTCGATCAAGTCGAAAAGATTGCTTTCGATGTTGAACGAGAATTACGTAATCAAGGAAATTCCGAAGTCATGAGTAATGATATTGGCGAAATGATTATGGAGCGATTAGCGGATGTCGATGAAGTTGCTTATGTGCGCTTTGCTTCTGTGTATCGCCAATTTAAGGATATTAACGTCTTTATGAATGAATTGAACGAAATGATCCACCGCACGAAGAAAGAGTAGGTTTGGAGGTTATATGAAATGACAATGGAACGGATGAAGCATTTATTACCGAATGACCGGATGAAAGTTATACAGCAAGAAGTTTTTTTCACGGATGCTGATTCCGTTTTGACATTATTGTATCAACCTTTGATCGGTAGAGAAGCTGTTGCACTGTTTCAATTTTTAAAAGAAGAAGCAGCGAAACAAGCTTCTGACGCATCAGCTTCTCATCATTATGTGATGACGATGCTAAACATGGATTTGGATGAGTTTTATGAAGCGAGAAAAAGACTGGAAGCAATCGGACTGTTAAAAACATATAAAGAGTCATTAAGCTACACGACCTTTTATTATTTATTGCAGCCGCCGTTTTCTGCTAAAGGATTTTTCGCTGATTCGATGTATGCGGTCTTATTGGAACATCAAGTTGGACAAGATGTAGCCAATCAATTGAAAAGAAAATTAATACAACCGAAAAAACTACCGGATTCCGTACAACAGCTAACGACGTCATTCGATGAAGTGTTTACGACTGTTGCTCCGAAAGAAGAAGCGGAAGGGCCTACGGTTAAACAGGAAGAGCAATTTGAGGAATCAAGTTTGCCGGTAGATTGGTTGAAAAAAATGCTTTCACAACAACAGCTTCAACCAGAAACAATATTAACGCAATCGAATTTAATCTTCATGGAGAAAATGATCAAAATCTATGATGTAAACTTCTTGGAACTAGAAAAAGCAGTTATGTGGGCAGTGACTGAGGCATCAACGCTTGACCGGAAAGAGTTCCATGCGATGTGTAAAGATATTTATTATAAAAAACATGGAACGGTCCCACCAAGATTATATCGACAAAACGAACAGTCTACGGAAAAGCCACCAATTAATAAAAATAAAAGCACGAATACTTCCAATCAAAGCGAAAACCTTTCAAAAAAGGATAAATTAATTCATCACTTTGAAACGATCACCCATCGTCAACTTTTGGAAGACCAATCAAGTTCCGGCGTAGCTTCCATGAAAGAGATCGATATGATTACTGAAATGATGGAAACACATGGACTTGAACAACCGGTGATGAACGTCTTAGTGGATTATGTATTAAAACGAAATCAAAATAAATTAGCCAAAAATTATTTAGAAACGATTGCTGCCCATTGGAGTCGTGAAAAAATTACGACTGCTGAGCAAGCAATGGATATAGCGAAACGGGAACATCATATGTATCAAAAATGGCAACAGAAAAAACAAACACAAACGAAAAAATCGAATGAAGTTTTACCAAAATGGTTTAAAGAACAAAAAGAATCGAAGAAAAAACAACCAGTAAAGCAAGAGAAGTCAGCGGAAGAGTTAGAGAAAGATCGCCAAGAATTGGAACAATTTATAAAAAGCTTTCAAAAATAGCTGGATGAATAACGTTAGACAATAAGGGTGAAATCGGATGGAACCAATCCAAACGGCATTAAGTCAGTGGTTAAAAGGAAAAGAGAATTATCAGGCATCGATGAATGAAATGAAATCTAAGATTTTATCATCTCCGGAGATTCAAGCGTTCCTTGCTCAGCATCCACAGATTACAAATGAACAAATCGAAAAACAATTAATTAAATTGTATGAGTTCGACTATCAATCGAAGGCTTGTGAAAATTGCCCTTCATTGGATGGTTGTGTGAATGTCGTCCAAGGTTACGCGCCAGAAATTTTGGTTGAAAATGAGAAAATTAAATTGATTTATCATGAATGTCCAAGAAAAGAAAAAGCCATTCAACAACAGAAACAACGTGCGATGGTTAAAAGTCTTCATATGCCAAGAGAGATACATGAAGCATCTTTTGACCAAGTGCATCTTCAAGACGATGGGCGAGTGGAAGCATTCAAAAAGGTGCAAAAGTTTTATCATGATAGCAAAACGAATTTACCTTCACGCGGCCTTTATTTATATGGGCAATTTGGTGTCGGTAAAACGTATATGTTAGCTGCACTCGCCAATCATTTAGCTGAAGAGAAAATTGATACGTATTTTATTTATATGCCTGAATTAGTACGCGAAATGAAATCGTCTATTTCAGACTCTACAATTAGTGAAAAAATTGAGCGATTCAAAAATGCAACTGTTCTAGTATTGGATGATATTGGTGCAGAGTTTTTATCACCTTGGTTCAGAGATGAAATTCTAGGCGCAATCTTGCAATACCGCATGATGGAACGGTTACCCGTATTTTTTACTTCGAACTATACACCAGATGAGTTAGAAGCAATGCTATCTCAATCAGGTAGAGGTAAAATGGAACAAATGAAAAGTGCACGGATCATGGAACGTATTCGCCAAGTGAGTGAACCCGTTGAAATGAACGGGAAAAATTATCGAGATTTTCAAAATTAATGTCCTTTCACATTTTTTTAATCCTTATTTCATACAATGTATTACCTGAGACAATGCGCAAAGACCAGCAAGACAGGAATACAGTTAGACAACCTTAGGCTTTTGTTTGTAGCACCGCTATTCAAGCATAAGCCTTAGTTTTTCAATGAAAGAGGGATCTATGTGAAAGAGACATCTTTTTTATTTCGTGAACTGAAAGAAGCTAAACAGTTTTACTTTTTTTTACTCGGTAAACTCCAAACAGATCAACTAACCATGTCCAATCAAACCATCACAGTTCAATCTGACACCACCGCTTCGCCAGTCGAACTCGTTGAACTCATTTATCCATTTGTCCTCGAGCATTACGGAACAAAAATTTCACATTTCATTTTAGAAAAACAATTTTATTTCGAAAAAGAAGAGCGAGATCAAATCATTCCTTACATTGTTACACTCAGTGCTACGCCGAAGTTCGTACATAGTCAATTTCAATACTCTTTGTATGAGCGGTTGGTTCAGTTTTTGTACGAAGAATCCAATGAATTGATATCTTTCGACAAAATGTATCAGCAACTATTCCTTCAAGATCATAACTGGGTCGAACTTGTCGGTTTTGGTATCGAGGAGTGGAAACAAGAATTAATTTATCAAGAAAAGATGAATGAGTTGAGAGGTCAGCTGGATATTTACGCAAATGTTCATGACAAGGTAATTGTTGTGTTAGATCATCAACAGGAGCCGGTAGTAATGGACAAACATGCTCGGTTGATTTCGAATGATGTATTGTTGGAAAGTAAGTACCGGTTTACACAAGAAACGGAAGACATGTTGAAGCATGCCGAGGTATTGCGAAAGTTATTATTGATCAATCCGGAAAAAATTATAGTCTATACAGCAAAAAATCAAACCCATAATTTATATGCGATTATGAATGTTTTTCAGGAAAAGGTGGAGATTCGTTCACTTGGAAAGTTTCCGTTTTTGCATGTGAAAAAGTAATTCACCGGATTATCATTAGGTTTGTGCTGTTGATAGCTTTTTGCTTAGGATTTTTAAACAAGCTAAAAAGTGAAAGCTGTAAGAACAATTTTTGAAAGAGCAATCGTTCCTCTGTTTTAATCTAAGTACATTCTTTCTTGCTTTTCCTTCATCTTACCGATATAATACAGATATAAATAATGATCGAACTGCTTTGAAAAGGACATGGATTCATTTGACACAGCTCAAACAGAGAGGAAAGCCTTGGCTGTAAGTTTTCCGGGTATGCCAATGAATCTACCACCTTTGAGCATTCAATGTGAAAACCGATTCGGTGATTAATATTGAACGGTACATCAACGTTACGATGTCACTTGAGTGCTGTCACTTGACAGAATCAGGGTGGAACCACGGGTTAAAACACTCGTCCCTTTTATGTATTTAGGGATGGGTGTTTTTTTATGGAAAGCATTCGATCATTAGTTCGTACTTTCAATAAAAGGAGATGATTTCATGGCAGAAAGGATTCAAATTACTTTCCCAGATGGTAATCAGAAGGAATTTGAAAAAGGTTCCACAACAGAAGATATAGCCTCATCCATTAGCTCAGGTTTGAAGAAGCAAGCACTCGCTGGGAAGTTCAATGGACAGATGGTTGATCTTCGTAAGCCACTTGAAAATGATGGCGAGATCCAAATTATTACGTACAGAGATCCTGAAGGGCTTGAAGTATTACGCCATTCAACAGCACACTTAATGGCCCAAGCGATTCGCCGTCTCTACGGTCAAGACGTGAAATTCGGTGTGGGTCCAGTCATTGAAGATGGATTTTACTATGACATGGATATGGAAGAGTCCATTACTCCGGATGATCTTCCTAAAATTGAAAAAGAAATGAAAAAAATTACCGATGAAGCACTTGAAGTTCACCGGGTTGAAGTAAGCCGAGAAGAAGCAAAAGAGCGCTTCAAAAATGATGAACTGAAGCAAGAATTAATTAATGCCATTCCTGAAGGGGAGACAGTGACTATTTATGAGCAAGGGGAGTTTGCTGACCTTTGTCGCGGTGTTCACGTTCCTCACACAGGTAAAATCAAAGTGTTTAAATTGCTTTCAATTTCAGGTGCTTATTGGCGTGGCGATAGTAAAAATCAAATGCTACAACGTGTATATGGAACAGCGTTCGAGAAGAAAAGCCAATTAGATGAATACTTAAAACAACGCGAAGAAGCAAAAGAACGGGATCACCGGAAGTTAGGCAAAGAGCTGGATATTTTTACAGTTTCCCAAAAAGTTGGCCAGGGCCTTCCGTTATGGCTTCCAAATGGTGCAACGATTCGCCGCATCATTGAACGGTATATTGTCGACTTGGAAGAGCGATTAGGCTATAACCATGTCTATACGCCAGTACTAGGTAGTGTCGAGCTCTATAAAACGAGTGGTCACTGGGATCATTACCAGGAAGATATGTTCCCTGCGATGGAAATGGATAATGAAGATTTAGTTCTTCGTCCGATGAACTGTCCACATCATATGATGGTTTATAAAAATAATTTGCACAGTTATCGTGATCTACCTGTCCGTATTGCAGAACTCGGTACGATGCACCGTCATGAAATGTCAGGAGCACTTGCTGGGTTGCAGCGGGTTCGAGGAATGACATTGAATGACGCCCATATCTTTGCCCGCCCAGATCAATTAAAAGATGAATTTATGCGTGTTGTTCGGTTGGTGCAAAACGTATACAAAGACTTCGGTGTTGATGATTATTATTTCCGTTTATCGTATCGTGATCCTGAAGATAAAGAGAAGTACGTTGATAATGATGAAATGTGGAATAGAGCAGAAGCGCTTTTAAAAGAAACATTGGAAGAAATGGAGCTTGAGTTCGTTGAAGCGACAGGCGAAGCGGCATTTTACGGCCCGAAGTTAGATGTTCAAGTGAAGACTGCGCTTGGAAAAGATGAAACACTATCAACTGTTCAGCTCGACTTCCATTTACCAGAACGATTTGATTTAACGTATATCGGTAAAGACGGTAAAGAGCATCGTCCTGTCGTCATTCACCGTGGCGTTGTTTCAACAATGGAACGCTTTGTCGCTTTCTTAATTGAAGAGTACAAAGGTGCCTTCCCAGTTTGGTTAGCACCAGAGCAAGTTAGAATTATTCCAGTTTCGTTGGAAGCACATATGGATTACGCTAAAAAAGTTGAGGAACAGCTGCAAGAGCAAGGACTTCGGGTCCAACTGGACGTGCGTGATGAAAAGCTCGGATACAAAATTCGAGAAGCACAGACGAAGAAGGTACCATATGCGTTAGTATTAGGTGACGCAGAAATGTCTGAGGATGCAGTGAATGTTCGTAAGTATGGTGAAAAAGATACTGAAACAATCGGCTTGAGCCAATTTATCGATCAAATTAAAAATCAAGTCAATGAAAAGAGTTAAGATTAAATCTATGACTTGACAATTATAGCGATCATGCATATACTAGGTAAGGTGAATTGAATAAGGTCATGACTGACAAGTAGAAGCACCCGCTTCTCACCTGCTTGACGCTCGCGATGGGTAGTTAACAGGTCTGAACAGATCCAAAACCGTTGAAGAAGGCTCGCGTTGAGTCTTCAGTAGAACGAACTGTTTAAATGTGGGTGCCTAGGTGCCCACATTTTTATTTTTATTGAAAGTGGTTGAACTACTTTCGAAGGAAATCACTTGTCGGATAATGCCTTGATTTAAAAAATTATGGAGGTGGCTAACGATTAGCAAAGATATTGTGAATGAATCCATTCGAGCAAAGGAACTACGTTTGATTGATGTCAATGGTGAGCAATTAGGAGTAAAATCCAGAAACGAAGCGTTGGAGATCGCTGAAAAAGCGAACCTAGACCTCGTGTTGGTTGCTCCACAAGCAAAACCACCAGTTGCTCGTATTATGGATTACGGAAAATACCGCTTTGAACAACAAAAGAAAGAAAAAGAGCAACGTAAAAACCAAAAGGTTATTAACGTAAAAGAGATTCGTTTGACTCCAGTAATTGAGGAGCACGATTTCAATACGAAATTACGTAACGCTCGTAAGTTCCTTGGAAAAGGTGACAAAGTCAAAGTTAGCGTACGTTTCCGTGGGCGTGCGATTACCCACAAAGAATTAGGTCGTGAAGTACTAGACCGATTCGCTGAACAAACAAATGATATCAGCAACGCGGAATCAAAGCCTAAAATGGAAGGGCGCAGCATGTTTATGATGCTTGCTCCTAAAGCAGAAAAATAATTCGTTCGTAATTTAAGGAGGATATAATCATGCCAAAAATGAAAACTCATAAAGGTGCACAAAAACGTTTCAAAAGAACAGGTACCGGTAAATTCAAACGCGCTCATGCGTTTACAAGCCACATGTTCGGAAACAAAACACAGAAGCAAAAACGTAAACTACGTAAAAGCGCAATTGTTGCTAAAGGTGACGAAGGTCGCTTAGAAAAAATGCTACCAAACAAATAAAAACTATACGATTCGATATAAATAGGAGGGAATTACCATGGCACGTGTTAAAGGTGGAACAGTTACACGCCAACGACGCAAACGCGTTTTGAAACTAGCAAAAGGATATTACGGTTCGAAAAGAACGTTATTTAAAACAGCAAAACAACAAGTAATGAAATCAGGTCAGTATGCATACCGTGACCGTCGACAGAAAAAACGTGAATTCCGTAAGCTTTGGATCGCACGTATTAACGCGGCAGCACGTATGAACGACATTTCATACAGCCGTTTAATGCACGGTTTGAAACTTGCAGGAATCGAAGTTAACCGTAAAATGTTAGCAGATCTAGCTGTAAGTGACGAGCAAGGATTTACAAACCTTGTTAACCAAGCAAAAGACGCACTTAAATAATAGTCCGAGGAAACCTTGATTGGTGAGTAGAGAATACTCATCAATCAAGGTTTTTTATATGTTGGGATCTTTTTCAATGCTAGTTCTTACACCTTCAGCATTAAACATGCTGCCTTCAGTGTTTAATCGAAATGCTTCAGTGTTAATTTGAAGATCTTCAGGGTTTATCCGCGAAGCTTCAGCGTTAATTAGTGAATCTTCAGTGTTTATTTTCAAACCTTCAGTGTTAATTCGCAATCCTTCAGTGTTAACGAATAAAACCTCGACATAATTATCGGATCATTAATCTAATGGACATGTTCTATCCTTTCAGTAATCAAGCGCTTAATTATTGAGTCATCTAGTAATTGACAAAATTATCATAATAATTTAAATTTAAAGATATACTATCAAGAGTTCTACATAATTTAAAAAAGGAGGAGTAGTTATGAATAATTTTCAGTTGACGACGACTCAAATGCTAGAACGAGCAGAGAAATATTTTTCGCAAAAAGAAGTTGTTTCTAGAACAGATCTAAAAGTCCATCGGTTAACTTACAAAGAAGTTGGACAACGGTGCCGATCTTTATCTGATTCATTAGAGGCACTTGGCATAAAAAAAGGCGATCGAATTGGGACGCTAGGTTGGAATCATCATCGACATCTAGAAGCTTATTTTGCGGTTCCAAATATGAATGCTGTATTGCATACAATTAATTTCCGATTACCACAGGAACACTTAATTTACGTCATTAATGATGCTGAAGATAAAGTGTTGCTTATCGATGCACAGTTTATTGGTTTAATTGAAGCGATTAAAGATGAAATCCCTTCAGTCCAGCACGTCATCTTAATGACGGACGAAGAAAACATCCCGGAAACATCCCTTCCTTCTGTTTATCTCTATGAATCACTTATTGAACAAGGTGATCCCACATATCAATATCCAGAAAATATACAAGAAAATGATCCAGCAGGTATGTGTTATACATCCGCGACAACAGGTAAGCCAAAAGGTGTTGTTTATACACACCGAAGCACATTTTTACATTCTATGGCGTTAGGGCTTGCAGAAACGACAGGTGTGCAAGAAGAAGATGTGTCATTGCCACTTGTACCGATGTTCCACGTAAATGCCTGGGGATTCCCATATGCAGCTACATGGTTTGGTACAAAACAGGTGTTACCAGGACCGAATGTTACCCCACAATTGATTCTTGAATTAATCGAGCAAGAAAAAGTGACAATGTCAGCTGGAGTGCCAACAATCTGGCTAGGTGTCGCTCAAGCGTTGGAGCAAGGAAACTATGATACATCGAGCTTGAAAGCTGTCATCTGTGGAGGTTCCGCCGCTCCGAAAAGCTTGATTGCATTGTATGAAGATCGATTTAATATTCCGTTTATCCATGCATATGGCATGACAGAAACCAGCCCTGTCGCAACACTTTCCAGACCACTCAGTAAACATAAGGAATTAAGCCGCGAAGAGCAGTTGGATATAAAAGCAACACAAGGACGTGTTGTACCAGGTCTTGAAGTGAGAATTATTAATGAAAACGGCGAAGTACCTGCTGACGGTGAAACAATGGGCGAATTGACAATTCGTGGGCCGTGGATTACAGACCAGTATTATAATGCACCAGACAAAACAGCTGAATCTGTTAAAGATGGCTGGCTATACACAGGTGATATTGCAACGATTGATGAAGATGGCTTTATTCAAGTGGTGGACCGAACGAAGGACTTAGTTAAAAGTGGCGGGGAATGGATTTCAACCGTTGCACTTGAAAATGGCTTGATGGCTCACGAAGCCGTTGCTGAAGCGAGTGTCATTGGAATTCCTCATGAAAAATGGCAAGAAAGGCCACTCGGCGTTGTTGTTTTAAAAGAAGGAGCGGATGTAACGAAAGAAGAGTTATTCGAGTTCATTACACCAATGTTTGTGAAATGGTGGCTTCCAGATGACATCGTTTTTGTTAATGAAATCCCTAAGACTTCTGTCGGTAAGTTCTTAAAACGAGCATTAAGAGATGAACTGTCGGATTATTATTTGCAGGAACAATAAGAATGTTTGTCCCCAGCGATAAGCTCGCTGGGGATTTCTTGTGTCTGACTCGATATTTAATTAAAATCTCAATGTAATTTCTTTTATTCTTAAAATAAATTATAATTATTCAATAGATATCTTCAAGAAAGAGGCATTGTATGTATATATTAACTAGCTGGCTAGTCATCACCAATATAGTTGGATTTGCAATTATGGGATGGGATAAACGAAAAGCACGTCGACAACAATACCGCATTCCAGAATCACGGATTTGGACGATTGCTCTCGCAGGAGGAGCACTCGGTGCTTGGGCCGGTATGAATTTTTTTCGTCATAAAACGAAACATATTCAATTTGCGTTCGGACTGCCGCTCCTTACATTAATATGGGCAGTAGTGATTTTTTGGGGTTAAGCTTTCCGCCACATTGTCATAAAGGCTCGTCTATTGTCATATCCTTTAGTAAGCCTATTTGAAAGGAGACTGCCATGGAGGGTGTTATCGGTTGGATCCAACAGTCGATTGACTCCCACCAGATGATTGCGCCGGTTTTGTTTATTGCATTTCATATTATCCGACCATTTTTATTTATTCCGGTTGCATTCATATGCATAACTGGTGGATTGTTGTTCGGGATGACGTATGGGGTTGTCTATTCATTAATTGGTGTCACACTTTCTAGTCTTCTTTTTTATATGTTTGTTCAGCAAACACCGAGCTTATTTAAACGATTTGAAAAGCTCAAAGAAAAAATGTTTGGCAAACATCGACAACTAAACATGCCACAAGTCGTTTTGTTACGGATCACACCATTTATTCACTTTCATTTAATATCATTGATTCTGATTGAAATGACCCGCAATTTCAAAGAGTACGCGAGAATGTCGATCATTTCCAATCTACCGTTAGCCTTTGTATACACAACATTTGGCCAATGGTTTCAATCATTAGGAGTCGTTCACCTGATATTGTTTTTATCATTGATATTAGTTTTGATGTATTTGATTCGTCGCAAAGAAATTATTTTGAAATGGGAAGATTTCTTTGCGGTAGAACGACCAGAAAATTAATTTTCTCATGTGGAGACGAAACCTTCTTTGTTATACTGAATAACAGAGGAGGTTTTTTGATGGACTGGAATATGATTATGGATATGCAAAAAGTGTTAGACGACCGAATTATGGATAAAATTAACCGAACACGCGCTGAGGTAAACGACGAGAAACTACTTGCACTTTTGGTTGAAGTGGGCGAATTAGCAAATGAAACAAGATGTTTTAAATTTTGGAGTGAGAAAGGACCAAATGACAGACAATATATTTTAGAAGAGTATGTAGACGGAATCCATTTTCTCATTTCAATTGGATTAGATCGTACATATACAATCCAGCCAACGATCAGACCATCTACAAAGTCATTAACGGAGCAATTTCATGGCATTTATGATGGAATTGTTCAGTACAAATCCAACCCGACCGAAAAACGTTATCATCAATTGCTGTCCGATTATTTAAGCCTAGGCGATACGTTAGGTTTTAATGAAACAGATATTTTTCAAGCTTACCAGGACAAAAATGAAGTAAATCATGAAAGGCAAAAATCAGGGTATTAACTTTTGTCCTCGAAAACGATTAGCGTTATAATGAAAAATGGTTAGTCAGAAAATAAGGAGGATTCAAAAATGACACAAAAAGACAATATGCAGATGTTAAAAGACTTAACAGATGCAAAAGGGATTCCTGGAAACGAGAAAGAACCACGTGAAGTCATGGAGAAATACATAGCTCCATATGCGGACGAAGTGACAACGGATCATTTAGGAAGTTTGATTGCCAAGAAAACAGGCGATGAGAATGGACCGAAAATCATGGTTGCTGGTCATTTAGATGAAATTGGCTTTATGATTACACGAATCGACGATAATGGTTTCCTTTATTTCCAAACTGTCGGTGGCTGGTGGAGCCAAGTCATGCTCGCACAGCGTGTAACAATCATGACGAAAAAAGGTGACGTAACAGGAGTCGTTGGCTCTCAACCACCTCATATCCTATCTGCTGAACAGCGAAAAAAGCCAGTTGATATAAAAGATATGTTTATCGATATCGGTGCTGCAAGTAAAGAAGAAGCAGAGGAATTCGGTGTTCGTCCAGGAGATTCTGTTGTTCCATATTTTGAATTTACACAAATGAACAATGAAAAACTATTACTTGCAAAAGCTTGGGACAATCGTATTGGCTGTGCCATTGCGATTGAAGTATTAAAGCGACTGAAAGATGAACAGCATCCAAACGTCGTTTATGGGGTTGGAACGGTGCAAGAAGAAATCGGTCTTCGCGGTGCGAAAACAAGTGCACATGCAGTTAAGCCGGACATCGGTTTTGGTGTAGACGTCGGTATCGCTGGAGACATGCCAGGAGTTTCTGATAAAGATGCTGCTGCGAAAATGGGTGAAGGCCCACAAATTATTTTATATGATGCATCCATGGTTTCTCATAAAGGCGTGCGTGACTTCGTTGTTGAAACAGCAGAAGAAAACGACATTCCATTCCAATATGATTCCATGGCAGGTGGCGGAACGGACTCAGGTTCAATCCATTTGACTGCGAATGGTGTTCCTTCGTTGTCCATTACTGTACCAACGCGCTATATCCACTCCCATGCAGCAATGCTTCATTACGATGATTTTGATAACCTTGTGAAGCTACTCGTTGCGGTCATCAAGAAGATGGACAATGAAACAGTTGAAAAATTGACATTTAACTAAATGAAAATAGAGCAATCCTTTGGTGAGGATTGCTCTATTATTTATTCTTGGCGCAAGGGTGCGAATGGTAAGCAGTTAAATTCAAGCGTCACTTCTCGAGTAACACTGAAGTTCCACGGATAAACACTGAAGGTCCGTGAATTAACGCTGAAGTATCGTAATTAAACACTGAAGCTCCGACAATTAGCGCTGAAGAATCATGATTTAACACTGAAGGTCCGTGAATTAACACTGAAGAATCATGATTTAACACTGAAGCTACCCGAATTCACACCGAAGCATCGCAAACAAACACTGAAGCTCCACCGCTAGAACTCACTTTAAAGCTGATTCGTTTCTTGCTCTAAAATATCCAATACGTATTTTTTGTCCTTTTCGTTGGCGCCCTGCCAGAGCATTTCAAATAGTACGCCTAGACCTGGAAGCATCTTTTCCTCGCCGCTCTCTACAGCATCAACAATTGTCGCTTCGAGCTGTTCCTCATTATTTCCTGCAATATTGTTTTTAATTGCTTTACGTAAATTTAAATCCATAAAATCACCTCATAATTGAATTTTGTTGTAGTTTGGCCAAAAGACTTTTAAACTATGTATAGGAATTGGGCGAGGTGTATAAAACATGATTGAGTCAAAACAAAACCAACGCGTCAAAGCATGGAAAAAATTAAGCCAGAAAAAACATCGTGATCGTGAAGGACTTTTTTTAGTGGAAGGCTGGCACTTAGTCGAAGAAGCGGTAAAAAGTGATTGGACGATTGATACATTAATTGTGGAAGATGGAGTGGAAGTTACTGATGAATGGAGTACATTACCTGTTGAGTATGTAAGCTCTCCGGTGATGAAGGAAATATCCCAAACAGAAACACCACAAGGTATCGCTGCAGTCGTTCGTCAAAAAGAATGGCAGATCGACCAACCTAGACGTGTGCTAATGCTTGATCAAGTGCAAGATCCAGGCAATGTAGGTACCATCATCCGAAGCGGCTTGGCTTTCGGGGTGGAAGTAGTTATTTTAGGCAAGGGTACAGTTGATTTATATAATGAAAAAGTCGTTCGTGCGACACAAGGTGCACTGTTTCATTTGCCTGTCATCCAATCCGATTTATTTGAATGGCTAAACAAGCGAGAAGTCGCTGTTTATGGGACAGCTTTGGATGAACAAGCGAAGGCATTACCTGAGATCAAACCACCTGAAGCGTTCGCGATTATTTTGGGAAATGAAGGTATGGGCGTGCAACCTTCACTGCTTGAGCGATGTGATGAGACTATTTATATTCCGCAAGAAGTAAAGGCTGAGTCTCTTAATGTTGGCATCGCGGCTAGTGTAATTTTATATCATTTTCGATATGTAACTTGATATAATAATGAAAATTATCTATAATAATTGGAGATTAAATCGTTATAAAAGCGTTGAAAGAGCTAAGTAGGCAATACCCGATGATCGATTGAAAGGGATGGAGTATCCTGGACTGAAAATACTCCAATCGATGGGATTGTACGAATTTCACTCTGGAGCTGACACTACAGTGTCCGGGTCCTTGATCCGTTATTCAATGAAGTGGGTTTGCGTTAAGATAAAGCAAATCAACGAGGGTGGTAACACGGAAATCAACTCGTCCCTTATTTAAGGGAGGAGTTTTTTTATTTTGCTTAAGGAAAGTGGTTGTTGACCAAAAGGAGGATATCAATGAAAGAGCGCCTACAGAGCATTAAACAAGAAGCGATAACTGAAATTGAAGCGGCCGATACGCAAAAATCATTGCAAGACGTTCGTGTTCAGTTTTTAGGTAAAAAAGGAAAAATTACAGAAGTTCTCAAAGGGATGGGAAAATTATCGAAAGAAGAACGTCCTGTCATTGGTCAGCTCGCCAATGAAGTGCGTGATGAGATTACTGCATCTATCGAGGAAAAAGCGGATTTACTGGAAAAACAAGCGATTGAAGAGCAACTGAAAGCAGAGACGATTGATGTCACACTTCCAGGTCGTCCGACGCATACGGGTGGTCCTCATATACTTATGAAAACCATTCGCGACATTGAAGATTTATTTATCGGTATGGGATATGAAGTGGCAGAAGGACCGGAAGTTGAAACAGACTATTATAACTTTGAAGCGTTAAACTTACCAAAAGGTCATCCAGCTCGTGATATGCAGGATTCGTTTTATATTACTGAAGAGCTGTTGATGCGTACACATACTTCGCCGGTTCAAGCGCGGACATTGAACGCACATGAAGGAAGAGGGCCCGTTAAAATTATTTGTCCTGGAAAAGTGTATCGCCGTGATACGGATGATGCGACACACTCCCACCAGTTCACGCAAATCGAGGGACTCTATGTGGATGAACATATTACGATGAGTGATTTAAAAGGAACATTGAATGTACTTGCAAAACATTTATTCGGTGAAGATCGTGAAATTCGTCTGCGTCCGAGCTTCTTCCCGTTCACTGAGCCATCCGTTGAAATGGACATCTCTTGTAAAGTTTGTAACGGAGACGGCTGTTCCGTCTGTAAACATACCGGCTGGATTGAAATTTTAGGTGCAGGACTCGTTCACCCAAATGTTTTGGAAATGGCTGGTTTTGACTCCAAAAAATATACAGGCTTCGCATTCGGAATGGGGCCGGAACGAATCGCGATGTTAAAATACGGCATCGAGGATATTCGTCATTTCTATACGAACGACGTCAGATTCTTGAAGCAATTTCACCAGGTATAAGGGGGTATGAACGATGTTAGTCTCAATTAATTGGTTAAAAGAATATGTGGATATCGAAGGCATTCCAACAGGAGAATTAGCTGAAGCCATTACAAAAACAGGTGTCGAAGTAGACGGCATTCACGGTCCGATATTGGACGATGAAAAAATTGTTGTCGGATATGTTGAAGCGTGTGAACAACACCCAAACGCAGACAAGTTGAACCTATGTCAGGTGAACGTCGGTGAAGATGAATTAGCACAAATCGTTTGCGGTGCACCGAATGTTGCGCAAGGACAGTATGTTGTCGCCGCTCGACCTGGCGCAAGACTTCCAGGCGGGTTGAAAATTAAAAAAGCGAAACTACGCGGTGAAGCATCAGAAGGAATGATTTGCTCATTGCAAGAGTTGGGTGTCGATGAAAAGTTCGTTCCCGACCATCAAAAAGACGGTATTTTTGTATTTGATGAAGAGGTACAAATCGGTGAACCGGCTTGTCCGTTACTGAATCTAGACGATCAAGTACTGGAGCTAGATCTAACACCAAACCGAGCAGACTGTCTAAACATGGTCGGGATGGCTTATGAAGTCGCTGCTATTTATAATAAAGAACTTCAATTGCCGTCACCGACTGTTACGAAAGCTGATGAATCTTCCAATGATTACATCGCTGTTCGTATAGAGAACAAAGAAATGAATCCGTATTACGGTGCGTGGATTATCAAAGATTTAGAAGTGAAATCGTCTCCATTATGGTTGCGTAATCGGTTGATCAGTGCAGGCATTCGCCCGATCAATAATTTAGTTGACATCACGAACTATGTTTTGTTGGAATACGGTCAGCCGCTTCACGCTTTCGATTACGACCGTTTTGGCAGTAAAGAAGTTGTCACTCGTCCAGCTCATGAAGGTGAAACGATGACGACACTTGATGGAAAAGAGCGGACACTTCAACCAGAACACCTACTCATTACAAACGGTGAAAAGCCTCATGCATTGGCTGGTGTAATGGGCGGTCAAGATTCCGAAGTTCAAGATGATACAACGACTATTCTTTTAGAGGCTGCTTATTTCGATCCGAGAACCGTTCGCAAAGCATCGAGCCAACACAATTTACGAAGTGAAGCGAGCGCACGTTTTGAAAAAGGAGTCGACCTTACACGTGTGAAAGAAGCAGCAATGCGTGCAGCTGAATTATACGAAGAGTTAGCAGGCGGAACAATTTTAGGTGAAATGGTTGAGGAAGGTTCAACGGATCGTGAACCAGTACAAATCACCTTTGAACGTCATGAAATTAATGAACGCATAGGGACCGAGTTATCCATTGATCAAATGAATGATATTCTAGAACGTTTGCGCTTGCCATATGAACAGCAAGGTGAGCAATATACTGTTACGCCACCATCCCGAAGAAATGACCTTCGTATTCTCGAAGATATGGTTGAAGAGTTTGCTCGTTTATACGGTTACGACCATATCCCTTATACATTGCCGACAGGTCAATCAAATAAAGGTGGCTTAACGAAGCGTCAACGATTAACTCGTGAAGTACATGCCTATTTACAAAAAACAGGATTAAACGAGGCATTGACGTATTCACTGACGACAGAAGAAAAATCGAAACATTTCGTTAGCCCTGAAATCCAAACTGATCAAGAGGCTGTCAAATTAATGATGCCTATGACCGATTTGCATAGTCATTTACGATTAAGTGTCATTCCGGAATTGTTGTCGAGTCTTCAGTATAATGTGGCAAGAAATCAATACAATCTCGGGTTTTATGAACTCGGATCTGTTTATTTGCCGAATGAAGGGAAAGACGTACTGCCAAGAGAAGAACTCCGTGTTGCTGCTGCAATTACGGGTATTTGGGAGAATCACCCGTGGCAAGGAGAAAAGAAACCGGTTGACTTCTTTGTGCTAAAAGGAATTTTAGAAGGCTTATTCAATTACTTTCTCAAAGACGAAGTTATTTTCGAAAAAGCTAATCTAGATGGATTGCACCCAGGTCGGACGGCACTTCTTAAATTAAACGGTGAAACGGTGGGTTATATCGGACAGCTTCACCCATTTGTACAAAAAGATCACGATTTAGATGATACGTATGTATTCGATTTGAATTTGGAGAAAGTGTTTAATCATGTTGATGAAACACCGGATTATGAAGCGATTACGAAGTATCCAGCTATTTCGCAAGACTTAGCATTTGTTGTGAATGCCGAGATTACGGCAAAAGAAATCGAAGACATCATTTATGAACAAGGACAACCGTATTTGAAGACAATCCGTGTGTTTGATGTGTATCAAGGCGAGCACATGGAAGAAGGTAAAAAATCAATTGCATTTAACCTTACGTTCCAGAACAATGAACGTACGCTAAAAGACGATGAAGTAGATGAACTGAGAGAGCGCATTATTCAAAAAGTAAAAGCAACATATCAAGCAGAATTACGAGGATAAATAAACGCCCTTCAGACATTAGCTGTCTGAAGGGCGTTTTTTATTTTGGATATTCGAACCGATCCGCTCAATAAACAGCTCCAGCCGCTCAATAAATGATTCTAGCCACTCAATAAACAGCTCCAGCCGCTCGATAAACGATTTCAAACGCTCAACAATAAGCTCTAGATTTCCTTATAAAAGCTTCTTCGCTTTCTGTGTATTCGCAAAGTGTGTTTTTGCGATTTCATTTAAAGTGCCCTCGCCTTTTTGTTTGATCAAACGTGCAATTTGCCGATCGACAATGTTTGAGGCACCTTTTTGAATGGAAAAGCCAACCTTTTCAGAAATACGATCGATTTCTTGTAAAAAGCGATAACGAGCCAGCATGGAGGCTGCAGCGACGGGTGTCGAATAACTCTCAGCCTTTGTCATGAACGTCAAATCATCAAATGATTGCTCACCTGTTTCTCGAACTGCTTTATGAAAGGTAGCTGGTTCACAAAACTGATCGACAACGGTTCCTTCGAAAGATTGCTCACCTAGCTTTTCACGGACATTTTTAATCGCATGATGATGCATCCATGCTTTCATTTTTACTTGAGACCAACCTTTTGCTTTCAGTTGATTATATCTCGGGTTATCAAGAACAACGGAACTGTATGTAATGTCAGTTAATAAGACATCTTTCATAACAGAGCGAATTGTATCATCGGTCAATGTTTTCGAATCACGTACACCTAATTCTCTTAGAAGTTCCTGCTGTTCCGAAGTAGCATATACACAAGCGACCGTGATTGGCCCGAAATAATCCCCTGTTCCTGCTTCATCTGAACCCATATGTGATTCTTTTAAAAAAGTGGGCAAGCTTTTCGTTGTTTTTGTTTTTGTCTTTTTATCATTAGATCCTGGATTTCCCCATCGACTCGCTTCTTTCTCAGCTTCATTTCCTTGAAACACGACCTTGCCAGATTGATAGGCGGTAATCGTGCACCCGCTTACTTTCGCAGCGAAATGGGCATGAGGTGGCGTAGATGGAAGGATTGCTGATTGGTATGTGTTCTTCATTTGTTGAATGGTCGATTGGTTTACTTTTAATACTGCGTGTGCCATGAAAATAGAACTCCTTTATGGATTAGCATATTTTCTCCTAGTATATCACGCCATACTGACGTTCGCAGGAAGTAAATGTACTTTCCAAGCGATATGTAAACGTGTTACTATATGGAGTAGAATAACGCGGGAGGAGGCTACTGAATGGATGGTTCTAATCAAACGAAAATAACAGTGGAAATTCACAAGAAAAAATATACCATTGTTGGCCAAGAATCCTCAGAACATATCAAAATGGTAGCAAGCTTGGTTGACCAAAAAATGGATGAAATTCAATACGCAAAGCCTTCATTGGATACATCCCAATTAGCTGTATTAACAGCTTTGAATACGATGAATGATTACTTGAAACTTAAACAAGAACATAACGAACTATTGAACCGAGTGAATCGTGGAAATAGACGGAAAGAGGATCGAAGGTAACATGTTGGATATTTTATTATTGATTTTATTGATTTTTGGTTTTTTAATAGGTTTGAAACGCGGGCTCGTTATGCAAGTCCTTCACATTGTCGGTTTTATCGTTGCATTTATCGTATCTGTTTTATATTACAAACAGTTAGCTGGCAAAATCGAATTATGGATTCCTTATCCAGACTTTTCAACAGATCAATTTTGGGATGCATTGTTAAACTCTACAATACTAGAAAACTCATTCTATAATGGGTTAGCTTTTTTCGCGATATTTGTCTTAGTGAAGATCGTCATGCAAATTATTGCGAACTTACTGGATTTTGTAGCCAACCTACCGATTTTACATAGTGTGAATAATCTATTGGGTGCCATACTAGGATTTATTGAGATGTATTTAATTTTATTCGTCATCTTATTTATTTTGTCGCTCGTTTCGGTAGAGATGATTCAAAATCTCATACAAAACTCCGTAATTGCCGGATTTATGATTGAACATACACCTGTGTTGACTGAGCAATTGAAAGAACGAATATTTCCTGAATGAACGAATGAAGAGGTTCACTCAATGCGAGTTGGCCTCTTTTCTTTTCAGTTATTGAATGAATAATTGCTGAGTAGGAGTGCTCTATATGGATAAAAAGAAAGTCATTAAACACTTAGAAACGATTGCTATTTATTTGGAATTAAAAGGTGAAAACCCATTTAAAATATCTGCTTATCGGAAAGCTGCACAAGCATTGGAACGTAGTGATCATTCATTGGATGAGATTGACGATTTTTCGAAAATGGATGGAATCGGTAAAGGCACCAATGCGGTAATCATGGAATTCATCGAAGCAGGTGAAACGGAAACGCTGAATGAATTGAAAGAAGAAGTGCCTGAAGGCCTGATCCCATTATTAGAACTACAAGGGTTAGGTGGAAAAAAGCTGGCAAAGCTTTATAAAGAACTCGGTGTAGTTGATGAAGTGACATTACGTAAAGCTTGTGAAAATGGTGAAGTAGAAAAGTTAAGTGGGTTTGGAAAAAAATCCGTTGAAAAAATAGTACAAGCATTAGATGATATCGGTAAACGTCCAGAGCGTTTACCTCTTTCTGATGTTTTAGTATTACCACAACTGATTGAAGACGAGCTGGAAAAAATAGACGACATTGAACAATACTCAATAGCGGGCAGTATGAGACGTCTCCGTGAAACGATAAAAGATTTGGATTATATTATCGCAACGACAAATCCAAAGCAAGTAGCTGACGCTTTGGTTCAATTATCGATGGTAAAAGAAATTGTTGCACATGGAGAAACGAAGGTAACTGTAATTATAGAATCAAAATGGGATGTTTCGGTTGATTTTCGTCTCGTCGCACCAAATGAATTTTACACAACCCTTCATCATTTTACTGGTTCCAAAGATCATAATGTGGAAATGAGAAGATTGGCAAAGCAAAAAGGCTTGAAAATCAGTGAATACGGAGTCGAGGAAGAAGAGACTGGAAAGATTCATACATTTGATTCGGAACAAGCATTTTTTGAGTTTTTAGATGTCCCTTATTTACCACCAGAAGTACGTGAAACAGGGGAAGAAGTTTCTGTAAATCAATCTCCGGAATTGATTGAATTGAATGATGTAAAAGGCGACTTACACATGCACACGACTTGGAGCGATGGCGCACAATCGATCGAAGAAATGATCAAGAAGAATATCGAAAAAGGCTATCAATTTATAGCCATTACAGACCACTCAAAGTTTTTGCGTGTAGCAGATGGATTAGATGAAGAGCGCCTACGTCGACAGCGTGAAAAAATTGCAGAAGTCCAAGCGAAATTTCCAGAGATCAAAATCTTTTGTGGCGTGGAGATGGATATTTTACCGGATGGAACGTTAGATTTTTCAGATGAATTTTTAAAAGAAATGGATTTTGTCATAGCGTCAATCCATTCAAGTTTTAGCCAATCAGAAGAACAAATTATGAAACGCATGCGGACAGCTATGGAAAGTCCGTATGTTGATATGATTGCTCACCCGACGGGGAGATTGATTGGACGACGTGAAAGCTATGCATTAGACATCAATACGTTCATTGACTGGGCCGTTGAAACGAATACGATTATCGAACTGAATGCGAACCCAAACCGATTGGACCTACATTGGACGGAACTTCGAAAAGCACAAGAAAAAGGTGCACGGATTGCAATCAACACAGATGCACATAGCTATCAAATGCTCGATGATATGGCAATTGGTGTGAAGGCTGCTCGAAAAGGGTGGATCGAAAAAGATACAGTAGTCAATACGTGGACACCAGAGGAGTTACAATCATTTTTGAAAATGAAAAAAGGTGAAGCATAATGGATCAAAAAATAATGAAACAACTCGAATTTCCAAAATTGATCAAGCAAATCGTAGATCATGCGGAAACAGCTCGTGGAAAAGAAGCGGCTGCAAAGTTAATGCCTTCAGCTGATTTTGAAGAAGTCATTCAATGGCAAAACGAAACGGATGAAGCGGTACAAGTTTTACGAACACAAGGCCATATGCCGTTGGGTGGTATTCATGACCTCCGTAGTAGTACGAAGCGTGCAAAAATCGGAGGAATGTTGAGTGCGACCGAACTGCTTGAGATTTCGGATACATTACGCGGAAGTAAACGGGTGAAAAGATTTGTTCAAGATATAGAAGAAGTGGATACACCGATTCTCATTGATTTAGTTGAACAGATTGAACCGCTTAGTAACCTCGAGAAAGAGATTCATATGTGCATCGATCAAGATGGCAAAGTGATTGATAGTGCTTCGCAAACCCTAAGAAGAATACGTAGCCAAATCCGTTCGTCGGAGAACAGTATACGTGAGCGACTGGAAGGGTATACCCGAACTTCTAGCAGCAAGTTATCAGATGCCATTGTCACGATTAGAAATGATCGCTACGTTCTTCCGGTTAAATCCGAACATCGAGGAAGTTTTGGTGGAATTGTTCACGATTCATCCTCATCCGGTCAAACACTATTTATCGAACCACAAGCGGTCGTCGAGTTAAATAATAAGTTGCAAGCTTCAAAGGTGGAAGAACAACAAGAGATTGAACGGATTTTGACTCGGTTAACGGAATTCGTCCAGCAAGACGCGGAATCGTTAGAGCACAATGGTGATATTTTACAAAAAATTGATTTCTTATTTGCTAAAGCAAAATATGCACAGCAACTACGCGCCGCAAAACCTGAAATGAATCATGACGGTTACATTAAAATGATTCAAGCTCGACATCCACTCATTCCTGAAAATGAAGTGGTCAGTAATGATATCGAAATCGGTAAAGACTATCGTGCAATTTTAATTACTGGTCCAAATACAGGTGGTAAAACAGTTACCTTAAAACTAGTTGGATTATGTACATTAATGGCCCAATCGGGTTTACAAGTTCCTGCGCTTGATGGCTGTCAACTTGCTGTATTTGATCACGTATTTGCAGATATAGGTGATGAGCAATCAATCGAGCAAAATTTAAGTACGTTTTCCAGTCATATGACGAATATCGCATCCATTATTGACCGGTTTAATTCGAATTCGTTAGTCCTTTTCGATGAGCTCGGTGCTGGTACAGACCCTCAAGAAGGTGCAGGCCTTGCCATGTCCATATTGGACTATGTCGTCAGTTTTAACGCAAGAGTCATTGCGACAACACATTATCCGGAACTAAAAGCATACGGTTATAATCGAGAGCAAGTCATCAATGCTTCCGTTGAATTTGATGTTGAGACATTACAACCAACCTATCGATTATTGATCGGTGTACCGGGTCGAAGTAATGCTTTTGAGATTTCTGGAAGAATCGGGTTGAAGCCAGAAATTATCGAACAAGCAAAAACGATGATTCACGAGGATAGCCGATCTGTAGAAAATATGATTGCTTCATTGGAGACGTCCAGAAAGCAAGCTGAGAAAGACTTTGAAGAAGCGGAAGAAATTTTACAAGAATCCGAGAGACTACGTGAAGAATTGAAACGAGAATATGACCGCTACTTAGCGAAGAAAGAGGATTACCAAGAAGCGGCTAAGAAAAAGGCCCAGAAGATTGTTGACCAGGCAGAACAAGAAGCGGAATCAATTTTACAAGAACTTCGACAAATGAAGAGTTCAGCAGAAATCAAGGAACACCAATTAATTGACGCCCGGAAGAAAATTTCGGACCAAAAAGAAGCGCTGCAAGATACGAATCAAGAACAGCAGATTCAGACAAACAACCAACCAGACGTATTTGAATCAGGCGACGAAGTTCATGTAGCTTCCTTCAACCAAAAAGGTCATATTGTCTCTCAATTGAATGACAATGAGTATGAAGTTCAGCTCGGAATCATGAAAATGAAAGTGCCTAAAAAACAATTGCAGCTCATTAAACGGAAAGAAAAAGAGCAAAAGACGACGCCAATGGCTACTGTTCGCGGGAGACAGAGTCACGTAAAGACAGAATTGGATTTAAGAGGTGAAAGATACGAGGATGCCTTGCATCGGTTGGAAAAGTATCTCGATGATGCACTACTGGCCGGATACCATCAAGTATCAATCATTCACGGAAAAGGAACCGGTGCGCTAATGAAAGGTGTCCATACATTCGCCCGGAATCATCGGTCAATTAAAAGCTATCATTTAGGTCATCCAAATGAAGGTGGAAGTGGTGTGACAATCCTTTCGCTTAAATAGAACAACAAGGAGATTAAACATGGAAACATTAGCAAAAGTGTTAGTTGTCGTAGCGGTTTTGTTTATGATTATCGGGGTTGTATTTATGGTTATGAATTAATGAATCAATGACGTCCAAGTTATGGGCGTCATTTTTTAAATCGTTCCAGAAATATAGGGCTTATATTTAGTAAAATCGAAGCAACCGTCAAAAGCCATAACGCATTTTCCATACCTGGAACTACATCCGATAAAGCAGCCCAATCTTCCACGTTCACCCATTGAGCTACAAGGCTGTATTCTGCGCATAATGTTAATGCTGTAAACGATAATCCAATTGCCATAGCAAATTTATAATCCTTACCTGCTGTATACATATAAAGATTTGTAAGTGTAGCTACTAAAGCAATAAGACCTAATATAATCCACATAACAGTACCTACTTTCACATACATTTTTAATTTCCGAAATTTTCCTCTTATTAGATTATCATAGAATTTTGCATTCAGAAACGTGCTAAATATCAATCTCGTTGTACCCCTTACCAATGAAAAAGTGTATAACGATTTCACTGGTAATGTGCCGAAATGGTTTTCACTTTTATAATGAAGAGTTACTGAATATTTATTCAGTTATTGTCAGATAATTTTAAATTCTATTTTAAATTTCCGGAAATAATGTATATAATAAAGGTAAGATGAAAAATAAGGAGGAATCATTTATGGGGGTTGACGTAGTGAAACCATGGTTTAAACATTATCCAGAACAAGTTTCACCATCGATGGAATACGACAAAAGACCACTTCATGAATATTTGGAAGAATCTGCGAGTCGTTTTCCTGATAAAATTGCCGTTCATTTTATGGGGACAGAATTATCGTTTCAAGAAGTTTACGATTCAGCAAGAAAATTCGCATCCTATTTACAATCATTAGGGTTGGAGAAGGATGATCGAGTTGCTATCATGCTTCCGAATACACCACAAGCAGTAATCGCTTATTATGGTGCATTACTTGGTGGGGCAACCGTTGTACAAACAAATCCTTTATACACGGAGCGCGAATTAGAATACCAAATGAAGGACTCTGGTGCGAAATTTATCGTTTGTTTGGATATTTTGTTGCCGCGAACAACGACTGTAAAGCCAGAAACAGATATTGAGCACATTATTGTAACCGGTATCAAGGATTATTTACCATTTCCGAAAAACTTAATTTATCCGTTCATTCAAAAACGTGAATACAATATGGTCGTTAAACCAGAGCATTCAGGCGATACGCATGTCTGGACAAAAGTAATGGAAGATTCCACTACGGATTATACACCTGTCGAAATCGATCCTGAGGAAGACTTGGCATTGTTGCAATACACTGGTGGAACGACTGGTTATCCGAAAGGTGTCATGTTGACGCACTATAATTTAGTATCCAATACACAAATGTGTTCGAACTGGTTATATAAAACGGAGTATGCGAAAGAAAGCATTCTTGGAATTTTACCGTTTTTCCACGTTTATGGAATGACGACCGTCATGAACTTATCGATTATGATGGCACAGAAGATGATACTGATTCCGAAATTTGATGTCGATACGGTGTTGAAAACTATCCAAAAAGAACGACCGACGATGTTCCCTGGTGCACCGACGATTTATATTGGGCTTCTGAATCATCCAAAATTGAACAAATATGATCTATCTTCAGTTGAAGCGTGCATTAGTGGTTCAGCTCCATTACCGAGTGAGGTTCAGCAACGATTCGAAAAGGTAACAGGTGGTCGATTAGTTGAAGGATATGGATTAACAGAAACGTCTCCTGTTACACATGCAAATTTAGTTTGGGAAAATAGACGTTCAGGAACTATTGGTATACCTTGGCCAGATACGGATTCCAAAATTGTCAATGCTGAAACAATGGAAGAAATGCCAGTAGGAGAAGTCGGAGAAATAGCTGTAAAAGGACCACAAGTTATGAAAGGCTATTGGAATCGGGAAGAGGATACAGCGAAGACTTTAAAAGATGGCTGGCTCCTTACAGGTGATATGGGTAGAATGGATGAAGACGGATATTTCTATGTCGTCGATCGAAAAAAGGATATGATTATTGCAGGTGGATTTAATATTTATCCAAGAGAAGTAGAAGAGGTCCTTTATGAACATGAAGCGATACAAGAAACAGTAGTGGCTGGAGTGCCAGACCCTTATCGCGGGGAAACTGTTAAAGCGTATATTGTATTGAAAGATGGATATGATGTTTCAGAGAAAGAATTAGATAAATTTTGTCGTGAAAACCTCGCCGCCTTCAAAGTACCTCGGTTATACGAATTCCGTACAGAATTACCTAAAACAGCTGTCGGAAAAATTTTACGACGTAAGTTAGTCGATGAGGAAAAAGAAAAATTAAATTAAATGGTTGAAAATGTCGCATCGTAGTTGACAGCAAAACGAATTATTTATATGATTAAAGATGAATGACCATTCATTCATTTTAGGGAGTCAAAATTTATGAAGAACGAAAAACCAAAATACAATCAAATTTTAGATGCCGCGGTGGAAGTCATTGCAGAGAACGGCTACCACCGCTCTCAGGTATCAAAAATCGCTAAAAAAGCTGGAGTAGCCGATGGAACGATCTATCTTTATTTCAAAAACAAAGAAGATCTACTCATTTCTTTATTTCAAGAAAAAATGGGTAACTTTATTGAGCGCATCCGTAAAGCGACCGAAAATGATGAGGGAGCAGATGAAAAATTATTTGCGTTAATCGATACTCATTTTCGACAGCTTTCGGAAGATCCTCATCTTGCCGTCGTCACACAATTGGAATTAAGACAATCCGATAAGCGATTGCGCGCACAAATTAATGATGTGCTAAAAGGCTATCTACACATTATTGACTCAATCATCAAAAATGGCGTAGAAGAAAAAATCTTCCACAATCATCTGAATATTAAGTTGGTTCGACAGATGATTTTTGGTATGCTTGATGAGGTAGTGACCAATTGGGTGATGCAGGATCAACGCTACGATTTGAAAAAGCAGGCAAAGGATGTACATTTTCTTATTTCCAACGGCTTAAAAAAACATACGTAAAGGGGTTGAGTAAATGGATGCACTCTCTTTAACGAAAAAAGAAAATATTGCAACCGTTACCATTCAAAGTCCACCAGCTAATGCATTATCGTCACAGATTTTAAAAGATTTAGCGACTGCGCTGGATGACATCGAAAATGACAGCAACATTAAAACAGTAGTCATTCAAGGCGAAGGCAAGTTTTTCTCAGCCGGTGCAGACATTAAAGAATTTACATCCTTACAAAATGCCGACGATTACGAGGAGCTTTCTAGCCAAGGTCAAAATCTATTCCGGAGAATTGAAAAATTTAAAATTCCGGTCATTGCATCCATCCACGGAGCTGCCTTGGGAGGCGGTCTCGAACTGGCGATGTCTTGCCATGTTCGTATTGTCACCAAGAGTGCTAAACTCGGATTGCCAGAGCTGAATCTTGGCATTATACCAGGCTTTGCAGGAACACAACGTTTGCCACAACATGTAGGTATGGCAAAAGCTTATGAAATGATTTTGACTGGCGAGCCAATCTCTGGCGAAGAAGCTGCAGCATTAGGCCTCGCAAATCATGCAGTGGATGAAGATTCATTAGAAGAATTTTCTATGAATCTAGCAAAAAAATTCGCGGCAAAAAGCGGTCCTTCGATCAATGCTGTTATGAAGTTAGTACCATTCACTCAGACTTCTCAGTTTAAAGAAGGTGTAAAACGAGAAGCAGAAGAGTTTGGCAAAGTGTTTGGCAATGAAGATGCCAAAGAAGGTATCCAAGCTTTCATCGAAAAGAGAAAACCAAATTTCAAAGACCAGTAGAATGAAGGAGGTAATCCAATGAACATTTATGTTCTTATGAAAAAAACATTTGATACAGAAGAAAAAATTCAAATCAATGGTGGGAAAATCGATACAGATGGTGCTGAGTTTATCATTAACCCATACGATGAGTATGCCATTGAAGAAGCAATTAAAGTCCGTGATGAACACGGTGGTGAAGTGACTGTTGTAACGATCGGTGACGAAGATTCTGAGTCACAGTTACGTACAGCGCTAGCGATGGGAGCAGACAAAGCTGTTCTTATTAATACAGAAGATGACATTGAAGAAGGCGACCAAGTCACGACTACAAGAATCTTGGAAGCTTACTTCGAAGACAAAGAAGTCGATCTTATCCTAGCTGGTAACGTTGCGATTGATGAAGCGAGTGGCCAAGTAGGTCCACGACTAGCTGCTAAGCTAGATATTCCTTATGTGACGACGATTACATCGCTTGAAATCGATGGAGATACGGTGAAAATTGACAAGGACGTAGAAGGTGACGTTGAAAAAGTGGAAACATCATTACCACTACTCGTTACTTGCCAACAAGGCTTGAACGAACCACGTTACCCATCTTTACCAGGAATTATGAAAGCGAAGAAAAAACCATTAGAAGAACTTGAAATCGACGATCTTGATTTAGATGAAGATGATGTTGAAGCGGCAACTAAAACTGTCGAAGTTTTCCTTCCACCTGAAAAAGAAGCAGGAAAAGTGTTAGAAGGAGAAACAGACGAGCAAGTAAAAGAGCTTATATCTTTATTAAAAACTGAAGCAAAAGTACTTTAATCAACAGGTGCAGAAAGGAGAATAGCAATGGGGAAATATTTAGTAATTAGTGAAGTTCGAGACGGAGAGTTGCGTAACGTATCGTTTGAAAATATTGCAGCAGCTCGACAAATCGATGAAAATAGTGAAGTTGTAGCAGCCGTTTTAGGCGAAGGGGATCTTGAATCTCTTGGACAAGAATTAATTCAATATGGTGCGGACCGAGCGGTTGTCGTTCAGCATGAAAACTTGAAAAACTATACTTCTGATGGATATGTTCAAGCAGCAATGGCTGTCATTGAGCAAGAAGATCCAGACGGCATTGTTATGGGGCACACATCTGAAGGAAAAGACTTGTCACCAAGAATCGCAAGTAAATTGGACAGTGGATTGATTTCTGACGTCACGCAAATCGAAGGAAGTGGTGATGATGTACAGTTCGTTCGACCAATCTATTCGGGTAAAGCGTTCGAAAAGAAAGTCATTACAAATGGTAAGACATTCATTACCATTCGTCCAAACAACATTGCACCGCTTGAAAAAGATGATTCTCGCTCAGGGGATGTTCAAAAAGTAGAAGTTGATGTTCAAAACCTTCGTACGGTCATTAAAGAAGTCATCCGTAAAGCTTCTGAAGGTGTTGACTTATCCGAGGCGAACATTATTGTTGCAGGCGGACGTGGAGTGAAAAGCGCAGAAGGATTCGATCCTTTATATGAATTAGCAGATGCTTTAGGCGGAGCAGTAGGTGCTTCCCGTGGAGCGGCAGATGCTGGCTACTGTGACTACTCATTACAGATTGGACAAACAGGTAAGGTTGTAACACCTGATCTTTACATCGCAGTCGGTATTTCAGGTGCAATCCAACACTTAGCAGGAATGTCTAACTCAAAAGTTATTGTTGCGATTAACAAAGATCCTGAAGCAAATATCTTCAACGTTGCTGACTACGGTATTGTCGGAGATTTATTCGAAGTCGTACCAGCATTGACAGAAGAAATTAAAGCGCTAAAAGGTTAATATCGTACAAATCTGAACCGGCTATTTCCTCTAGGGGAATATAGTCGGTTTTCTTTTGATGGAAAAACGAATCTTTGTCGTAACGTACACTCCAGCCGCCCGACAAAAGGTACCAGCCACCCGACGCAGGGTTCGGGCCGCCCGACAAAAGGTACCAGCCGCCCGACAAACGCGTCGAGCCACCCGACGCAGGGTTCGAGCCACCCGACACAGCGCCCCCAGCCGCCCGACAAAGCACTGCAGCCGCCCTGTTCAGGCGACTCTCCCAATTAGATTTCATTTACTTATTCTCAATAGAAACAAACACTTTTAACCGTGTACCTATGCACACAGATGACTTATAAACAAAGTATTGGAAGTAATGAATAGCGCCATGATATACTTAATTTGAATTTGAAATGTTAGGAGGAATAGAAAATGGCTATCGTAAATGCAACTGATCAAACATTTAACGAAGAAGTATCTGAAGGTACTGTGCTAGTAGACTTTTGGGCTACTTGGTGTGGTCCATGTAAAATGATCGCTCCTGTATTGGAAGAGTTAGATTCCGAAATGGGAGATGAGGTAAAAATCGTCAAACTAGATGTTGATGAAAACCAAGAAACAGCTCAAAAATTTGGAGTCATGAGTATTCCAACGTTGATTCTATTTAAAGACGGTGAGCAAGTCGATCAAGCACATGGTTACCAACCAAAAGATGCTTTAAAAGATTTCGTTACAAAAAATGCATAAATCATAGGGTAAGGGCTGACTCATTGAGTTAGCTCTTGCCTTTTTTAACATGCTTCCTCTAGGAACAGATAAACTTATCGAGGTGTACATATATGCGTAAAAATATTCAAGAAAAGTTAGCCGTCCTTCCAGATAAGCCGGGATGCTACTTAATGAAAAACAATAAAGATGAAGTCATTTACGTAGGAAAATCCAAACTTCTTAAAAATCGTGTACGTTCGTATTTTACCGGTGCACACGATTTGAAGACGCAACGGCTTGTGAATGAAATCGTCGACTTTGAATATATCGTTACATCATCTGAAATGGAAGCACTGATTCTAGAGATGAACTTAGTGAAAAAGTATGACCCGAAGTATAACGTCATGCTAAAAGATGACAAGTCATATCCATTTTTGAAAATTACACATGAAAAACACCCTCGATTGATCGTTACGCGCAAAGTGAAGAAGGATAAAGGTAAATATTTTGGTCCCTATACAAATGTTTATGCAGCAAGAGAAACCAAAAAACTTTTAGACCGACTCTATCCACTACGGAAATGTAATGTCATGCCCAAAAAAGTTTGTTTGTACTATCACATCAATCAATGCTTAGGACCATGTGAATTGCCGGTTAGTAAAGAAACCAATCAAGAAATAGTTCAAAAGATCACTACATTCTTGAATGGTGGGCATAAAGAGATCAAACAAGAACTGAAGGAAAAAATGCATGCATTCTCTGAAAACCTTGACTTCGAAAAAGCGAAGGAGTATCGTGATTTAATTGATCACATTGAATCTGTCATGGAAAAGCAGACGATGCAGTTAGGTGACTTAACGGAAAGAGACGTTTTTGGCTATGCATACGATAAAGGTTGGATGTGTATCCAAGTATTCTTTATTCGCCAAGGAAAGTTGATCGAACGTGATGTTTCTTTATTTCCGTTTTATACAGATCCAGATGAAGCATTTACTAGTTATATTGCACGGTTTTACTCCCATTCAAATCATATAAAACCGAAAGAAATCTATCTTCCAATCGGAACGGATGCTGAATTGATTGGTGAATATTTAGATGTCCGTGCAAAGACACCATTTAGAGGTCAGAAGAAAAAGCTTGCAGATTTAGCTATGGAAAATGCGCAAATTGCATTGCAAGAGAAATTTTCTTTAATCGAGCAAGATGAAAATCGGACAATCAAAGCTGTTGAAGAGTTAGGTGAATACTTGAATATTGAAACGCCACATCGAATTGAAGCGTTTGATAACTCGAATATTCAAGGAACAGATCCTGTCTCTGCAATGGTTACATTTATAGATGGGCGACCGAAAAAAAGTGATTATCGTAAATACAAAGTAAAAACAGTCGAAAAACCTGATGACTATGAAACGATGCGAGAAGTCATACGGAGAAGGTATACACGGGTGTTGAAAGATAAATTACCGCTTCCAGACCTCATCTTGGTAGACGGTGGAAAAGGGCAAATGTCAGCTGCTTTAGACGTCCTCGAAGACGAATTGGGTCTGAGCATCCCTTTATGTGGAATTGCGAAAAACGAAAAGCATAAAACGAGTGAATTACTATACGGGAATCCACCTGAACCAGTACCTCTCAAACGAAATGAACAACCGTTTTACTTGATTCAGCGCATCCAAGATGAAGTTCACCGTTTTGCGATTACTTTCCATCGTAACTTAAGAGGGAAATCAGCGACTCAGTCTAGCCTAGATGAAATAGAAGGCATTGGACCGAAGAGAAAACGAATGTTGTTACAGCATTTTGGCTCTATTGATAAAATTAAACAAGCTGAAAAAGAAGCGTTTACAAAGCTTGGAATCCCCGATCATATTGCTGAAAATATTCGTCATTATTATATTCAGCAAGAGAACATGGAATTGGAATTGGAAGAAGAGAGCAATTAAGTTGTCGTTACTTGTCAAAATAATGACAAGTTTTCTTGACGCTTTTTCATCCTAGAAGTACAATTGAACTTGTCATGTAACTTTATTAGGGAGTCGTATGAAAACTCTTTCAAAACAATTTTTCATCAGATGAGGGGGGTAACACATGGCGGATCAGGAAAAACGCGAATATAATTTGCGTAGATTGCATTCATTGCTAGGTGTCATTCCAATTGGCTTATTTTTAATGCAGCACTTGGTAGTCAACCACTTCTCCACGTATAGTGAAGAAGCTTTTAATACAGCTGCTGGTTTTATGGAAAATTTGCCACTTCGGATCGTCTTGGAATTTGGGCTAATTTATATCCCGATTCTTTTCCACGGAATTTATGGGGTATATATCGCTTTTGTATCTGAGATGAATCTAGGAAGGTATGGATGGTTCCGTAACTGGATGTTCATGCTTCAACGACTTACAGGAATCATTACACTTATTTTTATCGGATGGCACGTTTGGGAAACACGCTTAGCAAACGCAATTTATGGTACTGAAGTGAACTTTGATATGATGGCAAGCATCTTATCATCACCGTTCATGTTCTGGTTCTATGTAATTGGTGTCCTTTCAGCAGTATTCCACTTTGCGAATGGATTATGGTCTTTCTTTGTTACTTGGGGATTGATCATCACACCAAGATCCCAAAAGATTATGACATACGTCGTTCTCGTCGTATTTGTCGTTTTCGGTTATATGGGAATTGCGTCACTAATCGCATTTGCTTCATAACACGTAAAACTGTTCAATAATAAGGGAGTGAAACAAACACAATGAGTAATAAAAATATCGTTATTGTTGGCGGTGGTTTAGCTGGCCTTATGGCTACAATTAAAGCTGCTGAAGCAGGCGTACATGTCGATTTGATTTCGCTTGTTCCAGTAAAACGCTCCCACTCTGTTTGTGCGCAAGGCGGTATCAACGGTGCAGTAGACACAAAAGGTGAAGGGGATTCTCCAGCAATTCACTTTGACGATACAGTTTATGGAGGAGACTTCTTGGCAAACCAAAAACCGGTTAAAGATATGTGTGAAGCAGCACCAAGCATCATACATATGATGGACCGTATGGGCGTTATGTTTAACCGTACGCCAGAAGGTTTGTTGGATTTCCGTCGTTTCGGTGGAACACAGCATCACCGTACAGCTTATGCCGGTGCAACGACAGGTCAACAATTAATGTATGCATTAGATGAGCAAGTTCGTCGACACGAAGTCAACGGACTCGTGACAAAATATGAAGGATGGGACTTCTTGTCACCAGTAATTGATGAGAATGGTGTTTCAAGAGGAATTGTCGCTCAAAACATTCAGTCCCACGAAATTAAAGTTTTCAAAGCGGATGCTACCATTATGGCAACAGGGGGACCTGGAATTATCTTTGGTAAGTCCACAAACTCTGTCATTAACACTGGTTCAGCCGCAACTAGCTTATACTTACATGGTGCACATTATGCAAACGGTGAGTTTATCCAAATTCACCCGACAGCAATTCCAGGAGACGACAAGCTTCGCTTAATGAGTGAATCAGCTCGTGGTGAAGGTGGTCGTGTCTGGACATATAAAGACGGAAAACCATGGTATTTCCTTGAAGAGAAATACCCTGCATATGGTAACTTGGTTCCACGTGATATTGCGACACGCGAAATCTTTGATGTTTGCGTAAACCAAAAACTTGGAATCAATGGCGAGAACATGGTTTACCTTGATTTATCACATAAAGATCCGAAAGAGCTAGATGTTAAGTTAGGTGGAATTATAGAAATTTACGAGAAATTCGTTGGTGAAGACCCTCGTAAAGTACCTATGAAGATTTTCCCAGCTGTTCACTATTCAATGGGTGGACTATGGGTAAGCGATGATCAAATGACGAATATCCCTGGTATATTTGCAGCTGGTGAATGTGACTTTACAATTCACGGTGCGAACCGCTTAGGTGCAAACTCCTTACTTTCATGTATCTATGGTGGTATGGTTGCTGGACCAAACGCAGTTGATTACATCAACGGATTGGATTCATTGGCAACAGATCAGAGCTCTCAGTTATTTGATGCGAAGTTAAAAGAAGAGCAAGATCATTTTGAAAATATCATGAACATGACGACAGGTACAGAAAATGCATATGACATTCACCGTGAACTTGGTGAGTGGATGACAGCTAATGTAACTGTTGTTCGTGAAAATGACAAGCTACTTGAAACAGATAAGAAGATTCAAGAGTTGATGGAACGTGCTAAAAACATTAACATCAATGATACAAGTCGTTGGAGTAACCAAACAGCAATGTTTATCCGTCAGTTGGATCATATGTTACAATTAGCACGTGTAATCACTATTGGAGCGTATAACCGTAACGAAAGTCGTGGAGCACACTATAAACCAGAATTCCCTGATCGTAATGACGAAGAATGGTTGAAGACGACTAAAGCTACTTATAATCCAGAAACGAATGCCCCAGAATTTTCTTATGAAGAAATTGATGTTTCATACATTAAGCCACGTAAACGTGACTATTCAAAATCTTAAACTAGAACGGATTACAAAATGGAAGAGGGGGTAAATCAAAATGGCGGAAGAAAATAAAATGATAAAATTTATCATTACACGTCAAGATGATCCAGATGGTAAGCCGTACGAAGAAGAATTCGCGGTTCCATATCGTGAAAACATGAACGTGATTTCAGCTTTGATGGAAATCAGAAGAAACCCTGTTAACGCAAAAGGCGAGAATACAACACCTGTATTTTGGGAAATGGGTTGTTTAGAAGAAGTTTGTGGCGCTTGTTCCATGGTGATTAACGGAAAACCACAACAATCTTGTACAGCACTTGTCGATCAATTGGAGCAACCAATCAAGTTGGAACCAATGACGACATTTCCAGTTGTTCGTGACTTAGCAGTCGACCGTAGCCGTATGTTTGACTCGTTGAAAAAGGTTAAAGCATGGGTACCAATCGATGGCACATATGATCTAGGACCAGGGCCACGAATGGCTGAAAGTAAACGTCAATGGGCATATGAATTGTCAAAATGTATGACTTGTGGTGTTTGCTTAGAAGCTTGTCCAAATGTGAATGATCGCAATGATTTCATTGGGCCTGCTCCATTATCTCAAGTTCGTTTATTCAATGCTCATCCAACAGGCGAAATGCACAAAGCTGAACGCATGGATGCATTGTTGACAGAAGGCGGACTTCAAGATTGTGGGAACTCACAAAACTGCGTAAAAGTTTGTCCAAAAGGTATTCCTTTGACTACTTCTATCGCAGCTGTGAACCGCGAAGCTACTATTCATTCTTTCAAGAGCTTCTTCGGAAGTGACTATCACAACTAATGGTGAAGGAAGGGCCAACAATTTATTTTGTTGGCCTTTTTTCTACCATTATATTTTTTAATAGAACTGAATGAGTATTCATTTTAGTAAAATCATTAAATGAGGTGTAAAAATTAATGAAACAAATTTCCTATATTCCAAACTTTGAAGAATGGAAAAAAGAGTTTACTTATTACATTCCCATTAAAGTTCGTTTTTCAGAAACAGATATGTTTGGTCATGTGAACAACGTGTCTACGTTTATTTATTTTGAAGAAGCAAGAACATCATTCATTGAAGAACATAAGATTTTTGGAGAACTGACCGGTTCTGTAGAAAATGTACCAGTGGTCAGTGATTTACAATGTGACTATTTGAAACAAATGTATTTTGGTCAAACCATTAAACTATATTGTAAGATCCAACAACTAGGTCGCAGTTCCATGGATATTCATTATATGGCTACTGACGAAAAGGATGATATTTGTCTGACTGGAAGAGGCCGTGTCGTTCAAATTAACGCAAAAACAGGCAAATCAACTCCGTTTTCTGAAGAACAATTAAAAATTATGGAATCAACAAAAGATTAACCGTATAAGAGCATATATTATAAGAATTACGAACAGAAACCCCTCCTTATTCATAAAGTATGATGACTAGTTTATTTCCTCAGATGAAGAAGTAGCTCACTTCTTACACAGAGGAGGGGTTGCCGCTTGAATAATGACAAATATCGAGCCAGTAATATATTAACCAAAAGAGAAAGAGAAGTTTTTGAGCTGTTAGTCCAGGATCGGACAACAAAAGAAATTGCAGAACAACTTTTCATTTCTGAAAAAACAGTCAGAAATCATATTTCGAATACGATTCAAAAACTTCAAGTTAAGGGGCGATCTCAAGCCGTTGTAGAGTTAATTCGCATCGGAGAGATCAAATTGTAAACCGGCATAGTTGCCGGTTTATTGTTTTATTCTGAATGCTGTTCAAGATTTATACTTGTTGGACGTGATCAATTGGAGGATTAAGTTAATTATGCTTTTTCATGGGATGTCGTAATGATAGTAATTCTATTGATACTGACCGCCATGCGACTTGTCTAGCCGCCGACAAATCGGTTTAACCGCCCGACAGATCTACACGGCCGACAAGAGAAGAAAACCGCTCTACCCAACACCCATCTAATGCATTTTAAACAGAGATATGATGACCATTTCATTGAAAATGCATAAAATAATAAAAAGTTAACATTACCATTACCATTCAAATACTGATTGTCTATACTGTAATATAACCTTCAATACGATTAAAATGGTGTTTTGTACATTTAGACTTGAATTTTGATGAAAAAACACTGAAAATAGTTATATGGAGCAGTCGGACAGGAGGAGATTGTGTGAATTCGACAGAGCATGCTCAAAAAATTATTGAGATGGAAAAAAGTTTACGATACATATCACACATCGTTAAACAACGTGGAAGAGAGATTCTTAATAACTATCCCATTACACCACCACAATTTATTGCCCTTCAGTGGTTAAGGGAACTGGGCGATTTAACGATTGGTGAGCTCTCCAAGAAGATGTATTTAGCTTTCAGTACAACAACGGACTTAGTCGATCGAATGGAGAAAAATGAATTGATTGTTCGAATTAGAGACCCAAAAGATCGCCGCGTTGTACGAATACATTTATTAGATAAGGGAAAAGACATTATTACTGAAGTGATTCAAAAACGACAAGACTATTTGTCAGAGATCTTATTAACACATTCAAAAGATGAGTTTGACTGTTTACACGAATCCATGGCTCAGTTATACAAAGTCATGATTGATCATGAGCAACAGAATTAATCCTATACTAGAGAGAGGCAACTAGAATGAATAAACCAATAGGGGTAATTGACTCAGGAATAGGCGGATTGACTGTTTTAACAGAATTACATCGTCAATTGCCAGATGAACAATTTATATACTTAGGAGACACATTAAGATGTCCATATGGGACAAAAACAGAAGAACAAGTCATTCAATACACATGGGAATTAGTCAACTATTTAACCCATCATGATATTAAATTACTGGTCATTGCGTGTAATACAGCTACAGCAATTTTATTGGATGACTTACGAGAGAAACTATCCATACCAGTAATCGGAGTAATTGAGCCAGGATCCCGTGCAGCCGTTCAATCAACAAAAACAAATTCGGTTGGCGTCATAGGAACGACGAACACCGTTAAAAGCGATGCTTATGCAAATACGCTAAAAATGTTAAATCCAGCTATTGAATCAATGAGTGTAGCTTGTCCGAAATTTGTTCCGATGATTGAAAACGGTAATGTCACCGGTGATGCGGTGAAACAAATCGTAAATGAGAGCTTGCAACCTTTTCAAGATAAGACAGAAATGGATACGTTGATTCTAGGATGTACACATTATCCGATTATTCAAGATATCATTGAAGAAATAGTTGGCGATCATGTGATGGTTTTGTCTTCTGCTTTGGAAACAGCAACTGAAGTGAGATCGATACTAGCTTATACAAACACTCTACATGAACCGATGGATGCACCTGTAGAACCGATTATTTACACGACGCAAGAAATCCAATCATTTGAAAAGTTAAGCGCATTATTAAACCAATTTGCACATATTCACCTTGCTAAGGTACAGTAAACGAACAAAGAACTTGGTAATTTGCCAAGTTTTCTTTATGTTTAGGAGCATAATG
This sequence comes from Allobacillus salarius, assembly GCF_007559425.1. Classification (GTDB taxonomy): domain Bacteria; phylum Bacillota; class Bacilli; order Bacillales; family Alkalibacillaceae; genus Allobacillus; species Allobacillus salarius. The sequence goes on along the minus strand of NZ_VMHE01000004.1, from coordinate 10,570 downwards.
ACACATAGTAATGTGCAGAAAAGAATTTTTCATTAGGAGGCTATTGAATGAGAATTGATGGTAGACAAGCAAATGAACTACGAAATGTTCAAATTGAAACAGACTATATTAAACATCCAGAAGGCTCTGTGTTAATTACAATGGGTGATACGAAAGTCATTTGTAGTGCAAGTGTTGAGAATAAAGTGCCTCCGTTCATGCGTGGTGAAGGAAAAGGTTGGGTAACTGCAGAATACGCTATGTTACCTCGAGCGACAGAGAGAAGAAATATTCGTGAATCATCGAAAGGGAAAGTAACAGGCCGTACAATGGAAATTCAGCGTTTGATCGGAAGAGCACTACGTGCAGTCATTGACTTGAACAAGCTTGGAGAGCGGACGATTTGGGTCGATTGTGATGTGATTCAAGCCGATGGTGGGACACGTACAGCTTCTATCACAGGGGCATTTGTTGCCATGTCGCTTGCATGCAGCAAATTACTGAAAGAAAAAGTAATCAATGAGATGCCAATTCAACAATATTTGGCAGCTATTTCTGTCGGTTTAAGTGATAACAAAGAACCGTTGCTTGATCTGCAATATGTTGAGGATGCTGCAGCTGCTGTCGATATGAACGTCGTAATGACAGAGGCGAATGAGTTCGTTGAGCTTCAAGGTACTGGGGAGGAAGCAACGTTCACCCCTGACCAACTTAATGAGATGATTCAACTTGCACAAAAAGGCGTCAAAGAACTTTTTGATATACAAAAAGACGCACTTGGCGATGATGCTGCACTTATCTAAAGGAGAATATTCAATGATTATTTATGTGGCAAGCACGAATAAAGGTAAATTAAAAGAAATGAAAGAGCTCTTTAGTGGACAAGGTGTTGAAATCAAGAGTTTAATGGAACAATTTCCAGAAGCAGAAGATGTAGAAGAAACAGGTACAACATTCGAAGAAAATGCAAAGTTAAAAGCAGAAACCTATTCGGAGAAGTATAATGTTCCGGTGTTAGCTGATGATTCTGGATTGGAAGTCTATGTGTTGAACCGCGAACCAGGGGTTTATTCAGCCAGATATGCAGGGGAAGAAAAGAGTGACGAAGCAAATAACGATAAATTGCTGAACAATTTACAGGATAAGAAAAGTGAAGAGCGTGAAGCGGCGTTTGTTTGCGTGTTAGCATTTGCTCGTCCAGGTGAGAAGACGCTTACGACAGAAGGAAGATGTGAAGGAAGGATTTTAACAGAGAGACGTGGCAATCAAGGTTTTGGTTACGATCCTATTTTCCAGCCGAATGGATATGAACAATCTTTTGGTGAATTAGGTCCTGAAGTCAAAAACAAAATTAGCCACCGAAAGAAAGCATTGGAACAAATGCTTAAATACTTAAAATAATTCCCATATAAAATCGAGCGAGATCATATCTCGTTCGATTTTTTCGGTTTTAAATCAAATGTTTGGGAGGCTAGGATAAAACTTTTAATGTTGACACAGATAGGAACATTTAATTCAGTGTGCGGGAATACTCGCTTCGGAAATATACTTCGCTTTTCGCGGGCAGCTGTTGAGCCTCCTCGTGCTTCGCACTGTGGGTCTCACCTAGGCTTTTTCTCCCGCAGAAGTCTCCGTATATTTCCTGCGCTAAGTTACATTGTTATTCAGGTTTCTGAGTTTATAACTTTGATTTCCCAGCCTCTCCAACTATTATTTTAGAGTCTTTTATTGGCAAATAAAATCCAGCAACCATTCGTTTACTGGATCCCAGGTACGTCCCAGTAGACTTTGCTATTGAGGGCTTTAAATTAGGCGGTTAGAAGGCGGGAGAATGGTTTTTAGAGATAACCAAAGATTATGTTTCGGACTTAGCAGCCGAATATATAACCGCGTTGCCAACCATGGTAGCTGTATCAATCGGCACATATGCGTTATTCAATATGTTGAACGAATCATTAGCAAGGCTTAGCGTAGTCGGTGTCTTTGCATAAGGTGCTTTGGTTGTAATTGTTTAAAGCAGGAATTTCCTAAATAATGTATAATATGTATATTGGGGGGATTTAAAATGGAATCTGAAAATCATCCAATTGTAACAGCACTTATTGTTATCGCATTTTTAGCAATTACCGGTGGAGTATTTATAGGCATTACCGAGTATGAACAAACTGTAGTTGGCGAATTTGGAGAAGTCGAAACAACAACATCATGGATCGCATTAATAACATGGGTAGCATACGGGATAATTGTAGGGATTTTGTTCTTTGCAATGGCGGAAGTCATTCGATTGTTGCATGAAAAGAATGTTATCAGTGAACGATCACAGAAAATATTAAGGGAAGTTAATCGAGAACTACAAACACTTAATAAGAAAGAGTAGGGCTAATAAGCCTTACTCTCTTTTTTGGTTTTTTATGTGTAGTAAATGTGGAGTATAGTCTAAAACGTAGTTTTTTCTATTCCAACGCTTCAATATGAGAAAAACCTTCTAAACATTGACATATCAATACTTAGAAGGTTTTATCTCTTTTTACTTTACAACTCATTTTAACGTGCTGACGTCCCAGGAGCGATTCGAACGCCCGACCCACAGCTTAGAAGGCTGTTGCTCTATCCTACTGAGCTACTGGGACATTTGACTATCGACATAGAATGGAGCGGGTGATGGGAATCGAACCCACGACATCAGCTTGGAAGGCTGAGGTTTTACCACTAAACTACACCCGCATGAGACGTATGTATTAAAGCCATTTTTGAACTAAGAAAGATGATTTATCTTTTTCGGACAAGACCTATTATATAAAAGGATAGCTAGCAATGTCAACCAACTAAATAAAAAAAGTATATGATTTTATTTATTTGAAGCAATGACGTCTCTGTACATTAGCAATAAATTCACGATTAATTATGATCAAACAGTATAAAGAATTTTCTTTGGAGCAAATTGGTCATTCGCTCAAACACATAGCTGCTGACCTACATAGTGTATGAATAAAGGAGAAAGGGAGGTAGCGTTTATGAGTCAAGGATATGGATACGGAGGCGGTTTCGCCTTAATTGTCGTCTTGTTTATTTTATTGATTATTGTTGGAGCATCCTGGTATGGTGGCGGTTACGGCTACTAAGATTATTTATTAAGTGATTTTGCATTACAAAGTCCCCTCAAAAAATGAGGGGACTTATTCAATTGGATTCAAAGGAAGTGATATCAATTGTTAAATTTGAGACATCATCTGTCAGTTCACCAGAATAGTTCGCTTGTGAGAATATAAAAGTCCATGGAGCACTTGTCATTGGAGCGATACTCCACTCAGCTGACGAAAACTGTTGTTGATTCGCCTTGAAGTTTGGCGAGGAGACCGATAAATGTACAGTGGATAGATTCAGCGTTTGTTGCTTTCGATTATGCAAAAGCACAGTAAGCAAATAGTCTCCCTTATGGTTGACTGCCTGTCTCAACGGTACGATTACCTGATCTTCATCATCTCTAGTTTGGATATATGCCTTTTGGATCTGTTGGTCCAACGTCGAATCTACTTGTTTGTTCCAAGCTGAATGATATAGTAGTTGCTGCACTTTATTGCCCCCTACTGCGATGCTCAAGATTACTTTCATTGTACAGGATGAAGCCAAATGACAAAAGAATTAAGGCGTATGCCGCTATTATGAAAAAAGAACTATTGATTTTTTGGTAAATGTATTCGAACATCCCTTCATTTTTCCAGTTATTAACACATATATACAAAATTCGACTTACTTTTAGTCGAATTGAAATGAAACTGTAATATTCAGTTAATCTCTTTGAAATCTATGAATGTTATACTGAGGCAAACATAAATCTAACAATCTAGCAATTCTATTTGGGAGGATTTACAAATGAAATTAAGGTCACTTATTCGTTCATCTTGTTTAGTAATTGGTATTACTGGTGCTTTTGGAATACATACATATGCTGAGACAATCGAGGACTTGGAAGACCGGCAATCAGAATTACAAAACGAGCGAGCTGATGTACAACAAAATATAGAAGACGCTCGATCAGAAGTTAACCAGGTGCTAACGGATTTAGAAGAATTGAATCAAGAGCTTGAACAACTGAATGAAACCTTGGAAGAAAACCAACGAACAATGGATGAAACAGAGGAAAAAGTAGACCAAACTGAAAATGAAGTCGACCAATTAGAAGATGAAATTGAACAGATTGAAAAAGACATTGAGATTCGTAGAGAGATTATTAAAGAACGTCTCATCTCCTATCATCGTAATGGGGGAGACATCGCCTATATCGAAGTCATTTTAGGTTCCAAAAACATGGGGCAGTTTATTAGCCGGTCAAACGCCGTAAAGAAAATTATGGACTCTGATAAACAACTCATCCAAGAACAACAAGAGGATAAAGCAACTGTAGAAAACAAACAAAATAAAGTACTTAGCAAGTTACAAGAATTAAAAGATATGCAGACTGAACTTCAAGGAATGATCTCTTTGATTGAAGATCAAAAGGATGCAGCAAAAGAAAAACAGAAATCGTTAAAAGACAAGCAGTCTGAATTACTCGCATTGCAAGATGAACTTCAAATAAAAGACAGTGAGCTAGCCAATATGCAACAGCAAGTAAAAAATGAGATTGCTCAAAAGCAAGCTGAACAACAAACAGAAACGATTGTATTAGCTTCCCATCAATCATCTGGTAATGATGAAGGTTCTTCAGTTGTACATACTTCTAAGAGTAAAAGTAAGCAAAGTAAACAAAGTCAGCAAACGAAAAGTGCACCTACAGCCAATGGGAATATATCAACTGCCATTAATTCAGGTTATGCTCATCTAGGCACGCCTTATCGATGGGGCGGAAAAACAACGGCAGGTTTTGATTGTTCAGGATTTATTCATTGGGCTTTCAAACAAGCTGGAATTTCAGTTCCGGGCAGTACAGCCGGATTGAGTTCTACCGGTACAAAAATTTCATATAGTCAAGCACAGCCAGGTGACCTCGTCTTCTTTAACACATATAAAACAAACGGACACGTAGGGATTTACTTGGGGAACGGGAAGTTTATCGGTTCGCAAAATTCAACAGGCCTTGCAGTTGCGGATATGACTCAAGGCTATTGGAAGAGCAAGTTCGCTGGACACGTTCGTCGCGTAAGGTAAAAATAAAGCTTAATGGCTTAAAGGGTATCAAGGGTTTTCCTTGGTACCATTTTTCTTTTGTTTGTGAAGAATTATAAAATTCGTATATAATTGAAACAGCAATTAAATGGAAAGGAAGTTCAAAAAATGTGTTTAGTAAACGAACTTTTTGAACAGACTGGTATCGGGGAGGAGATTCAACAAGTTAAATCAGTTTCAGGAGGTTCAATCAACAACAGTTTTCAAATACAAACGGTTGAAAATCAATATTTTATGAAAGTACATACGAATGCACCACAAGATTTTTTTCATATTGAAAAAACAGGATTAGAGAAGATTAGAAGTACGAAGACCATTCATGTTCCTACAGTTATCCATTATTCGGACGAACCCGGAAAGGCTTTTTTATTGATGGAATGGATTGATGGGGTTCAAACGCCGAAAACTGATGATATGTTAGGAAGGGATCTTGCCTTCTTGCATCAACAAACAAATTCAAAACATGGATTTTATTCCGATACATATGTTGGAACACTTACTCAAAAGAATGCGTTGTGTGTTTCATGGGTCGACTACTATCGAGATTACCGACTGAAAAACCAATTGGAGCTCGGCATAAAAACAGGGACCATACAAAATGTTCGTCGCAATAAATTAGAAATGCTAATGGAACGGTTGGACACATTGCTTTCAAATGATGTTGATGCCTCGTTTTTACACGGAGACCTTTGGGGTGGAAATTGGTTAGTAGGTCCAAATGGCGTCCCTTATTTAATCGATCCATCATTTCTCTTTGGACATCGTTTCTTTGAGTTAGCCTTCACAGAATTGTTTGGCGGGTTCAGTGAAGTGTTCTACAATGCTTATAACGATGTTTACCCGATTGATTCGAATTACAACGATATGAAGGAGATTTACCAACTCTACTATCTTCTCGTTCATTTAAATTTGTTCGGCGAGGTATATGGAGCTTCAGTTGATCGAATTCTCAACCGATATAATTAGAAGGAGGTCTTTTTAATAAGCATTAATCTTTTACATATAATTTAATTTTGAAGTTTCTCCTTTTCAAGAAAGGGGTAATGAGATACGTACCAAGATAAGATTGGATGGGTGATTATGAATGAGAAACAAGAGGTTGTAATGTTTCCAGGTTGGAAAAAAGACTTGGAGGAGCAAAGCAGGCTAGCAATCGAGAATAAAAATTATGAAGAAGCATTACTTTTGATACATAAGTTAGAAAGCTTTAACGCAGCTTCCAATGAAATATTGGTTGCTAAAATTATTTCACTTAGTGAGTTGGGACAAAACGCACAAGCAATAGGTTTATGTCGGAAATTGATGAAGGAAGATGAATCGAATTATTATCAATACATACATATCTATTTAAATATTTTGTTTCACTCGAATCAATATTCCGAAGTAATGGATACACTATATCAACTCGAAAATGACACTAATCTACCTCCAGAATACAAAGCACACTTTCAATTGCTTTATGATCAATGTGAGGAATTTCTAACCACAACTGGGGCTGATGAAAAAGAAAAAGATATGGATCACTTTATTGATTCTTTGGAAAATGGTCATTTTAAAGAACAATGGAAACTGTTATCCTATCATCGAACATTTGCCGTGCGACCATACTTGAATCTGATTAAGCCGTACTTCGTTGATACAAAACTAAACCCCGTAATTAAAACGGGTTTACTTCAATGGTGTATGGATGAAGAAGTGAATGAGAACCTTGAAATTGAAAAGTTTGAGAAATATATGGTAGTAAACCCAACGGTCATCGAAGATGTTTTGGATACGAAGTTTGCCGTAAAGGTTCTCAATGCATTGGATGATATTGAGCAGGAAGATCCAACGCTATTTTCTTTTATGAAACAAATTTTGTATCGTTATTTATATATTTTGTTTCCGTTCACACCAAATCTAGAGCAGGCAACAGATGTAGCAGACGCTGTTCTCGCATTGGCGAAACAATATTTGACGTTAGATGAACCTTCTCCAAAACAAAATGAAATGACGAAAGATCAAGAAGAATGGATGGAGAAAATCGAGCGTTATGAAAAAATTTATTTTTCACAAATTGATGATTAAAACCTTGAAAGCCTTGGTGTTGAACCGAAAAATTTCTATGTTATAATATAATGGTTGCATATGATAGAATCGTGAAATGCATGAAAAAAATCTATTGTTTTTAAATGAATGAATAGATGTTGGAGGGAAATTATAATGTCAGCAAAATGGGAAAAGAAAGAAGGAAATGAAGGCGTCTTGACGGTAGAGGTCGACGAGAAAAAATTCGACTCAGCGTTAGATCAAGCTTTCAAAAAAGTATCTAAAGATGTACAGGTTCCAGGATTCCGTAAAGGGAAGGTACCTCGTCCGATTTTTGAACAACGTTTCGGCGTAGAATCTTTATATCAAGATGCAGTTGATATCATTCTACCTGAAGCTTACAGTGAAGCTATCGACGAAGTAGAAATTACACCAGTTGATCAGCCAGAAGTCGATATCGAGCAAATTGAAAAAGGTAAACCATTCATCTTTAAAGCAACAGTTACAGTGAAGCCTGAAGTGAAGCTTGGCGAATACAAAGGTCTTGAAGTAGAAGATAAAAAAGCTTCTGTAACAGATGAAGACGTTAATGCTGAGTTGAAAACACTTCAAGAAAAACAAGCTGAGCTTGTCGTGAAAGAAGAAGGACAAGTAGAAGAAGGCGACACAGTCGTTATTGATTTTGAAGGTTACCTTGATGGTGAGAAATTCGAAGGTGGTTCTGCAGAAAATCACTCACTTGAAGTAGGATCTCAATCTTTCATTCCAGGTTTCGAAGAGCAGCTTGTTGGAAAATCTGCAGGTGAAGAAACTGAAATTAAAGTTACTTTCCCAGAAGATTACCAAGCTGAAGAACTAGCTGGAAAAGAAGCTACTTTCAAAGTGAATATTCATGACATCAAGTATAAAGAAGTACCTGAGCTAGATGATGAATTCGCTAAGGACGTTGATGATGACGTTGAAACGCTTGATGAGTTGAAAGAAAAGACGAAGCAACGTTTAATTGACGAAGAAGAAAACGAAATCGAAAATCAAAAGCGAGAAACATTAATCAATAAAGCTTCTGAGAACTCAGAAATCGATATTCCTGAAGCGATGGTTGATAATGAGCTTGACCGCATGGTACAAGAATTTGAACAACGTCTTCAAATGCAAGGTATGACAATGGAAATGTACACTCAATTCTCTGGTCAAACTGAGGATGATCTAAAAGAGCAAATGAAAGAAGATGCTCGTAAACGTGTACAAACAAGCTTGACTTTGGAAGCAATCGCAGAAACAGAACAGCTTGAAGTAACTGAAGAAGATGTTGATAAGCAACTCGAAGATATGGCATCTCAATATCAAATGGAAGTTGATCAATTGAAACAAATGCTTGGCGGAAATACAGACGCATTGAAAGGCGATCTAAAACTTCAAAAATCAATTGATTTCCTTCTTGAAAACGCAAAACTAGTAGAGCCTAAAGAAGAAACAACTGAAGAAGAAGAACAATCAAATGAATAATTAATACCCAAACTAAAGGGGCACGTAAGTTTCTTTACGTGCTCCGTTTTTACATAACGAAATAACACCATAGAGATAAGTTTAAGAGCACCCGTTTTTAGGTAAGCTATAATATAACATCTACTCATAAATGTAGGGATCCGAAAATGAGCAAACGAACTGAGTTCAACGTAGTTAAAGGGATTGATAATCTCCGTGTCGTATAAGCTTGATTGCTCAAATATCGGTGAAACCATAGTGAGTTAACAGGAAACATTCTTGTTTTATTGCATACGAATAGAAGTAAAGTTTATCTTTTGACTATTTTTCTTTAGCAGTACATAATGGGAAATACGGTTAATGCAACTTACAACGTAAGAAGTTCAAATAGATCATTAATATTGATTTTGGGGTGAAATAATGTTTAAATTCAGTGAAGAAAAAGGACAATTAAAGTGTTCATTTTGTGGTAAAACACAAGATCAAGTGCGAAAGCTTGTAGCTGGACCAGGCGTTTATATATGTGATGAGTGTATTGATTTATGCACTGAAATTGTAGAAGAAGAATTAGGCACGGTTGAAGAGGAAGATTTGAAAGAAATTCCTAAACCGAAAGAAATTTGTGACATCCTTGATGATTACGTAATCGGTCAGGATAAAGCAAAAAAATCGTTGTCAGTGGCTGTTTATAACCATTACAAACGAATTAATTCTAACATTAAGAACGACGACGTAGAACTCGCGAAAAGTAATATTTTGTTACTCGGACCGACGGGTAGCGGTAAAACATTACTAGCACAAACGTTGGCGAGAATTTTAAATGTTCCATTCACAATAGCAGATGCTACATCACTAACTGAAGCCGGTTATGTTGGTGAAGATGTTGAGAATATCTTATTAAAATTAATTCAGGCAGCTGACTATGATGTTGAAAAAGCAGAAAAAGGCATCATTTATATCGATGAAATTGATAAAGTTGCCCGTAAGTCTGAAAATCCATCCATTACCCGTGACGTATCCGGTGAGGGTGTACAGCAAGCATTACTGAAAATTCTAGAAGGCACGACAGCGAGTGTACCTCCTCAAGGTGGCCGTAAGCATCCACATCAAGAATTTATTCAAATTGATACGACGAACATCTTGTTTATCGTAGGCGGTGCATTTGATGGAGTTGATCAAATTGTAAAACGTCGTCTTGGTGAGCGTGTCATCGGCTTCGGTACAGAAGCGAAAAAGCCAGAAATGACAGAGTCAGAATTACTTTCCAAAGTTCTTCCTGAAGACTTGCTCCGTTTTGGTTTAATTCCAGAGTTTATCGGGCGCTTGCCTGTCATCGGAAGCCTGGAGCCACTCGATCAAGATGCATTAGTTGAAATTTTAACTGCACCGAAGAATGCTTTGACGAAGCAGTATGAGAAGTTATTTGATATTGATAATGTCGAGCTTGAAATCGAAGAAGGCGCATTAAAAGCAATTGCTAATGAAGCAATCGAGCGAAAGACAGGTGCACGTGGTCTGAGATCGATTTTAGAAGCGCTTATGCTTGATGTGATGTTTGATTTACCTTCTCGTGACGATATTGAAAAATGTATTATTACGAAGGAGACCGTTGAAGAGAGCAATGGTAAACCAAAACTCGTACTGAAAGACGGATCTGTCGTTGAGCAAGATATGACACCTAGAGAAAGTGCTTAATTTGATAGAATCTTTAGTTAAAAAGGTACTCTCATCGACATGAGGAGAGTACCTTTTTTAACTTTTTTCATTACATAACTAGTCAAATCCCTTACGATATGATTTCGTTTGCCGCACATAATATTAAATAGGTATGTATTATGAATCAATTTCATAAATCTTAGCCCTTACAGGGCAAGGGTTTCAAAACACAAAAAAGGAAGTACCTCCCCAAAGT
>NZ_VMHE01000039.1 GCF_007559425.1 Allobacillus salarius | reverse complement strand
TTCGGGCGAATAGAGCGCTTCTATTCTACCTTTCAGCAATTTTTATCAGCCGTTCGGGCGAATAGAGTGCTTCTATTCGACCTTACGGCAATTTTTTTGAGCTGTTCGGGCGAATAGAGCGCTTCTATTCTACCTTTCAGCAATTTTTATCAGCCATTCGGGAGTATAGAGCCTCTCTATACGACTTTTCGGCAACGTTTCTCAGTCGATCGGGGGTATAGACGAGCCTTATACAATTTTCCATTGTAATCGAAAGCAACAGACTAAGGAGGATATCCGAAATTGAAACGACTAATCAGTTGCACAACGAGCGAAATGCAACAACTCTCTGGTAAAGACTTAAAAGCATCCATCCAGGCATCTGAAGGCCGGGTCGTTTTGTCCGAAGTGATTGGAACGAGTCAACCGATGTATCCGGAAGTCACGAATGCAGAGATGGCAACCGCATTTGGTGCCGATCTTATTTTGATGAATATCTTTGATGTTTTTCAACCGACGGTCAATGGTGTGACCGAGAATGCAGATAACATCGTCGATGAAATAAAGCGATTGACGGGAAGGCCTGTCGGAATTAACCTCGAGCCAATTGACCCTCATGCAAAGCAACTTGAGGATTTGAGCGACCTGCCGATTGGACGAACAGCTGCCGAAGAATCATTGAAAAAAGCTTATGAACTTGGAGTCGACTTTGTTTGTTTTACCGGCAACCCGCAAACAGGCGTCACTAACCCAGAAATCGAATCAGCAATCAAGAGGGCCCGCGAAATCTTCCAGGAAGACGTCATGATTATTGCTGGAAAAATGCACGGAGCCGGTGTCGCTGGTGAGAAAGGTGGGGAAATTATTACGGATGAATGGATTGAAAAATTTATTCAGGCGGGAGCTGACGTCCTTTTGATGCCATCTCCAGGAACAGTTCCAGGAATCACTGTTGAGCACGCAAGCCATTGGGCAAAAGTAGCCCATAAAAAAGGTGCTCTTGTCATGACAACAATCGGGACGAGCCAGGAAGGTGCTGATCAAGCGACGATCCGCCAAATCGCTCTCCAAAATAAAATGGTCGGTGCAGATATCCATCATTTAGGTGATGCTGGATACACAGGGCTTTCTATACCGGAAAACATCATGGATTACTCTATTGTCATCCGTGGCAAGCGTCACACATATATCCGTATGGCTCGTTCTATTAACCGATAAAAAAATAAGCAGTTCAGTTTGCTGGACTGCTTTTCAAAAGGTTAGATTTATGGAGGGGGAATAATGAGATGTTATACTTATAAAACCATTAAATATGTATATGGATTTCTTTTGATTAGTCTTCTTTTAATTTCAGGTGAACTCATTTTCGATTCCGAGGATGGAAAGTTGATCTATTAATCGAAAGTAACGAATAAGCCTGAAGATACGTTGATCGATTACTTCTTGATGAGCGCTATACTCATTTTTTTCATTTGTGGAATATACGTAGTTTTCTTCTCGTAATTACTCCCTCAGTTTCTCATCCAATTCAATCCTCGGATTCACTTCCAACAACATCGCAACGAATTTTTCTTCATGGTCTGGGGAAATTAACGCTACTTTATAATGGCCATATAAAATCTCCATCCGGTCAATTGACAAAGCTGGTGCTGAAAAAGGGCTTTTTGTTTTACGTAACTTTTTAATCTCATCGATTGGTACCGTTGACTTAAATGGTCCTGATCGTATAACAATCGTTCCATCCTCTACTAAATATCCGGTGCCAAACCAAATCCATAACAAAAAACCAATCAACAATACATTAATGATGATTCCAATCAAGCTATCATACGTGATCAACTGATAGCCATCAGGTTCGCCACCCACAAAATATACGCCGACTAAAAACAGAATTATTCCCCAGAAAACGATGATAAAAAATAAATCTTTTTTTGACGGAAAATACATCAGCTAAACCTCTTCTCTACTTTTAACGAAACTGATTCAATTCCGTTTCTTTAAATGATTTCAAAACTATTCAACGCAAGCAATAGCGTAATCGCAAAGATAATCCAACCGACGATGTTGAGCCATGTTCGGTTTGTATTTTCACCTAGCATTCGACTATTGTTCATAACAAACATCAGGAACAGAACGATAACAGGTAAAATTAATCCATTTGCATATTGCGAAAAGACGATGAGCTGAATTGGACTGTAACCCATACTGGCAAAAACGACTCCTATGATTAAAATGAACAACCAAATCGCGCGGAATTTATATGATTTTAAATGCTGTTTCCATCCGAGCACTCCAGTTGTCGCATACGCTGCAGCAAGTGGTGCTGTCATCGCTGAAGTAATTCCCGCCGCAAAAATGCCTAAACCAAAGACATATTTTGCCCAAGTACCGAGCAGCGGTTCAATCTGATTAGCCATATCAATTGGGTTTTCAATATTGGTTCCAAGCGGAAATGCAACCGCTGCAGTTACGATGATCGAAACGGTGACAACCATAACGATGATCATGGAAAAAATAATATCGAAGCGGCTATCTCCTAAACGCTCTTTTCCTTCATAGCGTTCTTGCACCGTTGCCGATTGTAAAAAAGTGTATAAGGAACAATCGTTGTACCGATTAAAGATATCACTAAAATTGCTGCCCCGTCTGGAATCTGAGGAGCAAATCCTCCAAATATCTCACTAAAGTCTGGCTGGATAACAATCGCCGTCACAATAAAACTAAAGCTCATCACTGCAATTAAAACGATGAAAACACGCTCAATCATTTTATAATTTCCAAACCATAATAAAAGGGCAGCAATGACGCCGATCACGATTGACCAATAACTAACAGGCGTGTTTGTAAGTGCGGCTACACCAATGGCACCGCCGGTAATGTTTCCTGCCTCATATGCCGCATTCCCGACAAAAATTGCTGAAATAATTAAAAGAATTGTAGCTGTTTTCAATACCGGGTTCTGAAATTGATTGCGGAACGCAGCTCCTAAATCCATGCGAGACACAACACCTAAACGGGTTGTCATCTCTTGCAAAAACATGGTCGCCAAGACGGAGAAGACGAGCGCCCAAATGAGTGTATAACCAAATTCAGCGCCAACAGATGAAGCTGTCGTTACGGTCCCAGGTCCGACAATTGCTGCAGCGACAATCGTTCCTGGTCCAACCCGCTTCAGTCGTTCGAACAATCCTTTCTGAGCCATATGGAACCTCCCCGTTATTTTTCATGTACAGCATACATTATTTTCTGATTATTGACAAAATGCAATTGGCTATAAAAAAAGCTACAACAGCAGCATTGGCTATTGAAGCTTTTTAGTAAACGATTTATTTTTTATCAATGAAATACTGTGCACCGTTCGCCACGCGTTCTTGCGGGCTCAGTCGGTGTCCCTCTTGGTCTTCGATTCTAACTTCTCCTTGCAAATGCTCACTGAATGCTTCTTGATCATAGGTCATGAGTGCATCTCTCACTCGTGCACCCATAAAGACTTCGACCTCTTTCCCATTCACAAAGACATTTACAGTACCATCTAAACCTTCTAGTTCACTCATGTAATCACCTCGTTATTTTCTGCCACGAATTTTGTTGTATAATTTCTTAGCTACAAATACACGAAATAACATCCGAAAAATCCATCGCATTAGGGACACACCTTTTTTTGCTTTTGGTTTACTATTCCCCGATTGCTCTGTTTTCAATCATGGTGAACTTAGGTGGAACTGAGTTTATAACTTCCCATGTGTAAACTTTTTAGTCAGCTTGAAATGAATGTAAGAAGCGATGACCACGCCAAAAATGGCAATTACCCATCTGAGTAACCATTCCAGTGTAGTATGATCAATCATGTCCAACATCCAATTTCCGAAAAAGTAAATAATGATAACTCCGACAGCGACAGCCGTCACAAGGCTAATAAAGAAGCCAATCCACTCACGAACGTTTAACTTTTTTAGATCTCTCCACATTAATAAAGTAATCCCTATTAACAATAATACAAATGAGATAACTTCCGCCATAATCATTCTCCTAACTCAATTTAAGCACGCTAAACATATTTCTACTGCTTCATGTAAATCGTTTTGTGACCAGCTCGGGATTCGCCCATGCTCAATTGCTAGCTGATGTGATGCAGGCATATGGATAAACCCTGTTGGCACTCGTTCGTTATTTTGTTGAAAATAATAAAGCGCTCTGTACATGACATGGTTACACAAATAAGTGCCCGCTGAATTCGATATTTTCGCTGGGAAACCCGCTTCATATAAGCGATCAACCATTTGTTGAATCGGCAATGTCGAGAATATACCGTCTGGTCCGTCCGTATGTATTTGTTCACCCTTCGGCTTGTTGCCGGCATTATCGGGTTGATCGGACTCATTGCAATTAATCGCAATCCGCTCAGGTGTTATTTGATTTCTTCCGCCAGCTAACCCTAAAGATACAACAGCATCCGGCTTCACTTCTTTAATCAAGGTGATAATGGCATCGCCGCTTTTTTTGTAATCGACGGGCAAAATCTTTCCGACCACTTGATAGCCTGCTATTTCTGTATTATGAAGATTTTTGACAATATTCATTGTTGGATTTTCGCTAAAATTTAAAAACGGTTCAAAACCAGTTAACAATAATGTTTTCATCTGACTCGCTCCCTTTCCTGCCATTTTAACACATGTTCGATATGATAAAATGAAGAAAATAACTGAATGCATAAAGGAGTCATTCCATGGTCCCCATTCAAAAAATCACCTTGCACAAATTACGCATGCAAATGAAAAATCCGTTTCAAACGAGTTTTGGTACTCTTCAAAATAAAGAACTGTTTATTATTGAAATTGAAGACGGTGAAGGAAATCATGGTTACGGCGAGTCTGTTGCCTTCACAGAGCCTTGGTATACCGAGGAAACGGTGTGGACGACGGAGCATATGCTTATTGACTTTTTGATTCCGTTATTAATGGAAAAACCAATCAATCACCCGCGCGAGATCACCGAACGTTTTTCGGTCATCCGCCGAAATAACATGGCGAAAGCGTCCATTGAAGGCGCTGTTTGGGATCTTTACGCCAAAAGAAAAGGCATCTCGTTGAGTGAGGCGCTTGGAGGTAGTCAACAAACGATTGATGTCGGCATCAGTCTCGGCATTGCACCGACGACCGAAGAATTGCTCAGCCGTGTCCAAGAAAAATTAGATGCAGGCTATAAGCGGGTGAAGTTGAAAATCAAGCCCGGCTTTGACATCGAGCCACTAACAGAAGTCCGTAAGAAATTCCCAACTGCACAGTTGATGGCTGATGCCAATTCGGCCTACACACTCGATGACCTTACGCATTTGAAGCGACTGGACGCATTTAACTTGATGATGATCGAACAACCACTCGGTCATGATGATATTGTCGATCACGCATTTCTACAGCAAGCAATTCATACACCGATTTGTTTGGATGAAAGCATCAACTCATTTGAAGACGCTCGGAAGGCGATTGAACTCGGAAGCTGCAAAGTCATCAACATCAAAATCGGGCGCGTCGGCGGACTGACCGAAGCCAAACGCATTCATGACTATTGTGCTGAAAAAGGAATCACCGTTTGGTGTGGCGGCATGCTTGAAGCTGGAGTCGGACGAGCACATAACATTGCACTCACAAGCCTGCCGAACTTTACTGTACCTGGAGACACCGCAGCTTCTGCACTTTATTGGGACCAAGATATTATTAAACCAGAAGTAATGGTTGATAACGGTGAAATCACTGTACCGACTGGCCGAGGGATTGGGTATGACATCGATCATGAGGCGATGGAGAAATTTACGATTGCTAAAAAAGTGTTTGAATTTTAATTCGGCTTTAGTGAGCGTGTTCAGGGCTGAACGTTCAAACGAGAGCATTAAACGTTCAAATGATGTGCGTGATCGTTCAAACGACGGTGCTAAGCGTTCAAAAGAATAACGCTATCGTTCAAAAAGTATGCATAACCGTTCAAAGTGCGCACGCAAACGTTCAAAGAAGTACGCTAACCGCTCATAGCACCCACAAAAAAGAGCGTTCTTCATTCATCTTATGAAGAGCGCGCTTACTTCTATTATTCTTCTCTTGTCGCATCCATTGCTTTTATAATGCTGTTGCGGAAGCCGTTTTCTTCCAACGCAGCGATCGCCTTAATCGTTGTGCCTTTCGGTGTACACACTTGGTCTTTCAGCTCTCCAGGGTGAATGTCCGTGTCGCGCACCATTTTTGCGGCACCCAACACAGCCTGACTCGCCAAGCGATATGCCTGTCTACGTGGAATTCCTTGCTTCACCGCACCATCTGCCATCGCTTCAATCATGACGTAGACATATGCCGGGGATGAACCGGATATTGCTGGGATGGCGTCCATTTGCTTTTCATCCATCACTTCCACTTGTGAGAAAGCTTGGAAAATCTTAATGACTTCACCTTGCTCTTGATCGGATACGTGTTCATTCGGGCTAATGACGGTCATGCCTTCTCCGACAAATGAAGGTGTGTTCGGCATGCTACGGACAACTTTTGTATGTTCCCCGAATACGTCAGTAATATCTTTAATCGAAACACCTGGTGCAATGGTGATAATGATTGAACCTTTCTTCAAATGTCCTTTTACTTCTTCGATCACTTCTGGATAAACATATGGCTTCACTGCAAAAAATAAATAATCACTTTCTGAAGCGACTTTTTTATTATCTCTGAACATCTCGATTCCATATCGCTCTTCCATCCAATTGATCGTGCGGGTCGTTAAAGCGGAAGCAAGAATCTGATTTTTATCCACCATTCTCGATTCCAACATCCCACCAATCATCGCTTGTGCCATTTTTCCACTGCCAATAAAACCAATATTTTTATCCATGTTAACATTCACCTCGTACGAATAGTTGAATTTAATTTTAGTAGATAGAAGCTTGAAAGTACAGGGTTATACTATTGGAATATCTTCATTTAAGGTAAAATAAATTTAGAGGGGGTTATAATAATGATTCATCAACTAAAACAAGTTTTCCCAAATTTAACCAAAGAATCAAACAGCGATTCTCACTATCAATTTACATATAATGATCAGAATTACGGTATACCATACAATGATCTAACAGATGAATCTATACAATTACTCAAACTACTTCTATCACCTGTTAATTTAGATGAGCAGTCTATTAATTGGTTATCATTTATCAATGGTGAAACAGATAAAGCACCTGAGCAAGTAAGTCAATTTCGACTATTTATTGTTATCAATTCAGATCCAATAGAAGATTTATTACTTGTACAGAAATCTCTTAATGATGTTTTCGGAAAAAAATTGATTTACTTTCCTTTGGGTAAAAGTGAGTTAATTTTGTTAGAGTCCATTGAGCCAGCAGAAGATATAATTGATATTGCTCCGTTAGTAGATGTTTTATCTAGTGATTTAGAGATGAATTTGCGAGTTTTTGAGTCATCTTTATATTCCGATGTTGATGAATTACCCTATCTTTTTCATAAAATAAAAAAGATTTCACAGAGCTGCTTTCAGTTCACCAACAAAAAGTTTATCCATCAAGACCAAGCGTTAGTATACTATTTGATGCAACAGCTCTCTGATGATGAACAGTTGCTTTTTGCTGACAGTATTCTAAAGGAGACAGCTAATGATGTCGAGTTATTAAATACAATTGAAACAGTAATCGAGTGTCAACTTAACATTACTTTAGCTTCGAAATTATTATTCATGCATAGAAACACTGTACAGAACAGAATCGAACGTTTTCAAAAAATAACAAATTGCAATTTGCATGATTTTGAAGATAGCCAAAATGTTTATATGGCTATTCAATATGCTAAATAATTTCAACCCGACAATCTGCACACTAAAGCTTAATAATCGTGTGCAGATTTTCTATTATCTTATCTTTGAATATTCGGTAAACTGAACTTAAATGATCTATGGAGGGGAATTTTATGGCAGAGTTAAGACTAGAAAACATCAATAAGTTTTATGGGAAAGATGTTCAAGCAGTAAAAGATTTTGACTTACATATTCAAGATAAAGAGTTTATCGTATTTGTTGGACCTTCTGGTTGTGGAAAATCTACTACTCTAAGAATGATTGCTGGCTTGGAGGAAATCACATCTGGTGATTTATACATCGATGACCAACGAATGAACGATGTGGCACCGAAAAATCGGGATATCGCAATGGTCTTTCAGAACTATGCACTTTACCCACATATGACCGTGTATGATAACATGGCGTTCGGATTAAAGTTGCGGAAATTCAAAAAGAAAGAGATTAAGGACCGCGTTAACAATGCAGCCAAAATCTTAGGGTTAGAAGACTATTTACATCGTAAACCTAAGGCACTATCTGGGGGACAACGTCAACGTGTTGCTCTTGGAAGAGCGATTGTACGCGATGCAAAAGTGTTCTTAATGGATGAACCTCTCTCTAACTTGGATGCTAAACTACGTGTGCAAATGCGTGCTGAAATTCAAAAATTACATCACAGGCTTCAAACAACAACTATATATGTTACGCACGATCAGACGGAAGCAATGACCATGGCATCACGTTTGGTTGTCATGAAAGACGGAATCATACAACAAGTTGGTACACCGAAAGATGTCTTTGACAATCCAAACAATAAATTTGTTGCTGGATTTATCGGTTCACCAGCAATGAACTTCTTTAACGGATTTTTATCAGAAGGAAAAATTGCAATAGGAAACATAGATATAGAAGTTCCTGGAGATAGATATCAGCAATTAAAAGACCAGGGCTACGAAGGTAAATCAATCACTTTAGGCGTACGTCCAGAAAACATTGTTTCTCCAACCGAATTACAAGGTACTGAAAACATCACTTTTTTTGATGCTGAAGTGAATGTCGCAGAATTAATGGGATCAGAGACTTATCTATATTCTTCTCTTAACGACGAAGAATTTATTGCAAAGGTCGCAGCATCCGCTGAGCATGAAGCAGGAGATACTGTGAAACTTGGATTTGAAATGAATCATGTACACTTTTTTGACCAAGAAACTGAAGAGAGAATTAAAGTAAGTCAGGGCAATCTAACTTTCCAACAAAGTTAAAATAAACTTAATCTATCAATCTTCTTAATGCATAAATAAAACTCCAGATTGCAGAAATAGCTAATCTGGAGTTTTTATTTACTTTTATGCAAAGAGGCAATAGCTCCCCTAGTGCTATCGAGATAATCAACAGCTTGATCATACATTTTTGAAGCAATACACATGAATAATATATCTATAACGTGTAACTGTGCCATTCTAGATGATGTTGCACCACTTCTGAAAGTAGCTTCTTTTGCAGGTGATGTATGTAAATTAATATCCGCTAAGTTAGCAACAGAAGATTTTCCAAAACTTGTGATACTAATTGTAGAAACATCATTTGCGTTAGCAAGCTCCATAATTTTTTTGACCTCAAAAGTTTCTCCTGAAAAAGAAATACCTACGACGACATCGTCTTTACCAGCGTTCGCAACTAAAGTAGTGGCCATATGAACGTCGCTGTAAGCTGTAGAGTGCTTATTTATCCGGGTAAATTTTTGTTGTGCATCAACTGCAGCAATCCCTGAAGCTCCTACACCAAAAAAGTGAATGCTTTTTGCGTTCAGAATGCGTTCGACCGCTTTTTCCAACTCTGATAAATTTAATATTTGCTCGGTTTCTCGAAGTGTATTCATACTTAACTGTGTGATTTTGTGTATTATGCTATCAAAGTCTTCATTCTTCTCAATATCACGGTTAAATTCGGTTACTTCTCCGTTAAGATCTCCTGCGATGCGTAATTTCAATTCTTGTAAACCTCCCAAACTCAGTGATTTACAAAGGCGAATTACTGCTGCACCACTAGTATGACTTGCTTCGCCAATCCCAACAGCCGTCATTTGAATAGCTTTTTCGGGATCTGATAGGATATATTCTGCAATCTTACGTTCCGAAGGAGGAAGTTGATCTTTCATCTCTTTTAAAATCATTAAACCTCCATTTGCTTTCGCCATCTATTCACCCCCTACCATTTCACACTATTTTTTTAATCATAAATGAAATTATATGAATAAATTTCATAAATCTTAGCCCTTACAGGGCAAGGGTTTCAAAACACAAAAAAGGAAGTACCTCCCCAAAGTCTGTATA
>NZ_VMHE01000038.1 GCF_007559425.1 Allobacillus salarius | reverse complement strand
AAGTGAAGAATTAAATCAAATATTAGTTTAACTCACAAACCGCACTCAAACTAGAGTGCGGTTTATTTGACGCTTACTTTTAAACTGAACTTAAACAAACCTGCCCGTTACTTCAATATCTATCGCTTCAATACCAACTAAATATTCAAATGATAATCTCAGTTAGAAAAAGGTGATCACAAAATGATTCCACTACTTCTAACATTGACTTTTACCTTTGGATTAACAAGGATATGCTCATAATAATTTTCTCCCTTTATTTCTTTCCAGATAGATGGATGAAAGGCAATGAGTTCTCTGCCTAATCCAAGTACGTCACTTTGATTCGCTGCAAGTTTTTTGAATAGAGCATCCGCTTTTTCAGTGAGAATTTCTGATAATCGGTTTTCCAAAAAATTTATCATTTCTTGCTTATCTAAATGGTTTGGAGGATAGTCAACAATCTCCACGTCCAATTGCAGCATAATATCAGCATGTACCTTTTCTTCTTTTTTCAGCTTAAGTTTTCTTGATACGCTTTTTACATTATAGCTGACCGATCCGTCAGCTTTTTTATCTAACTGTTCTGTTAAGATTGCTTTTTTGGATTGTGTTTCCATAAATAATAATAGCAAAGTACTTTCATCAGGGGAAAGATACTGTCCGGTAAAGCTGTGGTCATGAAAAAGAGCAGCGCCATTTATTTTAACTTCATTATTTTCCTCGTCCTTGCTCAGATAAGGGAGCATGAAATCTTTTCCTTCATCAAACAAATAGGTGCGAAGCGATCTTAGTGTAATTTCCTGGATCTCCGAGTGCATTTCACTGCTGTGAATCAATTCGTACAGGTATTCCCCTTTTTCAACTTCATTTTCGGATAAATGGGTAATTATCTCATTTGCACTGTTATCTGTCACAGCAATTTTGGCGTTTAAATCCACCCTTGGATCCCGGTAAAGAGAATCCAGCACATTGTAGATATCACCTTTGGCGACGTCGATTCCTAAGATTATAGCTCTTCCTTTTGATGGATCGTAATTACCAGGTACGCTTTGATCAATTCTCGTGCTTGCCTCTTTTATCGAACCTCCTTTTCCAGTTACCAGTTCATTCGATATGGATATTTCCCCCCTGCTTGACTCACTAATATTCATATCTCTAATAATTGAAGTTGTTTGATAATCACCATTCTCTTCCAAGTCAAAACCTGTTAAATACACAGTACGGGAATTCTTTAGAAGTCTTTCGTCCCAGCACCCAGCTAGTAATGGAAGAATAGAGATGATCAAAAAGAGCTCAGTTTTTCTCATAGGTCGATGCCGCCTCTCTTTTAAAAATAATTGTAATTAAAAGCAGTAGGATAGGGATAATAATGCCGAAAATTAAACCTAAATGCTTTAACCATTTTTCAAGTAAGGTAATCTCCATATAATAAAATATTATCGAAACGATCAGGACGAATGTTCCAGATAGTATCACAGCAAATTTATGTTTGATACGGATTAATTTACTTATTCCCATACATGCTGAAAAGGAGTAGCTGATAATAGTACTAAAAACAATCAGACCCCAGAAAGAAAGAAATATTAAATCTAATCGGCTTAAAATCCTTATTTCTATTGCACTTAGTATATATAGAACCGGTTCAGGCGTGATTTTTATTTCTTCAGGACTTAGCATTACGGTACTTAGAATCACAATATACGTTAAAAAAATGGTTACAAATAATACTGCAAAAAAAACTCCTTTCAGTGCTGAAATAGTTTTAGACTGCTTCATAAAAGCAAAATAAATAAGTAATGTTTCAAACCCTATGAAGGGCATCATTGAATCACTTGTACTTTTAAGAATATTCCATCCACCACTGGAACCAATAGGGAAGAGATAGCGAACATCAGTGTATGAATCATAAACCAAAAACGTAATGAAGAATAAAAACAGGATGAATATGAATAGAAAAGAAAATAAAGATACCATATTTTTTATATTACAAATACTTCCATAAATAAGTAGAAAGAATAATATCAAAAATATTATCCATACTGGAGTTTCAGGGAGGATCCATCGTTTCAAGGTATCCGCATATATAATGAAGATATAACAAATCACTGTGAGCAGGTAAATAATATATATAAAATTTAATACAGTTCCAGAAGTTTCCCCCAAAATTACTTTAGAAAAATCAAATAAGGTAAGATTGGGGAAATTCCTGCAAAGTAACCAGATAAGCAGTACTATTAGTTGAATAAAAAATCCAGAAATTAAAATGGAAATCCATCCGTCACTGCCTGTTGCGTCATGTGTTTGATGAGGTAATGATAACAAGCCTACACCAATCATCGTTTGGACCAGCAGAAAAAATAAATTTACAGAACTAATACGGTTCTTCACTCTCATCTAGTTTCCACTTCCTTGATCGTTTTTCTTGCTTATAATGAGGAGAATTTTTAGAGTATTTATACATCATCCAAGAAGGAACACGAATGATAGTGTCTTTAAAATCCTTTATGTTCAATGGAACAAAAGGTGAAAAGTATGGAACACCGAATGAAGTAAGGCGTGACAAGTGAATTAACACACATAACACTCCAATAACAATACCAAAAAAGCCAAATGTAGCTGCCAATAGCATTAAAGGAAATCCTAATATACGAATCGAGCTGCTCATTTCTAGATTTGGCTGAACAAATGATGAGACTGATGTTAATGCAACAACTATAAGCCCACCATAGGAGACAATTCCTGCCTCAACCATTGCTGTTCCTACAACTAGCCCTCCGACGATCCCAAAAGTCGCGGCGACGGAAGGTGGCAGTCGAATGGACGCTTCTCTAAGCAACTCTAAGGAAAGCTGCATAATCATTAACTCTATAAATGGCCGAAATGGTACGTAGCTCATCGAAGACTGCAGCGAATAAACAAGCTCTAAAGGAATTACTTCATAATGGAATGAAACGAAAGCAATATATAATGCCGGTAGAATAAGTGCAATGATATAGCTGAATAGACGTATAAATCTAAAAAATGAACCTAACCACCAACGGGTAATATAGTCATCCGTTGTTTGAAAGAACGTCATAAATGTTGCTGGCAATATAATTACAGTAGGACTTCCATCTATAATTAAAGCAACACTTCCGTCCTTTAAATTTGCTGAAGCTCGATCTGGCCGTTCTGTAAGTAAAAGCTGGGGAAATGGAGTAACTGTATGATCTTCAATGCAATCCTGAATATCTCCTGCTGATCGGATGGAATTAAGCGTAATACTTTTTATACGTTGTTCAACCTTTTTGATGATTTCCGGATCTGTCACATGATCCAAATATATTAGTGATACATTCGTTGTTGTTGAGGAACCCAATGTATACTCTTTAACCGTGAAATCGGGCGATTTTGTTACAGTACGGAGTAAAAAAATGTTTTTGTCTAAGCTTTCAACAAAACCTACTTTTGCCCCAAGGATTGTTTTTTCTATTTTAGGCTCTGAAACTTCTCTATCGGTTGATGCGTTCGTTTTCAGCAGGAAACCTTCACTATTCCTGCCTTTTTTTATTAGCAAACAATAACCGTCTAATAATCCGTTGATGGCTACTTTATTACTTCTGGCAGTGCTGATCTCCTGGCTATATAGTTCATTTAAAATATTATTGTCTTTCATTTTTGTCAGCGGTTTAATTATTTTTGATTCAAGCTTTTCCGGATCAATTAATGAATCGATGTAAAGGATAATAAAGATTTGATTATTGCTATGTATTTCACGGTCTTTTAAATCGCTGGTATGATTTAATTGACTTTTGATATTCTCTATGGAGAAATTTGCCTGATTTATCAAAGACTTTTTAGATTTATTTCTTTTAAGTCGCATCCATGCACACCCTTTTTCCCACTATTTCTTGTTAGTAGTATGTGGAATTAGAATACTATTATACAAATAGGAGATGGAAGTTGTTTCAAAGAGAATGCAAGGACATCAGTGGGACAAATTACTTGAACATCAACGCTCGGCAGCCCCATAAGCCATATTCCACAAATTGGCTCAATAATGGAGTTTTGGAGGCTATACTTTATTCCGTTTTTGCAACATATAGTGCAAATTCATTTCTTATAAAGGTAAATTCATATCGATAAGACTTGAAGATCTTTCTGATTACGAAGCAATAACTAGTATTATTAAGATTACTGGAAGGAACTTTAGACTAATACAAAGACTCTTCATCCAGATTGAAAGAATACTTGAAATTAATAACCTTGAGATCATAACAACAGAAGTTGTAGAAGCTGCACGAGACAGTTTAGTAATCGGAATCAAGTAAATATTAAAATCTATCTTTTGAAGTGAAGATGGGTTTTTCTATATTCAGATATTGCAAAATAACACTTAAAATAGGTGAAAAATAATTCCTAAAGTGACACCTAACCTGAGATATATGAGCCCAACCCACTAAACCACCAACAAAAAAACACAAGCGCCACTCTTAGCGCTTGTGCTCCTTCTTACATCAATTCTCTTTTCTCAATTTCCTTTAAAGATAATGGCAAAATCTCATCTCGCATCATAAAGCTGAATCGTTTGTCCTTTTTCACATTATCCGGGAGTTGATTCAACAAAACGGGTCCATCTGTTTCAAAGTAATGCACTTGTTCTGTCATTTCATCGACATGGGCGAAGTACACATTTTTAATAATGTAGTCGCTTTTTCCATCGACGTAGTATTGACCGATGAACTCTAAATGGTTCACAACCCCACCGGTTTCTTCAAATACTTCACGAATCGCAGCTTCGGGTGCATTCTCCCCCGGCTCGACTTTCCCTCCAGGAAATTCCATCCCTCGGTCACCATGTTTTGTCAAAAGCCATTTGTCACCATACCGGGTAATCACCCAAACATGTTGCGGATTTTCCGAGAAAGGTTGTTCACGAATGGCGAATTTAACTTCATTGTTGTAATAATCTTTAAAAGTATTCAATTGCATACGTTCCTTTACAGCAAATTAACCTTGATAGTTAACGCTCATTATACGTGGTTTCTGATCTTCATTCAAATCAATCTCGATTTCAATCGTATAGTTTCCATGAAGTTCATTCCCAGTTTCTTGTGATACTACATATGTTCCTTCTTCCGTCTGTTGAACATTATAGTCCTCTTCAGCTTCAAACCATGGTGGTGTAGAAGTTGGGATGACTTTCAACTCACCGTCTCTGATTTCATAATAAACGTCTACAAACTCATCAACGACTTCTTTTGAAGCAAAACCATAGAAACTCTCTTTAAATTCATCCATTGTTTCATATGCTTTTACGTTGTAGTACTGATCTGTATCTTGAACTAAATGATCCATAAATTTATCGGTTACATTGACGATTTGTTCATGAGTCAATGCTTGCTCTGTATGTTCTTCTTCCTCTTCTTGCGTTTCCCCCATCACAATCATTTCATTTTTTTGTTGAAGTTGTGATTGGTGGTTTTGTTGTTCATCATAGCTTACTTTTGCATTCCCTTCTGCATTCGCAACAAAAGAAATTGGTAAAGCAAGAATGACAATCAACGAAAGTAAGATGTTTTTGAAATTCATACGATGTCTCATTGTCTTAACCACCTTCCGTATTGTCTACTATATTTATACCTTTTATTTGACACAGCTAAACCTCAAAATACGGAAGATTTTAGTAATGATTTTAATAATCATCTGAGTCCATCAATGATTTAAAAAACGGATATTGGCTAATATGCTCTTTCGCCTCCTCATCGCCAAGTTGATAGATCATTTTATACGCGCGAAGCAGTTCATGATCAAAAGCATCGTTATCCTCATCGTTGTGATACTCCTTAAACGGTATATGCGCTCGCCAGTACGTTCCAAAGTCCGCATGATCCTTGTCTTCAAAACATTTTCGCAACGCTTTGACCTCTTCTGGACTTGCATAAACCGTAAACTGCGCATTATTTCCTGCCTTCAACTCTGAAATTTCTCCCGTTTCTACATTGACATAAAATCTCCGCTTGTCCATTTGCATCATCCTCCTACCTCTAGTGTTGGCAGGATGACAAAAATGTATTTATAGAATTTTTTACTTATAAAATGTATATATGCACGGGCATTCTTGAATATGACTACTTTTTTAAAAAATTTTTAGAAATTTTTTAGTGAAAGGCCTGTGTTAATATCCGTGGTTGACAATTCAATAGCGGCTTTGCTCGATTTATCGGCGGGTTTATTCAATTTATCGGCGGCTTCACTCGATTTATCGGCGGCTTCACTCGATTTAAGGGGAGCTTCATCCATCTTATCGGCGGCTTCACTCGATTTATCGGCGGCTTCATCCGATTTATCGGCGGCTTCACTCGATTTATCGGCGGGTTCGCTCGGTTTTTCGGCGGCTTCATCCGATTTATCGGCGGCTTCACTCGATTTATCGGCGGCTTCATCCGATTTATCGGCGGCTTCATCCGATTTATCGGCGGCTTCACTCGATTTATCGGCGGGTTCGCTCGGTTTTTCGGCGGCTTTGCTCGATTTATCGGCGGCTTTGCTCGATTTATCGGCGGCTTTGCTCACGCGGTTTTGGCGACAGTTCTTTTATGTCTTGGCAAGCTCAGAGCCAAACAAAAAACCTGGACACTTTAAAAGTATCCAGGTACTGAGATTAACCCATTTCCACCGGTTCTTTTTCAACTCGCGCTTTTCCGAGTTTTTCTTCCAAGTACTCATTCAAAAACATGCCATCAGGATCGAGTTCTTCACGAATGGTGAGAAAGTCCGGCAGCTTCGGATAAAGATTTTGCAAATCCTCTTGATTCATATTGTGCATTTTCGCCCAATGCGGTCTTCCTTCGTATTTTCGCATAATGGCTTCCATATCACGGAAATAGGATTCATACGGCATTCCTTTAAACATATGAAAAGCAATATACGCGGATTCTCTTTTGTAAGACGGACTAAGCCAAATATCATCGGCATTCACGACTCTACATTCAATCGGAAAGTGAACTTCATGATTTTTCTCTTCGATGCAGGCACGGACTTCGTCTAGTGCAGGTTTTAAGTAGTGAAGCGGGATGCAATATTCAATTTCAGTAAATTTCACAAGCCGTGGTGTCGCAAATAATTGATGGCTATTCGCAGTAATATTCGTTTCACTGATGCCTTTAGCTAAAAGCTTACTAATCATACGGCTCCGTTTTGGAAACCATTTGCACCCTGTCGACAGCACGTATAATAAATAATTCTCCATCACAAGGTCTTTGCAATGATGAAAAAATAACCGTTCGGGTTTGTTTTCTGAAATATTCATCCGCTTCACTTGAACGAGATCTGAATAAGGAAAAATATAAAATTCAAAATGACGATTGTTCTTAATATAGTTATCAAGCTTCTCAACAAAAAGAGGATAATTAACTTTCTCACATCGATATTCATAGACAGGGCATTCGACGACCTTCAGCTTCACTTTCACAATGATGCCAAATGTGCCCAGGGATACGAGAGATGCTTTAAAATAATTCGTATTCTCCTCTTCTGAAATTGTTAGAATCTCTCCAGAAGCTGTCACAAACGTTAACGCTTCAACTTGTGTCGGGATATTCCCGAAGGATAGACCTGTTCCATGAGTTCCTGTTGAAATCGCCCCTGCAATCGATTGAACATTAATGTCTCCTAAGTTTTCTTGAGCATAGCCTAATCGATCCAGTTCTTTACCCAATTGATATAAACGAGTGCCACCAAATACCGTTACTGTGTTAGTTGCTTCATCTATCTGCTCAATCCCCGTCAATTGATCGAGCGACACGAGCCATTGCTCTGTTCCGACTAAGTTTGTAAATGAATGGCCGGCACCAATCACACGAATTTTCTTTCCTTGGTTTGCCGCTTCTTTCACAATGCTAATGACCTCATCGACTGAGGATGGATAAAACGTCGACTCTGGCTTACCCTCATGCGTTTCTGCCCAGTTTCTCCACTTCTTCCCCTGCTCTTGTTTAATTAAAGAAAACATTGGCCATCCCCCCGGTACGTAGAATAACGATCAACAATCCGTTTATCCTTTACACAAATTATTACTTGAAAGCGCTCACAAATTTCACCAGCTTTTGCAGCTCTAAAAATGATCGGATCGCCAATACTCAACGAAACATCTTCATAATAAATTGGTGTCTGTACTTCGCCCGCACCTTCAAATGGCAGCAACTTTCCCCCTGGTGGATAAACTGGTTGTGGCATTTTATCTTTACCATGTGGACCTGATGCAATAAAGCCGCCACTCGTACAAGTATATATATTCGGCGCCGGTTTTCTGACGACTGGCAATGAATAAAACAGCGCTGGTTTATACCGAAAATCTCGGTAATAATCAAATAGTAACGGCGCGTAAAACCCAGATCCAGCTGCAATTTCTGTGACACTTTCATCCATTGCTGTTGAATCCATACTTCCCGTGCCGCCCCCATTCACAATCGATAGCTCAATTCCTTCATCGGCTAGCGCTTGAACAATCTGCTTTCTCCGCGTATGAATTTCATTGATTGAACGTTCTTTTAAAAATGAAACGACTTGGTTTTTGATACGATTGGCAGGCATCCGGTCCGTTACACCCGCAATCTGCGCTTCATATCCCATTACCCCATGAAGTTTCAAACCTGAATATGTTTTTATCTTTCGTGCTAAACGGACCGCTTCACGTGTTGAGTTGATCGGCGATCGTCTCACACCAAAGTGAAGACTACCAAATTTCGTACTCATATCAATGTCCATACATAAGTAAAAAAATCCTTCAGCTTTTTCACTAATGCGGTGTAAATATTCAACCTGTTCTTCAGCATCCACCATACACGTAATTTGATGACCACGAGCATTCAATTTTGCAATCTTTGTCAATGCCTGTTCATTCCAACATGGATACCCAATCATGATGTCATCAAATCCCGCTTCAGCAAGATAAACAGCCTCATCAGGGCTATAACATAATAACCCTTGAAACACAGAACTCGAATTTAAAATCCGCTGTAAAACCGGAACCGACCGAATAGACTTTGTGGCGATTCGAATCGTTTTCCCCTGTGCTTTATTAGCGATCATTTCACAGTTTTCATCAAATGCATTTACATTGAGGAAAAGAGCTGGAAGCGACAAACCCTTTGGCAATATGTTTGAATCCAATACCATCACCTCTTCATTCATCATAAGACAAAGTGACCGTTTATTGAAGTATTATTTTAAATATTCTGCAAATGAAAACCGGATAAACTACACCTTTTTACTTAACCATCGTGTCTGCTCAGATAAAAGCTTAAATTCAATTGACAGCAACTTTAAAGCATGATAATTTAATCTTTAACTAAATAATACTGAACAGGTTAAAACTATGTTAGAGGGCAAATGATCTGCTGCTTAGCGGGGCCTCCCATTGTGGGTGGCCCTGTTTTTTTGGGAGGAACTTTATGGATAAAAGAATATATATTTTAACTACTATTACCTTTATTGTAGGATTGGTCGAACTGATTATTGGAGGGATTCTTCCTTTAATAGCAAATGATTTAGACGTATCGTTAGGACGCGCCGGCCTATTGATCACTGTATTTTCATTAAGCTTTGCCATTTCAGGTCCTATACTTCTTTCATTAACTGCAAAAATAAAACGCAAAAAATTAATTTTAATCGTTTTAGTACTTTTTTTACTTTCTAACGTACTTGCCGTTGTCAGTACAACTTTTACACCACTCCTAATATCACGAATTTTATCAGCAATGTTCGCAGCACTTCTTGTTTCATTATGCTTGGCGATTGCTTCTCAAATCACCTCTACGACTCACCGTTCCAGAGCGATTGGGGTCGTACTGATGGGAGTGAGCGCATCACTCGTTTTTGGCGTTCCTTTTGGATTATTTCTCGGGAATGAATGGGGCTGGAGAGCACCTTTTGTATTGATTGTCTTCATCATTATGATTCTAATTGTACTAATGTGGTTGTTTATGAGCGAAATTGAAGGAAAGGATGCTTTGCCGGTAAAAGCTCAATTTAAAGCTCTATCACATCCAAAAATAATCATGACACAATCCGTCTCCATTTTATTCTATGTCGGACACTTAACACTTTACGCATATCTAACGCCTTTCTTGCAGACGACTTTGAATCTTACCGGCGACTCGTTAAGCATTATGTATTTAATACTTGGTGTCGCTGCCATTTTTGGTAGTTGGTTTGGTGGTTATGCATCTGACCGTTTCGGAACTAGAAAAACAATTATCATAGTCATATCGCTTTTTGCAACAATGCTATTCATGATTTTTGTTGTTCTTTCTAAACCTGTGATGTTGGTTATTGCATTGGTGTTATGGAGTTTCTTAAGCTGGGCACTCACACCAGCGATCCAAAGCCAATTAGTTTCTATTGCACCTAAGACATCTGACATCCAACAAAGTATCAATAATTCGAATATACACATAGGTATTGCAATCGGTTCATTGGTTGGCGGAATCAATATTGATCTTTATAAAGTTGAATTTAATTCAATCATTAGATGGGTTATTGCTGTATTTGCTTTAATCCTAGCCATTGTCGCTTTGAACTATCAAAGATACGAGCCGAATCAAAGTGACGGCTTATTGAAGTATTAATTATATTATTAAGCAAACAAGAAAGGCTGGGTAAAAGTGCATCTTCACTCCAACCTATAAGCGTACTAATCATATTATTTCGAGTTTCATCATTTTTGTTTTACGCAACGAATTCACCATCCTCCTCAGCAACCTAGTACTAAGTTAAATGTGCGACTACCTATGTTTTATCTGCCGGTCTTCTCCAAACAAATTAAACATACGAACATGGTTGCGTCCGCATCAATCAAACAATATACCTTCAATAAACTCAGATTCATTCTTATAAATTTTATACATAAAATACATCAATATAGTAACAGCGAAAAGTAAAGATGATTCGAAAATACTGTCTTCAGTGAGTATGGTTGTCTTATACGTAAATTCATCTGTTTTAATAGTAGCGATCTGAATATGGTCTATTTTTACTTCTATGTCGCTGTTCCAATTTTCTTCAATACGTATTTCTTGTCCATCGATATTTCCTACAACACAAAAGTAGAGAAGACTATTTCCTGGCTTATCTTTTAAAAAATAGGTCTTCTCTTCTGTTTTAATGATATATGTAGCTACAAGTAAATTCATGATATTTCGTTTTTTAATCCCTATCTTAATTTTAGATCCTTTGTGTGCGGTAAATGATACTACACTTCTCTTTTCACATCCTGAAATATCTGCCTTTTTGATGCTTCCAACACTCTCTTTCTCACTATTTTCAACTTGAATAGCATTCTGTTTTTTCATGTATACCACATCATTGAATTGATATTGTTTCATTCGTACTTCACCTTTCTTAGTGGCCTGGCTTATTCCTGACTATACATCTTTTTTATTCCTCACTCTTATGTTTATTGGAATGTCAACAGTAAATTGGACAAAAAAATTAAGGTCTTAGATTAGTCATGTTACTTTATCTTGTTCGCCGCCTT
>NZ_VMHE01000037.1 GCF_007559425.1 Allobacillus salarius | reverse complement strand
GCGGTGGGCAAGCACTCATTTAAGTATCGAGACGCACGGAAGACAAGCAAATCTTGAAGCTTCCCACTTCTATCAACAGTCAAACCTCAACGATCAACAATCAACCAACCGCTAACAATATAATCTGTTCATTTTTATATTTTTAACCAAAATAAAAAGCCCTTCTGTCACCAGAAGAGCTTTTCACTAATTCAATTGAATTATTTTACAACGTTAGTTGCTTGTGGTCCACGGTTGCCTTCTTCGATATCGAAAGTAACTTGTTGACCTTCTTCTAAAGTTTTGAAACCTTCGCCTTGAATTGCTGAGAAGTGTACGAATACATCGTCTCCACCTTCAACTTCGATAAAACCGAAGCCTTTGTCTGCGTTAAACCATTTTACTGAACCTGTGTTCATAGAAATTCCTCCGTTGTGCATTTTTGCACGAGTATTACTTTGGTTGTTCTTATAATAATTCAAGACGATGTTCTACCTCGTAAGATGAAACCTGGATCTTGTATTGCTAGCCGAACAATTAAGTTAAACTTAGTATACCACGGGTTATTTAAAAAAGATACCATTTTCTGTATTGATTAGAAAAAAGTTTATCTAAATCATTAAATAAGCCTTTTAAAATAGGCTATATCGTTGATTAATTTTTATTTTTTTTCTCGATCATTTCACTCATCTGCTTCCAAATGGAGCCTTTTGCAGCTTCTCCACCTTGGATTCGGCCGAGTGCCATTTTTGCTTGCATGCGCACTTCAAATTCCGGGTCTTCCAATGCTTTCTCTAAAGCGGGGATGGCTGATTCATCGCCGTATTCGTATAAAAACATGGCGCCTCGCCAGCGGACAATGCGACTTTTATCTTCTAACGTTTCAATCATGACAGGAATCGCTTCTGTAAATCCGATATCAGACATGCAATCGCCGGCTGTACGTCGAACGGTAACTGTCTTATCTTTTAAGGCTTTCTCCAAATAAGGAAGGACTTCCTTTTCTTCAATCATTCCTAGATAAGCGGTTGCCAAGCGGCGGATCGACATTTTCGCATCATCCAACGCTTTATCCAACACTGGTAGATCTTCGACGGTCGGATCAGGCATACGTTCAAGCTTCCGGTAACGTTCTTTCCAATCGTCGACTTCTAAATCTTCTACCGTAATCGGCTCTGAAAAAACAGAGCGACCTGTAGTTTCATTCGCTTTTGCCATTTCAACAAGTCGATTCAAACGTTCTTCGTCATATGAAGCTTCAATTTCATCGACAATGTCCTGCCCGATTTCACCTGGTTTGCCGTAACGTGGATCTTGTTCAACCCATTTTCGTTCGGCTAAGTAATCCGCATTTTCAGAGGCTTCCATCGCAGCATGCATAAATCGCTGATCGAGCCCGAAGCGAGTCTCGCCTTCGTCATCTTCTAACTTAACTTGTACTGGGATATTTCGAAACATTTGGAAAAACACCTTGACCTCGCCGAAAGCGTCCTCTTCTGGTTGATCTGTTTGTCCAGTGCCAACCTGTTCATTGCTATCTTCTTCACCAAAAACTTCTTTTACTTGGGGTAGAATTTCTTCCCAAGGAACTTTTGGGTTTCTTTCCAACGCAATAAAATCAATAACGCGATAAAGATCTTTCACGCCTTCGATTGCAAAAAGTTTTTTGGCATATGTAGGTGCATCGGTTAAGTCATCACCTAATTTATAATTCTCCGTTTGACCATCTGGCAACGTTTCCGTCACATTAATTTTCATTGAATATGGACTTGGAGTCGGTTCAATGGATTTAATTTTCATCACAATCACCTCTCCTTCCATCTTAGCAAAAATCAATGCTGAAAAGCGAGTGTCCGCGTTAGTAAGGGCTAACTATCATATTCAATTTGGACGTACGATTACAATAAAAGATTACATAATAAAGAAATGTGGTAAATAGTTAATAAATATCGCATTGAGCAAATATATTTAAGAGCAGTTAATCATATTAGATATACATATGTTCATCGGAACCGGAGAGGATAACAATGGGAAATATACCAGCTTACCTTTTACTTAGCATTTATGTCATTTATTTGTTCGTTAGCCCGAAAACAATTATATTTTGGCCAATATTCTTCCTTATTGGTTTGGTTTATGCCGTTTATACGTTACATTACTGGAAAAAGCATCAAGGAACCTTTAATATATATGTTTCATTGGGGTTACTTGCTGCGAGTGTCGCACTGTTTGGTTTTACGTTTATGGATTATTTCATGAAGATGATTTTTTCATTAATCATCTAATAGGGTGATTTGCATTGTTTAAACAATTCCTTCAAAAAAACCTCATCTGGATTGTATTGGCCATTGTCTTCATCGGCGGGGCCTTTTTCTTGTTTGCTGAAATAGCAGAGGATATTTTTGAAAAAGAAAAATTCCAAATCGATCAGATGGCTTCTCAATTTGTCTTATCCATTCAATCAAATACACTGGATTCACTCTTTGGATTCATTACCGAATTAGGCGCGGTTTGGCTGATTACTACAGGGACAATCATCGTTGGGCTGATCTTGTTTTTTTATCCAAATAATCGCCTATGGCGCGTTTTTCATTTTGCTGTTACTATGATAGGGATTGCAGTTCTGACATCAGGTTTAAAAGAACTTTTCGAAAGAGAACGGCCAAATCTTATCGAGGAATATGACGGCACGGGATACAGCTTTCCAAGTGGACATTCGACAGGGCCGATGGCGTTTTATGGGTTTATTATTTATTTGATCATCCGAAGTCGATTTCCGTTGGCTGCCAAATGGATTGTTGGTGTAGTTCTAGGCATCCTGATTTTCTTGATTGGGTTCAGCCGTATCTATTTAGGCGTACACTATGCGAGTGATGTCATTGGTGGATTCTTACTCGGATTTGCCTGGCTTGCAACGAATGTTGCCATTTTGGAAATAAGAATTCAAAAAAATACATGAATCGAAGCTAAAAACTTGGAATTTTAATTCAGTTTAATACAATAAAAAGACATTACCTCAAGGGGGAAGAGGAGGGTTTTTACATGTTGACTCCAGATCAATTACGTTCGATCGATCGTTTAAAAATGCTTTCTGAGGAAGCAGATCAAGTTGAATTGAAGTTGGATTGGTACTTTTTAGTTGACCGCAAATCCGATGATGAGGATTTCTTTTATTATGAAGGTGGTCAATTGTTAGGGTACGCTGCACTTTATTATATTGGGGGAGCTTATGAATTAAGTGGTATGGTTCATCCCGAGCATCGTCAAAAAGGAATTTTCACGAAACTTTTAGATGAGGCTACTGAGGTTGTTCGTAAAAATGGTGTGGATACGATTTATATTAGTGCACCTGAAAATGCAAAGGACGCAGAGAAAACATTGGCTGAAATTGGCGCTAAATATGCATATTCAGAGTATGAGATGCGTTGGAAAGCAACTGAATTGCCTGCACAACAATTAGATGTCCAATTGCGTTTTGCAGAAAAGAAAGATTTCGATCGAATTGTCGAGCTTGACCGCGAAGCTTTCGGTTTAACACGCGAAGAAGCTGAAGGCATGACACGGATGTATAAAGAGGAACTGGCACATCGCCTTTATATGATTGAATATGAAGGAGAGTCGGTCGGTAAGATTCGTTTAAAATCAGAAGGACTTGAAAGTTATATTTTCGGGTTTGTGATTGATCCGAAATATCAAAAAATGGGTATTGGAAAAAGCGCTCTTATTGAAGTAGTCAGACAGGAAAAAGAAGATGGTCATTCTATTTTTGTAGAAGTGAATACGAAAAACGTTTCGATTGAAAACTTATATCAACCTGTCGGCTTTGAAATTTATCGAACACAGCATTTTTACAAATATGAAGTTTAATGCCGTTTGATAATTAGTTGCCAGCAATAACCGAGAATGACTCCTAAAATAGAATAGATAAACAGGAAGCGGCCGATCTCTAAAAAGACGGCTGCTTTTATTTGTATAAAGACAAGTAAGAGACATAAGAGCGAGAGGACCATCAATGGCGCAAACACAAATACGTATAGCTCAACCCAAATTTGGTTTTGAAGCTGAAGAAATCGGAGTATGCCGGTAAAAATCAGTATGATAATAAACACAATCGCATAATGAAGAAATGTCATGGTCAACACCTGCCTGTCTTACTTTCATTTTACGCAGGTGTTGCAGTAGTATGATAAGAGATGAAATGATTAAATTATGTTAGAGGTGGATTTTTTGGCTAAGCGAAAGGTCAATCTAGCAGTTGTCCTTGTGTTATATATGATTTTATTTTCCATTCCATTCTATTTGGACATTTATTATCAAACGTTTTATTATGTATTTATATCGACCTTATTCTTAGTTACGATGATTTTCGAGTTTGAAGAGAAGGCAGTAACCGAAGAAAGATTTTATCGGAAGTGGAAGAAAACGAGAAAAAGAGGCGTTGTCTTTTTTGCGTTGAAAGAGTGGTTGAAAACAATCGGATCAATCATCTTTTTCTTGGTTTTTGGAAAGATGATTGAAAGTGGCATCCCCTTCTTACAAGCATTACGTGAATATGCTGGGGTTTGGTGGCTTATTTTGTTACTAGGAACGATTCTAGCAATGATTCTCATCTTTGTTGGGTGGCATGAGAAAAATGAAAAATACATACGTATTCATTCAAAAATCAATACTTGAAAGGAGTATTCAAAATGAAGAATAAAGGGTCGCTTGCTGTTATTGTTATTTTGCTAGTTATTGTGATCGTCACACTATTTACTTACTTTATGTTCAATTATTTTAAAGAACAAGGAAAATTTGAAGAGAAATCGTCTGCGATCGAGTCAGTTGAAATGAATGTCGACCACACCATTGACATTGTGTTTTAAATTTCGAGTCGTTCGGGAATATTATAAAGAGACCGATCAAAGGGAGGCTTTTACATGGAGATTAAAAAAGGTGTTAATCAATTATTTATAGGTGAAGAGTCGAATCCAGATGCGCAAATTGTGTTTGAAGAAATCGATGCGAACACATTAGAAGTCACGCACACAGAGGTATCTGAATCAATGCAAGGCACTGGGACGGGTGGAAAGCTTGTCGATGCCATGGTTGATTACGCTCGTGAACAAGATAAGAAATTAGTAGCTTCTTGCCCATATGCGGATAAGAAGCTGGCAAAAAATGAAGCTTACCAAGACGTTTATAAAGGATAGCACTGCATTTGGCAGTGCTTTTTCTTTGTAATAGATTTATGCATTTTTAGTGCTGTTTATTTCGCTTCAATGAAAAAATGTCTGCTATTGCATTTACAAGTAAAACAATAATACATAAAAGTGTAGCCAGATTAAACCATGCAAAGTGAAAAGGGGCGAACCAGCTATTAAAAAGTTTTGATTCTTCCAGCCAATCTGCAGCCTTACCTGCTATGTGATCTGAATCATTTAAGTTTGGCTCAAAGATCGTTCCGTCAACAATAAAAAATATAATCAAAAAAACAAAAAATAGACTTACGGAGGAAATCCACCAGCTTAGCCGCTTTCGTTTAAAACGTCCTCTTTTTTGTTTTTCCACCGTTTTTCACTTCCCTTTTTTAGTTATCTCCGAATCCGAAAACGTTCGACAAAGTCGGCGACGATTAATGCGGTCAGTCCCCAGATAACGTAGTTTTTATAGTAATAAAAATTTTCACGGTACTGAACTTTTTGCCACTTATAATTCTTTCCGTTAGGTATGTCTTCAGTTGGAAACTTTTCATCCGGTTCGATATGCATATGAATATAATGGTCGATTGCAGGATTGTTTTTGAAGAAAGTAAAAGGAACTGTAAATACTTCTTCGACTTCTTCCGGGCTGAGTGTAAGGTTTAAATTGGATGGTAAAAAGCCGGTAAACACATGTAGTTTGACGCCAAAAGGTGTTGTGACCATACCAAGCTTTCGGATAAAAGAGACTTCGTCAGGATGAACCCCAATTTCTTCATGCATCTCTCTTAATGCAGCTTCTTGAGGTGTCTCTTTTAATTCAATTTTTCCGCCTGGCAGGCATACTTCACCAGGTTGTCTTCGCATATGCTGCGATCGAACTTCGAATAAAATATGTAATTCCTCTTCTTTTTCAATCAACGGCAGAATGACTGCATGCTCTCTCGTATTTGGCATTCCTAAGATATCAGGTTGGTGGGACTCGAGTCGTTGTAACAATTCTTCTTTCTTCATCACGATTCACTCCGGTTTTGTGTTACTCTAATTATAACAAGGAATTACAGGATATTCAGTTATACTGCTAATTATTCATATGATTGGAGTTGACGCGCGGATGATTCTCGCCTGGATTTTCACTCTAGCTATATTGTTTTTTGTGACCACAATCGTTTTTGAACATCGAAAAGGAAAAAATAAAGATCGATTCATGCTATCCGGTTACTATGCCATGGCAATTGCTTCTGTCGCGTGTCTGATTATTGTGCTGAAGTGAGTAAGGAGAGATGGCCTCGATGTTAATTTGCGTCTCTTCCTTAGGGATCCTTCAGTGTTAATTTGAGCGACTTCAGTGTTCATTCACGTATCTTCAGCGTTAATTTGTGTTTCTTCAGTGTTGAATAGCATATCTTCAGTGTTAACTTGCATTTCTTCAGCATTAATTCACGATTCTTCAATGTTAATTCTCACTTCTTCAACATTAATCCATATTCCTTCAATATAAAAATGTTTAGCAAGAAAAAAAGCACCGACTGAGGTCAGTGCTTAGCAATTGCGGACATAGTTATGGTGCACTTATGAAGCGGGGCTTTTTGTGTGAAATTGTTTCATCCATCGACTTAAGTAACCTTTGATAAAACGTCTCTTTCGTTTTGGCTTTGAAGCAACGTAAATTTGGCTACCATATTTTCTCTTCAATTCATTCAACCGCTCGATCTTTTCCATATGATTATTTAGCATTGATTTGACCTCCGTTTATTTGATTACCTTAATCTTAAAGAATTTTTCAAAATCGTTTAACAGGACAGCGATTGATTTTTATATACATCTCTAGGTGGAAGTCATCTCAGCCTTAATTATCTTTGCACGTTATGTAAAAAATAGTTTACTTTATGTAAAAAATACTATACTATAGTTATAGAAGGGTGGTGACGAGTTTGTTTGAAAGTGGTCAATTAACAAATCGTTTAGCCGTGTATCGCGCCCAAAAAGGTTATTCGCAACAAGATGTCGCGAAGAAAGTAGGGGTCAGTCGTCAAACGATTATTTCGATTGAAAAGAATCGTTACAATCCATCATTGAAATTAGCGTTTGAGCTGGCAAGGTTATTTGATGTTGGGGTGGAAGATATCTTTTTATACCAATAGGAGGGAAGAAGATGGGCTTTTTTGCATTGTTTTATGTCATTGTTTTCTTTTGGTCAGTCTATTATTCATTGAAATTCCAGTGGAGTTCAGAAGGTAAGGACGAGAGGGGACAAACGATTTTAAACCGGTCGTATAGTGTCGCTTTTCCGCTTATGCCGCTAGGTTGGTTAGTCATCGAGTTAATCAATGATCATGTATACTCAATGACGTACGATGGATATAGAGATGCGATATGGTTTTTGTTAACGGGTTTATTCATCTTGCATGCAGTAACCCTCTTAATCAGTCGGAGAACGGTTTAATTGTTAAAGGAGCATTATTATGAAAGTCATCTTAGTTCATGGGTTTTACAGAGATAAAAAAGATTTTTACTCGATGAAAAAAGATTTGGAGAATTGGGGCTATGAATGTTTGGTGCCAACGCTACCATTGACTTATCAAGAGTTTGACCGCAGTACAGTCGTATTAAAAGAATATATCCAAAAATATACGGATCCTAATGAGAAAATACATTTGGTAGGTCACAGTACTGGTGGATTGGTGATTCGTCATTTATTGATGGATGAAGACATCGTCCGCCAGGTTGGTAGAGCCGTGTTGATTGCGACGCCAAATCGAGGTAGCTATCTAGCAACTCTAGCAGGTCGAATGAAGTGGTATGTGTCGAGGTTCAGAACATTAAAGTCATTAGATAGAGCGTATATTGAACAGTTAAATATTGAGGCGCCGAATGGGGTAGAAATCGGTGCAATTGCAGGTACGAAGTCAAAAGGATTACTTGGTAGGCTCATTCGGGAAAAAAATGACGGAAAAGTCGAGTTGTCATCCGTTCCAATGGATGAATTCAAAGACTTTATCATACTACCTTATCATCATCTGGAAATACATCATCAGAGCCGAACAGCAAGCCTCGTCAATCAATTTTTGGAAAATGGCCAGTTTAAAGGAGGTTCGGATAGATGATCTGGATTAAAGCACAGAATGGTGAATCGTTGCTTCAAGTGAATCAGCTACTGATGAAAGGTAAAAAGATTGAAGGGATTATTCATTGGCACCCGATGCAAAAGTGGAGTGAAATCGTTGGTAAGTATGAGTCTGCTGAACGTGCTCAGGAAGTGCTGGATGACATTTTTTGCACGATGGAAGAGAGTAAGGGCCATTTTGTAACGTATACGATGCCTGCACAATGAGGAAGAAGCATCCAACTCGACATGTTTGGATGCTTTTTTATTTTAAGATTCCTCCTCTAATAGCGTCTTTAATTTCTTTTTGACTTCTTTTCCCCAACCTTTTACAGCGTCAACTGTTGTATTTTCAAGTGCGGCAATATCTTTATACGCTCTGCCCTCGATGATTTTTCGACGAACAAAAATCCATTGTTTATCGGTCAAAGCATTTTGGATTCGTTCCCAGAAAAATGGATCAAATGTGTTAATCGATTCATCCGTATAAGCTGATTCACTGATGAGGTCAGTCGCTGTCTCTTTTTCTGCCCGACGATTTTTCTTCCGAATCAAGTCAATTAACCGGCTACGGATCGTTATGTAAGCCATTTTTCCAAAGGAATCTCGATCGCCATATCGTTGATAAGCATTCCATAAAGCTATTAAACCTTCTTGAAAAAATTCCCCTTGTGGATCTTGAATATTGTATTTATGGATTAAGTGATGAATCATTTTCTTATATTCCATAAATACAAGCTCAAATTCTACGTCTCTTTCTCGATTTCCCCCTTGCTGCAACATTTGAAAATTCTCCTCCTCAAAAGGAGACCGGTCTCTGCCCCATTTCACCGCTAGCGATTATAATTTACTTGAATATCCAACATTAGTAAAATTTCTGTTTTATTGTAAATCAAAAATTATTGGTTCAATAGAACATGTTCTATGAATGATTTATCGAAAATTGTAGATAAAAACTCAGAAATTCAGTCGACTTTCAAGTTTCTATAAATCTGTGCACTCATGAATAGAATCGTTAACACTATGGAAAAGGTGTGGAATTTTCATGAAAAAACCGTATCACTTATTCAAGTGATACGGGAAGGTTTGCTTAACCAAACGGATATTCATAATTCAATGGTTCATTGAACACGACATAGTCCAAGTAAATCATGAGAAGTAAGTACCAACGACCGCTTCGAGTGTCTTCAAGAACAATATGGTCACGCCCGGCTTCACGAACAATACCTCGAAAAACTTCCGCGTTCCATTCGTCATTGTTTTCAAATGTCATATAGATCGTTGCTGGTTTACCTCGATTCAAGCGTAAGATATTTTCGATATAGGATTGTTCTCTTGGAGCGACAGCACCTGGCATCCCGCCTTGAGGTGAATAAGTCAGTGTCATTGGTGCGCCGCCACCTTGAGGCATCCCCCCCGCTTGGAAGTTTGCTGGATTTTGATTCATTGGATCATACGGTTGACCATATTGCATAGAAGCTCCACCTTGCTGTTGATTTGGTTGTGGTGGTGGAGGGCTACCCCATCCACTTTGCCCCATACTGTGATTTCCAAATTGAGGGGGCTGATATAATCCTTGTTGTTGACTTCCTTGATTATACCAAGTTCCCGGTTGCTTCTTATCATGTGGCATCCATTTTTTAGCTCCGCTTTGTTGCTGATAATGCTCGTAAGCAGGTTGTTTATATGCAGGATTTTTCTTCTTGCCTTCCATACCACGTTGTTCCTGTTCACTCACCTTTTGTTCAGGCGCTTGCTGATCTTGTTTTGATTCATCCAACAATCATCGACCTCCTAAGAAGTATTGACTTAATAAGAACTTATTGGTGATGGCTAAGTAAGCATCACCTCACTCTTTTAGGCGTACCACTGTATCCATGTATATGTAGAGAATGCTAAAACATTCTTTTTTTAAGAAGAATTTTTATGTAGGAACATCATGTGGAGGTCAATGCAATTGAGGAAATAAAAAAGCATGTGAAATCGATAGCGATCTCACATGCGTATATTCATTATACAGAAAAAATGCTTTCTAAGTCGTCGCGTTCTTTACGGTGTCCAATATAGAAGGAACCGAATTCAGCGAAACGAGCACTGACTTCATCAAAACGCATTTCATAAATTAATTTTTTGAACTGAAGGACGTCATGTGCATAAAGCGTGACACCCCACTCCCAATCGTCAAAACCCATACTGCCAGTGATCATTTGACGTACTTTTCCGGCATATTTTCTGCCAGTCATGCCATGATCATACATCAAGCGAGCACGTTCATCGAATTCTTCAGCATACCAATTGTCCTCACCTGCGCGGCGCTTATCCATTGGATAGAAGCACACATGATTCCATTTCGGTAAAATAGGGTGGAGACGTGCCTGGATTTCTGGGTTGTTTTCCATATCTTCCGCTTTGGACATGTATGTTGATAATTCCACAACGGACACATATGAATAAGCAGGCTCTAAGTATTCTGCAAGTTTTGTTTTATTGAATTTTGTTTCTAATTCTGTCAGTTCTTCCATCGTCGGACGTAAATTCATGAAAAGCAAATCAGCTTTTTGTCCAACAATGGTATAAAAACCGAAGCTTCCGTTTTTTTCTTTTTCAATACCTTCCCAATCGCCCATCAATTGATTCAGCTCTTCTATCGCTT
Source organism: Allobacillus salarius (assembly GCF_007559425.1). GTDB lineage: Bacteria > Bacillota > Bacilli > Bacillales > Alkalibacillaceae > Allobacillus > Allobacillus salarius. Next base: position 2,355 of record NZ_VMHE01000037.1, on the reverse strand, counting down.
GTTTGCGTTCATCTTCAGAAGCTTTTTTCCAAGCGGACCAATTAACGGTACGAAAATCATGTAAACAATACCAACCATCTACTGTTTCTACTGCTTGAACTGCTGGCATGGTATGTCACTCCTTTTCTATAACATTATTTCACACAATTTCACTATAACATAATTGCCCTTCAGGTTAGAGTAAGAGCAACGAACGTTTTGTTACGATTGAAGCGTGTTATGTTTAGCTATTAATTTGTTCGTTTCTTTTTTTCATCATACTCAATCGTTTCTCAAACCACTCTGTTTCTTGTTCGTTAAGCACCTTTTTAGTGAGTTGAACACCATCGTCTGTAAGTTTTCGATTGATTTTGCTCACTAATCCTTCAACCGACATCGGTTTGTTGAGCACTTCCTCTAGTGTTACCATGACTTCCGGATTTACTTCGGGATAGGTGAATTTCGTGTCTTCGTTATTTTTACCGATTTGATAAAATTGGCGCACAAGTTCTGCCCGTTCAGAGCCGCTACCTTCAACAGCTAAATAAACTTGGACGGCGGTTCCTTCTTTTACACGACGTTGGGAAACACCCGCAAACTTTTTCCCGTTCACGCTTAGATCATAAGTCCCTGGACAGTAGGAATCTTCAATTTCATAAGCTTCAATTTTTATTGGCTCATCGTCAAAAATCCATTGAACAAACTCAACCATCGTTTCATAACCTTCGTGAATGTCGATATTTTTTCCATGCGGAAATATAAGCGATATATTCAAAATACCTTCATCTAAAATTACGGCAAGCCCGCCTGAATTTCGAATGATTACATCATGTTGTTGTGCCGTTAAATAGTCGACCGCTTCATTGATATTCGGTAAACGGCTATCCGGAATACCCAACACAGCAGTCGGACCGTGCACCCAAAACCGAATCCCGGCTTCATTATTTTCACTGGCAGCAATACAAAGGGTATCGTCCATCGCGAATGAAGCGAGAACATTTGATTCATTCGGATTGGTGTCATCCATCATCTGTAGTTGGTCAAACTGTAGTAATTTATGTTTCATCATTCAACTTCCTTTTCCATTAGCTACGCTCATTATAACAAATTCAGTACTTGTTTAATTGAAAGGCACAGATACAATAAAACTATATAATACTTGAAAGGAGACTATGTATTGATCATCAAACCTCATATTCCCACAATTTATTCCCTCATGCTAGAAAACCTCCTTAGAAGATTACCCGAAAACCATCCAACGTATGTGAAGCTGACTGATCGCTTCGGAAGAGAAAAAGCCGGCTTCCAAGGGGAGCAACGCCTCGATTACGCTCTCAGCAAACTCAATTTTAACCACTATACACTCCACGATATTCGCCTACCTTTTAACCGAACATTTTTCCAGCTTGATTCATTGATTGTGACACCACGCTTTTTATTGATGCTTGAAGTTAAAGCTTACCGGGGACAAGTCTTATCCCGAAATGATTTTTCGCAAACCATTCAACAACCACGTCCACATGAAACTGAAAAAATATATGACGACCCAATCGTCCAAGTAGAGGAACAAAAATTTCAATTCTCCACTTGGTTAGAGCATCAACGAATTCCTCTATTACCTATTGAAACACTCGTCGTCATGACACATCCGCATGTGATCCTCCAAGCCTCCGATCGAACAGATTACTTCCGTGACCGCGTCATTCCACTCAGCAAACTATCTAGTAAACTTCGAGAAATCAATCAAAAATACAAGCAAGAATTTATGAATCTTCGAGAATCTAAACATCTCGCGCAAAAAATCGCAAAAGCCCATACACCTTATACGCCAAACATTCTCGAGCGATGGAAACTTGAATTTGAAGAAATATTACCAGGCGTCTGCTGTCCTGAATGCACACACCTCGGCATGGAACGCAAAAATCGACGGTGGGAGTGCACTCGCTGCGGCCACCGCTCCATTGATGCACATCTCTCTGCGTTGAAAGATTACTATTTACTTGGAAATAAGACGATCACGAATCGGGAGTTTAGGGAGTTTGTTGGGCTGGAGTCTGAGAGTAGTGCGCGGTATATGTTGCAGAAATCATTAAAAAGCGCTGGTAAAACGAGTGCTAGCAAATATTTATTGGAATTTGATTATAGCAAGGATTTTATAAGACAAAAGAAGCGGTAGTTATTAAAAAATGTAATGATCTATACATCTAGCAGTTCAACTGATGAAATGAGTCTTCTGACTGCTGAAGTTAGCGTTGTGACTGCTGAAATTTGGGCTGATACTGCTGAAGTTAGCGTTGTGACTGCTGAAGTTTGGGCTGATACTGCTGAAGTTAGCGTTGATACTGCTGAAGTTTGGGCTGATACTGCTGAAGTTAG
>NZ_VMHE01000036.1 GCF_007559425.1 Allobacillus salarius | reverse complement strand
AGTGAAGAATTAAATCAAATATTAGTTTAACTCACAAACCGCACTCAAACTAGAGTGCGGTTTATTTGACGCTTACGATAACAGCGCGCTGACTGTCGATAAACACCGCCTAACTGACGATAAAAGCGCATGCCTCCTAACAACTGCATGCGCTCCACATCTTTACCAATCTTCTTTTTCTTCAACCTGTTGCTCTTGTCGACCTTCTTGACGCAGTGATCGGATGATGCCAACGATCATAAAGACAATGATAATCCCGAATGGAAAAGCTGTAATTGTTGCAATCGCTTGCAGTCCTTGTATACCTCCACTTAACAACAATACCGTCGCAATTCCTGAAATCAATAATCCTCAAGTCATTAAAACTTTTTTCCCTGGGTTCAAACGACCTGATTCCGAAAATACACCAAGCACATACGTAGCTGAATTTGCTGAAGTGATAAAAAAGATACCGATTAAGATTAATCCAAGGACAGATAAAATCTGACCCATTGGAAGTTGTTCGAACACACGGAACAAACCGACTTCCGGTGTCCTTTTAATTTCTTCAGCGAAACTTGCTTGTCCGGTTAATTCCATATGCAATCCGGTGCCTCCCATAATGACAAACCAAACAATAGTCAACGCTGTTGGTACGACGAGTACACCGAACATAAATTCACCGAGGGTGCGGCCTTTCGAAACGCGTGCAATAAACGTGCCGACGAAAGGGCTCCATGAAATAATCCAAGCCCAATAAAACAATGTCCAATCACCCATCCATTGATTATCGGAAGAATAAGGTGTCGTGTTAAATGTGTATTGAAAAATATTGGCTCCATAATCACCAATCGTTTTCAACAAATGCTCAAGTAAAAACACCGTCGGGCCAACTAACAGAACGGCAATCAATACAACCGCTGATAACCAGAGGTTGCCGATACTTAAGTATTTCATCCCTTTATTTAAACCCGTTAAAGCAGAAGTAAGGAAAATAGCTGTTATAACGACAACGATTCCGACCATCATCCAATTATTATCTGGTAATGAAAACACTTCGGATAAGCCTTTTCCAAATTGCATCGTACTCAGTCCGAAAGATGTAGCAATACCAACCGTTGTAGCGATAATGGCAATGATATCAATCGTTTTACCTTGCCAACCATGTACTCGATTTCCGATTAATGGGTAAAATGTTGAGCTGATCAACCCCGGTAGATTTTTTCTAAACTTCGCAAAAGCTAATCCGAGTGCGACGACGGCATAAATCGCCCATGGCTGAAATCCCCAATGGAAAACGCCCAATAACAGGCCATGTCTAACGGCTTCTTCCGTTTCCGGTTCGGTGGAGGCACCTGGTGCAGTAATGTAGTGTGAAAGCGGCTCGGCAAATCCCCAAAACACTAGACCGACACCCATTCCTGCCGCAAATAATAGGCCAATCCAAGCAAAATAAGAATACTCCGGCTGATCGTTTTTCTTCCCTAGTTTCATCTTACGGTAAGGTCCAACTCCTAAATAAATACAAAACCCTACATAAAAAGCTGTTACAGCTACATAAAACCAACCAAGATGCTTCGTCATACCATCCATCAACGTTGTTGTGATAGTTTCCATTGAACGAGGGCCGATTATGCCCCAAACGACTAAAACAAAAATGACGATTGCCGATATGATGAACACGAATTGACTTTTCATTTTCGCCAGCAATTTTTTCATGGACTCACCACTTTCTACGAACATCTCCTACACATCTAGTTGACAAGTTCAGTAGAAAAGAAACATTTTTACTACATTCTGCTTCGATGTTTCTCTGTATTTCTTCAGCGTTAACTTGCGATTCTTCAGTGTTAATCTGTGGAGCTTCAGTGTTTATTTGCAATCCTTCAGCGTTAATCTGCGCGGCTTCAGTGTTTTCGCGCTTCTTCAACATTAATCTACGAATCATCAACATTACTGAACACGCCTTCTATATTCCTTCGCCAGCTTCTCCCTTTGCACACAAAAAAAGCACCGACCGGAGTCAGTGCTTATCATCATTTATCATTTTAAAAGCTGTGGTTCATCTGTTTCTTCATCATTTTCTTGTTCTGAGGTTTCTTGAACGGCTGCTATTAATGAATCTGCTGTTTCATTAAAGAAACCAATTTTATCAAGGGTCAACCCTTCTTGAACAAGCAAGCGATCGAGAGAAACAGAACCGATATGTAACAATGCATTAAGCGTAGGTGTTTCAAGCTCAAGCATATTCGCTAATTCGATCCATGGAACGATAGCAAAATGTAGCCCTTCCATCAATTGAGCGTTTTCATCCGATGCAACGATTGATTTTTTCTTAAGTACATCACTTTCCTTAAGCTGCTCCATCAATTCATTTAGTGGCCTCGCATAGCCTGTCTCTACTAGACGCCTTTCAAGGTTCTTTGCTTCAAGTCCTAACGCCCGGCATATTTTCTGTCTTTCTTGATCGACCTCTTGAATGACGTTCACAACTGAAGGGGAAAGCCCGTCTAGATATACTTGAAAATGCGCATCATCTTGATCGAATTTCGCTAGGTTTGATAATAACGGTGCAACCACTGTTTCAGGGAGTAAATTATTCAAAAGTACTTCCCAACTGTTTGTCGCTTTTTCAATGCTTGGATAAACTGAACGCATTCCTCGAAAAAATTCATCATTGTCCGCCACAGGATATGTTGAGAACAAGAGTTTTTTTGTTCGTAAAAGTAACTCTACTTCCGTTGTATCTTCATTATATTTTGTTTCATAAGGCGGTAGATGCGTTTCACCGACTAATATATTCGCTTCGACATCTAACTCCTTTAAACGTCGAGTCCATCGAATACTGGCAAGTGAACCATGGCCAAGAAAGACAACACGATGATTGTCTGTTAAATAAGGCGCGCACATCTCAGCTAAAAGTTCAATATGATTCACCGACTCCGTAATCAAAACGAGCGACGAAGCAAATAGAGCTTCTTCTACATCAGAAGTTACTGGCTCCGGGAAAACCCATTCATTATTAAAGTAAATCCCGCTCTCTTTATTTTTCAACAAGTGATCATCTAATCCAGAATTAAATAATGTGACTGCAAAACCTCGCGCTGTTAAGTCAGCAGCGGTTGCTAATCCAACTTCGTTCATACCAATAACGGTCACTGGTTTATTCATCATCTCCCACCTTCCATCTATGTCGTCATCATCGATCGAAACGATGTCCCTGTCCATTCTTCCGATTAAAATCCATCTATTGTCTTAATTCGTCAAAATCGCCGAAAATCCTGCTTTTATCGGTAATCTTCCTCATTAAAGATTGATATCAGTGAACCACCCAATACCGTAAATCGAGGCAACTGTAAAAACGATCGTCCAAAGCCCCAGACTAATCGTTGACCAATAAAGCGCGCGTCTTTTGGCAGCTCCGAATAAAATCGCCGCTCCTGCTGCAATATGCGATCCGGTTATGAGTGGTCCGGCGAGTAGCAAACCAGACACACCATACTTTTCCCACATACGGTTCGCTCTTGCATAGCGACCTGCATCTTCCTGATCGTTTTGTTCTTTCTTTTTCTTTCGAAGAAACCATCCTTTTAATCGATCAAAAAAGATAATCAACAAATAGACCGTTAACAAATTTCCTGAAAACGCTAAAATCGCCACCCAAAAAGCATTCATTCCAGCAAGGATGCTGACAGGAATAATTAACCCGATTTCAAACCACGGAACAGCAGCCAAAAGGAAAACAAGTAGATAATCCCAGATGCCTAATAAAAATGTCATGCACCCGTCCCTCCTTTTTGATTCTAAAACTTTAGGTGACTTTGATTTTTCTTCTCCTAAACAGATGCCAATTCATCGCAACAAGTGCGAAGAAAATCATAACACCGCCAATAATCATGTAAACTCGAAATGGTTCATTCAATACAACGACGCCAAGTAATACAGAGACGAATGGAATCAAAAAGGTCACAAACGTCGCATAAACGGGACCGCCGTTTTCAATTAATTGATAAAAAATAACGTACCCAAGACCAGAACTTAAAAATCCAAGAATGGCTACTGGAATTAGGATTTCCCAAGATGCGAGCAGCAGAAACACTTCCGGCTGAATGAATATCGTCGGAATGCCATTAATGATCATACCGAATAATAACGTATAAAAACCTAGTACGAACGGTGAAATTCCTTGGAAATACCGCCCTGCAATAATGGAATTTGTCGCATAACAAAGCGTACACGTCAGCATTAAACCAACACTGAAGAAGCCAAATGCGTCTACTTGAAGTGTGTCGAGAAATAAGATGATCAATGCGAGCATCCCAAGCACAAGGCTAACTAGTTGGTTGGCAAGCGGTTTAACTTTCAAAAAAATCAATGATAGCACAAACGTAAAAATCGATGTAAATGAATTCAAAATGCCACTTACCGAGCTATGTAAAGACACTAATGAAAAAGCCATCAACATCCAAGGAATACCTGCCGCGAGACTGAGAGAGCTGACAAACGTAAACGTCAATTTTCGTTTAATTGAGATCCGTTTAAAATAAAGAATCGGCCCCAACATCACTAGTCCGAATAAACAGCGAATAAAGATTAGGCTGACCGGGTGAAGGTCTTCAACGAGAATCTTCGTAAACAAAAACGAAGATCCCCATAACAAACTGAGCAGCAATAAAAGTGAAACACTGATAACAGATTTGTTTTTAGTCATTTTCCACCTGTTTCAAAAAGTAGCTCATAGATGGAAGCTTCGGCTGCGCTCCTTTAACACTGACCGTATAGCCCGCTACCAATGTCGCAAGCTTCATCGCTTGTTTAATCGGCATCCCATTACTCAATCCTGTCACCAATGCTGCATTATAGGCATCACCCGCGCCTGTCGTATCAACGACTTTTACTTCTTCCGCTTCTAAATAAAAGCTTTCCTCTTTCGTCACTAATAGCGAACCTTGACGTCCTAATGTGACGACAATCTCCCCGACACCTTCATTCAGAAGCATTTTCGCAGCAGCTTCAGCATGCTCCAAATCATGGACAGGCAGACCCGACAAGCCTGCCAATTCGATCTCATTCGGTGTCAATAAATCGACTTGACGAAGGGCTTCTCGTGAAAGCTCATTGGCTGGCGCTGGGTTCAAGACAACCTTTTTATTTAATGCTTTCGCCTGATGAATCGCATATCCAACAGTATCTATCGGAATTTCGAGCTGCATTAACACAACGTCACATGCTTCGATTAACGGGCGATGACGATCGATATCTGTTTTCGATACTTGATGGTTTGCCCCTGGAACGAGCACGATTGAGTTTTCACCAGCTTCATTCACTTGAATCATCGCAATGCCCGTCTGCCCTTCCTTTGCGATTCCCGATGATTCAATGCCTAACTCATCATAGTTGGCCAAAATCGCTTCGCCAAACTCATCCGCACCGACACTTCCGATGAAAGAAACATCCGCACCTAAATGACGGCAAGCTACCGCCTGGTTTGAACCTTTCCCACCGAAATTCGTCGTATATGACGTGCTAGACGTCGTTTCCCCAGGCTTAACGATTTCTTTCACACTTAAAACCAAGTCCATATTAATGCTCCCAATCACAAGAACATTCATGAGATTCCCTCCTTTCGATTTAAAACTTCTGCAATGTCTCGTCAAACAAGTCCCAGAACCGATCCACATCTAATGCATCAGCAAAATAAACATTCGGCTCCTTACCTGTCGTTTCCAATAAATCTACACACGTCATTCCGTATGTAAACTCACCCTTTGTTTCAATATCAACGTGAACATGCTTGAACGTAAACAAGCTAGGGTCAATCAAATAAGCAATCGTACAAGCATCATGGACCGGTCCACCATCGAAATCAAAAACTTCTTTATATGTGTGAATGAAGAAATCTAAAAGTTCCACTACAAAATCAGCTACATCGTTGTTAATTGTCTGAAGACGCTTCGTAACCTCTTTCGTTGCTAACGCCTGATGTGTCACATCCAAGCCAAACATCCGAATCGGAACTCCGCTCTCGTAAACGACTTTAGCCGCTTCCGCATCTACCCAAATATTAAACTCTGCTGCCGGCGTCCAGTTTCCAAATGTGCCTCCACCCATTAAAACAATCTCACTGATTTTCGGAATGATTTTTGGCTCTTTAATCATTGCTAAAGCGATATTCGTAAGCGGGCCAGTCGGTACAAGCTTAATGTCTCCGTCTGACTCGAGCAATTTTTCAATAATGAAATCAACCGCATGCTGATCGATTGGATTAAGTGTCGGTTCTTCAGGTAGTTCAGGTCCATCCAATCCAGATTCACCATGAATGGATTCAGCTACCGAAAGTGGCTTCGTGAGCGCACGATTGGCTCCGATGGCAACCGGCACATTTAATCCAACCAAGTCACAAATATTCAACGCATTTTTCGTTGTTTTTTCTACGCTGACATTCCCGCCGACCGTTGTAATGCCGACAATGTCAACCTTCTCGTGTAACGTTGCTAAAATAATTGAAATCGCATCATCATGACCTGGATCACAATCCAAGATGACTTTTTCTTTTGATGTCATGAAAACAAACCACTCCTTGATTTGTACTAATGTTTGCTCATTCAGTATATAAGTTTGCCGTCAAAAGCACAATTCCAACATAAAAATCGTCGAGGAAGTTCGTCGAATAAAGCCCATTTGCAAGGCATATGATTTCAATGGATGAAAATATTTTGTGAAGAAAGGTGATTCAGTGGATAAGGATAAAGATCGCCAATCAGAAAGCCGAGATGCAAAACAAGAACAGCTGAATAAATACAAGCACAAAAATACAGGTCCGGGTAAGAAAATGACCGATGAAAGTGGCAAAAAAATATCAAACGACGAACAAACACTCCGAGCTGGAAAACGAGGGCCGACGTTGCTGCAGGATTTCCATTTTTATAAAAAACAAACACATTTCAACCGGGAACGTATTCCTGAGAAAGTAGTTCATGCTAGAGGGTTTGGTGTATACGGAGAGTTTGAAACATACAAATCACTGAAACATGTAACGAAAATGCATTTTTTACAAGAAGCCGGCTGTAAAACCCCTGTCTTTGTTCGTTTTTCAAGTTTTATCGGAAGCAAAGGCTCAAAAGATACAGCAATTGACATTCGCGGCTTTGCGACGAAATTTTATACTCAAGAAGGAAACTATGACATGCTCGCCCTGCAATTCCCTGTATTTATTTTAGCCGATGCGATGAAATTTATGGACGTTACACATGCGGCCAAGCCAAATCCAAAAACACATGTCCCTCAAGCGACGACCGCCCATGATAGTTTTTGGGATTATGTTGCGAACAATCAAGAATCCGCACATATGGTCATGTGGCTTATGTCGATGCGTGGCCGACCAAGAAGCTGGCGCATGATGGACGGCTGGCCAATCAATACATTCCGGTTCATTAACGAAGAAGGCAAGCAGACATTCGTCCGGTTCAAATGGATTCCCCGTCTCGGCGTACATTCATTGTTACTGGATGAGGCCAATATTATTGGCGGTGTCGACCCGGATTACCACCGGCATGACTTAATCGAAGCGATTGAAAAAGGCGCCTATCCGGAATATGACTTAGGCATTCAACTAATCGAAGAAGAAAAGCAGTTCGATTATGACTTTGACATCCTCGATGATACGAAACTATGGCCGGAAGAAGTCATTCCTGTAGAAAAAGTCGGAAAACTAACATTAAATCGACTGGTCGATAATTTCTTTGCTGAAGAAGAACAGTCCGTATTCAATCCTAGTAATCTTGTTCCTGGAATCGATTTTACGAATGACCCAGTTCTACAAGGTCGAGCGATTGCCTACCGTGATACCGAACTATATCGGCAGCACTCTGCGAACATCGAAGACATTCCTGTCAACAAACCGATTGTCCCGAAAAATTATAATTTAAGAGACAGCTACCAGCGGCACCGCATTGATGTCGATGAAGTAGATTATCATAATAACTCCCTTGCTGGCAATACGCCGTCTGAAGCCACCTGGGAAGAAGGTGGTTATGTACATTATCCTGAAAAAGTCGATGGACACGTCACACGAGAAGTTCCTAGCAAATCGTTTGAAGACTTCTTTTCCCAGGCACGCTTTTTCTGGAACAGCTTATCACCGGTGGAAAAACAAGATCTTGTCGACACGTTTATTTTCCATCTCACACATGTAGAAAGTAAATCTGTTCGGGAACAAAATATCGAAATGTGGGCAAATGTTGATCAAGGTATGGCAACCAAAATCGCAGAAGCAATCGGAGTCCATCCACCGAAGAAATCACACGTCCCTGTTACCGGTAGCTCACCGGCAATCAGTCAAGCGAACACACCACACTATGCCTACACACAAAAAGTCGCAATCTTAATCGGCAATGGATTTAATTGCGATGAAGTTCGATATGTGACCGACTTATTTGAACAACATGGTGTTTTCTTTGACGTAATCGGTGAAACATTAAACCCGGCCGTCGGTTCGGATGGAACGAGAATCAAAGTGAATGAAACATTATCAACCACTTATCCCGTCTTATACGACGCGCTTTATGTCGTCGGTGGAGAAGCGAATAACCAAGGAAAATTCGACCAAGAGATTATGCATTACGTCAACGAAGCCTATCGTAGATACAAGCCAATCGGAGTCGCAATCGGCGCTGACTATTACATTCAAGCTACCGAACAAAACAATCTTGCCGGTGTCGTTTTTGCTGAAAACAACCTCGATTTCGGGGAAGACTTTATTTCAGCTATCGCCCAGCAACGGTTTTGGAATCGGACATAGAAGAAAAGACAAGACCCAGTTTTTGGGTCCTGTCTTTTTTCATCATGAGAGTTTTGGATTTATGCAACCTTGGTCAGAATATATATACCCACTTGGCAAGGAAATGTGCCAATGTCACTGGGATATGCACTCTTTGGTGAAATTTATACGACCAGTTCGAATTTTTATGTGACCACATCCAAATAATATGATCCCTGCTTATTTTTTGTAGATCCAATGAAGCACTTACAGGATTTATGTGACCTACATCTGAAAATATGTGCCATCTTGCAATGATTATGTGCCGACATGATGCAGTTATGCGCCCTTTCTAGAGATTTATACGACCGTCGCAGAAATATATGGACCCAACTTTGAAATATATGAGCCCCGTGACAAGTTATCTCCACTTATCACTCCACATCAACATACTCAGCTAAGAAATCGACAAGGTGCATGGCCTCCATCTGATCGGACAGTCCGGCTTTCTCGATACCGAGCTTCATTTGTAAAAGACATCCTGGATTCGAGGTCAGTAAAAATTGTGCTTCGGTTGCTTTGACATCGTCCATTTTTGAATCGAGTATGCGCATTGACATTTCGGTATGAATCAAGTTATAAATTCCTGCCGAGCCACAACATTGATCAGCGGTAGGTAGTTCTACATACGTCGCTCCATCAATTGATTGCATGATTGCTCGCGGTTCATCGACAACCCTATTGACGTTACGTAAATGGCAAGAATCTTGATAAGTAAGAATCGCTTGGCGGCCGTCTTTTAATTTCAATGAACGTCCGGTTACGCCTAGTTTTTCAATTAATGTGGATATATCAATCGTTTTTTCGGAAAAAGCCTTAGCTTTTTCCAACAGTTCTGGATGATCTTTCAGTAAGTGATCGTATTCAGATAAAAACGCTCCGCAGCCACCTGCGTTATTGACAATATAATCCACGTCTTGAGCAAGAAAAGCTTCGATATTTCGAATCGCATTTTCTCGTGCCAAATCAAGCTCTCCGCTATGCCCTTGCAACGCACCACAGCACACTTGATTTTCTGGCACCCAAACATCACAGCCTAATTGTTGCAACAGCTTGACTGTTGACTGGTTCGTTTGGGAAAAAATCGTATCCATCATACAACCCGTAAAGAAGGCGATTTTCGTCGTTCTCTTTGTACTTTCATACGTATGCCCTTTTTTAATCCGGCTCTTATCTAAAATTGGCAAAATCGCTTCCATGTCTTTCATAATCGAAGGAAACAACGAAAGAATTCCGGTCTTGCGCGTTAACGCTTGGATTCCTGATTTTTGATAAAAACGAATGAATCCTGTCGCCCGCTCCATCGTCCGCTGATTTCTAAATAAATGCTTGAACGCTCCATATCGGGCAGCCTTTTCCTTCACTGAATGCTTTTTTTCCCGTTGAATGACATTTCGCGCACTTTCCAACAATGACCCATACTCGACACCAGCCGGACAAGCAGGTTCACAAGCACGGCAGCCTAAACATAAATCAAGCGATTCTTCAATCGAATCATCAAAAGGAAGCATTCCATCTCGGACAGCTTTCATCAAAGCGATGCGCCCACGTGGTGACTGGGTTTCGTCAAAATTTGAATGCAAATAAGTCGGACAAGCTGGCAAGCAAAATCCACAACGCATGCAATCGAGCAACTTCTCTTCTTCCACTTCCTGCTGAAATCCTTCTTGGATCCGAACGTGCAATTGGGCTTCAGCCATCGTGAACCACCACCCGTTTTCTCGTTGACTTCGCAAACATCTTTCCAGGATTCATGATGTTATTCGGATCGATGGCCTGTTTGATCGCTTGCATGACAGCCAATCCACTTGGACCGACCTTCCATTCCAGATAGGAAGATTTCATTTCGCCAACACCGTGCTCACCGGTAATCGTTCCGCCCATGTTGACGGCTGTTTCGAAAATCTCCGCAAAAGCATCCTCCACACGTTTCATCTCATCTTTATCTCGCGCGTCCGTCACTGCGGTCGGGTGCAAGTTTCCATCCCCTGCATGACCGAATGTATGAATCCGAACGTCATATTTCTCAGCAATCCGGATAATTTCACGAACCATCGGCGCGATTTCGGAACGCGGAACCGTTGCATCCTCGAGCATCGTCGTCGGTGTCAATTGCGCCAAGCAAGACAGTGCATCCTTTCGAGCGCGGCGTAAATCTTCTGCTTCCTGCTCATTTTTTGCCTTGGAAATTTCTCGTGCTCCGTATTTTTCACAGATGGTTAAAACAGTCGCCATGTCAGATGCGACAATCTCTTCAGGTCCATCCTGCTCAATTAACAAAATCGCTTCCGCATCAAGTGGCAATCCAATTTGTTTATAGCCTTCCACGACTTGAATGGTCCCTTGGTCCATAAATTCGAGTGTGGCCGGTATAATCTTGGCAGCGATAATCGCAGAAACCGTCTCGGCCGCCTTTTCCAATGAATCAAACACAGCTAATAACGTTTGATTATGGGTAGGCTTCGGAACGAGTTTTAACGTCGCTGCTGTTACAATACCAAGAGTGCCTTCTGATCCAACCATCAAGCTCGTTAAGTCATATCCCGCAACGTCTTTCGCTAGCTTCCCGCCAGTTCGGATGATTTCTCCATTTGGCAAGACGACTTCTAGTGCCAACACATAATCCTTTGTTACACCATATTTCAAGCCACGCAATCCACCTGAATTTTCACTGATATTGCCACCAAGGGTCGAGATTTTTCCAGAGCTCGGATCAGGCGGGTAAAACATTCCCTTTTCTTCTACAAACGCATGCAGTTCGTCCGTAATCACCCCTGGCTGGACGGTCACCGTCAAATTCTCTTCATCAAGCTCGAGTATTTGATTCATATGTCGAAATAAAAGAACGACACCGCCCTTTGTCGGAGTCGTACCTGCAGCCAAATTCGTTCCAGATCCACGAGGAACGATCGGAATTTCATGTTTTTGACAAAGCTTTACAATCCCGGATACTTCCTCTGTATTCCGAGGGGAGACGACCAAGTCCGGCAACGCTTGAAAATTTGCTGTCGCATCATATGAATTAGCGAGCTTCGAAGCGTTTGAGTGCTGGACGTTCTCTTTCCCGCATAACTGTTCAAATTCTTGAATGATCGATGGAGATAACATGTAATCTCTCCTTAAACTAAGTACTTACTCACAATTATTTGAAGCAACTGTATCCTATCATTAAAGGTCTCTATATTTAGACAGGTTAGCCAAATCAGAACCGTCTACTGTTTTAGCAATTGTTGAATCGCTTCTTTAACGAATCCATTCGACGTCTTCAATGCGAGTTTGACAGATTCATAAGGTTGGTCCGTCATAATCATCACGATGGCCGGCTTTACTTGAAATTCCGTTTCTTGTAAAACAGCTTCCGCCTCTTCATATGGGACATCAGCGGCTTCTGCCACGATTAATTTTGCACGCTCGCGAAGTTTATGGTTAGACGCCTTTACGTCAATCATATAATTTTTATAAGCCTTCCCCACCTTCACCATAGAAATGGTTGAAATCATGTTCAATACCATTTTGTGGGCTGTAGCTGCTTTTAACCGAGTCGAACCAGTCAAAACTTCCGGTCCTGTTTCCACTTCAATAGCGTAATCGACATATTCACTGATTTCACTATTTTTATTACTCGAGAGACTGACCGCTGTTGCTCCAATTTCTTGAGCGAATTTCAAAGCACCGATGACATAAGGTGTGCGACCGCTTGCTGCGATGCCAATCACGACGTCGTTTTCAGTCAAGTTTCTTTGAGACAGATCATCTCTACCTGTCACTTCTTCGTCCTCAGCACCCTCTACTGCGACGAGAAACGCTTGTTCACCGCCAGCCATGACCGCTTGCACCTGTTCAGGCGGGGTACTGAATGTTGGTGGGCATTCAACCGAATCTAAAATTCCAATCCGTCCGCTCGTCCCAGCACCAACGTAAAATAACCTCCCTCCTTGTTGAAAACTTTCGCGAACTTTTTCAATCACTTGCTCGATTGAAGGTAGCTCTTTGGCAACCGCATCAGCAACGAACCGATCCTCTTCATTCATTAACTGAAGAATCTCACTGACCGGCATTTGATCGAGTTCCAAAGATTTTGGGTTTTGTCTTTCTGTCGTTAGCTTCGTTAGCATATCCATATTCATACCTTCCTACTTAAAATGAAAGCCCTTACATAACATTTCTTAAACTTTCACCTAAGCTAAGTAATATATATATTGTATAAAATAATATATCAATTTTCAACTTAATATTTTGAAATTTTATTTTTAATAAATGATTTATTATTAAAATTCAGAAAAGGGTAATTCATATTAATCCCTTGTGATAGACTAATCGTAAAGGACGAACACCATCCAGTCAAAAAGCTGAAATGGCTGAAATAAATCAACCGTTGAACTTTGCCATGCCGGTGACTGGACGTATTATTCCGATTACAGACGTTGACGACGAAGTATTTTCACAAAAAATGATGGGCGATGGGTTTGCCATTGAACCAAATGACGGAAAAATCGTCTCACCAGTTGATGGAACAATCGTTACAGTATTCCCGACAAAGCACGCAATTGGTATCGAATCAAAAGAAGGTTATGAAGTACTCATTCATGTCGGTTTAGATACCGTCAACTTAAACGGAGAAGGCTTCGAGCAGCTGGTTACAGAAGGGGATCAAGTGACCCAAGGCGATGCATTGTTAACGGCAGACCTTCAAGTCATCAAAGAAAAAGCACCATCCACAGTTACACCAATCGTCTTCACCAACTTGAAAGACGATCAATATGTAAAAATCTTAAAAGATGGGAAACAAGACTCCGGTGCGGAAGGAATTATTGAAATCGCTAGTGTAGAGGATAAATAAAATTTTTTAAGGGCTGCTTATTCATTTAAGCAGCTCTTGATTTTAATTAACTGTAGCGTCACGATTTTTCGACCATTCGAAGGGTTTCTATTCTACCTTTCAGTATTTTTTCTCAGCCGTTCGGGCGAATAAAGTGCTTCTATTCTACCTTTCGGCAACTTTTATCAGCTGTTCGGGGATATAGAGGCCCTCTATTCGACCTTATGGCAATTATTCTGAGCTGTTCGGGTGGATAGAGCGCTTCTATTCTACCTTTCAGCAACTTTTATCAGCCGTTCGGGCGAATAGAGCGCTTCTATTCTACCTTTCAGCACTTTTTATCAGCC
>NZ_VMHE01000035.1 GCF_007559425.1 Allobacillus salarius | reverse complement strand
CTAAAGCAATCAGTGAGGTCAGTTGGTCACAGTTTCGCACGATGCTTGAATATAAAGCCAAGTGGTATGGAAAGAAGATTGTAACCGTTGCAAGAAACTTCCCGTCTAGTCAGCTATGTTCAAGCTGTGGCTACCGCAATCAAAACGTTAAAAATCTCGCCTTACGTGAATGGACCTGTAATGATTGTGGGAAACATCACGATCGAGACCTTAACGCAAGTATAAATATCAAAAAAGAAGCCATAAGACTTCTAACCGTAGGTACTACGGGGCTAGCCTAATCAATAACTGGCGGTTACGCTGGTGTTCTTAGGAATCCCCCACTTCAAACAACCATAAGGTTGTTAAGTGGCGGGTAGTTCAATATTATTTAGTCAGAAATATTACTATTTAGTTTTCATCTGATAAAGTGAATCGATTATCTCTGACTAAAAAATGCTCATTACACTGAATGTGATAATGAGCATTTTTAATTGGTAAAACTTTTCTCGAATGAAAACGCATTCATTTATAAAGTTCAAAAAAAGTGGTTGCTTTTTGATTTCATGAAGCATATACTTGTTAGCAATAAATATTTTTTACTTTAATACATAAAAGCATGTGTGCATAAAAGTAAAAAAGAGGTGAGACAAAAATTGAAAAATTCAAAAGCATTATTGATTTTATTCATCGGACTGATGGTATTGAGTGGCTGTAGCTCATCTGAAGGTGGATCAAGTGCTCAGGAAGTGAGCAAAGACGACGCTGATTTTGTTGTCGGAATCTCGCAAATTGAAGAGCACCCTGCATTAGACAGTGCGACAGAAGGGTTTAAACAAGCATTAAAAGATGCTGGATTAGAAGTTCATTTCGATTTTTCCTCGGCACAAGGTGATGCGAATACCAATCAATTGATTGCTGAAAAGTTCGTCAGTAATGATGTTGATTTAATATTCGCCAACTCAACACCAAGTGCACAAGGTGCTTTAAATGAAACAGAAGAAATTCCTATTGTATTTACTTCTGTAACAGATCCTGTTGGTGCAAACTTAGTAGAATCCTTCGAAAATCCTGGTGGAAATGTAACAGGTACGGCAGATATGCATCCAGATAATATTAAAAAAACATTGGAGCTTGTTAAAAATATGGGTCTTGAATCACTTGGGCTCATCTACAATGCCAGTGAACAGAATTCGAAAACACAGATCGAATTAGTCAATGAAGAAGCAAAAGCGGTCGATGTGAAGACAGTGGAAAAAACAATTTCATCATCTTCAGAAGTGAAGCAAGCAACAGAAGCCATGGTCGGTGATGTGGATTCGATTTTGATTATTACCGATAACACAGTCATTAGTGCATTGGATTCCGTATTGCAAGTTGGCCATGCTGAATCCATTCCAGTGTTTGTCTCTGAACATGATGCAGTTGAATCAGGAGGTTTTGCTGCATTTGGCTTTGATTACTTTGACATTGGCTATGAAGCAGGCGAGAAAGCCGTTGAAATTTTGAAAGACGGTAAAAAACCAGGGGAAATTCCAGCAACGTACCCTCAAAACTTGAAGCTACAAATCAATGAGGATGCTGCGATAAAGATGGGTGTCGAATTGACGGATGAATTGAAAGAGAAAGCGACACTTATTTCAGGGGAATAGTTTCAAGCAAAAGAAAGGCTACAAAAGAAAAATTGATTATGACTAAAAAAGGAGAGAGCGAAATGAAAAAGTTGCAAGGTTGGTTGGTTTTATTAATTGGATTGTTGGTATTAAGTGCATGCGGTTCGTCCGATGATGAATCAAGTGCTGAGGAAGTGAACAAGGACGACGCTGATTTTGTTGTCGGGATCTCGCAAATTGAAGAGCACCCTGCATTGGACAGTGCAACAGAAGGGTTTAAACAGGCATTAAAGGATGCTGGATTAGAAGTTCATTTCGATTTCTCTTCCGCACAAGGTGATGCAAATACAAACCAATTGATTGCTGAAAAATTTGTCAGTAACGATGTTGATTTAATATTCGCCAACTCGACACCGAGTGCACAAGGTGCTTTAAATGAAACAGAAGAAATTCCGATTGTATTTACTTCTGTAACGGATCCTGTTGGCGCAAACTTGGTTGAATCATTTGAAAATCCTGGAGGCAATGTTACGGGAACAGCGGATATGCATCCGGATACGGTTAAGAAGACTCTAGAACTTGTCAAAGAAATGGGCTTTGAATCACTTGGATTGGTATACAATGCCAGTGAGCAAAACTCAAAAACACAGATTGAATTAGTCAATGAAGAGGCGAAAGCAGCTGGTGTAAATACAGTTGAAAAAACAATCTCATCTTCATCAGAAGTAAAGCAAGCAACAGAAGCTTTGGTTGGCGACGTTGATTCGATCTTGATTATTACCGATAACACAGTCGTTAGCGCACTGGAATCTGTATTACAAGTCGGCCATTCTGAATCCATTCCGGTTTTCGTATCCGAACACTCTTCTGTTGAAGGCGGTGGGCTTGCGGCATTTGGTTTTGATTACTATGACATCGGCTATGAAGCGGGCGAGAAAGCCGTTGAAATTTTGAAAGACGATAAAAACCCAGGAGATATCCCTGCAACATACCCTCAAAACTTGAAGCTATTAGTCAACGAGGATGCAGCAGAAAAAATGGGTGTCGAATTGACAGATGAATTAAAAGAGAAAGCGGAACTCATTTCAGGCGAATAAGTTCTAAGTGAAAGCTACGCTAAAAAGGAGAATCGCTCATGATTACATCATTGTACGGTGCATTAGAAACAGGTTTAATATATGCCATCATGGCACTCGGTGTCTATATATCGTTTCGGATTTTAGACTTTCCGGATTTAACGGTAGATGGAAGCTTTGTGACCGGCGGAGGTGTCGCGGCAATTTCAATTATCGGTGGTGTTGATCCGATTGTTGCGACATTACTCGGATTTGTTGCTGGATTCCTCGTCGGTTGTATAACAGGGCTTTTGCATACAAAAGGAAACATCAATCCACTTCTAGCGGGGATCATCATGATGATTGGACTTTACTCCGTTAACCTAAGAATTATGGGGCAGGCAAACCTTTCATTATTGAATGAAATAACATTATTTTCACAGTTGAAAGGAATCTTCGAGAGTCTTTCATTAGATGCTGTTTTCTTTGCGCCTTATGAATGGCTCGGATTAAGCGCTTATGCTCCAAGATCATTTTATGCGATCGTGATGATGCTCCTCGTCGTTCTCATTGTGAAAAAGTCTCTCGATATCTTTTTACAAACAGAAACGGGCTTAGCGCTAAGAGCAACGGGTGATAACCAAACGATGGTAAGAAGTTTCTCGGCAAACACGAATGTGTATATCATTTTAGGAATTGGTTTAGCCAATGCGCTCGTAGCATTAAGTGGGGCGCTGGTCGTACAATACAACGGTTTTGCGGATGTGAACCTCGGTGTCGGAATGATTGTTGTTGGGCTTGCTTCCGTTATTATCGGTGAAGTGTTATTCGGTAAAAAAACGATTGTCCGTACGACATTGGCTGTCATTTGCGGAGCGATTGTATACCGAGCAATTTATGCGATGGCATTGCGGGTTGATTTTCTCGAAGCAAGTGATATGAAGTTGATTACCGCTCTAATCGTTGTCGCAGCCCTAGTTATTCCAAATATGCTGCAAAAGAGTAGTGAAAAACGTCAATTCAAAAGATCCCAGAAAGCACTTGCGAAAGTGGAACGGCAGAAGGGAGAGGTGCAGATTGTTAACGCTAAATCAAATTCATAAAACATTCTATGCGAACACACCTGACGAAAGGCGTGCAATTTCTGACCTTTCACAAACGTTGAACGAAGGCGATTTCGTCACGATTATCGGCAGTAACGGAGCGGGGAAGTCAACCTTACTGAATCTGCTCGCCGGAACATTATTGCCAGATGCTGGCGATATTCATTTAAACAATCAAAATTTAACCCCGTTACCGGAAGAAAAACGAGCGAAATGGATTGGGCGCGTATTCCAGAACCCGATGGCAGGGACTGCACCGAACATGACCATTGAAGAAAACATGATGATTTCTTTAGGGCGAACACAGAAAAGAAGTTTGTTTAGAGGAATGACGAAGAAAAAGCGTGAACAATTCAAAGAGCACCTGTCTACGCTTGAAATTGGTCTAGAGAACCGACTGAACACAAAAGTCGGGCTGTTATCAGGTGGGGAACGTCAAGCCTTGTCTTTATTAATGGCTACATTCACTGAGCCACAAATTTTGTTGCTGGATGAACATACGGCAGCACTCGATCCATCTAAACAAGAGCTAATCTTATCATTGACACGGGAGCTTGTTGAAAAGCACTCCTTAACGACAATTATGGTCACGCATCAAATGGAACAAGCAATCGACTTCGGAAATCGGCTATGGATGATGGATGAAGGAAAGATTATTTTCGAAGCGGAAGATGAAGAAAAGGATAAGTTAACGGTTCCGGATTTATTGTCCGCCTTCCAAGAGATTCGTGGAACGAAAATGGCGAATGATCGGGCGTTGTTGGCGAAGTAGTATCGATCAACAATTAATGTTGAAGCTTTAAAGATTAACGTTGAAGAAACAGAAATTAATGTTGAAGCTTTAAAGATTAACGTTGAAGGTCGCTGAATCAATGTTGAAGATTACCTTCTGAACGTTGAAGTGTCATAATTTATCATAAAATCAATAAAATAGTGTTTAGCGAAATAGTTATATTATGATTAAAATGAGTAGTTTTTTACATGAATTTATCGGAATTTGTGTAAAAACTGCTCATTTTTTGTTGCGTTCATCGCCAATCATAGACAAACCTAAATTTTACAAAAATGAAAGAAATCCTTACCATAAAGTTAATCTTGTAAAGGAGTGATTGTGCATGGAAAAACCCTTACTTAATTTAACGACATTGGCGATTGTTCCTCAACCTAAAGATGGAAAAAAGTTTGGGTCGTTCGTCTTGGAAAAAAATCAAGAATACTTTACGGATGATTCGCCAAAACAATTTGTCGATCGTGGATGCTTATTCTACGGTTCTAGTCTAAAAGGAAGACTGGAAGGCACCCGAGCAATTTTTGGCGTTAATCGCAAAGCCCCAATTGTGATTGATCCGATGTTAGGCATGTTCTTTTTACCAACCACTTCCCCAAATTCCTCCGAGTGTACGTGGATTTCCCACCAACATATTGAACGCCTCGAAAAAGTCGATTCCAAACGAACAATTATCCATTTTCAAGGAGGTAAACAATTGACGGTCAATGTTTCTTATCGCTCGCTGACCAACCAAGTATTGCGTACAGCTCAGTATAGGCATTTGCTGATGGAACGTATTACGAAACCTCAGGAGAGCGATTAAGGTAAGCTAGCCGCATCAGCTCATACAAGATTTGCTCAACCTTTTTCCGAACCGCTGGATTGAAATAACGCCTTTCCTCTTCATACCCTCTTGCCATAAATAAGTATGTGGAAAACGAATCATCCTTCTGTAAAAAAACGACCTCAACATTCATATCCCTCATTTTTTTTCGTAATTGACGGCGTTCAATTCGTGCGCGATATTCCATTTTCCGCAGGAGCTCTAAATAGGGCTCCTTGATCTTAAATGGACCGGACTCGACGAATTGAATATCTTTCTCGACGACAATAATAGCCATAGATAAAAATAAGTATCTGGATGCGGTATGATGTTCTTCTTTACTTAAATATCTCATGATGATGCCTCCATCCTTGACTATCGAACATTTGTTCCATTATACTATGAGGTATCGAACAATTCAATGACAAATACGAAATGGTTGTTAAAAATAGTAGGCAAAAGACGGCTTTTTCTATACAATGAAAGAAGATAGAAAAGATTGGAGAAAGTCGTATGTCGCTTGAATATTCAACGTTAGACGAATTATCAACTTTAATTTCTGATACAGTCATTGGCCATATGATTATACGTATTCTTGAACTTTACGGAAGCTTCGGGCCAGTTCCTGGAATCCTTCTTCCGTTTATCGAAGCTTTTTTGCCATTTTTGCCAATTATCGTCTTTATCTTAGCGAATAGCATTGTATATGGGTTGTTTTTTGGATTCATCTTTTCGTGGATTGGTGCAGTTCTTGGCGCGACGTTATTATTTATTGTCCTACGGAAGATGGAACAATTTGAATGGATTCAAAAAATTAAAGCACAAAAACAGGTTCGGAAAATCACAGCGTTTTTTGATCGGCGTGGATTTGGACCATTGTTTCTACTGCTATGCTTCCCATTCTCGCCATCTGCTCTAATTAATGTTGTGGCAGCATTCTCTAGAATATCCATTCAACAGTTTGTTTTAGCGCTTATATTAGGGAAGGCTGTAATGATTTTTTCTGTATCCTATGTAGGGAGCAGTATAACATCTTTCGCTACAAATCCGACAAAAGCCATTATTATTGGTATTTGTATTGTCATTGTTTGGGCAATTGGAAAATTCATCGAAGCTCGGATGAACTCAAAGGCGAACCAATTTGATTCTGAAAATAAGGATAACGAATAAAATGAAAGACTGGTAAATGGACTACCTTCCGTTTTCAGTCTTTTTTCTAAAAGGGGGAAGATCATTGGCACTTCAGTGGATAACTGGAAGATCGGGTGCGAATGTCACCGAATACATATTGGATGAACTGGAAGAAAAATTATTAATGGACCCTACAGGGGATCCGATTTACTATATCGTTCCTGATCAAATGGCGTTTCAAGTGGAGTATGAATTAATTCGGAACCGTCGTATTAAAGGTTCAACCCGTGCACAAGTGTTGAGCTTCTCCAGGTTGGCTTGGTATTTATTTCAGCAAGTAGGCGGTGGAACGAAGCCGTTTATCACGAGCACAGGGACACAGATGATGCTTCGCAAAATCGTCGAAGAGTATAAAGAAAGCTTTGATAGCTTCCAAAAAGCAATGGAAAAACAAGGCTTTATTGACCGTCTCGAAAAAATGATTACCGAAATGAAGCGTTATCGAATCAACCCAGAAATCTTACAAAATATCGTTTTAGAGCTTGAACATAAAGACCGACTGTCGGCAAATGAGTTAGCTCTTCATGCGAAATTAAAAGATTTACAGCTAATTTATGCTCAAATGCAAGAGCGAATGAGTGACTTATATATCGATGCCGAAGATCAAATGGAATTGTTCGTTGCGAAAATGGGAGAAACGAACTTTTTTCAAAATGCTAGTTTTTATATTGATGGCTTTCATCGCTTTACACCGCAGGAGCTTTTTGTCATGGAGGCAATTATGCGGCAGGCAAAAGAAGTAAAAGTAGCGATGACGCTCGATGACATAGAAGGATCAGTAGATGAGTTGGATCTATTTCATCAACCACGTACGACTTTCGAACAACTGAACCAAATTGCTGAGCACGCGAATGTTCGCGTTCTTCATTCGATTCAGTTGGACCCTGAAACGCGGCGATTTCGCCATAATAAAGCGATGCAACATTTGGAGAAAAACCTTGAGGCAAATCCAATGCCTACTTACAACGGTGAGACTCCAATTACTTTTATGGAAGCTGTTCATCCACGTGCAGAGGTAGAACGGATTGCACAAGAAATTATTCGTTTAGTTCGTGATGAGCAGTATCGTTATCGTGATTTTGCCTTATTGATTCGTGATCAAGATACGTATAATGACTTGATTGAAACGATTTTCGAAGACTACGGCATTCCTTTTTTCGTCGATCAAAAGAAATCGATGCTTCATCATCCATTGATTGAGCTTGTTCGAACAGGCATTGAATTGATCGAACGAAACTGGTCTTATGATGCAATGTTTCGTTTGTTGAAAACAGGATTTATCCCAGCATCAGATCAAGGGAATCCGCTCGATGAAAAAGCAATCGATTTCTTGGAAAATTATGTGCTGGAATATGGTATTCGTAGAAAAGATCAATGGACAAGCGATTATACATGGAAGTATGAACGCTTAAGCGGCATCTCTTTCCGGAAACAGACATCAGAAGAACAACAAATTCAAATACAGATTAATAAGTATCGAAAACAAGTGTTAGATGCTCTTGAATCGTTTGATTATGCCTATCGACAAGCTAATACCGTAAAAGAAAAATGTGTCGCCATTTATGAATGGCTAGAAGATATTCAAGTTGGTAAGCAATTAGAGCGCTTGCGTGATTCATATGAAGAAGCAGGCAAAGTTGAAACGGCTCATGAACAGGAACAAGCCTGGAACGCATTGATTGGTTTATTGGATGAATTCGTTGAGATGCTCGGTGATGATGAGCTATCAGATCAGCTGTTCAGACAACTTGTTGAAGCTGGAATTGGGACGTTGGAGTTTTCTCAAGTCCCACCATCGATTGACCACGTCATTGTAGGGGATGTCGAACGGTCGAGAATCCGTAATGTCCGTGTCGGTTTTATTCTCGGTGTCATTGAAGGACAGTATCCACAAAAGCCAGCTTCGGATGGCTTAGTAACGGATGAAGAGCGTGAAATGTTAGAAGAAGTCGGTATGACTTTAGCCGACAGAGCGGACCGTGTGCTACTGGACGACCGTTTTTATATTTATCTCGCATTAACGTTACCATCTGACCAGCTATGGATCAGTTATCCATTAAGCGATGAAGAAGGAAAAACGAAAACACCTGCCCAATTGATCAAACGGCTCAAAAACATGTTCCCTGAAGCGGAAAGTAAATGGGTATTGGATGATGAAGATGAGGAAGAACCTTTACGCTTCATCGCAAATCCGACGAAGTCTCGTGCCGTGTTGACGAAAGAGTTATCCAAGTATTTACGCGGCTATCTAATTGCGGATAGTTACTGGGATACTCTTCATTGGTATATGGACCAGGAAGATTCAAAAACACGCATGATTTTAACGAGTCTATTTCATTCAAATTTACCCGTATCCATCAATGAAGATACGACAAAAGAGCTATTTTCCGAAACGATTCAATCCAGTGTTTCCCGATTAGAAACCTATTTCCAATGTTCCTATCATTATTTCTCTCAATACACGCTTGGTTTAAAAGAGAGAAAGCAATTTAAATTGGAAGCCCCAGATATCGGCCAGCTGTTCCATGAGTCGTTACGATTAATTACGGAATGGGTACAGCGAGATGGAAAAGCGTTATTCGAATTGACCAATGAAGATGTAGAGAATTACGCAAATGAAGCGATCACGTACTTGGCACCGATTTTAAATAATCAAATTTTATTTAGCTCTAATCGTTATCGATACATTTTATATAAATTACGACATGTTATTTTACGAGCGACAAATATGCTCGTCTATCAATCGAAACAGTCCGAGTTTAAACCGGTTGGCATTGAAATCGGTTTTGGTCGTAATCAAGAGCTACCTCCGCTTGTCCTTGATTTGGCGGGTGGTTACCAATTGGAGCTCAATGGCCGTGTGGACCGGGTGGATCAAACAGAGATTGATAATGACTTGTATCTTCGTATTATTGACTATAAATCTAGCGAGAAAGATTTGAGCCTAGTCGACGTCTATTACGGGCTGTCTTTGCAAATGCTAACTTATTTGGATGTCGTCTTAACTCATTCGGAAAAATGGCTTGGAAAAAAAGCGGACCCAGCAGGTGTTTTGTACTTCCATGTGCATAATCCGATTATTAATAATCCACTATCGGAAGAACAGCTGGAGAAAGAACTACTGAAGGAATACCGAATGAAAGGATTGCTGCTTGAAGACAGACAAATCGCATCTGCAATGGATACCTCGATGGAATCAGGGACAAGTCAAATTGCACCGTTTGGTTTCAAAAAAGATGGAGCGTTCACGAAATCATCAAACATCATGGATAGGGAATTATTCGGTCGCATGAGTCAATACACTCGTTCTTTGATGAAACAAGCAGGAGATGAAATCGTCCAAGGTGAAGTTAAGTTAAACCCATACGAAAGCAATAACCAGATTGCTTGTACGTTTTGTCCGTTCAACTCCGTCTGTCAATTTGACCCGAAGCTAGAAGAGAATGATTTCCGTCGATTGAAACCCGAAAAAGATGAAATCATCTTATCCAAAATGATGCCGAAAGGGGGAGAATGAGCATGAACTGGACAAAAGAACAAGAACAAGCCATCTATGAGGATGGAAAAGACATTTTAGTTGCCGCTGCAGCTGGTTCAGGGAAAACTGCTGTATTGGTCGAACGAATCATCCAAAAAATCACGCGTGAAAATGACCCATATGAAATCGATGAAATGCTCGTTGCGACATTTACGAATGCAGCGGCCCAAGAGATGCGGACGCGTGTCGGGCAAGCGTTGGAAAAAGCACTTGCTGAATATCCAGATTCTCAACATTTACGAAAACAATTATCGTTATTACAAAAAGCTCATATCTCCACCTTGCACGCATTTTGTATGGAAGTCGTTCGTAAATATGGTTTCGAGCTGGAAATCGATCCAGGTTTTCGTATATTGGACGATGTCGAGTCTGATTTATTAAGAAATGATTTATTACAAGAAACGTTTGAAAAATGGTATGGAAAAGAAGGGGAAGAGCAAGAAGCTTTCTTTCGTTTTGTCGATAGTTTTTCCAATGACCGGAATGACCAAGCTGTCATGGATCTTGTATTAAAGGTCTATGAATTTTCACGCCAGCACCCTGACCCAGATGATTGGCTTGACCGACTTTCAGAAAGCTATGACGTTCGCGATGACATGTCGATGGATAAGTTAGAATGGATGCCGATTGTTCGGAAAGACATTGAAGAAAAGATTTCCGCGATGGAATTTGAAGCCCTTCAAGCATTGGAGATGGCTCAATTCCCAGAAGGCCCTGCCCACTATGTCGATACGTTGGAGAAGGACCTTCAACAAATTCAACTCGTGAAAAATTCACTTCAGCAACCATGGGAGCAGCTTTACGAAGTATTTCATGAGCAAAAAACATTCGGACGTTTATCCGGGAAAAAAGCGGAATGTGATGAAGATCTAAAAAAGTCAGTCAAAGACTTGCGTGACAAATTTAAAAAACGAATGGAGAAGCTGGTGGAACGATGGTTTTCTAGACACCCAGATTCTCTATTGAATGATTTACAAAAAATCAAACCACAAATTGAACAGCTCGTCACCGTTGTGAAAGAATTTCATGACAAATTTCAGCAAGAGAAGAAAGAACAAGCGGTTGTTGATTTTTCTGATCTTGAGCATTATTGTGTCCAAATTTTATCCGATGGGAAAGATGAAGCGGGACAATATTTGCCTTCTTACATCGCCAATCAATATCGAAAACAATTTCGAGAAGTGCTCATTGATGAATACCAAGATACGAACTTAGTTCAAGAGGCGATCTTGCAGCTGTTAACTGCAGGAGAGGATGCTGGTCAATTATTCATGGTCGGCGACGTAAAGCAAAGTATTTATCGCTTCCGTCATGCGGAACCGACATTATTCATGAAAAAGTACAAAGACTTTCAGCGAGAAGAATTAGCGGCTACACGGATTGATCTGGCACGGAATTTCAGAAGCCGAAAAGAAGTATTAGATGGTGCGAACTATATTTTTCGTCAGCTATTGGATGAACGTGTCGGGGAGATGGAGTATGAAAAAGAAGCCGAGTTGATCTATAGCAACAAAGTCTATGAAAAACTGACAACGACGAATGTCGAATGTGAATTACATGTCGTCCGGAAAGATGAAGAGGATTCCGTCGAAAACGATGAATGGAAATATTTAAAAGATGCCCAAATTGAGGCGCGTACGTACGCCAAAAAAATCAAAGATTGGATTGAAAACAGTCAAATCATCGATAAGGGAACTGAGCAGCCACGCTCGATTCAATATCGAGACATCGTCGTGTTAATGCGTTCGATGACGTGGGCGCCAGTCATTGAAGATGAATTGAGACAAATGGGTATACCTGTTTATGCCGATCTATCGACAGGCTATTTGGAAGCGATGGAAATCCAAGTGATGATGAACGTCTTGCGAATTATCGATAATCCAATGCAAGATATCCCATTGGCGAGTGTACTGAAATCTCCGATCGTCGGAATTACAGAGGATGGACTGGCTAAAATTCGTTTAAAAGGAAAAAGAGAATCTTTTTATCAAGCAATGTTGAATTATATACGAGCAGGCGAAGATTCCTCTTTAGTTGAACAACTAAAACAGCTAAAAGGACTGCTTGAAAGCTGGCGAGAAGAAGCCCGCTATGGTTCATTATCTAAATTAATTTGGAAAATTTACCGGGACACTGCTTATTTTGAATATGTCGGTGGGACGCCAGGCGGTAAGCAACGCCAAGCAAACTTACGAGCATTATATGATCGCGCACGATCTTATGAACGCTCGTCTTATCAAGGCTTGTTTCGATTTTTGCGTTTTATCGAACGGATGGAAGAACGTAACAAAAACCTCGCTTCGGCAAGAGCGCTCGGCGAGCAAGAAGACGTTGTTCGTATCATGACGATTCATAGCAGTAAAGGTCTTGAGTTTCCTTATGTCATCTTAGGTGCAGCCGGACGTGAATTTAACCAACAGGATACAAAAGGACGCTATATATTGCATAAAGATTATGGTTTGGCTTCGAAATATATGGATGTCGACCAGCGAATTTTGTATAATACGTTTCCGTTTGAAGCATTGAAAGTCGCAACAGCAAGAGAGTCACTTGCTGAAGAAATGAGAGTGCTTTATGTCGCACTGACACGTGCAAAAGAAAAGCTCGTCGTCGTTGGTCAAAGTAAAGATTGGCAAAAACAATTGGAAAAATGGAATGAAGTAGCCAACCATTCGGAATGGGTATTGCCGCCTCATACACGAACGGACCAAGCGACTTATTTAAATTGGATTGGATCTGCCTTGATTCGACACCAGCGGAACGATGAGTTGCGAATTTCTGGCTTGGCCGGTGGAATACCAGATGAGATTCGCCAAGATGAATCAAAATGGACGATTCATGTAGATCATGCCAGTGAATATCTGGATCCAGAATGGATTACTGCAGAGCGAGACGAAAAGTTATACAAAGCGATTCAGCAGTGGCGTGCAGACTATTTGCCTGAGCGATCCGAACAATATGAGGAAGTTGACCGTCGCTTACGTTTCCGCTATCCATATCAAACGAGTGCGGACAAACGGGCGAAGCAAACGGTAACGGAGATCAAGCGTTTAAGGCAGCCGGTGGATGAATATGGCGCCGCCGACATCGTTAGTCAACGACCACGTATTTCA
Organism: Allobacillus salarius; assembly: GCF_007559425.1. Taxonomy (GTDB): domain Bacteria; phylum Bacillota; class Bacilli; order Bacillales; family Alkalibacillaceae; genus Allobacillus; species Allobacillus salarius. The sequence continues at coordinate 1,829 of NZ_VMHE01000035.1, read as the reverse complement.
TTGGAGCGTCCGCGTTTCATGCAAGTTGATCAAAAGCCATTGACGAAAGCTGAAGCGGGTAGTGCTATGCACACCATGATGCAGCATATCCCAGTGAATAAGGAATGGAACGCTGAGCAATTAGAAGAATTTATTCAAGAGCTCGTATTCAAAGAAGCGTTAACACCGGATGAGGGAGATGTCATCAACCGGGAAGCGATTTTGACGTTGATGAATTCCGATGTTGGAGCAATGCTTACGAATGCTGTTTCGGTTGAGCGGGAAATTCCATTCACGATGGAAGTTGCAGCAAGTAAGATTTACCCAGATTGGGAAGACCCAACTGATGAATCTGTACTCGTTCAAGGGGTTATAGATTGCTTGGTTGAAACAGAAAATGGATATGAATTAATTGATTACAAAACGGATACGATTACCGGGGAATTGACAGATGAGAAAATCAATGACTTGAAACAACGCTACGAAACACAAGTTGAGCTTTATAAGCAGGCGATTGAAATGATTTGGAACATCGAACTGAATCATGTGTATTTATATTTTTTCGATCGAAACTTGCTCATTGATACAAACGAGGAATAATGAAGTTAATAGGCGAGGCTTCTATAGCTAAATGTAGAAGCCTCGTTATTTATGTTTATTTTAAGAAATTCAAAATATATGATGAGTAAACCAACAAATATTTTTGATAAATTCTTTAAGTTTAAAATGTATGCGCATTTATGTTACTAGGATTAAAACGTCATTTAGGTGATTTACATAATCATGGTCTTGAAAGCTTATCAAATAAGTGCAAAAGATTATTTTAAAAAGCACTTAACAGCTCTGCAAACGGGCCGAATTGTGTGGAACAATGGTATAGTATTTACATAATTTGAATGGAAGGTGTGATGGCTTATGACATATAATCTAAACTATTCTAAAGTGGACACAGGGACGTTTGCCATTAGGAAAAAATCTATGCCAAGGAGACATCACAATGAAAACAGAAGAGATCAGACTCCAATTAAAGACGGATAGATTGGTAATAAGGCCGTTACAGAATCAGGATTATGAACGGTGGTTGGAGGGTTGTCGTAATAGATTTCCTTCACAGTACAAGTACGACGACGATAAAATGGATTTGAGTGGATGGACACAGCAAAAATTTAATGATGATGTAGTTTCAAAGCTCCAAAAATATGCTGACCAAGACGAAGCGTATGTCTTCGGTGTTTTTCGAAGGTCAGATCAAAAACAAATTGGTAAGGTTGAACTTGAAACAATAATGAGAGGCGAATTTCAGTGGGGGTTATTAGGTTATACCATTCACAACCAATTTTGGCGTAATGGTTACGGAAAAGAAGCAGTAAAAGGAACGCTTAATATCGCTTTTAAAAACCTTCAATTCCATCGTATTGAAGCTCATATCAATGTTGATAATGAACCTTCCATTAAACTAGCGGAGAGTATAGGAATGGAATATGAATGCACAAGGAAAGGATTTATATTTGAATTTAATGAATGGACTGACAACCTTGTGTACTATATGAACTCCAAGTAGATTTTGTCGGGCGTAATTTCACAAAAATGAATTGCGCCCACTGTTTATTAACGGACGTGATTGCGGAAGAAAAGATTATACAATTCAATGTTGAAGGAGCTTGATTATCCAAGTTCCTTTTTATCGATTTAGGCGAGAAGACTCCATCCTCAGGCGAAGCCAGGGTGGAGATGAATCGCCTTCGGACAAAAGATGACAATAGTCATCTTTTGCCGAAAATGAGGTTATTACTTCCCAAACACAATCTGGTAGTGTATAATAAGAACGTACGTTCCTTGTTAGGGGTGAA
>NZ_VMHE01000034.1 GCF_007559425.1 Allobacillus salarius | reverse complement strand
TTCTTTCCCAATCAATAAGAAAGAAACCGAATTGACTTCAGGCTATTTTGTTTAGTTTTCAAGGTTCGAAATGTTCTCCGTCATTTATTGTCGCCCCAAAACAGCGACTTTATAAATATAACAAAAATGAAATTCAATGTCAACAACTTTTGTTAATTTGTTATTTCATTTTTTGTTCCGTTGCCGTCACTTGTTGCGACAACGTTTAATAATTTATCATGGTTTTTCGATGTGCGCAACTGTTTTATTGAAATAAATTTTTTCTGAAAATTACCCAGCATCATCGCGCTCTTTCTTTTAAATGAAATCCTCTTATATTCACTGCTTCTTCCACCCTCACCAGCCTGCATGGATGCTATAGAGTGTTTACCAAAAAACCAGCCGTTATCCTTTATAAAAGGCCGGCTGGTTTTCGTTATTCATTTTTTACCAGATTCTTATCTCTTCTCCTAATCTTGTTTCTTCTACTTCTCCGTTCGGCTTTAAAGAATAATTGATCCATCCGACATAATGGTTTTCGTTTTTCTTTGCTTGTTGTTCTGTCCACCCGCCTGCAGTACTTAGCCATTGGCCAGTTTCATCACCAGGAGGTGTACCTGGTTTCGGATGACTTGATCCATTCGAAGCAATCACTTCGCAGCCGCTTCCATATAGAAATTCGACCGGGAATTGACTAGATGCTACTCGACACCCTGTAAAAATCACCTTGCAAGATGAACAAAAGGTAATTTCCCCTTGCTGTACAAGTTGTGCAAAATCATTAATATATCTTGCATCTGCATCATCGTATATACTCGGTTGCGAATAAAAACCAGCAACATCTATTCCACCTAACTTTACACCCCCACGGTTACCGCCTGGAATATAGGGCCACGCATGTGAGAATATATATAATCGTTCAATACAGTTTTCTCCACCTCGAGATGCGTTGACCAAATGAGTAAGCAGTTCTTTCCCTGACCCCCATTGTTTCGTATTCGATGCTCCTACCGCTCTTGTGCCCCACGCTTTGAACGCTCCCTCATCCGTCCCTCTAGCTGCAAGCGCTAATGCAATCTTCGCCATTTTTATCCTCCTTGAAATTGAACTGATATAGCTTATGCGAGCATCTATCGTTGTTGCATTTTCAAGGCAATGGCTTTCCCAAAAGGTTTCTTATAAGTACAATTCTCCACCCGGTCTATTGATGTGACTGAATATACTCGATTGTATTCACAGATCGCGTTATTTTAATTTGAATCAAAATGAAAAACCACTCACCAAACGGCAAGTGGCAATCATCCTTATTATTCAGAGCGTTTTCTCATTTGAGGGAAAAGCAATACATCACGAATGGATGGAGAGTTTGTGAGCAACATAACAATTCTGTCGATTCCAATTCCTAGCCCACCAGTTGGCGGTAAGCCATATTCTAGTGACTCAAGGAAGTCTTCATCCATATAATGCGCTTCATCGTTTCCTGCTTCCCGTTCTTTCAACTGGGACTCAAAACGTTCGCGCTGGTCAATTGGATCGTTTAATTCAGAGAATGCATTTGCGTGTTCACGACCTACAATGAATAACTCAAAACGGTCGGTAAACCGCTCATCTTCAGTATTCTTTTTAGCCAATGGCGAAATTTCAACTGGATGACCGTAAATAAATGTTGGTTGAATTAAGTGTTCTTCAACTTTTTGTTCAAAGAACTCATTAACGATATGACCAAACGTCATATGTTTCTCAACTTCAACGTCATGCTCATCAGCTAGCTGACGAGCTTGTTCGTCAGTCATTTTTTCAAAAAAGTCCACTCCAGTATACTCTTTAATCGCATCGACAATATGCCATCTTTTCCAAGAAGGTGCTAAATCAATTTCATAATCCCCATACTGAACTTTTGTTGATCCTAATACTTCTTGAGCGATATGAGCAATCAGCTCTTCTGTAAGGTCCATAATATCATTGTAGTCCGCATACGCTTCATACAGTTCAATCATCGTAAATTCTGGATTGTGTCTCGTAGAAACTCCTTCGTTTCTGAACACACGACCGATTTCATACACTTTCTCAAGCCCACCAACGATCAATCGTTTTAAATGAAGCTCGATAGCGATTCGCATATATAAAGGCATATCTAGCGCGTTGTGGTGCGTTTCAAATGGTCTAGCAGAAGCACCGCCTGGAATGGAATGCATCATCGGTGTCTCTACTTCCAAAAATCCTTGTCCATCTAAATAACGGCGCATCGATTGGATAATCTTACTTCGTAAAATGAATGTTTCTTTACTTTCATGATTTGTAATTAAATCTAGATACCGTTGACGGTAGCGCTGTTCAACATCTTTCAATCCGTGGAACTTCTCAGGTAACGGACGCAGCGACTTTGTTAACAATTCAAATGTAGTAGCCTTTACGGAGAGTTCGCCAACATTGGTTTTAAACATAACACCGGTTACTCCGACAATGTCTCCTAGATCAGCGGATTTAAAAAGCTCATATGCTTCTTCCCCGACTTCATCTTTTCTGACATAAAGCTGAATTTGTCCATCCATGTCTTGAATGTGAGCGAAACCCGCCTTTCCTTTACCGCGCTTCGTCATAATTCTACCTGCGATCGTAACTTCCGTTTCCGCTTCTTTCTCAGCCAATTCCTCTTTTGTAAATTGATCGAAAGCTTCTTTTAATTGATTGGTCAAGTGGGTACGCTCAAATTTATCGCCAAATCCACTGATTCCTTTTTCTTCTAACCCTCTCAATTTCTCTAGGCGGGTTTTCATTTGGTCATTCAATTCTTCAGACACTTGCTTCACCTCATATATGTTAGTTGTTTAACTTGATCTATTTTTGCAGATTCATCTGCATTGTTCTATAAACTGTATAACATTCATCGTAAATTACAAGGTTCCAACAAAAACAATCTACTTATTAACGAAAACTGCCTACAACAAGCAGTGAAGGCAGTTTCCCAATGGTGACATTCATTATAGGAAGTGGCTCGTTCATCGAAACACTTCTTATTCTCATATATAAAGGTCATCGCTTCCACATAAGTTGATTCGTTTACTTACTTTATCATTCCCGTACATGCCTTTCAAGTACGAGCGTGAACGCTATCTATTGTTCTGACTTTAGTCGGTTTCTCGCTTTCTTACATCCGCTAATTCTTCTTGTGAAAGTTTATTGACGTATTCCCAGACTTGTTTGCCATCAATTTCAATGGACGCATCTATTTCAGCTAATGGCACTAATACAAATGCTCGTTCCTTCATTCGTGGATGAGGGATTGTCAGTTGCTCCGTTTTTACAGTTTCATTTCCATATATTAATAGATCTAAGTCGATTGTTCGCGGACCATTTTTTATTGTTCTTCTTCGCCCTAATGATTGTTCGATGGATTGACAAGCAGTCAACAATTCTTCGGGTGTATAAACCGTCTCGACTTCAGCAACCATATTCAAAAAATAATCTTGATCGGTGTATCCGACAGGGGCGGTTTCATAAACAGAAGATTGATGAATCATCTTTATAGATGTATCAGCTTCCAATTTCCTTAACGCTTCGTTTAAATAATGATTCTTCGGTGGGATATTGGCACCTAACGCTATAAATACTCTAGGCTTCATAATCGCTTCTCTTTCGTGTGACTTCAACACCGACGGATTGATAATAACCGGGGATTGGTGGACCTGGTTTATCTATATAAACTGAAATGACATCCAATAAAGAGAACGACTCGAACATCGATTGGGCAATGGACTCAGCGAGTGATTCCAACAAGTTGTGTGCTTTTCCTTCCATAATACCTTTGGTCACTTCATAAACCTTTCCGTAATCGATGCTGTCTTCCATTCGATCGGTTTGGCCCGCCTTTCGAAAATCACCCATTAGTTCTACATCAACGTTAAATCGCTGACCTAATTTGTTTTCTTCCGCAAAAAGGCCGTGATAACCGTAAAACATCATTTGGTTCACTTTAATTTTATCCAAATGAAACGCCCCCTTTGCCAAGCATTGCATCCATCATTTGAACGGCCCGATTGACTTCTTTCACATCATGTACGCGAACAATTTCAACACCTTGTTGAATGCCTGAGCAGACCGTTGCAATCGTACCTTCTATCCGTTCATCGACAGGTAAATCAAGCACTTTTCCAATCATCGACTTTCGTGACGTACCGAGTAAAATTGGATAACCCATCGCTTTCAATTCACTTAACCGACGCATCACTAATAGATTTTGTTCAAGTGTTTTTCCAAAGCCAATCCCTGGGTCAATAATAATCTTATCTTCTGAAACACCATTTTTCTTCGCAATTTCTATACTTTCAGCCAAACTTTTTTTCATATCTTCAATCAGGTCATCATAATGAGGTGCGTCCTGATTGTGCATCAAAATGATTGGTGCATCGAACGACTTGGCTACAGCAGTAATTTCCGGGTCAGCTTTTGCTCCCCAAACATCGTTTATAATCGTAGCACCCGCTTGAAGGGCATTTTCTGCTGTTTTCGCTTTAAACGTATCAATGGAGATCGGTGTGTCCATCGATTTCGCCAACCGCTCAATCACTGGTACAACACGTTCACTTTCTTCTTCGTAGGATACGGGCTCATGGCCAGGTCGCGTCGATTCGCCTCCAATATCGATGATTCCCGCTCCATCAGCAACTAGTCTTTTAGCGCGTTCAACGGCGTCATCCAATTGATTAAATTTACCACCGTCCGAAAAAGAATCAGGTGTCACATTCAAAATCCCCATAATCGTTGTTTTTTTGCTGAAATCAATGCGGGATTGACTATTAATCGTTAGAGATTTCATCGCTCAACCTCCCTCAAGACTTTATATCTCTTTCTCATGAAAACTTAAGATGATTTTAATGCCGCTAATTCTTCAACGGTTAAATGGTAGCGTTCGTTACAGAAGTGGCAAGTTGCTTCTGCTCCACCGTCTTCCTCAATCATCTCATCGATTTCTTCATCGCCTAATCCGCGGATTGAATTTTCTACACGTTCTTTTGAGCAATGGCATTGGAAACGAACATCTGATTGCTCATTAATTTTCCAGTCTTCTCCGTCGAAAAAGATACTTAAAATGTCTTCCGGGCTTTTTCCTTCTTGAATCATTGTTGAAATCGCTGGAATTTCTCCAACCCGCTTCTCAAGCTTTGTGATGACTTCATCTGAAGCGCCTGGCATTACTTGAATAATGAAACCGCCAGCAGCCAAAATTGAATAATCCGTATCTACTAAAACACCCGCACCGACAGCAGATGGAATTTGCTCGGAATTAACAAAGTAATAGGTGAAATCCTCGCTCACTTCTCCTGACACAATTGGTACCTGGCCTGTAAAGTTATTTTTCAACCCTAAATCTTTCACGATACTTAAGGAACCATTGACTCCTACAGCTCTTTTGACATCCAATTTACCGTGCTCGTTAGATTCAAAATCGACATGCGGGTTCATGACATATCCACGGACTTCTCCTTTTGCATTACTATCTGCAATGATTGCACCAAGGGGTCCATCACCTTCAAGCTTGACGGTAAGCTTATCTTCATTTTTCAACATCCAGCCCATCATAGCGGATATAGTCACCGTTCTACCAAGCGCTGCCGATGCTGTTGGCCACGTGTCTAACCGTGAACAATTTTCTTGCACTGTATTCGTCGAGCGAATCGCAAACGCTCGTACAGATCCTTCAAATGCTGTTGCACGAATCATATAATCCTTCATATATCATCAATCCTTTGTATTGTTTTGATAAATTTCATATAAGCCTTTTAATGTTAATGAGTCATCGACATGATCAATCGTTCGAGAACCTTTTCCGATTAGTTTAGCCAAACCACCCGTTGCTATAACGGTTGGTTCTGTACCGGCTTCTTCTTTCATTCGACGCACAAGCTCATCCACTTGGCCAACATAGCCGTAAAATACACCCGATTGCATAGCTCCTACAGTTGATGTGCCAATTACAGTATCAGGACGTGAAATTTCAATTCTCGGAAGCTTTGCTGCTTTCGTGTAAAGTGCTTCCGTCGAAATTTTTATTCCCGGGGAAATAAGTCCTCCGCTGTATTCTGCGTTTTCATTGATATAACAAAATGTCGTTGCCGTTCCAAAATCGACAATGATTAACGGAGCACCGTATTCTTTAATCCCTCCGATTGCATTAACAATTCGGTCTGCCCCGACTTCCTGTGGCTGAGGGTAATTCATTTTCAATTCTGTTTTAACGGAGCTCTCACCGACAACCAATGCTTTTGTTTTAAAATACTTCTTACTCATATTTTCTAATGCAAACATTGCCGGTGGAACAACGGACGAAATAATGACCCCTTTGAAGTCACTGAAATAAAGTCCGTGGTGTCGTAATAATGCTTTTATGTTCATGGCATATTCATCTTCAGTTTTAAAACGATCTGTTTTAATTCTCCATTGATAGATTAGCTTGTCATCTTCGAACGCACCAAGCACAGTATTCGTGTTTCCGACATCTAAAACAAAGATCATAAATTCAACCCATTTCTGTCTGGTTTTTCACCGTAAATCATATCACAATTGGTAAGATGATGTGTAACAAGAGTTCCTCGTTTTACAAATTTTTGTGCGCTTATTCAACAAAAAAGCGAAACACCAATCGGATGATTAGTGTTTCGCTATTATATACGCTCTTGTTATTCTTTACGATTTGGATCATCTTGGCTATCTTCTGGCTTGTTCGAATCACTTTCTTCCGTGTCTTTCGAATCAACAACCGAAGAATCACTCTCTTGACGATTAATGTTTACTTTCACATCTGATTGACCTTCACGGTTTTCCGTTTGATCGGAGGCCGTATCAGATTCGTCTTCTCTATACTCAGACTTCGTATTGTCAATTTCATTTAGTTGCTCTTCGACATTCTCATCTTCCTCTTTTGGCTCAGGAAGCTTTCCATGATAGAAGAGGCCATCGATTTGCTCTGCATCCAATGTTTCAACCTCTAGCAATGTTTGAGCAATTAACTCAAGCTGTTCTTTATGCTTCGTAATGATTTCTTTCGCTCGTTCATAACACGTATTGATGATGTTTTGAATTTCTAAGTCGATTTCATAAGCGATTTTATCACTGTAATTCGGTTCGTTTTGTAGGTCGCGACCTAAGAATACTTGACCGCCACCGGAACTACCGAACTGAAGTGGACCTAATTTTTCACTCATACCAAACTCTGTAACCATACGTCTGGCAATATTCGTTGCTCGTTGGAAGTCGTTATGTGCACCCGTACTTGCTTCATTAAACATAACTTCTTCAGCAACGCGTCCGCCAAGCAATCCAGTAATTTTATCCAACAACTCTGGTTTTGTTTGGAAGTAACGATCTTCTCTAGGAAGCATAACGGCATATCCGCCTGCCTGGCCACGAGGAACAATCGTTACTTTGTGTACCATATCTGCATCGTTCAACACAACACCGATTACTGTATGGCCACTTTCGTGATAAGCAACGATGTTTTTCTCTTTTTTAGAGATTACGCGGCTCTTCTTCGCCGGTCCTGCAATCACACGGTCAATCGCTTCATCGACGTGTGACATATTAATCATCTTCGCATCTTCACGAGCTGCAACAAGTGCTGCTTCGTTTAACAAGTTTTCTAAATCGGCACCTGAAAATCCAGGTGTACGCATCGCAATTGTCTTCAAGCTAACATCTTTCGCAAGTGGTTTTTCTTTCGCATGAACACCAAGAACTTCTTGACGACCTTTGACGTCTGGCGCATTGACAGGAATCTGTCTGTCAAAACGACCTGGACGAAGCAATGCTGGGTCAAGAATATCCGGACGGTTAGTAGCCGCCATGATGATAATTCCTTCGTTCACACCAAAGCCATCCATCTCAACTAGAAGTTGGTTCAATGTTTGTTCACGCTCATCATGTCCACCACCTACACCTGCGCCACGTTGACGACCGACAGCATCAATCTCATCAATGAAAATGATACAAGGTGCGTTTTTCTTCGCGTTTTCAAACAAATCACGGACACGTGATGCACCAACACCGACAAACATCTCTACGAAATCAGAACCACTGATGGAGAAGAACGGAACGCCCGCTTCACCAGCAACAGCTTTCGCAAGGAGTGTTTTACCGGTACCAGGAGGTCCAACGAGTAGAACACCTTTCGGGATACGTGCACCAAGGGCAGAGAATTTACGTGGATCTTTCAAGAATTCAACCACTTCAACGAGTTCTTGTTTCTCTTCATCCGCACCGGCAACATCGGTAAATCTCGTTTTCTTCTTATCTTCGGTATACATTTTCGCTTTGCTCTTACCGAAGTTCATCATTTTACCGCCGCCGCCTTGCATTTGGCTAAGCAAGAAGAAGAATAGAATGAAGATAATGATGAAAGGAATGAGCGTCGTCAGAACGCGAGCCCACGCACTTGGTTCTTCAGCCGGTTTTATTTTCAAGTCACTTTGCTGTTTTGCTTCTGTGACAATCGAATTAATGATCTCATCATTTGCTGGAATTTCAGCAACGAAACTTTGTGTACCTTCATCTCCCGTGTATTCACCACGGACTTCATAAGCAAAATTCGTATATTGCAAGGTCATCTCTTTTACTTGACCTTCTTCTAACACTTCAGTGAATTGGTTATAATTCAATTGTTCTGTCTCTGGTGCAGGATTATTGAACATACTGACAATCGTGATCAGAACCAAGAATATAACCAAATAAAATATGGTATTACGGAACACCCGACTCATTACTTACCTCCTCCTAAAGCACAAAACTAAACTCATACTATCACAAAATTTTTCGCTCACTCAACTATAAGGTCTTGACTTTTTTCCAAATCATTCAAGTTGGTATTGGCTATTACATGGATCAATTTGCCAACGATAGCTTGTTCTACGACGATTCAACTCATTCTATGAATAAATTTCCGGTTTCAACACACCGATATAAGGAAGATTTCTATATTTCTCTTCGAAATCTAACCCGTAACCGACAACAAATGCATCTGGCACTTCAAAACCAACTAAATCAGCTGAAACATCCGCTTTGCGACCACTCGGTTTGTCCAACAAGGTTACAATGGTAATTGACTTCGCGCCTCGGTGTTTAAACAGGTCAACTAAATAACCGAGTGTCAAACCGCTATCAATAATATCTTCGATGATCAATAAATCGCGGCCTTTGACTTGCGTGTTTAAATCTTTTACGATTCGAACTTCTCCACTGGATTCCATGCCACCGCCGTAGCTTGAAACATCCATGAAGTCCATTTCCACATGTGTGTTCACATTTTTCAATAAATCGCTCATGAACGGCATGGCACCTTTTAAGACGCCGATCGCTAACGGGAACTTGCCTTCAAACTGCTTCGTAATTGTTTGCCCCAGTTCCTTTGTTTGTTTCTGAATTTCATCTTCTGTAAACAATATTTCCTCGATCTCATTATGCATGGATGGTCCTCCTAATCTTCGTTGGTCCTTCAATTTTTCTTTTGATGGTTCACACGAATCACAACATAGGAAGTCACTTGATCACTAAGTGTACCCAACTCACTTCGGGCCAATAAAGGAAGCCAAAGGATTTCTCCATCTCCGTTCACGACTATTGGCCATGAGTCCCGGTCATTGGCTGGTATTTTTTTATCGATAAATATATCCTTCACTTTTTTACTACCCGCTAATCCTAAAATTCGAATTCGATCACCGGGTTTCCGTGTACGAATGTGTAAAGGAAATTCGATCAGCCGTCGATCACAAACAAAAACATTTGCATTCGTTAATTCGCTCGTATTCGCTTCTGTTTCCTCGACGGTCACTGACCAACCGTTCGGTAAGTGTCGTGTATCATTTAACTGAATTTCTTCAGAAAATGATGAATTGAACCTCTCGTTCTTTTGTATTACACATTGTCCATAGCTTTTAATCCAACTATAGTCTTTTTGAAAAGAATATGTAGCATTCGGCTTTTCAGCTTGAATCCATTCCAAAAAATCAAAAAAATAATCTTTTTTTCCTATCGGAACTTGAAGATAGTTTAATATTAGATGAAACCCTCTTCTTTGTAAAGGTAAAGGAAGCGCCAGAAAACCATCTATTGAAAACGTCACTTTTTGTTCATAAAACTGAGTGAAATCACACATTTTTTCTTCAGTCAGCTTATCCAAAACCGCATCTTCATCACGCTGGATTTCAGCCACTCGTTGTACACCTTCCAGAAGCTTAGGATTTTCACCCTTAAAAAATGGCAACACATATTTCCGAAATCGATTTCGAGTGTATGTATCTTCTTCATTGGAAGGATCTTGATGATAAGGGATTTCCTTTTCAGTCGCATACGAAATCAACGCTTGTTTACTGACGCACAGAAAAGGTCGGATTAGTTGGATATCCCCAAATTGCCCGTGAACAGGAATTCCTTTCGGCCGGACACCTTTTGCAAGTTGCATGAACATCGTTTCTGCCTGATCATCAGCATGATGTGCAGTAACCAGCTTGGCCTTTTCCTTTCCTTGCATTTGTTGCTGAAAAAAATCGTATCTGAGTGTCCTTGCCGCTTCCTGCGTACCTATTTGATGGACCCTTTGATATGCTTTTACATTTACTTTCCCTTCGATGAAAGGGATATCTCGTTTTGCGGCTTCTTTTTCAACGAGCTCCACATCTTGCCGCGAGTCTTCTCCACGTAGTTGATGATCGACTGTAAGGACATAAAGATCCAGTGACCACGCATCCTTGATCCGATAAAAAAAATCAAGCATGGCCATTGAATCTGGTCCGCCTGAAACCGCCAAATACAACGTATCATTTTGTTGAAACAATTGATGCTTTTGATTAAACGTCAAAATGGTTTGTAAAAGCATTCGCCCGCACTCCGTTTTTCATCATATACATTCACTCCAGTATATCACCACCACTCAACTAGATTCAACGAATGCTTTCGTTAAAACCAATAATAAAAGCCGGCCAATAACGAGAATTGAACGAATAACAAAGAACCAATTCCGATCACTTCTTTTTTCATCGTCTGTTTGGCCGGGTGGAGGTGCTGAATGTTTGGCTGATTGGCTGTTTTTTTCGTTAAAGACGGATTCTTTCTTCTCACGGTTTTTCTTTGCCTGTTCAGTTTTAAACGATTCAAGTCTTTTTTCATTTCCATTGCTTGTTGATATTGACCTTGTACGGCTTTTTTTAAAATGGGATGATACGGTTCTAGTGTACGACTCTGGTCAATCAGCTTCACTAAGTTTCGTTGATTCGTAGCCATGCGTTTAAACGTAGGATCAAGTTGAAGGATACAGATGGCTACGGCAAATAAGTCGTATGCAGGGTCGGCTTTCCGTTCGCCCATTTGCCAATAGCCTCGGTCATAATGACTTGTATATTCACGGACAGACCTTCCCAGCTGTGTAACTCCTCCAAAGTCGACGAGTCTCACTTGCTTCGATTGCCGATCAATCAGTAAGTTTTCCAACTTTAAATCACCAAAAATATATCCGGAGAGGTGAAGATGATGCAACTTGAAAAGGAGTTGCTTGATTACGATGGCAAGGTGAGAAGCTTTACTTGGATGGTACCAATCTTTAATACGCACGCCATCTACATATTCCATCACATAAAAAGAATATTGTGTTTTCCGATACGTAAAATCATCGACGTCGATTAAAAAAGGCCCAAGCTGTACGCCCTGGACCTTTTTCATGAGTCGAAGAATTTTTGCCTCTCGTGTAATGACAAATGGATCCTTACTGATTTTCAACGCATTCAGTCCTTGACTCCCTCTGACAAGGTAAATGGATCCTCTTGCACCCTCACCAATTTGCCGAATGACTTTATAGGTCTGCCTATGCCATTTGCCAACAATCTTCGTACCGTTAGCTAGATGAACGGTAGGATGAATCGATGATGTCATAATCTTGTTCCTCTCCAATCACTTCTTCATCAAACATCTTCACCGCTTCCTTCAACGCTGCCCCTGTCGGTGTAATGCCACCTGTTGCAAGTTTCGGAAATACTTTTGCGATTTCTGCCCCTTCATTTGTCCATGAGAGAAGCCTTTTCGTAATTTGTCTACGCGTCGGAAAATGATAGATAGAGAAATAGTAGCCGCCCAAACGTGACCTCAAGCTAATGACTAAATCATTTAAAGATTCTCTTACCGCTGACATCTTATGCTGCATACTCGCACTTGTGTCGATCAAAATTAATACTTGCAAGTCGACCGTCTCACCTAAATCCTCAACGATTTCGTGGACTTCTTCCTTTGTCTCCGGTGATAGTTCTTCCTCATTCACTTCTTTTCCGAAAATATCCTTTAATTCTTTTGAAACATAACTTTGAATCGTTTGTGTGATCGCCTGTTGGGTAACCATCTGGACAGTTTCTGATAACTCCTCAGCATAAACGATTCGACTGACACCATTTCCCGCTTCTGCAATATCATTCACTTCGGTCAACCCAGTCGGATCTTCCGTTTGGTCATCTTCCAACACGCCAATGACATTAACAGAGATTCCTTGCTTCGCTATCTGTTCACTAACACGAACCGGGTCTTCCCCTTGATTTGAACAACCATCTGTGATTAATAGAATTTGCCGAATGGTTCCTTTACTCATTGCCGATCGCCTCCTCTATTTTTATCTCCATTCTTAACCTATTCAGAAGCTTTTATACGATGGAGAGATAAATATATTCATGTTTCATTACAGGCCGACGAAAGCAGTAAAGGAAGCCCACTTCGGTTTACTTTTATCAATCTTGGCAACCAAAATCGTCATATCATCGAGAATTTGTCCGTAATTACTTCGTACCACTTCTTCCAACAATAAATCGGCTATTTCCTGTGGCTGCTTCGTTTCCATTTGTTTTAGTTTGCGTTTCAACCACGCTTCTCGATTTTCTGCCCGATCCGTTGATTCCAAAATCCCGTCACTGGCCATGACGAGAATATCTCCGTCCTTCAGATCTTCCCTCACTGGTTCTACGTCAAATTCTTCTAAAATGCCAATTGGTAGATTTCCTGATTCAACCGGGTAAATCGACCCTCCGCGAAGGATATAGCTGACGGTCGCGCCGATTTTTAAGAAATTGACATAAGGCTGTTGCAAGTCAACGATTGCTAAATCTAATGTCGCGTAAATCTCGTCCGATGTTCGCAATGATAGAATTGAGTTGATCGATTGAATAGCAACTTCTTCGCTAATGCCTGAATTTAAAATCTGTTGCAAAAGCCGTAATGTCTCTGAGCTTTCTTGATAAGCCCGTTCACCATTCCCCATTCCATCACTGATTGCTAACGCATACCGGCTTTTACCTAATTCTTTGATCATATAACTATCACCTGATAGGAAATTTCCGTTTTTCGCCGCATGCGAGATTCCTGTCGTTAGTTGAAACTTTCGAATGGAACTTAGGTGGAACGTCCGGTATCCGTTTCGACCACCGAATGTCTCTTCTTTTTCGACTACAACTGTCTCTCCCAATAAATCGGATAAATAAGGGGCAATCAACTTCTCCGCTTCTCCGTGGTAATCATGGAAATAAGCAGTCAATTCAATATCGATATTTCCTTTATGGATCGAATATAGTTCAAGGCGCTCGAGTAAAATATTCATCTGGCCAAGCACTCGTCGGATTTCTTCTTCATGCCACGAGTACTCCTCCCGCTCCTTCATCATTTCTTTTGCGAAGTTGTTCATGACTTCCGACACACCATTCAATTGCTCTGAAACAAACTTTCTACTTTCCTTTACCTGTTGCTTCAATCGCTTATTTGCATGGTAATAGGAAAGCTCGTAACGCATTTGATCCGTCATTTGTTCTGGTTTCACACAAAACTTTCTAAGCTTACCGATGTTGAAATTCGTCCGTGATGTATCTTTTTCTTCAACCGAATGAATCATGTCGCGTAACACAGGGTATGTACGGTCGAAATTTTGTACCCAACAGGAATGCTTTTTCAAGCATGATTGACATGTGTTTTCAGTGACCCTGCTTAAATATTCATCCACTTCCGCCTGACTCTCCAGCTGCTTCCCTTCTTGCTCAATCGATGCGAAACTATGCGACAATGCTTGAAACATTTCTGAAAAACGTTCCACTCGCTCTGCTGTCACATGGCGAATTTTTTCCGCATACTGATCTTGACTCTCCTTCTCTTCATTCGTGCCCGGAACGAACCCAGCAATCTTTTTCAATAATCCTTTTGGTGTGAGCAAGAAGAGTCCTGTCGCAATCGATGCTTCGATTACGAGCTGTTCAAACTGAATCACTTCAATATTGTAAAAGCCGATTAAAAGAACAGCGAGAAATAATCCGAATGCCGATAACAATCGATGCATATCTTTTAGTAAGCCGACCATCAACCCAGCAAGTGCCAACAAGCTGACATGGTATAAATCCATCATATTGACGAAGCTCAACATCAATCCAACGATGACACCAACGGCAGCACCGACAGTAGCACCAGATATATAAGCCCCCATTAAAATAAAATAACTGGCGCCGATTACTTCTAACTGCAAGTCATAAAACTGAATACCTGCCAATCCTGTCAAAATGGCTGTCACAAAAATAACCAAGCATACGAGCTCTTCAACCTTCAACTTTTTCGTCGATACTTGAATGGTCAGAAATGGATAAGATTGAAGAAAGATCATAACTAAAAATGATGCCAGTAATGCCTCAATAAAAATAATTGCGCCATTATACAAGGTTAATGAATCGACAAGGGCCATCACAGACGTTCGAGCAATCACCGAACTTAAAAAAATCGTGAAGATCATCGGATAGATCATCTTTGTGATTTTGGTTAATAAATGCTTATAACATAGAAATAACAGCATGCCTGTACCTAATACATAAAAAGTTTGCTCCAAGTTCACGGTCCAAGCACCGAGAGCCAAAGAAAGGTAAACCCTAAACGAAAGTGACTTCTTGGCGACAATGGTTGCACCTAAAAAGGCTATAGCAAACGGGGATACACTGGATAAAACAATAGCTCGTCCGAGTAAAAAGCCAATTAAGTAAAATAACCATCCTCGACTCAAGAAGCTACTGACCCATTGAGTTTTAAGTGAGCGAAAAGTTTGAGATATCCTCCCGATTCTCGAATCAACTATTACTTCACCGATCTTCATTGAATCCATATACGTTATTCCCCCTCCTGTGTACACTATCTAACCACAGCACGGGGGAAATTTTTTGTCATAAAAACAAAGGGACAACAAAAAATCGTTCGACGAATCAAGGGAAATTTATCTAATGATTCTACAAGAACTGATGGAATTAATATATTTCATTACGAAATTTTGTAGATTGGATATAGAAACTCGTCGATTGACGAAATTTTAGTGATGAAAATACGATTGAGTTGATTTGCAGAGTAAAACAGTGCATTGGCTGTACGCCTCGTGGATAAAAGAAATGAATAGGCGGGTGCTTTCTGGGTGGAGCGTCCTTCTCTGATACGGAAAATGATAAAGTGCTCTCTCTTCCGTTCTTGAGAGCTCCTCTCGAGAACGGAAGAAAAGCAAGTGGTGCTCCTTCCGTACTTGAGAGCGTTTATCTAATACGAAAGAGATAAAATTTCGATTCCTTCCCGGCTCGAGAGCTCTTCTCGATGACACTTTCATATGTGGACGAGGACGTTTGGGTGTCGAGACCGCTTCTCGATGACATTTCCGATTGCGGACGAAGCTGTTTGGGTATCGAGA
>NZ_VMHE01000033.1 GCF_007559425.1 Allobacillus salarius | reverse complement strand
GTTTCGTTGTTTACTCTGAGGATACCCTACCTCTTTTTTTGTCTTCAAGAGTTTTACACAAACTATTGTACGTCATCTTTTTTATTTTTTCAATGTCTCTTTTTAGGACTCTAATAATGTTTTTAAATCTTCATCTATGAGATTTTTTAATAGATTTTGCTAATGAAATGTTCTGTTCAACCTTTGGACCCATTTTCTTCAGTTCATCCGGTTGTATTAATCCCGCAGTTCAATCAAGCATTCTTCATAGCACATTCTCTGTTCTCAATCGTAACCCACGTCGCTAATATAATTAATGATGCTACCATTACAACTGGAATGAACCAGAGCTGACTCGCTCCTAATGTCCAACCGACTATCGTTATCACCACTGCAACAAGTGGTGCAATCATGTAATATGCTTTCGACTCGTAGTACCAACCGTATGGGAAAAAATGCGCAGCCGTTATGATGGCGAAAAATAACACAACCTGTTCAGGTGATTTTGCAAACGCCCAAAAGATAAATGGAAAATAAGCAAACTGAGCAAGGTTGATAATCAAACCGAGCATGTTCAATGGATTCCCTTCCAACTTCCAATCTGCTTTCAGTAACGTCGACATACCAACGGCAAGCGGGAACATCATTCCTGTAGAAAAGAGCATGTAAATATTTTTTGTTTCTAACGGTAAATTCGGCATCAAAAATATAGCTGTAATGATGATCCAAATAAACGTACCTGCTAATATAAATGAGACCCCTCTTTTTCCTCGTATTGCTGCATCCCTTTTTGCTTCTTCTACTTGCACTGTACTCTCCCCCTATTGTTTTCGAAACAATAAATGTATGCCTCAAATTTATTTGTGTCTAAAACAGTCTTTTGTTTATATTGTATTTACTATATAATTTATCATAATTATCAAAATAAACCAGACAATTATTTAAAGCTTCGTTTTAAGATGGTGGATTTATTTTATTTAGATCTGCCGGATAATTGAGATGGATCAGGTGATTTGGCAAATGAAAGTTATAAATTTAGCAGAAAAACAATTGATAACAAAAAACAAAGAATTAAATGAACATCCATTTTTCAAAGAATACTTTCGTTTATTCAATTCAAATCCATGTTTCATACAAGATACAAATGAGTTGATGCAACCATATTCATTACGAGATGTTTCTAAGGTGATTTCTTTTTTAGAACCACTTGCTAAGGACATGCTTAACCGAATAAACAATAGACTTCACCTGAATATTGACCTTGATCTCATTGTCTTCTTTGGCGATAGTCGTTTTGATGGTCATGGAATTTTGATTGATGGAATGCCTTATGTATTTTTCGGTTTAAATGCTGTAATTCCGAGACTTGATCTGTACAATTTTAAAACGATTATGACTCATGAAATACTTCATTCCATTCATTATTGTCTTAACCCTCATTTCTACCGAGATAACCACAACAATGTTGAAGAAAAGTATTTCAAGTTATTACTCTCTGAAGGTATAGCAACGTATATCAGTTACGTGATGTTGGATGAGAAAATAGAGGATTCGTATTGGTTTGGGTTTATTGATCATGAGCAGGTTTCAGAGTGGGTTAGAAACTGTGAAAATATGAAACGAGAGATTGGTTATAAGTTACACAATGCGGTAAATGAAGGAATATTGAATACTACACTTTATCATAGGTTGTTCGGTATTGAAGACTTTACGAGACTGACATCATATCGGTTAGGATATTATTATGGCGCGGAAATTGTACGAAGATTATTGGAAGAAAGTAATATAAATGATGTTTTAACAGTAGATTATGGGGTAGCAAGAAAGGTTATATACGATTACTTTGATCATTAAGCTACAGAAATAAGAATTGCAGTTAATTTAAAATCTACCTGTTGTTGTAGGAATTAGCGTTATTAAATATCTAGCTAATAAGAGATGCACTTATTAACTAGATATTTAAGGATTAGATAAAAATCATGATTCTTCCTCTTCTTTTTGCTCAACTTGATCGCCTGGGTTTGTGCCTTCTTGTAGCTCGGAATCTTTTTTAATGACTGCACAGGCAATTCGCTCACCAGAATTACCAGCTGGTTGGCTTACACCATCATCTTGACCAGAATGAATGATTAGTGCCTTTCCTTCATCTGAGAACATTGAGCCTTTTCCATCTTTTAATGTTGCTTCCGATAGAACAAATTCATAATCAGCAATCGTACCGTCTCCGCCGACTTCAATATTCGGCATATCACCAACATGCGGACCTTCTGGATGCATTAAGCCATGTTTAGAGTCGTCAATTGTCCAGTGATTTCCTGCTGACTCGAAATTCGGACCTTCACATTTAGGAAATTCATGAATGTGAATACCATGAAAGCCTGGTTCCAATCCTTCAAGTGCCACTTTGACTTTTACACCTTCGGGCTCTTCAGAAATGGTCGCTTTTCCGATAATATCTGAATCTGCATTGTAAATATCGGTTTCTACCATTGTTTTTTGGTCGGATTGGCATCCGATTAAAAAAGCTGTCATTGAAATTATTAAAATTGCTCGTTTCATTTTTTACCACCTCACCTGACAGTTTGGCTAGTCTGTAAGGATTTTAAACGATTATAACTAAAAAAACACCCACTACTCGTGAGTGGATGTTTCATTAGTTCTTATTCGTTTGATCTTTTTCCTTATTTTCTTGAATAATCGAACCATATTCCTCATTAAATTTCTCTTCTTGCTTTTTAGAAATTCTCTTAATGAGAATAAAAGCCAAGATAGCAACGATTAGAAAAGCGATCATCGTCAAAATGGCTGGAAGATATTCTGTTTTATCATTAGGAAAATAAAGAAAAGGCATTAAAATTGGAAATTGGATCAAAGGCATGACGAACACCTACTTTTTTGTCTATGTGATTAGCTCCAGTATAACATAGGAAATTGCACGTTTGTCAGTAGAGTGTTTCACCTTTTTGACAATTTACTTATCGATTTCTTGTAATAAATTTGCCATTTCAATTGCTGCAATGGCACAATCATAACCTTTGTTTCCTGCTTTCGTTCCTGCACGCTCAATCGCTTGTTCAATCGTATCAGTTGTTAAGACACCGAAAATCGTCGGTACGCCTGTTTCTTTGCTGACAGCAGCAACGCCGCTCGATACTTCTCCACTGACATACTCAAAATGTGGTGTCGCACCACGAATGACAGAGCCAAGCGTAACGAGGGCATCGTAGTTTTTCGTTTCGGCAAGCTTTTTCGCTGCCAACGGAATTTCATAAGCGCCTGGGACCCAAGCTACTTCAATATCATTTTCGTCTACACCGTGACGCTTCAAAGCACTTACCGCGCCGTCTAACAATCTTTCATTGATAAATTCATTGAAACGACCGACGACGATCGCTACTTTTAGTCCTGTTCCTACTAGACTTCCTTCATATGTTTTCAACTTATATTCCTCCTCAAATGTTTACCAGTGTAGTTTCACTTTAACTTAAAACAAATGGCCTAATTTATCGCGTTTTGTTTGCAAGTATTTCTCGTTGTTTTTATTTGATTCCATTTTAAGTGGTACACGTTCAACTAGTTCAAGCTCATAACCGTGGAGTCCTTTAATCTTACGTGGATTATTCGTAAGTAGGCGCATTTTGCGTACGCCGACGTCTTCTAAAATTTGTGCACCTAAACCGTAATCCCGTAAATCAGCTGGAAAACCAAGCTTATGGTTCGCTTCAACGGTATCATAGCCTTCTTCTTGAAGCTTATAGGCTTTCAGTTTATTCAATAAGCCAATTCCGCGACCTTCTTGACGCATATAAAGCAGGACACCTTTTCCTTCTTCTTCAATTTGTTTTAAGGCGGCTTCTAATTGTGGTCCACAATCACAGCGGTGAGAACCAAATACGTCGCCTGTTAAGCATTCACTATGCACGCGGACCAGCGTAGGCTCATGTGGGGTAATGTCACCTTTCACTAAGGCAAGATGCTCACGACCATCTAAATCATTTGTGTAAGCAACTACATTGAAATCCCCGAACGATGTCGGTAAGTTAATTTCGATTTCACGGCTGATTAATTTTTCGTGCTTTCTACGATACTTTATTAAATCTTCAATCGTAATCAATTTCAAGCCTTTTTCATCCGCCAATTTACGAAGTTCTGGCACACGAGCCATCGATCCATCTTCATTCATAATTTCACAAATGGCACCGACAGGTTTTGAACCGGCGATTTTCGCCAAATCAATGGCCGCTTCTGTATGCCCTGCTCGACGCAAAACGCCGCCTTCTTTCGCGATTAACGGAAAAATATGTCCAGGTCGTTTAAATTCGGTTGGAACGACATCATCTTCAGCTAGACGCATAATTGATTTAGAACGTTCACCTGCACTAATTCCTGTCGTTGTTTCTACGTGGTCGATACTGACGGTAAATGCAGTACCATGACTGTCTGTATTCACATCAGCCATCATGTTCAGTTGAAGCTGTTCTGCTTTTTCTTTCGTAATTGGTGCACAGATTAGTCCTCTGCCTTCTGTTGCCATGAAGTTAATCATTTCAGGTGTAGCTTTTTCGCCTAGTGCGACAAAGTCCCCTTCATTCTCTCTATTTTCGTCATCTACAACGATAACAGCTTTGCCTGCGCGTAGGTCTTCTATTGCTTCTTCTATTGAATCAAACATTGTTTGCCCCTCCTATTAACCAAGAAACCCTGATTTTCGCAGCTGTTCCAAGGGAACTCCTTTTTCTTTTTGTTCTTCGTTTGGTTGTACGAGCTGGTAGACATATTTTAACAATTGATCGCATTCGATATTCACTAAATCCCCTGTCCCTTTGCTCGTTAAAGTTGTTGCATCCTGTGTGTGGGGTATGAGTGAGATCGTTAACACATGATTTTCTAAGCCAAATATCGTAAGCGATGTCCCGTCAATGGCGACAGAGCCCTTTAACATCATGTATTTACTTAAGTTTGCAGGCACCTCAATATGAAAGTATTCTGCATTCTCACGCGTTTCTCGCTTAATGATTTTTCCCATGCCATCGACGTGTCCTGAAACGAAATGACCGCCAAATCGTCCGTTTGCAGCCATTGCCCGCTCAAGATTCACTTTTGAACCGACTTTCAAATCTTTTAACGCCGTATGGTGAAATGTCTCAGGCATCACATCCATCGTGAAATTCGTATCTGTAAAGGAAGTCGCTGTTAGACAAACACCGTTAACCGAAATACTGTCACCCAAACTCAAATCCTTCGTCACGACAGATGCTTTTACATCTAATTCGAGCGATTCTTTTGCTTGGTTGATTGTTTGTATTTCACCGACTTCTTCAATAATTCCAGTAAACATTGTATAACCCCCTACCGTTTCGGTTTGGCAATAATTTTCAAGTCATCATCCATCTGTTCGATCGATTCAAACGTAAGTTTTACACTTTGGCTAACTTCCGCAAATCCATTTTGGTTAAAGAATGGTTTACTCGTTGGTCCACCGATCAGCTTTGGAGCCATATAAACATGAAGCTCATCAAAAAGTTGTTTATGTATGAATGACGAATGGATCTTTGAGCCGCCTTCTACATAAACACTCATGATTTTATCTTCTGCTAATGTTGCCAATAGATCGTTTAAATAGATTTCATCTGTTGGCATGCGCAAAACATCAATGTGTTCTATTTCATTTAATTGTTTTTCAGTTGATTCGCTCGCATCATTTGCACAAACAATGATGGTACGAACGGCTTTATCTGTGAGTATTTTTGCATGAAAAGGGATAGATAGATGAGTATCCAAGATGATTCGTATGGGGTTAATTCCTCCGTGGGGCAAACGGGTTGTTAATTGAGGATCGTCATGTTTAACGGTTTCAATTCCTACTAAAATAGCATCATGTCGGTGGCGGTTTTCGTGAACATCACGCCGTGCCGCTTCACCGGTAATCCATTTACTATCACCACTGTTCGCTGTCATTTTTCCATCGAGCGAAACAGCTGTTTTTATCGTGACGTACGGTCGTTTATTTCGCATGAAGTGCATGAAATCTTTATTGATCTCTATTGCATCTTCTTCATGCAAACCAACCTCCACGTCAATTCCTTCATCGCGCAACCATTGAACGCCTTTTCCAGCTACTTTCGGATTCGGGTCTAAGGTCGCGGCAAAAACTTTTTTAATTCCTGCATCAATAATCGCTTTGGCACATGGTGGTGTTTTCCCATAATGGGCACAAGGCTCTAAGGTAACGTAAATGTCAGCACCCTCCGCCTCATCACCTGCTTGCTGGAGTGCAAATACTTCAGCATGCGGCTCACCTGGCTTCATATGTGTTCCGACGCCAATCACTCGGCCGTTTTTCACGACGATTGCGCCAACCGATGGATTCGGATGCGTCTGGCCGATTGTCAGCCTTGCCATTTCCAAAGCATGTTTCATATAATCTTTTGATTCTTTCAAACGTTAACCTCCTAATCAAGCAATCTCTTTTGGCCGTTAACGTTTCAGATCCTTCTCCCCTCCAGACTCTAACTGTCGGTTCCAGATTCGCACTGGATCAACCGCTCGCGCGGGTCGTGGACTTCAAGCTCTCACTTGTTACCACCGGTCGGGATTTTCACCCTGCCCCGAAGAATCGTAACCCTATAATTTAATTGTATCATCATCATTATAATTTAATTGGTTTATTTCTGCTAGCCATTTGTTTTATTTTCATTTTTTCTTGCATTGGTTGATATTTCTTAAATTTATCACTTATACCCCTTAAATTCTTTGTAATATTATTGTAATATATAGTTAGAGACAAAACGATTCATTCTTTTTCATTACGACATTAATTGCATCTATTGTTTCTTCATAAATTGTTTTTTTTATCATGTTCACTTAACCAAATATAGGTAGATGCAATTACGAGTCAGTGAACGGGCTCTGTTTTTTTATGAAAAATTTACTTTGATTAAACGGTTTGTCTCAAAAAAATAATGAGGGGGATCTAGTGATGAAAAAGTTTTTATTTGTTTTGTTCACGTTAATGCTGACTGCATTTCTAGCAGCATGTGGAGGAAGCGACTCAAGCGAGGAAGCCAGTGCTGAAGATTCCGATCAAGAAGAACGTACAGAAAGTGCTGATGAAAGCGATGATCAACAGGAAAGCGAAGAGTCCAGCAATGAAGAGTCCAGTGAAAGTGAATCAACTGAAGATGTGATCGAGACAGAAGGTGGCGTTTTTACAGCACATGCAAAAAATGAAGAAAAACATACATTTGAAACAGGACCTGTCGTGTTGACCATTGAGAAAGTTGTTGCTACTTCAGGTGAGTTAAATGAGGAAGGCCAGCAGTTTTTCGAAACAGATGAGATAGACTATATTCAGGTAGATATTTCTGTTGAAAACACATCGGACGAAGATATTAGTTTTTATGCCGGTCAAGGTACGGTGTCAACGAATACTGGTGAACAAATCGAACCGGATATGTGGTTAAGTGATCATATTGAAGGTGAAATGATGGCTGGAACTAAAGGAAGCGGAACGATGGCTTATGTACTTGAAAACTCGAATGCAGAAGACATTGAGAGTATTCGACTTGTATTCGATGCCCCGTTAAATGAAGATTGGGATACAATCGGTGAAGATCTCGATTTTGAAATTGAACTTAAATAAAGTTATTTCTAGAAGCCTCTGTGATGGAGGCCTCTTTTTTTTATTGCATAATAAATTGTTTGCGACTATCTCCTGCGTTTAATCACTTCTTTAAACGGAAATACTTTAATAGAGTCACTTTTATTAAAAGGAGTGTTTCTATTATGGATTTAAATAAAGAACTGAAGAAGCTTGAATCACTATATCTCGAATCTCCCCATCGTGTGTTTACGATGTATTTGAACACAGATCCAGCCGACCCTGGGAACTTAGATGGTAAGTGGCAAATTCATTTCAAAAATGCGATGCAGAACTTTGAAAACTATCTTAAAGAAGATGACGATTCTGACGAAAAGCGTAACTTTTGGAATGTAAAAGAAAAAGTAGAACGTTTTGTACAAGATGAACAGCCGAATTTCAAAAAAAGCTTGGTCATTGTAGCCGCTTCAGATGATTCAGTTTGGTTTGCTGAAACGTTACAAATGCCTGTGGAAAATGAATTCCATTGGGAGGAAACGGCGAAGCTCGATCAGTTGAAGCTAATACAGAAGGAATTCCCGAAGACAGGTATTATTTTAACGCAACAAGAGGAAATCAAATGCATTGATGCCAATCTTGGCAGCGTGAATGATACGAAAGTTTTTGAACTAGACCTAGATACAGAGGATTGGCGGCTTCATCAAGGGGCTCACTTAGCCGATCGAAACATGGGAACATCAGGCGCGAAATCATCTAAGCAAGATGAATTCAAAGACCGTTTTGAAGCACATCGTGAACGATGGTATAAACAAGTCGCACCGAAATTAGATAAACTCGCCAAAGATAACGGTTGGCAGCGAATTTATTTAGTCGGTGCACATGAAGAGACGGATGACTTGGAACAAGCGATGAATAAACCTGTAGAAAATAAAATTAATAAAAATTTATTAAATCATGAAGAGACGAAAGTGATTGAGGAAGTTGTATTTGCTTAACGCAACTCATCCCTATACAAAACAATTGCATAGGGATTTTCTTTTTCTTTTCGCCTATCTTATGATAACTTTTATACAGAACAGTTGAAGGAGGAACTTTTGAAATGAGTACAGCACATATTGGCGCAAAAAAAGGCGATATCGCTGAAACGATTTTACTTCCAGGGGATCCGCTTCGGGCAAAATATATTGCAGAGAACTTCTTGGAAGATGTCACGCAGTATAATGAAGTACGTGGCATGTTAGGTTTTACAGGTACGTATAAGGGTGAGCGTATTTCGGTTCAAGGTACTGGAATGGGCGTACCAAGCATTTCGATTTACGTCAATGAATTGATTAATGAATATGGTGTAAAGAATTTAATCCGCGTTGGTTCTTGTGGAGCATTGCAAAAAGACGTCAAAGTACGTGACGTCATTTTAGCTCAAACGGCAACAACGGATTCCCAAATGAATCGCATGGTTTTCGGGGGTATTGATTATGCACCGGCTGCTGACTTCGGTTTGTTGAAAAATGCATATGACGTCGGTGAAGAAATGAACTTGAATCTTCGTGTCGGTAACGTATTTACAAGTGACAGCTTCTATCGAGACAACGCAATGGAGTTGTTCGAAAAATTAGCGGAATACAATGTTTTAGGTGTTGAAATGGAAACTACTGCTCTATATACATTAGCTGCAAAACATGGCTGTCGTGCGCTTTCTGTATTGACGGTGAGCGATCACATCTTAACAGGTGAAGAAACAACACCAGAAGAACGTCAGAAAACATTCAGTGAGATGATTGATGTCGCATTGGAAGCAAGTATTCGTTAAGTATTGAGTTTGATCAATGACTTCTCAAAAGTTTTTGAGCTTTTGAGAAGTTTTTTATTTGTGGATAAAACCCTCTCTATTGTTAACCTATTATTTTTTTGGTTGACAATCATTCAACTTCTCTTATATCATAAAGAAAAAGAATTCAGAAAAAGAGGGGTAATCAATATGAATAATCAAAGATTTCGTACAGTCGACTTGACGATGGGAGCAGTTTTTGTCGTCCTAATGATGATTGGAGCCAACTTAGCTTATTGGGTTCCTGCTTTAAAAATTACATACGCAGGTGGGGAAGTTCCGCTTACTTTGCAAACGTTCTTTGCGATCCTGGCCGGGATTTTGTTAGGTAGAAAACTTGGCACATTTTCGATGATTGTTTATCTCGCTGTTGGAGCTATCGGTGTGCCTGTATTTGCAGAAATGAGTGGGGGGATTGCCATCTTTGCAATGCCGACAGGTGGATTTTTAATCTCATTTGTTTTTGTAGCCTATATCTCTGGATTGATTATTGAAAAAGCTTCCAATAATAGTTTGGCTACGTATTCTTTCGCTGTCTTCGGTGGACTAATCGTAAACTATTTAATTGGAACACCTTATCTATATTTTTCAATGAATAATGTGTTGGAAGTGCCAATTTCCATGTATGGATCCATGTTGATGATGTTGCCATTTTTCATTAAGGATGCTGTGATCACTGGTATACTGGCAGTTAGCCTGCCTTCTTTTGTAACAAGAATCCAACGAGTTAGCCCGTCATTGCGAAATCAATAAATGATTGAAACGTCATTCACTTGGTGAATGGCGTTTTTACTTTTGTTATAGCGATCGGTTTCAACCTATTTTTCATAGAATTGAGCAAAGACTCGCTTTACGATGATTATTTCGGGTACTGCAAGAGATAGATTTCGACAGCTTGCCACGTTTATTCGACGGCTTCAAGAAAGATTTCGACGGCTTGCCACGTTTATTCGACGGCTTCTGGATGAGTTTCGACGCCTGCTTATATACCGAAACGTGCACTATAAAGTAGTAACACTAATGACCGCGGATCATGTACAAAAAAATAGCGGATGAACGGTAAATAAAAGGCCAGCACCTACTAATGATTGCTAGCCTTTTTTATGGAATTTAGTATTAATGTTATTTGTCTAAATCAAAAGCTTTAGCTAATGTTCTTGCCATAACACCTGTTGATCCTTTTGGCCCGAGGTCATATTCTGAATCGGATACTGCTGTACCTGCGATATCTAAATGTACCCATGGCGTGTCATCGGCAAATTCACCGACGAAAGCTGCTGCTAAAATTGATTGTGCTTTTCTTCCTGGTGAGTTGTTTAAGTCAGCGATATGGCTTGTTCGAACTTCTTCACGGTAATGTTCCATGTATGGGAACGCCCAAACTGGTTCATCCATTTTTTCAGAAGCTGTTTTAATTTCTTCAAACCATTCATCGTTGTTTGTTAGGGCTCCTGTGACTTTATCACCTAATGCAACAATGACACCGCCGGTTAAGGTAGCGATATCCACAATTTTAGCTGCGCCTTCTTTTCTTGCATAAGCAACGGCGTCTGCAAGTGCCAAGCGCCCTTCTGCATCTGTATTGCGGATTTCGATTGTTTTCCCGCTCATCGATACGATGACGTCGTCTGGTTTAAATGCTTTTCCGCTAATCATGTTGTCTGTTGCTGCAATTATGCCCATGACGTTTTCTTTCGGTTTCGTTTTACCGATTGCTTCCATAGCGCCAACAACTGCTGCTGCTCCGCCCATATCCATTTTCATGCCGACAATGCCGTCTTTAGGCTTTAACGAATAACCGCCGGTATCAAAGGTGATTCCTTTTCCGACAAGTGCTGTTGGGTTCTCCCATGTCTCTTTTCCTTGATATTTCATGACGATAAAGCGTGGTGGCTCATTGGATCCTTGGTTGACGGCAAGGAGTGCACCCATGCCAAGCTCTTCAATTTCTTCTTTACCGAGAACTTCGATTTCTAGGTCATTTTCATTGGCAATGTTTTCAGCGAAATTCGCTAGGTCAGTTGCCGTTAGCAAGTTACTTGGAAGGTTGACTAAATATCTCGCCGTGTTGGCACCTGTTCCATAAGCGTAACCTTTCTCTACAGCTGACAGATCAAGCTCTTGATTACTAATGAATTTTAATGAACCTAAATTTGTTTTTTCAGGTCTATTTGTATGACATGTAGATTGTTCGAATGTTGATAAGGCAAATGCATCTCCAATTGCTTCAAGCAGTTCTTCTGTTGGGTTTTCCTGAAAGATGCTCGCTATAGAAACAGCTGCTTGATCAAAACCATCTTTTTGGATGGATTGAAATGTTTTACCTACTGCTTTACGTAGACGGTTCGTCGTTAGTTCTTCTCGTTTGCCAAGACCGATGAAGTATAAACGCTCCGCTTCAATCTTTCCTAGCGTATGTATTTTTCCGACCTTTCCATATTTGTTAGAAAGATCTCCTGCTTGCATCAGTTCATCCAACTGCTGATCGAACGCTTGATTTAGTTCTTCATAGGTTGTTTGATTATTTTTTTGTTCTTCAAATAAGCCAACAATTAAGGCTTTCGTCGAAACTTTTGTGACATTTTCTTGTGTTTGTTGAAACATGTCCTCACTCCTTTTATTGTATATGTTTATCATATCAGATTACTTCGTTATGCGAAATAGACAACCTAACTTCAATCTTGACATACTTTCTTCATCAAACTTGTTTGTCATTCCGCATTTTTTGGGTACTATGAGAATAGTATGTTTAAAGGTAGATGATAACATGGAAATTTTTACGAATACTCCACTGTGGATTGCTTTGTTAGCTGTTCTGTTTGCACAAGTGGTCAAAATCCCCATCCACTTCATTGCAACACGTGAGTTTAAGCCGGGATTGGCGTTCAGTACTGGCGGTATGCCAAGCAGTCATTCGGCCTCTGTTACTTCGTTAGCTACGGCAATTGGAATTGAGAATGGTCTCGATTCACCTTTTTTTGCAATTGCAACTGTACTAAGTATTATTGTCATGTACGATGCGACAGGAATTAGACGCCAGGCGGGAGAGCATGCGACGATATTGAACCAGCTCGTCAAAGATTTCCAACGTCTTGTAGCGGATGCGAAAAATTGGCCACAAAAAGAACAACAACAGAAAAAAGAAGAGTTAAAGGAATTACTTGGTCACCAACCGATCGAAGTTTTCTTCGGTGCATTAACTGGAATTATTTTAGCTATTGTTGTTTATTCATTTATTTAGTCAAAAAAATCCGCTGCCAGTATTTTTAACTGTACAGCGGATTTTTGTTGTTATAGGCTTTCTTGAAATGTCGGCAAGTTGCCTGTTTCAATTTTTTTGGACCATTGATCGAATTCTTCCTCCGTCAATTGCCCTTCTCCTTCTTCAATGAGGAAAACATCGATTTCTTTTTTGCCCCATTGACTAAATACTTCATCAACGGTTTCATAATACAAATCGATTTTGTTTCCTTTGATTGCACTTCCTGTATCTGCAACAATTCCATATCCATAGTTTGGTATATACAATACACTTCCAAGTGGTAAGAATTCTGGATCCGCAGCGATGGTTGAAAGCTCATCACGTTGTACCTCTAATCCTGAAAATGTAATCCCGTAATTCGGGTGACCCGGGCTTTTCCCGGTTGACTCGACACCTGCCGTATAGCTAGTTGCAATCACTGTTTTTATTTCAAACTGACGATACGCTTCGGTAGATAGACTCGCAAGCTCAATATCATAATCTTCTATAGAATCCACTAAAGTTATGTCCGATTTTTTTGCCAAAGCCGATTCTTTGGCCGAAAGATTCAACGTGAATTTACTTTCATCATTTTCACTTGAATAGGAAGTGAGCACGAAGTAAGAATTCATCAGAATGAACATCCCCATAAATAAAAAGCTTCTTGCAGGAGTTCGCATGTAAACCACCTCACTATGGCTTAGCGTTTCCTTTTTAAGAAGCTTTTAAACATTTTTCGACAAAATTCTATGCTTTTCTACTTTTAGACTACCCTTTAAAACATTTGATATCCGTTTTTACGTAACATTTTTATGGAAATTCCAGAAACGATTGTTCCGAAGAATCCTGCTAATAATATTAGTATATCCCATATTTTTAACCCGGTGATTTTTGCACCTAGGGCTGGAAATGCGACATCTGGTTCTGTCAAATAACTCATGAACGACACATCGTCGATAATTAATATGACGACAATCGGAAATATAAACGACATGATCCATGTCATGCGTAGTAACATATTCAGTATAAAAGCGATTCCGAAAAACAAGACGAAAAATAGCACTGCTGCTACAATTCCTTGAATAATATCCATACTTGCTCCCCCTAAAAATTCTCTAGACACTCCATCATTCTACCTTATTCAAAACAATTTTCAAAGTCGATTCACTCGAGCTTTATGGCTGTTTTTTGACGAATGGTAGAAAGTAAAAAAGCAAAAGCAGTGTATAACCGCTTTTGCTTCGTTAAACATTAATGGTACATATCCAGCTTTCCTTTTTTCAAAAACAGACCTACACCGCCAAGTTTCAATAAGTAACGGTTATCGATTACTTTCTTCATGATGGATGCAGAACGTCCAAATAGCTTACGGTCGCCAAATATGACACCAATTGCATCTGTATTTCCAAGGGAAGCAACTGTTCCTTTGTTATCAAATTCAAAAGGTTCAAGTTCGTTATTGCCGTGGACAACTTGCTTCAAATTGCGAGCTGTTAATTCAGCCATTTGAATAGCGATTTGCGCAGTTGGTGGGTATGGTCTTTCTGTTTCAGGGTTCATCAGAACAGCACAGTCACCAACGACAAATACATTGTCATATTCCGGTGCACGTAAATCTTCACGTACAGGTACTTTGTTCCGGTTTACTTCGAATCCTGATTCGCCAACAATAGAGTTTCCTGTAACTCCGGCTGCCCAAACGACATTACGAGAAGGAATCATTTCTTGCTCGTCGTCTTTTTCGACAACAATACCATCTTCAGTTACTTTTTTGATCATTGTGCTAATACGGAATTCGACACCTTTTTCTTCAAGGCGGTTCATTGCATATTCAACAAGCTCTGGATCAAATCCGGCAAGTGCTGTCGGACCAGCTTCTACGTTAATAATTCTGACTTTTTCTCGTGGAATATCATACTCTTCACATAGTTCAGGTACACGGTTCGCAATTTCACCCAAAAATTCGATACCGGTGAATCCTGCACCACCGACAACAATTGTCAGTAAATCATCGCGCTCTTCTGGTTCATTGTTGTATTTTGCAAAGTTACTTTCAATTTCTTCACGAATTAAACGAGAGCTATTAATGTTTGTAATGGAGTGAGCATGTTCAAGCAAGCCTTCGATTCCGAAAGTAGCTGTTTCGAAGCCCAATCCAATCACTAAGTAATCATACGTCAGTTCACCTTCTTCAAGCTGAACTCTTTGTCCTTCAGGATCGATCGATAGAACCGTGTCTTGAATAAAGTTCACGCGATTAAAGTCGATCAAATCACCGATTGGAATCCGTGCTCTATCATGATGTAACGTACCTGCAGAAATTTCATGCAACCAAGTAGTTTGATAATGGTAGTCATTTTTGTTAACCAACGTGATGTTTGCATCGTTTGCTTTCAATTCTTTTTGCAAACGAACCGTTGTCATAATGCCTCCATAACCAGCACCAAGTACGACAATGTTAGGTCTACTCATTCTAATCACTTCCATCCATAATATTTCTTCTCCTCATGAAAAACGCTTACACAACGTCACAGAAAAAATAACTTTACCCATTGCTCGATGACTTTGTGATTTTCTTCACGAACTTAACGAGAATGTCACATTTTTGTAAAATTCAACATCTAAAAACAATCATAGAACTTTTAAACCGCTTTTTCAAGTCCAAAAGTTAAATTCCAACCTTTCTGAAAATTACCTTGGCAAAGATCTCTCTGTTCGCGCAAATTCGGTGCTGTCATGATGTTTGGTGAATTGTTTGATTAGTAGCTTAAAACATTGTTTCCAATTATTTTTTTCGCCATTTTTTGCAAACCATTTAGCATATTTTCTTGAAAATGTTATAATGATTCTTGGTGTGAAAAGTCATATTTGGACTTGGAGGTATTCAGTTATGAACGACAATATTCACGATATTACGATCATCGGCGCTGGACCGGTCGGTTTATTTACTGCATTTTATGGCGGTTTACGCGATGCTGATGTTCATATCATAGAGAGTTTACCCCATATTGGGGGGCAATTAACCGCGTTATACCCAGAAAAATATATTTATGACGTGGCAGGTTTTCCAAAAGTTCGTGCTCAAGAGCTCGTCGATAATCTATATGATCAAGTAAAACCTTTCGACCCGAAAATTACACTTGGTCAAGCTGTTCAAGAAATTGTGAAGTTAGAAGAGAATTTATTTCGCTTAACGACGGACAAGGAAACTTTCTATTCCAAAACAGTTATCATAACAGCCGGTAATGGTGCATTCGAACCACGTAAATTGCGTATACCAGAATGTGACCAATATGAACAGCACAATCTACATTATTACATTACTAACTTGGAATCTTTCCGTGATCGTCACGTAATGATTTGCGGCGGAGGCGATTCAGCTGTGGACTGGTCACTAATGCTTGAGCCAATTGCCAGCCAAGTGACACTCGTTCACCGCCGAGAAGATTTCCGTGCTCACGAACACAGTGTTGCACAGTTGAAGCAATCTTCCGTCAACATATTGACGCCCTATGTTCCTACAGAACTTCATGGAACCGAGGCGATTGAGTCTGTCACGTTGCAGAAGCCAAAAGATGATGACAAAATCAACGTCGAAATTGACGACATGCTCGTCAACTTTGGATTCGTATCGTCACTAGGACCAATCAAAAATTGGGGACTCGAAATTGATAAAAACAGCATTGCTGTTAATACGAAAATGGAAACGAACATCGAAGGCATTTACGCTGTCGGCGATATCTGCACCTATACTGGAAAAGTCAACCTGATTGCTACAGGCTTCGGCGAAGGACCGACAGCTGTTAACAACGCAATGGTGCACATGAACCCATCCGCACGCGTTCAACCAAAACACTCAACTCATATGTTCGGTTAAACGATGCCGCTACCCTACCCTGGGTGGCGGTTTTTTTGTTTTTAATGAAGACGGTTTGTGCTTAAAAAACTTTTCAGTGTTATTTAAGTAAAATCTCTTCTTTTCGACTTTTCAGCTTATATTTTTGCTCACTCG
>NZ_VMHE01000032.1 GCF_007559425.1 Allobacillus salarius | reverse complement strand
ACTGGCGGTTACGCTGGTGTTCTTAGGAATCCCCCACTTCAAACAACCGTAGTTTGTTAAGTGGTGGGTAGTTCAATAGTATTTCTTTATGAAGATAAAGTAGTTCAATATGTAGAAATTAAACGTCATGGTTCTGATTTTTCAACAGGAGAAAAAAATTATTTAACACCTTCCGATGATCTTATACATATTGAAAGACATTAACTATACAAGGAATGCACTGGCGACAATCGGGCATCGTGGTGTTCGATAATCAGGCCAGATTGTGGAATAAAGCCAATAGATACCTGGCCCTTATTTTGTAGAAAAAATAATGTTAATTATAATTAAAACTGGCTTATTTTTTATACATACTGTTTATTTTAATCAGGGTATTTCTGCACGTCCCCTCGAAAAGGTTGAATAGTGAAATTAGAAACGTTATTTATTCTGAGATAGCCTTTCGTTGAGCCAATTTCTGAATAATGGCATCCATGTCAACTTGATCTTCCTGTTTATTAAACTCTTAATGGCCATACAAATTGATGTGCTCCCAGCAATGGGAGAAATTTGTTTTAGTACGTCTGAATCTTGCCCCTGCTTTTCTTTATAGTTTAGCATCCTTGATAATATTCTGGCATTGTAATAAATCGATACAGTTAAGGGTTTCGCCAACATTTTGACAGAAACAATTCACCTTCTTAATCACCGTTTTTATTACTAAAAATCTCTTTGCATATACCCAATATTAAGACGCTTGTAATCACGGCAAGTGAATAAACATTAGTGTATGAAAATGAATTTGGTTTTGATATTGGAAATAAAATAGGCGATAAGCATATACCTATTAGTATATAGAGAACCAATCTAAATAATAGACTTTTTAACCATCTTGTTAATAATGTCATTAAAAAGGTGATAAAAAAAAATATAAGAAAATAGAAACCGCCAAATTGTAAGATGAATGGGACGAGGTCCGATAGACTAAAATCCCATAGGAAATCCGTTGGGTATATTTTTGAATCATAGACAAAGAAAAAGGAGGAAGACAAGAAAATAGCAGAAATAATAGAAGCCCATAAATTTGCCTTTAACTGATTAGTTAATTTTCTTGTCTCCATATTTTTATTCCCCTCGTTTTGTGTTCTATCTTTGCAGTCTCCGTAATCGGATCATGTTAAAGATATATCGATTCTCTCCAAAAAATTTATACTCAGGAATGCTTAATGCTGTTGAACCAGATCCATCAAGCACTACAGCATTTTTCGAATCTAATCCTATTTGCAGAAGGATTGATTTTACCGCTGGGATATTGATCCGCTCTGGACTAATTATTAGATATCCGAATCTTTTGCTTGTTTCATCAAAAGCCATAAACGTTCTTTGGGAGGGTCCATAATATGCTAAATCACTTCCCCAATCACTGCTTTCCAAACCAATCCCCCCAATTGCTTCTCTAACTTGAGGAAATTTATTTTTTACCTCGGTGATATTTTTTGCGTTCATTGTATCCCCGAAGTAAAAGTTACCTTCTTGATATACTACAAATGTTTTTCTACTTTCCTGTTTTGATGCACTTCCATTATAATTATGATTTTCCCCTGTACCTTGATCATTATAAGACCATGCGATAGAATCGCCTCGCTTCGGAGGACTTGTGTAATTGCCGACAAAGAATCCCCCGTTTATTCCTGAATAATTTGTTTGTGATATGGGCTTATTAATAGTTTCTGTCTTAATGTTGTTCAATGGAGTTTCAATCATTCTAACTTTAAATTGGGCAGAACCAACAATTACTGTAGGCTCTTTATAAGAGTACAATTTTGTCATTTGTTTGTCATCCCCTAATAATAATTTTAGTGTTTTCAGCTAGCTTTTTCTGATAACACATTGTTAGCATATGGGGGTAAAATTAATTCGAGGGTGTGTATATAACAAAGAAGCCAAAAATAGATATTAACCCGTTTAAAAAAGAGCTACTTTATTCACTATTGATAGCGTTCTTAAATTAATTTATAGCAATTTTGTGGTATTCATTTTTTTCAATCTTAAATAATCGGGCGCGATTGTTGCACTAAGTTATGCCAGAATCGGTCCAGTTGTTGCACACCCCAAACAATAACCAACAAGGGGAATAAAAAAAAGATGACTCAACCAAGTGTGAAAATAAAAAAGATATGGGTTGATGATAACGATAGTTTCTTTGAACTAAGTTTAGATTTCTGGACAGGTCGTTGCAGCATGAACCTCAATATATTTACTGATAATGAAGAACTAGAAAAGTTAAATGAAGGAGTAATGGATTTAGCCAATTTTAAGCAAAAGGAATTTCTGTGGATTACTGGGGAAGATGTAGAAAATGTGAGTCATTTTTTATCTATGCGATTCTTTTTGTGTGGGAATCGAGGTTATGTAGGTGTTGAGGTAACTGCCGATAATAAACTTGAAAGCCCTTATAGTGTTCGTGCGACTTTTTTTCTCGTAACTGTCCTCAGTCAAATAGATGATCTTACAAGAAAATTGGGAAGTTTTATTAAAGGTGAAATTTGTGAGCTGGAAAGTCTAATTCGATTTTTTGAATAATGAGATCAACATCACTCTTTAACATACAAAACCCACTTTAGGCATACTCCGGCCTAAAGTGGGTTTCGTTGATTAATATTCCAATGTAGACGTATCCCCTTCAGGTAAACCGAGCTCACGTGCCTTCAACAGACGACGCATGATTTTACCGCTTCGGGTTTTTGGAATCTTGTTGCTGACTTCGACTTCTCGAGGAGCAGCATGAGCACTCAAGCCTGTTTTGACGAATTGACGAATGTCTTCCAATAATTCATCGGATTCTTCATAACCTTCATTCAATGAAATAAAGGCTTTGACGATTTCACCACGCTCAGGATGCGGTTTACCGATTACGCCCGCTTCTGCGACCGCTTCATGTTCAATCAGCTTACTTTCAACTTCGAACGGACCGACCCGTTCACCGGATGTATTAATGACATCATCAACACGACCTTGGAACCAGAAGTAACCGTCTTCGTCTCGGTAAGCACTATCGCCAGAAACATACCATCCGTTAACAAAGTAGCTTTGATATTTCTCAGGGCGATTCAAGATTTTACGCATCATCGCTGGCCAGCCTTCTTTAATAGCCAAATTACCCATTTGGTTTGGTGGCAATTCATTTCCTTGATCGTCAACGATGGATGCTGTCACTCCTGGAATTGGTTTCCCCATCGAACCTGGCCGGATATCGACCGTCGGGTAGTTACAAATCAACTGTGCACCGGTTTCTGTCATCCACCAAGTATCGTGAATGCGTAAATCAAACGCCTTCATTCCCCAATGAATGACTTCAGGGTTTAATGGCTCCCCGACACTCATGATATGACGGAGGCTAGATAAATCATGTTTCTTAATCTCTTCTTTTCCAGCACTCATCAACTTACGAAATGCTGTCGGAGCAGAATACCAAACAGTTACGTTGTAGCGATCGAGTGCACCGTACCAAGCTTCTGGGCTGAAACGTCCACCAACAACGACGTTTGTCACACCGTTTAGCCAAGGCGCAAAAATTCCATAACTCGTGCCAGTTACCCAACCTGGATCTGCGGTACACCAATAAACGTCATCATCTTGTAAATCTAGCACCCATTTTCCTGTTTGGTAATGCTGAATCATCGCATGATGCACATGATAAACACCTTTTGGCTTTCCTGTTGAGCCGGAAGTATAATGAAGCACCAAGCCATCCTCTAAGTCTACCCACTCAATATCGAATTCTTCGCTCGCCTGCTTCATTTCTGCATGATAATCAATATAACGTCCGTCAGCTTCAACCTTCTCACCGACTAATACGACTTTTTCGAGTTTTGGTAGCTCATTCTCAGGGACACGGCCGAGTAACTCTGGGGTTGTCACAAGCACACTCGCTTCACTGTCTTCTAAACGATCTTTCACTGCTTGCTCCATAAATGCCTCGAATAACGGTCCTGCAACCGCTCCCACTTTTAAGATTCCAAAGAAGGATGCGTAGAATTCTGGAGACCTTGGAATAAACATGAACACGCGGTCACCTTTCTTGACTCCATGTTCTTTCAATACGTTTGCAAATTGGTTACTCATTTTTTTCAATTGATCAAACGTATAAGATTCTTTTCGATCAGGTGACTCATAGTAAAGTGCTACTTGATCTTTCTTTTCCGCCGTTTCTGCATGGCGGTCGATCGCTTCATAGGCCATGTTCACTTTACCCGTTTCATACCAAGAGAAGGCTTTCTTTGCTTCTTCCCAGTCGAAGTTATTATACGTTTTCGCATAGTCCATTAAATTATGTTGGCCGGCCTCTGATTTCAACACTTGTTCACTCATAAAATCACCTCGTATTTAAATTAATTATTCATTATCATAAAAATATTCTAAATTATTTATGTTTTCATTGTATATAAGATAATGGATCTTGAAAAGAAAAACAAATGAATAACGGTTATGACTGACTCTATACATCAATGGTCTCATTGTGTTTACCAACATTTTATGGTAATATTTTAAATTATCAAATAAGTTTATACATCTTAAGAGGTGAATTGTAAATGAAGTTATATTTATCCGTTGATATGGAAGGCATTACCGGACTGCCTGACCATACGTTTGTAGATTCACAATTACATAACTATGAACGAAGTAGAAGAATTATGACAAAAGAAGTCAATCATGTCGTTAAACAAGCTTTTGAGAAAGGGTGTCAGTCCCTTTTGGTCAATGACAGTCACTCAAAAATGAATAACCTTTTAATTGATGAGCTTCATCCGGAAGCTGATTTAATTACAGGCGGGGTAAAACCTTATTCCATGGTCCAAGGACTTGATGGATCCTTTGATGGGGCAATGTTTCTTGGCTACCATGCACGAGCTGGACAACCAGGTGTGATGTCACATTCCATGATCTTTGGTGTTCGTAATTTTTATATTAACGATATGGAGATCGGCGAGTTGGGCTTCAATGCCTTAGTAGCTGGTTATTACGATGTCCCAGTACTTTTGGTTGGTGGGGATGACCGTGCTGCAGTCGAAGCAGAAGCTTTAATTCCACATGTAACGACAGCTGCCGTTAAGGAGAGCATTACTCGCTCAGCTGTGAAATCGCTATCATTGAAAAATGCAGGTGAATTACTGGAAAGAAAAACGGAAGAAGCTATCAAAAATCGCTTCCAAGTAAAGCCTTTGACCCCACCGAAAAATCCAACGTTGCGTATTGAATTTGTGAATTATGGACAAGCAGAGTTGGCGGCATTTATGCCAGGAACGACAATAGAGCCAAATAGCTGTACCGTCAAATTCGAAGCAAAGGATATTTTGGAAGCTTACAGAGCAATGATTGTCATGACAGAATTAGCGATGCAAGCAACCTTTTCCTAGGGAGGTTTAATCATGGTCCGTTATATCCTCAAACGATTTTTCATGATGATCTTAACAATTTGGATTATCGCAACACTCACTTTTGTATTGATGAACGCCATTCCCGGTTCTCCGTTTAACGAAGAGAGAACTTCCAATGAAGCGGTTCAAGAGAATTTGGAACGGCATTTTAATTTAGATGAACCTCCTATTGTTCAATATTTTATTTACCTAAAATCGATTGCGACATTAGATTTTGGTCCATCTATTAAAAAACCAAATAGTACAGTAAACGATTTACTTGGAAGAGGTTTTCCGATCTCAGCAGAGCTTGGAATCATCGCAATCTTAGTAGCACTCTTTTCTGGAATTATTTTAGGGGTATTGGCCGCTTTGCGTCACAACGGAATTATCGATTACCTTGCGATGACCATCGCCGTACTCGGTATTTCCATCCCGAACTTTGTGTTAGCGACATTATTGATTCAGCAATTAGCCGTTAATGGTGGATTCTTCCCTGTTGCTACATGGCAATCACCGATGCATATGGTTCTGCCGACGCTCGCATTAGCGACTGGTCCAATGGCTATTATTGCACGGTTAACACGGTCAAGCATGTTGGAAGTGTTAACACAAGATTACATTAAGATGGCGCGTGCAAAAGGATTAGCCCCTTACAAAGTTGTAATTAAACACGCCTTAAAAAATGCACTGATGCCTGTCGTTACAATCTTAGGAACCTTATTAGCAGGTATCCTTACAGGAACCTTTGTCATCGAAAAAATCTTTGCGATTCCTGGAATGGGCAAGTACTTTGTTGAGAGTATCAACCAACGGGACTATCCGGTCATTATGGGCACAACCGTTTTTTATAGTGCATTTCTCGTGTTCGCTTTATTTTTAGTTGATATCGCATACGGGTTGTTAGACCCTCGGATTAAACTGCACAAGGAAGAGGGGAATTAACGATGAAATCACAAACAACACAATCACACGACCACATTGATCCGAATTCAAAAGAGATTCCCTTAGATTGGTTTAAACCGTTGGAAGGAGCGAATGATTCAGCCAATACCGTTGTTCGTCCGTCACTTTCTTATTGGAAGGACGCTTGGATACGACTTCGTTCCAATTACATAGCAATGGGTGGACTGATTTTTCTCATTCTATTAGGAATTATGGCAATCATCGGTCCCTACTTAACACCTTATTCAGTTAGTGAAACAAGCTTGGCAAATCAAAATCAGCCGCCATCTTCTACCTATTGGTTCGGGACAGACAATCTTGGAAGAGATGTCTTTACACGGACATGGTATGGTGCTCGGATATCTTTGTTCGTCGGAATTATGGCTGCTCTCATTGATTTTACTGTTGGTGTCATTTATGGAGGGGTTTCAGGCTATAAAGGCGGAAGAACCGATAATCTTATGATGCGGATTGTCGAGATATTATACGGATTACCTTATTTACTCGTCGTTATTTTGTTATTGGTTGTTTTAGGACCGAGTCTTTCGACGATTATTCTGGCACTGACGGTTACGGGTTGGGTAGGTATGGCCCGGATTGTCCGTGGACAAGTTTTACAGATCAAAAACTATGAATTCGTCCATGCATCGAAGTCATTTGGCGCAAAAACGAGTCGGATTATCCGAAAAAATTTGCTCCCTAACACAATGGGGCCGATCATCGTTCAAATGACGTTAACGGTACCGACAGCCATCTTTGCAGAAGCCTTTTTAAGCTTCTTAGGTCTCGGCGTCCAATTTCCTTTCGCTAGTTGGGGTGTAATGGCCAATGATGCACTGACAACGATTTTGTCTGGGCATTGGTGGCGCTTATTCTTCCCAGCATTTTTCATCTCGGCAACGATGTTCGCCTTTAACGTACTTGGTGATGGCTTACAAGATGCCCTAGACCCGAAACTCAGGAGGTAACCTCAATGAAAAAAATTCTTGAAGTAAACGACCTTCATATCACGTTTTCAACTTATGGCGGGGAAATCAAAGCTGTCCGCGGCGTCGATTTCGAACTTCATGAAGGTGAGACATTGGCGATTGTCGGCGAATCCGGTTGCGGAAAGAGTGTGACGGCAAATAGCATCATGCGCTTAATCCCATCACCCGCCGGTAAAATAGCAAACGGTGAAATCATCTTTAAAGGTAACGACTTAGCTAAAGAAAGCGATAAAAACATGCGGAAAATTCGCGGTGTAGACATCTCGATGATTTTCCAAGACCCAATGACCGCGTTAAACCCAACGTTAACAATCGGTAACCAATTGACGGAAGGCTTACGACAGCATAAAAACGTATCTCGAAAAGAAGCTGAACAAAAAGCGCTCGAGATGCTTGATCTCGTCGGAATACCGAATCCAGAAGAGCGACTCAAACAATACCCACACCAATTTAGTGGGGGTATGCGCCAACGGATCGTTATTGCTATTGCTTTAATTTGTGAACCGGATCTATTGATTGCCGATGAACCGACAACAGCACTCGACGTCACCATTCAAGCACAAATTTTGGAGTTGTTTGAAACCATTCAAGAAGAAACGAATGTCGCGATTATTTTGATTACGCACGACTTAGGCGTTGTCGCAAAGGCAGCCGATCGAATTGCCGTCATGTACGCCGGAAAAATCATTGAATCAGGAACGAAATATGAAGTTTTCTATGAACCTCAACACCCATATACACAAGGACTATTGAATTCGATACCACGTCTTGACCAAAAGGGAGAAAAATTGGAACCGATTGATGGCACACCACCAGATTTATTTTCTCCGCCGGTTGGGTGTCCATTTACTGCTAGATGTCCACATGCCATGTTCGTATGTGAAAAGGTATACCCTCTCCGTCACGAGCCAAGTGAAACGCATTATGCAGACTGTTGGCTTTATGATGAGAGAGTTCATACACCAAATTTAATGAATAAAAAGGAGGAAACAACGTGAAAAAATGGTTGGTATTGTTATTAGTTCTTATGCTTACATTTCTAGTTGCTTGTACTACTGGTAATGATGAAAGTTCAGAAGGGGATTCAAGTTCCGATGATTCAAACTCAGAGGAATCTACGGACAAAGAGGAAACAGAATCGGATGAAGAATCATCGGATACAAGTAGTGGCAATGTACTTCGTTTAAATAACGGTAGTGAGCCGACATCCTTTGATCCACCACAAGGATTTAATGCTGTTTCTTGGAACGCGCTAAACAACTTAATGGAAGGGTTGACGCGTTTAGATGAATCGCATCAACCGGCTGGTGGTATTGCTGAAGAATGGGACATTTCAGATGACGGGTTGGAATATACATTCACACTACGTGAAGATGCCAATTGGTCAAATGGTGATCCGGTAACTGCGGAAGATTTCGTTTTTGCATGGACTCGCTTATTAGACCCAGATGAAGCTTCTCCAGCTGCTTTTCTCGGTTACTTCATTGAAGGAGCTGAAGCGTTTAACAATGGTGAAGGAAGTGCCGAAGATCTTGGCTTGGTCGCTGAAGATGAAAAGACATTGAAAGTAACATTGAATGCACCGACTGGATTTTTCCTTGATTTAGTTTCAAATCCTGCTTTCTTCCCTGTTAATAAAGCAGTTGCAGAAGAGAATCCAGATTGGCATGCTGA
The DNA here is from genome assembly GCF_007559425.1 of Allobacillus salarius. Lineage (GTDB taxonomy): Bacteria > Bacillota > Bacilli > Bacillales > Alkalibacillaceae > Allobacillus > Allobacillus salarius. The sequence goes on along the minus strand of NZ_VMHE01000032.1, from coordinate 11,410 downwards.
AGCGGATTCTTTTGTCAGTAACGGACCATTCACTTTATCTGAATGGGAGCATGAGAGTCACTTTACGTTCAAAAAGAACCCAGAATATTGGGATGCAGAAAATGTTGAGCTAGAAGAAGTTCACTGGGCAATGGTCAACGAAGAGAACACGGAATATCAAATGTATGAGAGTGGTGAGTTAGATACAGCTGCCATTCCATCTGACTTGGCTGAACAGCTATTGGATAGTGAAGATGCGTTTTTCGTAGATCAGGCAGGTACTTACTTCTACCGCTTTAACGTAGAAATGGAACCTTTCCAAAACGAAAAAATCCGTAAAGCGTTCGCTAAAGTAATCAATCAAGAAGATATCGTTCAATACATTACGAAAAATAACGAAGAACCAGCGAAAGGGTTCGTTTCTCCAGGATTCACAGATGCGAACGGAAATGACTTCCGCGAAGAGAATGGAGATCTATTAACTCATGACCCTGAAGAAGCACGCCAGCTTTTAAAAGACGGTATGGAAGAAGAGGGCTACGACGAATTGCCTGAAGTCGTTCTTTCATATAATACGAGTGACGCCCACCGAGCGATCGCTGAATATATGGCAGAGATTTATAGTGAAGAATTAGACGTTGATGTGACATTAGAGAATACCGAATGGAACGTATTTTTAGAAGACCAGAAAAGCTTGAATTTACAGTTCTCTCGTAGTTCTTTCCTAGCAGATTATGCCGACCCGGTTAACTTCTTGGAAAGCTTTGTAACAGATTCTTCGATGAACCGTACTGGTTGGTCAAACGAAAAATATGATGAGTTGATCGCGAATGCGAAAAATGAAGCGGATGAAGAAAAACGTTATGAATATCTCTATGAAGCTGAAAAAGTTCTATTTGATGAATTACCGCTTTTCCCAATTCACTTTTATAATCAAGTTGGACTACAAAAGCCTGAAGTATCAGGTATTGTACGACATCCTGTAGGCTATATGGAATTGAAATGGGCTTCCAAACAATAAACAATTTCAATCGAGTCAAAGAGGAGTTTGATTATGGAATACTCCTCTTTGATTCCATTATTTCACCGAAGGAGTAACTATATGATGCTACCTAAACCTTTAAAACATGGGGATACCGTTGGGGTGATCGCCCCGGCTAGCCCGTCAAATATCGAAAACTATCAAAAATCAAAAGCATTTATTGAAAGTCTTGGATTATCTATTCAAGAAGGAAAACATCTCAAAAACGTTCATGGCTATTTAGCTGGTACAGATGATGAAAGATTAGAAGACTTGCACGCCATGTTTGCAGATGATTCCATTAAGGGAATTATCTTTGCAGGCGGGGGTTATGGAACCGCACGAATCGCCCACCGGCTAGATTATGAATTAATCAAAAAGAATCCGAAAATCTTTTGGGGATATAGTGACTTAACTTATTTGCACACAGCCATTCGCCAAGAAACAGGACTCGTCACTTTCCACGGACCGATGCTGGCGTCAGATGTCGGAAAGGATGATTTTCATCCACTTTCCAAAAAACAATTCAACCAGTTATTTGAACCGACTTCGCTCGTGTACGATGAATCCTTTTCTACTTTAGAAGTAATTGCGGAAGGTGAAGCTCAAGGCGAAATTGTTGGAGGAAATTTAACGTTAATTGCAAGTAGTCTTGGTGGTCCATATGAACTCGATACGAAAGGAAAATTGCTGTTCATTGAAGACATTGACGAAGAACCTTATCGGATTGACGGTTATCTAGCCCAATTAATGCATGCTGGAAAATTAGATGATGCGGCTGGGATTATCGTCGGCGATTTTAAAAACGCAGTACCAACGAGAAAACCATCTTTAACATTGGAAACTGTTCTTACCGATTATTTTCAATCATTGAAAAAACCGGTAATGAAAGGTTTTCAGATTGGTCATTGCCAGCCTCATTTTGCTATACCACTTGGCACTCGGGCAACGTTATCAACTAAAAGTAAATCATTATCCATCCAACCAGGTGTTAAAGAATCATAGAATTTAAGAAAGTAGGCTATATACGCTATGCGGATTCAAGAGATCGAAACTTATACAGTAAAAATTCCTTTAAAAAAACCATTCAAAACAGCATTGCGGACAGTCATTGAAGCTGAATCCGTGTACGTCAAGGTGACTACCGACAACGGAATTAGCGGATACGGTGAAGCACCACCAACCCATGTCATCACTGGGGATTCTCTTCACAGTATCGATTATGCCATCAATCAAGTCTACAAGCCCCTTTTAATCGGAAAGTCGATTGATCAATTAGAAGAAGTCATGCAAATCTTACAGCAAGCTATGATTCGCAATACGAGTGCAAAGGCTGCTTTGGACATGGCTGTATACGATTGTTTCGCGCAGCAAACGGGCTTACCGTTATACAAGCTGCTCGGTGGCTATCGTGATGAACTAGAGACGGATTATACGGTCAGTGTCAACGAACCTAGTGAAATGGCAGACGATGCACAACAATATATTGAAGATGGCTTTAATCTATTAAAAATTAAAGTAGGAAAAGATGAAATTGCTAAAGATATCGAACGGATTAAAGCCATTCGAGAAAAAGTCGGTGATCAGCCGACAATCCGGCTTGATGCAAACCAAGGTTGGTCTGTAAAAGAAGCGATTTATGCCATTCGTAAAATGGAAGATTTAAATTTAAACATTGAACTTGTCGAACAACCGGTCAAATATCATGATTTGAAAGGGTTAAAACAAGTTACTGAACAGACTGAAACACTCATTATGGCAGATGAAGCTGTTTTCACATCAATAGATGCTAGACGGGTACTAGAAATGGGCGCTGCTGACCTGATCAATATTAAACTGATGAAAGCAGGAGGCATCCATGAAGCACTTAAGATTAATCGACTCGCTGAAGCATTCGGTGTTTCTTGTATGGTCGGCAGCATGATCGAGACGAAACTCGGCATTTCAGCCGCCGCACATTTCGCAGCAAGCCAACCGAATATCACCCGCTTTGATTTTGATGCTCCATTAATGCTTAAAGAAGACCTCATAAATGGAGGAGTAACGTACGAACGTAACCATATTTATTTTTCAAAAGATGCTGGATTAGGTATTCATTCGATCCATGAGCAGTCCAGTAAAAGGGAGGAACAATAACATGAATGAACAACAAACAACTTGGGTCGTTAATGTTCCAGTAGCAACCATTTGGACAAGCCCTTCTTCTCCAAGGGAAATTGATCAGCCTGGCATATCCAATCCTGTTTTGTTAGAAGATTGGTATGACGCATTGAGCTTTGAATTACGTAAAGGTCTATGTGATGACAATCTTGTTCAATCGCAATTATTGTATGGCGAAGAAGTCATTGTGGAAGAGACTGATGGTGATTGGTCTAAAATTATTGCTGTCAGACAACCTTCCGGGAAAGATGAGCGTGGCTATCCGGGATGGGTCCCGACGATACAATTAAAAGAAGTTAAGCAAGAATTATGGAACAGAGATGAGGTTGCTGTCGTCACGAAAAAAGTAGCTAATTTAATCGACGACAACGACGAACCTATTTTTCAATTAAGCTTCATGACCTACTTGCCGATCATCGAACACGAAGATTTAAAAGTAAAGGTTCAAACGCCAACCGGCGAAGCTTGGTTATATAAGAAAGATGTAGTGATTGCTTCATCGATTCATGATCTCGCCAAAGGTAGCGGGAAAGAAATCGTCGAAACCGGCAAGCAATTTTTATCGCTTCCATATTTTTGGGGCGGCATGAGTGCCTTCGGGTATGACTGTTCAGGATTTAGTTACAATATGCATAAAGCACAAGGGTATGAAATTCCACGTGATGCAAGTGATCAAGCAAATGATGGTACCGAAGTTTCGAAAGATGAGCTTGAAATCGGTGATTTACTATTTTTTGCGAAAGAAGAAACGCCAGAAAAAATTACGCATGTCGGTATTTATTACGGAGACGACAAAATGATTCATGCTCCATTGACCGGTAAAGGAATCGAAATTACTCCTTTAACAGGAACCAAATACGAGAAAGAATTCCGCTTAGCACGAAGATATCATAAAACACCGGGGGAATAATGAGATGAGCTATCGACCAATTTTAGAAGTGAAAAACTTAAAAAAACACTTTGGTGTCGGCCGTGGACAAACGTTAAAAGCAGTGGACGGGATTTCATTTGATGTCCACAGAGGGGAAACATTTGGTCTAGTCGGGGAATCCGGATGTGGGAAATCAACCGCTGGAAGAACGTTACTCACCCTATACGAAAAGACGGATGGTGAAGTTCTTTATGATGGAAAAGATGTTCATGAAATCTCCGATAAGAATCGCTTACACTATTTCCGAAAGATGCAAATGATTTTCCAAGATCCTTATGCATCGTTAAATCCGCGTTCTACAGTCAAAGAAATCATCGCTGAACCGATGGAAGTCCATGGTTTGTACAAAAATAAAAAAGAAAGACAGGATCGTATTTATGAACTATTGGAAGAAGTAGGATTAAACCGTGACCATGCTACTCGCTATCCCCATGAATTCAGTGGTGGCCAACGACAGCGGATTGGTATTGCACGTGCGTTAGCGTTGGAGCCTGAATTTATTATTTGTGATGAGCCGATTTCAGCACTCGACGTTTCCGTACAAGCTCAAATCATTAATCTATTAGAGCGTTTGCAGGAAGAAAAAGGATTAACATTCTTATTTATTGCCCATGACTTATCGATGGTGCGACACATTTCAGATCGAATTGCTGTCATGTATCTCGGACATATCGTCGAGTTGACAGACAGTGAAAGATTATATGAAAAACCGCTTCACCCATACACACAAGCTCTCTTATCTGCTGTTCCTATTCCAGATCCAAAAGTAGAAGAACAGCGGTCTCGCGTCATTTTAAAAGGTGAATTACCAAGTCCTATTGATCCACCTTCTGGCTGTGTCTTTCGTACACGCTGTCCTTTCGCAAGGGATATATGTGCAGAACAAACACCAAAATGGCTCGAAGCAGAAGAAGGACGCTATGTAGCGTGTCATTTATATGATCCGCAATTTTTTGATATGACACCAGAGGAACTAAACCAAACGATTGTGCCAAAGTCATAGATGAATCTCATAAAAATCGTCAAGGTGGAAGTGTAGTTAATCAATGGTATACTAGATGGTGAATTTTATTTGACAACTTAGATCGCTATAGGAGGATCAGTAATGAACGTATTTACCATCGTAGGTAGCCTTAGAGAAAAATCATACAATATGCACTTAGCTAAGGCTATGCAGCAAAGATATTCGGAAAAGTTTTCTTTAGACATTGCCGAATTAAAAGACATTCCACATTACAATCAAGATGATGAGCACAATCCACCAGAAGCTGTTAAAACGTTTAAACAACATATTAAAGAAGCGGATGCCGTGTTCATCATTACACCTGAATATAATTGGTCTATTCCCGGTGTACTGAAAAATGCGCTGGATTGGGCTTCTCGCGTTGATAAAGTATTCATTGATAAAAAGGTAATGATTCTTGGCGCTTCCATCAGTAACGCAGGAACGCTACGTGCACAGCTTCAATTAAGACAAGTATTGAGTGCCTTAAGAGCTAATGTACTTCCGCCAGGAGCAAATGAAGTGACGATTACAACTGCTCAAACAAAAATAGATGAAGATACTGGTGAAGTAACCGATCAAAACACACTCGAATTTCTTGATCAGAGAATTGAGTCGTTTATTGAATTTATTGAAGGTAAATAAAATGTACCTTGTATTCTAATAAAGAACAAAAAAAAGGCTGGAACAAATCAAAGTTATAAACTCAGAAACACGAATGACAATCTAATTTAGCGTAGGAAATATACGGAGACTTCTGCGGTCAACTAAATGCGGCCACGTCCTGTGGCCAACGTTGACACTAGCCCGTCCTGGGCGTCGAGAGCAAAAGCCTAGGTGTGACCCCGCAGTGCGAAGCACGAGGAGGCTCAACAGCTGCCCGCGATATAGAAGACACTGCGATTTATCGCAGATGTCGCCTTATGCCCTGTGGGTAAAAGCGGAGTATATTTCCGAAGCGAGTATTTCCGCTGCACTGAATTAGAAGGTTCGTATCTGAGTCAACTTTAAAGATTTTGTCTCAGCCTTTACTTTTTTATTAATGACAATCACTATACCGCACAACGATTTGGACCGATTTCCATTTCTCTTCGTTCTTCTTGATCAGGACTTTCTTTCCCCATATTCACTTGGCGAATTCGTTCATGATCATTCGGTTGTGGTTGAAGGTTTTCAGTGACCATTCGACGAAATTCTTCTGCATCGTTAACTTGTAATCCTTTATTTTTTTCATATAACACACCTAATTTCTCCGCAACCGCTCCATCTTCATTCATTTCATGATTAGACGAATAATGGGCTGGTAATACGATTAGATCATCTGAAAAGTCAGAGTACTTTTCATATAACGTGATTCTTAAATCATTGACCCAGGCATCTGCTTTCCCTGCCAAGTCGGGGCGCCCGATTGACTCGATAAACAAAATATCTCCACTTAATAAATATTGTTCATCAACCAATAAAGAGGTAGAACCTTTCGTATGCCCTGGTGAATAAACGGCTTGAATGGTAACCGGCGAATCACCAATCTTAATTTCACTTTGATTTTTTAAAGGTTCATAAGATAATACGACTTCATCTGCATCATCGGGAGGTAGCCAATACGTTGCATTAGTTTTTTTAGCCAATTCATGTCCACCGGAAATGTGGTCAGCATGCAAATGAGAGTCAATGACATGCTTGATTGTTACTCCTTTTTCATTCGTAAATTCAATAAATTTATCTGTCATACGTACCGGATCGATAATAATCGCTTCTTGATCTTTCATAACGACATATGATAGACAGCCTTTTCCTAAACGAACGAACTGGTACAACTCTCCGCCATCTTTTAAATTTCCGATTTTGACCGGCTCTAAATGCTCACTCCAAGCACGCATGCCACCTTCGACTGAGTAGACATTTTCATAACCTGCTTCTACAAGAGCCTTAGCCGCTTTTTGTGAACTATTTCCTCGAGCGCAAATAACAACGATTTCTTGGTCCTTACTAGGCAAATCTGAAGCAATTTGGTCGACGTTCCCATTCCAAGAAGAAAATGGTTGATTCACGTATTGGAAATGGTCACTTTCAACCTTCCAATCCTGAAAGTCCTCAGTACTACGTACATCTAATAGCACTGTTGCTTCTTTGTTCAAAACTTTTTTAGCCAACTCTTCAACCGATAAACGCTTCATTTTGTCGATCCACCTTTCATACTCATTATATCTATACTAGTTTCATTCCACAAAATGAGTAAATATATGTATATATAAGTTCATTCAAAAAAAGGCTGCTCCCCAAGGAACAGCCTTGACTTTAAAAAGGGGATAAAACATTAGATGCTATTCAGCTGCGCTAGTGGAATTACTTCTGAGTCTGGCGCGAAATTCAGATACTGGTAATGTTTGAACTGGCTCTAAGCATGCAACACCCATGAATTTTTTCAAATCGACTGTAATACAGATTCCTGTACGTTGAAGGTTTCGAATTGAATTGCCAGGGAAATAGTCACATACATCATCTCCACCAGGTCCAGGAGTAGAGCCTCCCATTGTCACTGGAAGCAATAACTCAATTTCTGCACAGCAATTGTCTTTTACTTTATTTACGCGGAAAATTGGTGATTCAAAGCATTGAAAAACACGATTTCCTCCCGACATTGCTTGCAGGACGCTTTGACCGATAAAGGGATCACAATCTCCTTTACAGTATAGAATGAACGGAACCGTGTCATTTCCACTGACATTCTGAGTTGGTGACAGCAAGTTCTCAATGGATTGCTTACAACCATACTGGCAATCACCGTCGTTATTTGTGGCATCTTGAACTCTTGCGATTTTCCGTAAGATTCTACATACACAGTCGTGGTCGTCACAATGACCTTTACATCCTCCGCAATCACCTTCATTAAAAGAAGGCTCTAAATCATCTTCATAAAATCCCATATAATCACCTCTTATTTTTTTTGATTCACTACTACCTTATGTACGTGCTACTTTTTGGTATAGGTGAGTCAAATAGGATATATAATCAATTTTTCTATTTGTCGAAAACCGTCCAATTTTAATATGTTTTTTGGTATGATGTTAAGACAATGAATTTTCATGAGATGAATGGAGGATTTATATGGATCAACAAGTACCTTTTATCGCTGTTGAAGGACCAATTGGAGTAGGAAAAACTTCTCTTTCAAATAAAATAGCTTCTCATTTTTACTATCATTTACTACGGGAAATCGTTGAAGAAAATCCATTTCTCGAAAAGTTCTATGAGAATATTGATGAATGGAGTTTCCAAACAGAAATGTTTTTCCTTTGCAATCGATATAAACAATTGGAAGACATTCAAAAGCATTATTTAAACGCTGGAAAGCCAGTTGTATCTGATTATCACATTTTTAAAAATACCATATTTGCAAAACGTACTTTAAAAGAAGAACAATACGAAAAGTACCGGAAAATTTATGATATTCTCACCGAGGGACATCCTAAACCAAACGTACTTATTTACTTAACAGCTAGTTTAGATACCTTAATTGAACGTATACAGCTTCGAGGCAGGGAAGTCGAACAAAATATTCAAGCTTCCTATTTGGAACAAATCAGGCAAGATTATGAGGATTTTATGGATGAATTTGAACAAAACCATCCAGACATTCCAGTCATCCGATTAGATGGTGACAAATTGGATTTCGTTAAAAATAGTTCAGATCTAGATGAGATTCTCTCATTGATTGAAAAACATATATTTAAAGGAGAAGTTATTTCATGAGTCAATTAACGACATTTGGCATACCGTCAAATGCTGTCATTACAGTAGCCGGCACTGTGGGAGTAGGGAAATCTACTTTGACTTCTGCACTGGCGAACGAATTAGGATTTAAAACATCATTCGAAAAAGTTGACGGAAATCCTTATTTAGATCAATTTTATAAAGATTTTGAGCGTTGGAGTTTTCATCTGCAAGTTTATTTCTTGGCAGAACGGTTTAAGGAGCAAAAAAGAATTTTTGAATATGGTGGTGGTTTTGTCCAAGATCGATCCATTTATGAAGATACAGGCATATTTGCCAAAATGCATTACGATAAAGGGACGATGACCCCTACGGATTACGATACGTATAAAAATCTTTTTGATGCCATGGTCATGACACCATATTTTCCGCATCCAGATTTACTCATTTATTTGGAAGGTTCTTTCGAAGATATACTTGACCGAATTCAAGCTCGTGGAAGAAAGATGGAACAAGAAACACCTGTGGAGTACTGGAAAGAGATGTACGACCGATATGAACATTGGATTGATAATTTTAATACATGCCCAGTGATGCGAGTGAACATTAATGATTATGATCTTTTGAATCACGAACAATCGATCGACCCGTTATTAGAACGGATTGGCAAATCGATTCAAACATCTAGAAAGTTGATTCGATCATAATCTTGGTCAAGTGATGTGGAAGACAATCATATTAATAACTAAGCACTGACTTCGGTCGGTGCTTTTTTTGTTAAATGTTGAAGCTAAGCTAATGAATGTTGAAGATAAAGGAAGAAGAGAGCAACCGTTAAAAGTTCCCAATAAATTAAAAACAGACTAGTCCTTTTACAAAGACTAGCCTGCTTGGCTTGTAATATTATGGCGGAGGAGGAGGGATTCGAACCCCCGCGGGCCGCAAAGCCCCTGGCGGTTTTCAAGACCGCTCCCTTCAGCCAGGCTTGGGTACTCCTCCGTTTGGCTGACACTTTAAAAATATATCATATGCGAAAAGTTTAAGCAACCGAATTAGCGATTTTTTTCGAAAAAAGTTTATTTAGCTCTTATTTTGCCGTACATAATAAGATTTTAATTAGTTTATTAAAGGCGGGAGTAACTCCGTCTCATTTTGTTTTCACCAGCCAATCGTAAAAAAAGGGAGGAGGTAAATACCTGCTCCCTTTTTATAATTTACTTTGCATCTGGTGCTGTAATCTTCTCCAAACCGCCCATGTACGGTCGTAAAACTTCTGGAATCGTAATAGATCCATCTTCTTCTTGGTAGTTTTCTAAGATGGCTGCAACTGTTCTACCAATCGCCAATCCTGATCCATTCAATGTATGGACATATTCTGGCTTCCCGCCTTGCTCACGACGGAAACGAATACCTGCCCGACGTGCTTGGAATGCCTCAAAATTAGAACAAGAAGAGATTTCACGATAAGTTTCATAGCTTGGAATCCAAACTTCGATGTCATATTTTTTAGCGGCAGTGAATCCTAAATCACCTGTACACATGCTCATTACACGATAAGGAAGCTTTAATAACTGAAGCACTTTCTCCGCATTTCCTGTTAGATTTTCTAATGCTTCATATGACTCTTCAGGCTTCACAAATTGAACGAGTTCCACTTTGTTGAATTGGTGCTGTCGAATCAAACCACGGGTGTCACGCCCTGCAGAACCCGCTTCAGAACGAAAATTTGCACTATATGCAACGTATTTCTTCGGTAGATCATCGATATCAATGATTTCATCACGATGATAATTTGTAACGGGTACTTCTGCAGTAGGAATCATGAAATAATCAAGGTCTTCTAGCTTAAAGACGTCTTCCGCAAATTTAGGGAGCTGACCTGTCCCTGTCAAGCTGTCACGGTTAACAATTTGCGGTGTTAACATTTCCGTATACCCATGTTGGTCGGCATGCAAATCCATCATGAAATTTAATAGGGCACGTTCTAATCGTGCACCTAAGCCTTTATAGAAGACAAACCGGCTTCCTGTCACTTTTGCTGCTCGTTCAAAATCAAGAATATCCAATTCCGTTGCCAAGTCCCAATGTGGCTTCGGCTCAAAGCCAAATTCGCGAATCTCACCCCAGTCATGGTCCAACACATTATCTTCTTCATCTTCGCCGACTGGAACAGACTCATGTGGAATATTCGGGATAGAGAGGAGTAGATGATTCAACTTTTCCTCAACTTCCTTTAATTCATGATCAATCGCTTTAATACGATCGCCCACTTCACGCATTTCTTTGATTAAGTGATCTGCATCCTGCTTTTCTTTTTTTAATGTAGAAATGTCTTTAGATACTTGATTTCGGCGTGCTTTTAATTCTTCTGTTTCTTGGATCAATGTCCGGCGTTTACGGTCCATGTCTTCAAAGTGATCCAATTCGGATAGATCTTCACCACGATGCTGTAATCTTTGTTTAACCTCGTCAAAATTACTACGCAAATATTTCAGTTCTAACATTTAGAATCCTCCTTTTTAAATAATCGAGTAGGAGGAGGTAGTTAACCTCCGACCTCTCACACCACCGTACGTACGGTTCCGTATACGGCGGTTCAATT
>NZ_VMHE01000031.1 GCF_007559425.1 Allobacillus salarius | reverse complement strand
TATTAGGCACGCCGCCAGCGTTCATCCTGAGCCAGGATCAAACTCTCCAATAAGTGTTTGATTGGCTTAATAAATTTTTTTGTTTCTTTCCCAATCAATAAGAAAGAAACCGAATTGACTTCAGGCTATTTTGTTTAGTTTTCAAGGTTCGAATGCTATATGGTGGGCCTGAGTGGACTTGAACCACCGACCTCACGCTTATCAGGCGTGCGCTCTGACCAGCTGAGCTACAGGCCCATATATGGAGCGGGTGATGGGAATCGAACCCACGACATCAGCTTGGAAGGCTGAGGTTTTACCACTAAACTACACCCGCAAATAAATGGTATATTTTATTAGTTAGGAAGCAAGAAGTAAATCTAATTGCTTCCCGTCTACGCGCCCGAGAGGAGTCGAACCCCTAACCTTCTGATCCGTAGTCAGACACTCTATCCAATTGAGCTACGGGCGCAACAGCGACAAGGAATATCATATCAAATCTGAATTATAATTGCAAGCTTTTTTTCTCGATGCGGTCGAGAGGACTTGAACCTCCACGGGATTAACTCCCACTAGGCCCTCAACCTAGCGCGTCTGCCATTCCGCCACGACCGCATATGGTGAGCCATGGAGGATTCGAACCTCCGACCCTCTGATTAAAAGTCAGATGCTCTACCGACTGAGCTAATGGCTCGAGATTTCAATATTAATTATCATAAAAGAAACAAAGGCAAAAGTAAAATAAAAATTCGTATTTTAGCAATAAAAAAAGACTTACGTGAATTTATTCAATTCATATACTGCTATAATAATTTGCCCGATCCTTTCATGTGAAAAGTAATGGCTGGGCTACCAGGATTCGAACCTGGGAATCACGGGACCAAAACCCGTTGCCTTACCGCTTGGCTATAGCCCAAGAATGGCGGTCCGGACGGGACTCGAACCCGCGACCTCCTGCGTGACAGGCAGGCATTCTAACCAACTGAACTACCGGACCTTATATAACAAGTGACCCGTACGGGATTCGAACCCGTGTTACCGCCGTGAAAGGGCGGTGTCTTAACCACTTGACCAACGGGCCAATAAATAATGGCGGAGAAGGAGGGATTTGAACCCTCGCGCCGCTTACGCGACCTACACCCTTAGCAGGGGCGCCTCTTCAGCCACTTGAGTACTTCTCCATATGGCTCCAGCGGCAGGATTCGAACCTGCGACCAATTGGTTAACAGCCAACTGCTCTACCACTGAGCTACGCTGGAATTTAAGTAAAAAAATAATAGGAACACGCTTCGTTTAATATACTATGTGCTCGTCGTGTTTTCACTCCTCGCAAACCTACTCAGAAGATTTCCAAAGAAGTTTACGGTTCGCTACGCTGGAATTTAAGTAAAAGAATTTAATAGGAACACGCTTCGTTTAATATTCAGTTTCAAACTCAATTCGATTCTATCGATATGCCCTATCAAAATGCGTGTGATTTATTCCTCTTAAACAACCACTCATTTTGTTGCGACGATAAGTATAATACAACATCTTTTAGAGTGTGTCAATCGGTTAAAATATATTTCTCAAATATTTTTTAGCAACCGATCCATGAGGTGAATTCCTTTTTTTCAATGAAATATCTCGATCACAGATTTCAATTATACATGTTTCATATTGCTGAGACAAGGTGAAAATTTAATTTCTTATTTTTGCACAAGTTTTCCACGACATTTTCCACAGGAATACCGTTTTGTGTCCACTTTTCTTCTACGTTTGTATTCAAGTCCGCACTTCCTACATTGGTATATGTACTTCTCTCTTTCTATTGAAGGCAAGAAGCTACAATGTCTAGGGGATCCGGTTTCTTTTAATAGCTGACGGAATTCTTTACTGCGATGATGATACGGTTTACCTTCGACATGCAAAAAGTGATGGCATAGCTCATGTTTAATAATTCCTTTAAGCTCTTCTAACCCTAATTCATCTAAATATTTTCTGTTAATCTCGATGAGTTTTTTTGAAGGTATATATCTCCCCCCTGTTGTCCGGAGCCTGCCGTTAAACACGATATCGGCATGAAATTCTCGGTTGAAATATGTTTTGGACAGTTCTTTCGTCCATAGGAGTAATCGATGTTGATCCATTCTTTTCACCTTTCACATAAAGGAAATTCCCTTTAGCAATTCTTGGCTGCTTGCATATAATAATAGAAACACTTTCAGGAGGGTTCGCTATGCCAAATTGGTTGAAGGCACAGCTATTAAAAGCCTATGCCTCCAAAGATTTGTATCAGATTAAGTTACTCAATCAATGCTGGTTTTATTATTATGATCGCAACGTTAATTAGATACTATTGGACCATCGTTAAAGCGATCCGCTGTCTTTTGACGTCGATTTCTTCCACCCATACTGTCACGATGTCGCCTACTGCAACAACGTCCAATGGATTTTTAACGAATCGGTTAGCCAATTTGGAAATGTGAACAAGTCCGTCTTGTTTAACGCCGACATCTACAAATGCTCCAAAGTCGACTACGTTTCTCACCGTTCCTTGCAGTTCCATTCCTTGCTTTAAATCTTCCATTGAAAGAACATTCGTTTTCAACAAAGGTTTAGGTAGTTCATCACGAGGATCACGGTTTGGTTTCCGAAGATCTTTCATGATATCTTCTAAGGTTAATTTCCCGACTCCTAGTTCTTGTTCGAATTCGGTCAGATTCACTTCTTTTAATTTCTCGGACAAGTCCTCTGTACCAATATCTGCAGATGACGCTTTCAATTCATCCAATAGTTGTTTCGTTGCTTTGTAACTTTCTGGGTGGATGGACGTTCGATCAAGTGGTTCGTCACCATCTGGTATTCTCAAAAATCCAATCGCCTGTTCATATGTTTTATCTCCCAATCGAGGTACCTTCTTAATTTGTTTTCGATTGGTAAATTTTCCGTTCTCTTCACGATACTTAACGATATTATTTGCCACTGTTTTATTTAAGCCTGAAATATACTCAAGCAATGAAGAAGATGCTGTATTTACATTTACACCAACCTGGTTCACTGCCGTTTCAACAACAAAGGTCAATGAGCTATTTAGCTTGCTTTGCGAAACATCATGTTGGTACTGGCCAACTCCAATGGATTTCGGATCAATTTTCACTAATTCACTAAGTGGATCTTGTACTCTGCGAGCGATCGAAATGGCACTTCTTTCTTCAACTTGCAAATCAGGAAACTCTTCTCGAGCAAGTTTTGATGCAGAGTAGACACTGGCTCCAGCTTCGTTAACAATGATGTACGGTACATTTAAATTGTTTTGCTGAATCATATCCGCAATAAATTGTTCTGTTTCTCTCGATGCTGTTCCATTCCCGATCGCGATCAACTCTACTGGATAACGTTCAAGGATGGATAACACCTTTTTCTCAGAACCTTTCACATCTTTTCTCGGTTCAGTCGGATAAATGACATCTACTTCTTGTTTCATACCCGTTTCATCGATGACCGCTAGCTTACAACCTGTCCTGAAAGCCGGGTCGACACCGAGCATGACTTTTCCTTTAAGCGGCGGCTGTAATAATAAATTTTTTAAGTTCTTAGCAAAAATATCAATCGCATGCTCTTCCGCTGTTTCTGTTAATGAACTACGAATATCTCGTTCAATCGATGGCTCAAGTAAGCGTTTATACCCATCATCGATTGCCGCCTGAATGATATTCGCTTCCTCTATATTTTCATTTATAATAATTTCTTTTTGTAAATAAGAAATAACCGCTTCTACAGGTGGTTCGATGGTTACTTTCAAAACTTTTTCTTTCTCTCCACGGTTAACTGCCAAGACACGGTGATGTGCAATCTTTGCTACTTGCTCTTGGAAATCATAATACATTTGATAAATTTCTTTTTCATCTTCAGCATTTTTCTTTATTTCGGTTTTGATGATTCCTTTTGAAAAAGTCATGGAACGAATCTTTTCACGGAACTTCGCTTCATCTGAGATTTTTTCAGCAAGAATATCATTAACCCCTTGAAGAACATCGCTAACTTCGACTAATTCATTTTCTTCAGAAAGATACTGTTCTGCTTCTTGGAGAACGTTGATTCCTTTTTGAGCCCAAATCTTCTCAGCTAACGATTCCAAGCCTTTTTCTTTAGCAATTGTTGCGCGTGTTCGTCTTTTTTGTTTATATGGTCGATACAAATCTTCCAGACGTTGTAATTTGCTTGCTGCCTGGATGTCTTTTTTCAATTCGTCTGTCAGTTTACCTTGTTCATCAATCAAACGAATGATTTCTTCTTTTCGCTGATCAAGTTGTACTTGGTAATCAAACGATTCTTTAATGGATTGGATTTGCGTTTCATCTAAATTACCGGTCTGTTCTTTACGATAACGAGCAATAAATGGGACAGTATTCCCTTCATCCAACAACTCAACAACTGTGCGGATTGTTTTAGGTTGAATAGATAAATCTTTACTAACGAAATCAACTGCTCGATCTATGTATTGCTGTTCTTCCATCCTTATTCCTCCAAACAAAAATGCGTTTCATCTTTTTTATTATAACATGAGATCCACTTCTAGATTTATAGCCATTCTACTATAAAGACAAAACAAAAGAAGGGCTTCTTTACCCTTCTCATCCTAGAAACTTCATCGCTATTAACGTTGTATCATCTTCCATATATTCTTTTTGTTGCTCTGTGAACCAGTCGACAGTTAACTGCATTGATTGGAAACTATAAAACTCCTTCGTTAGCTGACGTTCACTAACACCATCTGAAAACATAAAAAATAACGCATTCTTCTGCAATTCACCGTAATGCACTTTTGTTTTACGGGGTATACCAGAAAGGTAGCCGTGGATTGGAATGTTTCTTTGTTTCTTTCCTTCAGCTGAAATCATCACAATACTGATATTGCCGACAGATACATAAGAAAATTCCTTTTTATTAAAATCCAAGCGTAATATACCTAACACACAACCTCTTAATTCATTCCCGAACAGAGCTGCATTGCATTGCCCGAGCATATCATCTAATGGTTGATGCACATTTTCTCGAATGACATCAATCACGGTTTGCGAAGACTTTTTGGCAACTTCACCACTGCCGAGCCCGTCTGACAGAGCGACTAAGAAGTGATCTTCCGTTTCGATATAAAAATAACTATCACCTGAATGATAGTTACCTTTTTTCGGTTTTTCATAAGTTGCTATTTCTACCCTTCCAGCCTGCTGAATCAAAACAATACCTCCAAGTCTTCATCCGATATGGATTCGCGCAGCTTTCTAAGTGCACGACGCTGCAATCTAGATACATGCATTTGCGAAAGACCAAGTCGTTTTCCTGTTTCTTTTTGACTCAAATTTTCAAAATAAGTGCATCGCAAAATTTCTTGCTCTCTTTCAGACAAAAGAGGCATAATTTTTTCGATTAAAAGTTTATAATCGATTTGTTCATAACCGTCTTCTTTTTCACCAACGAGATCAAGTATCGTTACTGTACTTCCATCTGAGTCAGCTTCAATTCTTCGATCTGCAGATAATGCGTTGTAGCTTTTGCCCATTTCCATCGTCTCTAATACTTCTTCTTCCGAAGCCTCTAGATAATTAGCTATTTCAGCAACGGATGGAGAAACTTGATTTTCAGTCGTCAGCTCTTCTACAGCCCTTTTAATTTTTGGACCTAACTCTTTGATTCTTCTAGGTACGTGGACGCTCCATGTTTTATCACGGATAAAACGTTTGATTTCACCGATGATGGTTGGTATGGCAAAGGATTCAAACGACTTCCCAAATGATTCATCATATCTACGGATTGCCGCTAATAACCCAACCATACCAACCTGTACTAGATCTTCATGGATGCCACTGTTTTTCGAATATTTTTTCGCTATCGAATGAACAAGGTTTTCATATTTTAAGACTATTTTTTCTTGAGCAGATTCATCTTCTGGATGTTCGTGGAGGTATTCAATAAGTTGATATACATCTTCTTCGTTATTGTGTTGTTGAAACCTGGTCGTCACTACGCCCCACCTCGTTTTCAAACAAGTACTTTGTCATAAGTACGATTACGCCGTTGTTATTCGTGATCTCCACTTTGTCCATAAGGGCATCGATAAGGAACAGACCAAAACCTCCCTCTTTCATATTACTAATCGGGATATCTTCATTATAAGGTCCAATGTTTTCCTTAATCGATTTAAGATTGAAGCTATCACCATAGTCCGCAATCATGACCTCCATGCGGTCTTCATATAAACCAAACCCTACTGTAACCTCGCCAGCACCTTCTTCGGTATACGCATGCTTCACTGTATTGGTTATAGCTTCAGAAATTGCGACTTTCAAATCTTCAATTTCTTCGTAGCTAAAACCCATTCGATTCGCTAAGCCGGATGCCGTCAACCGTGCCACGCCAACATAATCCGATTTTGCTGGTACTTTCATTTCAATGAAATCGAATGGTTCGTTCATTACATACCACCTCTAACTGTGTTTTCGATATCAATCACTTCGTTTAGTCCCGTAATATTGAACAGGCGGTAAACATTATCCTGTAAATTAATAAGTTTAAACGTTTTATCTACTTCTTTGGATGTTTTTAATGCACTGATGAAGACACCCAAACCTGTAGAATCCATGTAATTTACTTGTTGCATATCTACTTGAACCTCTTTGTTTTCTTCAATTAGATTCAATAAATGTTCCTTTAATCTAGGCGCCGTGTACGCATCTATTTCACCTGAGAGTTTTAAAATCGACGAGTCGCCGTTCTTGTGATCATCGATATGTAGATTCACAATAACCATCCTCCTACTCTGATATCTACCTCTATTTACCCAATCCAAAGTCCTAGCAAACCTATTTTTCACCTTTTCTTCGAATAGCTACTAACGTGAAGTCGTCCCTGAGTTGAAAATCTTGTAATCGTTCGAAATGTTTATAGGCGTTTTCTACCAATTCATTCGATGGTTCTTGTATATAATTATGAAGTACATCTAACACTTCATCTTGCTCAATGAAGCGACCTGCAGCTTTACATTCTGTTACACCATCTGTCAGTAAAAAGATGATATCGTTCGGTTCAACATCTAACTCGAACTGCTCATATTTTGAGTCACTTTTAACACCAAGCAACAAACCTTTTCCTCGAATTTCTTCAAATGTTTTCGTACGATGTCTATAAATGAAACCAGGTTCATGCCCGGCGGTAGCATAGTAAAACTTGTGCTGATTTACATCATACAAGCCATAAAACATCGATACAAACATTCCGGGTTCAACGTTTCTCTCGACAACCCGGTTCAATAGTTCAAGTATGATCTCCGGATAAGTTCGATTATCTGGATAGCTTTCCATCGCATATTTAATCATCGACATGACAAAAGCTGCTGGAATACCTTTTCCACTTACGTCTGCGACAGCAACACCGATGTTGTTTTCCGTGTCTTCTACGAAGTGATAATAATCTCCACTCATTTGCCGTGCAGGAAGAGAAATCGCACCTATATCCAGAACTTCAGAATTAGGTACTTCCGTTTTCAATAATGTATTCTGCATTTTGGCGGCTACATCAATTTCATTTCGAAGGGAATATTGTTGTTCTTTTATATCATTGAACATTCCATAAGCTACACCGTAATAAATCATTGTTTCGATTAGAAATTTGAATGAATCTTTTAAACGCGGATCCATATCTGGAATGATTTCCGACATTGTTTGATAATGGGCGTCAATAATTTCTTCTGGTTTCACGCCATCCTGTATCGATTGTCGACTAAATTGTTCTGCTTGATATAACACTTTCTCATCTTTTGATCTCAAATATTCTTGTAGCAATTCTCTATAAACAGAGACAACTTTTTTCGTTTGTTCCATGCCGTCCCCCCTATTACCGTAACCATTTAATGACATGGATTGTCGTGCCTTCATCGCTTGACATAATGTCGAAATCGTCCATTAACCGTTTCACACCTGGCAATCCTGCCCCTAAACCTCCAGAGGTTGAGTAACCATCAATCATTGATTTACTAATATCTTTAATCCCGGGCCCATTATCTTTTGCGATAATTTTCAGCCCAACTGGTGCTACGCCTTCTACTTGTTGGAAAGTGATTTCTCCTTTTTTAGCGTATAAGTATATGTTTCTTGCGAGTTCAGAAATAGCGGTTGCGATTCTGGCTTGGTCCACAGAACTGAAGCCCAGTTCGGTCGCTATATTCCTACCCGTTTGTCTTGCGCCAACAATATCAAGCTCTTTGGCTATTGGCACATTGGATAGTGTCCCCTTCATCACTTTTCCTCCAATTCCCGTCTCAGCTTAATCAACCCTTGTTCAAGATCTAATGCTGTCGGTACGTCTTGTAAGTGAATGCCTAAGTCGATTAAAGTCATGGAAACTGCCGGTTGAATACCAGTGAAGACGACCTTCGCCCCCATTAAGTCTGCCATCGATACGACATCTCCTAATACTTTCGCTATAAAGGAATCTATAATGTCTACAGAAGTTAAATCAAGTACTACACCTGTTGCACCTGACTCATGTATTTTGCTCAATAAGTCTTCTTGAAATTGCATTGCTGTTTGGTCATCTAATTCCACTTGCACGGATATCAAAAGGTATTCATGCAACTTTAAAATCGGTATTCTCATATGTTTCACTCCTTCTCAATCGAGTTCAGAATGTTTTCGATCTCGTCGCCTTCGCCTTCATTTTCACTGATAACTTTTGCACCTGTCATCTCAAGTGCTGTTCTGAATCCTTTTTGCAACGAACTTTTCGTTGGGAAGTTACGAAGATCGATACCTAGGTTGACAATCGTCTGAGCTATCTCTGGACGAATTCCGACCAAAATACATTGTGATCCGACCAGACGAACAGCTTCGGCTGCCTGAATAATGTGATGAGCCACCATCGTATCAACAACTGGTACACCAGTAATATCAATTAAGACAACTTCAGCATTGTTTTTAATAACACCATTCAGTAAATTTTCCATAATAAGCTTAGCGCGATCTGTATCAATCGTTCCTACAAGTGGCATAATTGTAATGCCTTCCATGACTGGGATTAATGGCGCAGATAGCTCTTGTAACGCAACCTTCTGCAAGGAAACAATGTTTGTCCAATTACTAGAATATTCATTGATGAGACGGTTTTTAATCGGGTCGACCCAGTCGTTAACCCCTTCCATAATGCTCAAAAATTCTTCATTATTGTTTGTTTCACCGATATCTTCTAAAATAGTTCTGATTGCTACCGTTCTGAACGCTTGCATACCTTCAGTTAAATAACCTAATGGCCATCCAAGGTTCACAATCTTTTCAGAGAACTCTTGCAAATCATTCGTTCCACCGTTGCTTTCAATATTTGAAAAAATGACATTAACGAATTCACGATTCGTTTGTTCAATGGCTTCTTGAGAAATCGTTTCACCGTACTCAGTAACTTTATTTTCATCGAGTTTTACTAACCAATTTTTTATGATTTGATCACTATGTTCTAAAATAATATTTCTTAGCCTTTGTTCCACCTGCTAAACCCCCAAACAGTTTTTTGTTATCTTATAATAACTTACCATTTTCCGACTGTTATTTCTACTATGAGCCGAATGACTTACTATCTTGATAGAGTTCGAGTGTTGATTATTCAATTTAATTTTCTTACAGTTTAACATTTGAAAACAGAGAAATACTGAATATAATCAAAAAAAGCAAAAAATCTTATGCAAACTACCGTCTTAACGGTAATTACATAAGATTTATATGATAGTCTATAGATCAATTAGTCCCAAGCTAATTTGCAAAGCTTCGTCCACTTGGTTCATTAGAAATTCGTCTAACGTTGTAAGCTTATCTGTCAATCGCTGTTTATCGATTGTTCGGATTTGCTCCAAAAGTATAACCGAATTTTTTTCAAAATGATATTTTTCTGCGTCGATTTCTACGTGTGTTGGTAATTTTGCTTTTTGGATTTGTGCAGTGATCGCAGCGACTATAACAGTAGGGCTAAAGCGATTGCCAATGTTATTTTGTATAATAAGCACTGGGCGAACACCGCCTTGCTCTGAACCTACCACAGGGGTTAGGTCCGCATAAAAGACGTCGCCTCGTTTTACATACAAGTTAATTACACCCCACTCACTGAGCGCTCAAGAGTTGTGTCAGCCTCCTCTTCAGCCTGGAAAGCTTCTGATGCAATATCTAAGTTGATACTTTTCATCTCTAAATAACCACGGCGCATGCTCTCTTTAATTTTACGGTTCTTCTCTTCCTTAATATAGGCTGAAATCGCTTGGTGAAATAGCGTGTTTCGATCGATGTCGTGCTCTTCAACCATATGATCGCATTCATTCACTAGTGATAAAGGTAGCTCTACAACAATTTCTTTCGATGTGTTAGACATCCTTACACCCCCAACAATTTACGCAACACAAACTTTCTTCCATGATACCACCGATTCCCATCATACGTAAAGCAATTCTCGAAAATTATTATACTTTTTCTACAAAATTGTTCCGTTTTGTCATAAAAAGGAATGTTAGTTTGTTAGATAAATACGAGGAACTCGGTTGGTAATGATACAAGGGATCTCATAGTTGATTGTTTCCAGATAGTCAGCCACATCATCTATGCGGATACGTTGCCCGCCATTTTCACCAATTAACGTCACTTTAGTACCGACCGGATATCCTTTCGGTAAGCGTACCATTAGTTGATCCATACAAATTCTTCCGACGATTTCTGATTTCTCACCTTCCACAAGTACTTCAAAGCCTTGTAGTTTACGAATCCACCCATCACCATAACCGATTGGAACCGTTCCAATCCACTCTTCCGTTTCCGCTTCATAGGTTGCCCCGTAACTAATATGTTCGCCTGGTTTCATTTTTTTCACATGAGCGAGACGGCTCTGTAGAGAAAAGGCCTCATTCAACTGATAAGAACTCACTTCCTCAACTTCTTTTGAAGGATAAAGTCCGTAAAGTCCAATCCCGAACCGAATGCCGTCAACCATATCATCTGGGAACCGCATTGAAGCAGCAGTGTTTCCGATGTGGATTTGTGTTTCTGGTGTACGAATAGGTGAGAAGATCTCTAACATCCCATAAAAATAATTCATTTGTTTTTCATAGTACGATAAATCGAAAGAATCGGCCGTTGCAAAGTGTGTGAAAATACCACTCATCTCGAATTCACTCGAAAATTTGGTAACTTCTTCAATTACAGCATATGCCTCTTCTTTTGTTTTTATACCAATTCGTCCCATTCCTGAATCAATTTTTATATGAATCTTCAGTTGTTCTTGTTTATCTTTCAAAACTGAACCAGCTTGTGAGAACCATTCTGCTTGGAATGCAGTCAGTTCAATGTTCGATTCCACTGCAATGGACACATACCGTGGATCTGTCCAACCCATCACCAAAATAGAAGCTTCAGGAAATGCATCCCGCAAAAGGATCGCTTCATCTAAACTAGCAACAGCTAACGCATCCGCTCCCGCTTCGAGAGCAGCTTCTGAGACAGGTATATAACCGTGTCCATAAGCATTGGCTTTTACAGCGACATAAATTCGTTTATTTGGGTAATTTTGACGTATCATCTTCAGGTTTTTCTTGATTGCAGTAAGGTCTACCTCTGCCCACGTATGTCGAAAATTCGTAGAAAACTCCATTTGAAACACCCATCTTTTTTACTGTTCATTATCACGATGAGAATACACGTTGTCAATTGTGAACTTCACTTACTTAAATAGAAGATCTAATGGCAATATAACGATATTCGACTGACGAGGTTATTATTTGGATCACGTTTTGAGCGACAAGAGTATTTTTCGAATACGGAAGGATCGCGTTTTTCGTTCCTTCCCGGTTTGAGAGCGCCTATCAAACACGGAAGGATGCACTTTTTCGTTTCTTCCAGGTTCGAGAGCGCTTATCAAATACGGAAGCTCACAGATTCACGCTCCTTCCCGGCTTGAGAGCACTTATCAAACACGGAAGCGCACAGGGTTTCATTCCTTCCCGTCTTGAGAGCACTCCTCAAATACGGAAGGCCGCATAATTTCATGTCTTCCGTTGTTGAGCACGCCCTGCGAATGACCCGTTCTAATTTTCTACCAAAAAACCGAGAGAATGCTCTCTCGGTCTATGCAGGTAATAGGTTTTTATTTTAATACTTCTTTTTCTACCGATTGTGCTACTTCCACCAGTTCATCCACCGTCAAATCATCACTAGCGACAACAAATCGCATCCCGTCTTGCTCCCATTCCAAAGTACCATTCGCTAAGTGTCCAACTGATTTGCCTAAATCAACCAACTCACCATCTGCATAAACAGGAACACTTAAGTCAGTTGGATAAGAATTATAGACTTCTTGGATTAACGTAAATGACTTCTCTCCCTCAAATGTTGAAAGGACACGCTCACCAAAATCAAATTCCATGACTTCCTCTCCAGCGAACTCAGTACCGGAAGGCAGGTTGACCGGATAATATACTTCTAAATCCTTGTCTTCCAATTCTGCCATCGTCGGTACGCTGACAGCTCCTTCTGCAAGATTCTGATCTGTATCGAACTCTTCATCTTCAATGGCGACATCAAAATCAAATGAATTGAACGTTACTTCCACAATCGACTCATTTTCAGCATTGAAAACTTTTACTAATGCAGGTTTCTTCGATTTTTTATGGAAGTAAATTTCTTGATAAGGAAGCTTTTGCTTACCTTTGTAGTTCGTCTTCACCGTGAAAATATAATAATTCTCGGTTTTCTTGAACTCCCGCTCATCATCTGCCTTAATGTCATCAATTAAAGAAGTGTAAAGGTAAGGCTGGCTATGATGCTTCGGCCACTCATTTTGGAACTTATAACTTTTATTGATCGAAGGAGTCAGTACAAATACACCTTCATCGTTCCGCAGAATGACCTGATTGCCTTCTTCATCCGTCTTGTTATTCATGACCACTTTGTAAAAATTATCTTTTTTGTGCCAGACCTCTACGTTATACTGCTGCGTCTCTTCACCAGTCTTCATCGTCATATCCACCGTCGAAGTAAAGGAAGATAAATCTTCACCTTGCTTCTCCAACGAACCAACGACATCCTCCACTGTTTCTTCTCCACATGCTGATAAAAGTACAACCATCATCAGAAACAGGGATAAGAAGAGTAATCGTCTGCTTTTCATTTGGACAACTCCTTCGTCTCATTTTCTTACTCGCCATCCATTGGCAAGCAATCTATTCGTGTTGCGGTGACAATGTGCACATCGGATGAATTGTTACCCGCAATACACTATATGAGACAACCTAATTGAATATGCAGACGAGCTTCATGGAAATCTTCTAAGTTACTGAAGCGAATGTTCAATGACCACTTGGGCAATCGCATACGCTTCACTATGAGAAATAGATAGATGAACGTTTTCTTTCAATTTACCTTCCCTGTAAATTAGTGGTTGTCCGGATGCGCCGCGAAGAATCTCAATCGATTGAAACGAATGGTGTACACCGATCCCGGTCCCTTCTGCTTTGCTATACGCTTCTTTTGCTGCAAACCTACCTGCCAAAAATTCTATTTTCCTTTTGGACGAAGGTAGTTGATTGTATAATGTCATTTCAGCGTCTGATAAAATACGATTCAGAAAGCGCGGTTTTCGCTGAATGATTTTTTCGATTCGTTTCAATTCAATAATATCTACACCGATGCCTTTAATCATGGTTACACGCTCATTTCAAAGAGATTTTCGTTATTTTTATTCTTATTATAAAAGAAAAATGGTACTATTTAGTCAGGTGATTAAAATGTTCTTTGTACGAACAGAAAACTTTCAACAATTTATCCGATATTATCCAGTCATAACAGCTTTGGCTGCGATTCATATCATTTTATTTATCATGACGGAAGTGATTCCGCTAAACGTCTTCCAGGAAATAAAAGCTTTTTTGCTCGGAAATAATTACTTAGTTCAAGTAGAAGGTGAATATTGGCGGCTTTTCACACCAATCTTTCTCCATCTATCGCTTACCCATGTTGTTTTCAATACATTCAGTCTCGTTCTTTTCGGACCTGCATTGGAAGTGATGCTCGGTAAGGTTAAATTCATTCTAGCATATTTATTCATGGGAATAATCGGGAATGTATTTACTCTATTCGTCGGGCCTCTTCTAATGAGCCATGCTGGTGCGTCCGGTGCCATTTTCGGCATGTTCGGTTTGTATCTATACTTATCTTTTTTCAGAAGGGATTTAATTGATCATCAAAGCAGACAGGTCATACTCGTGATCATTGTCGTTTCATTAGTGATGACCTTTACTGGAGCGAACATTAATGTTTATGCTCACTTATTCGGATTGATTGCCGGAGTTGCTTTAGGACCAATCGTTTTTGGGAATAAATAATAGGTGGATTTGATCGTGAAGGGAGTGTCTGTTATGAAAGACAATAAGTTAGGTCCTTATCTGGCGGTAGCGATTGGTGTGCTGGCTGTCTCGACTTCTGCAATATTTGTTAGGCTCGCAGATGCGCCACCGTCGATGATTGCTTTTTATCGTTTGTTTTTGGCGGTCGTCATGATGCTTCCTTTAATTCTTTGGAAATATAGGGACGAGTTTACAAAAATAACGAAACGCGATTGGTTATATACAGCTGCGGCTGGAGTCTTTCTTGCTTTCCACTTTATTTTTTGGTTTGAATCATTGGAGTTGACCTCCGTAGCCAGCTCGACTGTACTTGTTACAACACAACCAATATTTGCTTTTATCGGAACATATATATTTTTTAAAGAACGATTTACAAGTGGTGCTGTATTCAGTATGTTGATCGCACTGACTGGTAGCTTCATTATCAGTTGGGGTGACTTCCAAATTAGCGGGATGGCTCTTTTCGGTAATTTCCTTGCCCTAATGGGGGCCGTAACCATCACTGGTTATTTTCTATTTGGACAAAATGTGCGAAGAAGGTTATCTCTTGCGACGTATACATTCATTGTTTATGGCTTCACGACAATTACACTATTAATTTATAATCTAATCACCCGTGAGTCGTTTACTGGTTACTCAGAAGAGACTTGGATCTATTTCTTAATCTTAGCCATCATTCCGACATTCTTTGGCCACACCCTCTTTAACTGGGCATTAAAATGGGTTAGTGCATCGACCGTTACGATGGGGATTTTATTTGAACCGATTGGGGCAAGCGTGCTCGCATACCTTATATTGGATGAGCTTGTTACGTGGTCGCAACTCCTTGGCGGTTCGATCGTTTTATTCGGATTAGCTTTATTTATATTCAGCACTACAAAGAAAAAGAATGTGCGTGTCTTAAATAAAAACACTTAGCGGAGGGGATTTCTCATGAAGATTCAGTTGATTACCGATGGAAGTGCGGATTTACCAAAAGGTTTTGCCGAAAAACATAACATAATTGTTGTACCTCTAAATATTCACTTTGGGGAATCAGAAATACGTACGGATGAATTGAAAATTGATGAATACTATGAAAAAATGCGTGCCTCAGACGAATTACCAAAGACATCAGCACCTAGCCCTGCAGCGTTTTATGAGGCATACAAACAAATCGATCCGAACACACCAATTTTAACGATTACATTGACAGAAGAATTAAGCACAACCAATCAGAATGCTGTCATCGGAAAAGAAATGCTTCTAGAAGAGGAGCCTGATCGACAAATCGAGGTTTTGAACACAAGAACAGCATCTTGTGGATTAGCACTACTTTTACACGAAGCGATCCACAGCAAAGTCCAAGATTTACGTGAACTGTTTGCATACTTAAAAGAGAAAAACGAAAAAGTGACTACCCTCTTTTCTTTAGCAACTGTTGAGAACGTTGTTAAAGGTGGAAGATTGGATCGTGTTAGAGGTGCAATTGCTAAAACGTTAAATATCAAACTACTAATGCGTGCATCAGAAGTTGGAAAAATCGAAGTCACTGAAAAAATACGTGGTGAGAAAAAAGCACTTCGTAGACTCGTCGATCAAATCGGGGAATATTCGAGTTCCCTTCAAGGTAAAACGATTGCTCTTGCGCATAGCAACTGTGAAGAAAAAGCCAAAGATGTATTAAAAAACATTCGTGAGAAATACGCTCCGAAAAATGAACTTCTCGTGGATATGGGGCCGTTAATTGCAACATACGCTGGAGAAGGTGGAATTGTCATTTCATTCTTTGAGGAATAAAATAAAGCCAGTGGTCAGCGACCACTGGCTTTATTTCGTATTGTTCACCTATGTCCAATGTCACAAAGGATTCCAACCGTAGAAATAATCTTACGCTTGGCTCGGTAGGTTTAATACGTTTAATCCCCATCCTTTATGACTTCATGTTTCGCACAAAATCCTGCATGTTTTTTACCATCGGTCGAATCTCTCTAGTAGTTCGAACAACATGGCCAACGGTGTTCAATACTTTTTCCATATCAACTTCACCTTCATCATCTTTAAAATAGTCTGCCAGCACTTGTTGGATTGCTTGCTGTTGCCAACCAAATTGCTTAAACGAATTTCTTTTTTTACTTTTGATCGAAGGCTCTGTCCAATATGGGCGATGATAAAATTGGTCTTGCGGAAACCGTTCCAATTCCCTCATGTCAGCATCCCTTCCCATCGTCTTTTCTGTTATTAGTCTATGAAAATAATGGAAAGGGTGTGTCACCGACAAGTCAAAAGAGATTTAATTCTTGCTTCAAATGTGCCGGTTGAAAACCTAAAATGGCGTGATGTCCTACAAAAGTGGTTGGCGTACCAAAATGTCCTGCATCTTGTAGTTCTATTAAATAATCAGGGTATTCTGTCGTGTTTTTTTCTTGATAGTCTACCTTGTTTTCATCTAGCCATTGAAGTAATTCTCGGCTTGTTTGACAATTATTGCTTGTATAAACAACAACGGTGTCGTGCTGCTCCAAGATGTTCACCTCAATCTATAAGATTTCTAAAATCGTATTCCCGATACATATTACTCTTAAACCACATATTTAATGTTTCAGTAATATTCCACCCATAAATTTACAATTTAATGTTGCTATACTTTCTATTAGCTTCCTCTTTCCTAACTATTCATTTCATGCCAAAATAGATGATGAACGGAGTGATCTAAATGATTGAAGATACAGGAGAACGCGTAATTCCAAATAAAATGAGCCCGATGAACAATTTATTGCTCGAGCATATTGCACGATACCAGTTTTCCTTACCTTATCTTAAAGGCCGAGTCCTTGATATGGCTTGCGGGGCAGGGTATGGAACCCACATGATTGCAAAGCAACGTAAGAAATTCATCGACGAAGTCATAGGGATTGATATCGATCCAGAAATTATCGCGTATGCAAAAAAGGAATATTATCACCCAAAGTCATCGTTTCACATGTATAACGCAACCGATGCAGCACTACCTGAAAAGCTCGGTACATTTGATGCGATTGTCAGCTTCGAAACAATCGAGCATATCGCTGAAGAAGAAGAGCTTTTAAACAATTATTATCAATTATTAAATCCAGGTGGAACATTAATTGTGTCAACACCGTTTGGAAAAGGCCGCGGAATGCCAGTCGGTTCCCCTTTTCATATACACCAGTTAACGGTTGAAGAATTTCAAGAGTTATTTACAAACTATGCAGAGGTTGACTTTTATTATCAACGTGGAGTACTAATCGAGCCCGGTCGCAAGAGCCTCAAGTACCCATTAGGAATCGCTGTTTGTAAAAAATAACGAAGGATGTTATGGTGAAAAATAAATTAGGCTTACGGAATGAACCCGCAAGCCTAATTGGATATGCGTTTTTCACGTATTTATTTGTTATCTCGTTGGCGAGCTCTTTCGTTTCCGCCCTTTTGACCAATGTCTTCATAGAATTCTTTGTCATGATTACGGCTTGTTGCTTCGCCGCCTTTTTCACCGATTTCCTGGTAGAATTCTTTGTCGTGATTACGGCTTGTTGTCTTTCCGCCTTTTCTTCCCGCTTCCTCTAGAGACATTTTGTTGTTCTTTCTGTTTTGTGCCATGTCATAACATCTCCTTTCAGATTCGGATTGGCGAATCATCATCGCCTACACTAAAAGAGTTTCCACGTGAGGTTCATTTCTAAACACATTTTAAACTTAATATTTGTCACGATTGATATGATCATCTTTAAACTACATAGATTTCAATTAATATAATAAGAGTCGTCCTATGAACATACAATATAGTAACCTTATCTACTATTTAGTTTCTAAGATTATTTCCGCATTCATAAATAGTGAATGAGTGATGATGGGATAGATCTATTATAATAATGAATTCCAGCTTACAGGTTATATATTTTTTTCATTTATGACTTTCGATGTTTTAATACACTTACTCAGTGGGTAAGGTTAACTAGAAATTGAAAAAGGAGTGAATGAATCATGATGGGATTTTTACTATATTTATTAGTCGGTGGTATTATCGGTTGGATTGCCGGATTGATTCTAGGCGGTGTACCTGGTGGTATTATCGGTAATATCGTAGCCGGTGTCGTTGGTGCATGGATTGGACATTCTCTAATGGGTTCATTCGGACCAGTTGTTGCGGACATCGCAATCTTTCCAGCCATCATCGGTGCATTGATCTTTGTTGCAATCTTAAGCATTATTCTAAAAGCAATTAGATAACAGTGGATTAAATGAAATAAGCACGAATGGGCATATTACCATTCGTGCTTTTTCTTGTTTCAAGCTAGTTTTCTTTCAAAAATCAGCCAACTGCTTAATCGATATATTGGATAGATCCCACATAACACATACACAACAATTGGCACTTCGAAAACAAGTGCGAAACTCGTAATCAAAAGTAAAAAAATTAACGTCATAATGTTGGCATATGTTCCGTTAATTGGCATCGCATCGAAGAACATGGACGCCTGCTCCCGCTTCATCTTCACATGCTCTTTAAAGCATTTTTCATGAAATGGTCGTAACACCATTTTCATGTTGGATACAACTAGGTTTGATTTTCTCTCAATCGGTTTTTTACAACGAATACATGTGATTGTTTTATCGGACATCGAAAAATCCTTTCTTTCAATTAAGTATATTCACAAACGTTCAAAGCATAATGATTGAAAAGCGTATGTCATTCTAAAATAATTATAAACATAGTCCTTTAAAAAAGAAAGGTGTCGATGATGGCAATTCAATTAAGTGTTTTAGATCAATCACCCATTTTGCAAGGAAGTAGCCCCCAAGAGGCACTTCAACAAACGATAGAACTCGCCAAACGAGTTGATCAGTTAGGATATAAACGTTTTTGGATGAGCGAGCATCATAGTGCTCAAAGTTTAGCCGGCTCAGCACCAGAGTTATTGACAGGAATCATTGCCCAAGCAACTGAACGAATTAAAGTAGGAACAGGTGGCGTCTTATTACCACATTACAGCACATATAAGGTGGCCGAAATTTTCCGTACATTGGAAGGTTTGTACCCTGGTCGAATCGATCTGGGAGTTGGCCGTGCTCCGGGCGGCATGCCTGGTGTGAATTACGCACTGAACAAAGGGAAATATCCCGATGTCCACTCCTTCCCTAAGCAAGCCGCTGACCTTCTTTCTTATTTGGAAGGCGGAAGCCCTGAAGGTTATCAAGTTTACGCTACACCCCTTGGCCCGACAGTTCCTCCCGTTTGGATTTTAGGATCTAGTGGTTCAAGCGCCGGACTTGCTGGTGAGCTCGGTGCCAATTATACATTCGCTCAATTTATTAATCCGGATGGCGGACCAGCAGCGATCCAGCAATATTATGACCATTTCATTCCATCTGAACATCAAAAAGAGCCGACCGCAAGTGCTGCTGTATTTACAGTCGTTGGTGAAACGGAGGAAGAAGCAGAATATCTCGCCTCTTCTCTCGATGTATCTTTATTGATGGCTGACCAAGGTCAAATACGAAATCATTTTATGTCACCTGAAGAAGCTCAACAATATAAGTTTTCTTATTTTGAAGCGGAACGAGTGAAGTACAACCGAAACCGCATGATTGTCGGAGATGTTGAAAGCGTCAAACAACAATTAGAACAGATGGCAACAGATTTTCAAATTGATGAAATTATTGCGAATGTGATTGTATATCCTTTTGAGAAACGATTAGATAGCTACGAAAAGTTAGCAAAAGCTTTTCAGCTGAATGAAAAGTAAATCATATGGGAAGGAGTTTTTGAAATGGTTGCATTTGATCACCTTGTCATTTTATCGAATGATCCTGCTAAGGATGCCTCCGCTTTCGAGAATAATCATCAACTTCAAGCCGTTCAAGGAGGCGAGCACAAAGATTGGGGAACTTATAACCATTTAGCATTTATGAAAAATAACAGTTATGTTGAATGGATCGGCATCCGAAATCAAACGTTAGCTAAAAAATCGGGTAACCCACTTATTCAGCACACCGTACATGCAAGTGAACAACAAACAGAGGGTCCGATTCAGTTTGCACTTCGCGTAGAAAATATCGATCGATTTATCGACCACTTCGAAACGGAAGGCATCGCCTATAAAGGCCCTTTTCCTGGCAGACGAGTACGTGCGGATGGCAGTGTACTCGAATGGCGAATGTTATTTCCTACTTATTCATTCGACGAAGCTCCCCTTCCTTTTTTAATTGAATGGTCTGGTGAAGGGAACCAACCGACGGATCGATCGCAAATCAATGAAACTTCTTTCTCAAAAGTTGTTGTTTTTGCAGAACATCCACAAGAATATCGAAAACAACTCAAGAATGTATACAGGCTACCAACGAATTCGAAAAGCATATTTGAATTAGATAATGGCATGATTGAAGTGAAGCAAGGCGAGCAAATCGAAGGCCATTTTAATACAATACAGTTTTAATAGTAATTTTAAAAGAAGCACAGCTTTTATATATATTAGAGGCTGTGTTTTTTTAGTCTTGGGGTTCTTGAAGACATTTTGAATAATTCTCAGCTTATTCGGTCGTCGAAAGTGCTTCTCGACGACATTTACAATGCAATCACAATCCTTTTGTGTAACGAGAGCGCTTCTCGATGACATTTCCTAT
>NZ_VMHE01000030.1 GCF_007559425.1 Allobacillus salarius | reverse complement strand
GATCTGAATTTGGGGACGCTATCCATGATTAGAGCAGTTCTATTCAAAGATAGATCTGAATTTGGGGACGCTATCCACAATTAGAGCGTTTCTATTCAAAGATAGAACTCACGATTAGAGCACTTTTAATAGCGGTGCAACCTCTCCTTAACAAAGAACTTATAAGAGAAGTATGATAAACTAACAGCTAAATGAGTATATAAATTGAACTGGAAATTTGGCGAGGAGGAATCAATACAAATGAGTCAATTAACTGGAAAAACAGCAATCGTTACAGGTGCTAGTGGCGGAATCGGCGAAGGAATCGCTGTAGAACTTGCAAGCGAAGGTGCGAATGTCGTCTTGGCTGCAAGACGTACTGAAAAACTAGCAAACGTTGAGGAACAAATTAAAAAACAAGGAAATGACAATGTCCTTTCCGTGCAGACTGATATTTCAAATCAAGATGATGTCGAGCAACTCATTAAAAAAGCAGAAGAAAAATTTGGCCAAGTTGATATTTTAGTCAATAATGCCGGCCAAGTCCTTTCTGGCCCTGTCCGTTCAGGTAAAGTCGATGAGTGGGAAAAAATGATTGACACCAACATTAAAGGAACATTGTATGCCATTGATGGTGTGTTGCCAGCGATGGTTGAACGTGCGACCGGCCATATCATTAACATCGCTTCCGTTTCCGGTTTCGAAGTAACGAAAAAAAGCACGGTCTATAGCGCAACTAAATACGCCGTTCGTGCTATTTCCGCTGGTTTGGAGAAAGAGCTGGCGAAAACTGGAGTACGCGTTACCAATATTTCTCCAGGAATGGTTGATACGACACTCGGCGGAAGAACACCGTGGCCAGAGGATCGGGAAAAATTGAAAACGAAAGATATTGCACGAGCAGTCGTTTATGCAGTCACTCAACCTGACTATGTAAACGTAAATGAAATTACTGTTAGACCTGTTTAAAATAAAATCATACAAAAAAGGAACTTCCAAATAGGAGGTTCCTTTCTTTGATTCATTTAAATTTTTAACTTCTCACTAGGTGTTTCAGAACGGTTTTTGAAAATGATAGATAAACTCAATTAAAAGAATTCCAACCATATTTTAATTGCGGAAGCTAAAATCAATACAGATAAAATCCACTGTAAGATTTTTGTATCCATTTTCTTACCCATCATCGCACCGAGTGGAGCTGCGATTAAGCTTGCAACAATCATGACTGCAGACGGAACGAAAAGAATTTGTCCAGTCATTAATTTACCCGCTGTCGAACCGATTGATGAAATAAAAGTGATCGCTAATGATGATGCGATCGTCATCCGGGTTGGAATTTTTAGGACAATCAACATAATCGGCACTAGAATAAATGCACCGGCTGCACCGACAATACCGGCTCCTATACCTACTACCAACGCTAGACTAGATGCTACCATTTTATTGAACGCTACTTCATCGAACGATTGATCATCCAATCCTTTTTTCGGTAAAAACATCATAACGACTGCGATCGTCGCAAGGATGGCATAAACAAAGTTAACAGATCCCTCTGATAGAAAACGAGAACCAAAGCCACCGATAAAGCTACCGATTAAAATACTTACACCCATGTAAAGAATGAGTTGTTTATTTAAATATCCACCTTTACGATAGGCCCAGACACCGCCAATGGTCGCAAAAAACACTTGAATAGCGCTGATGCCAGACACTTCATGTGCTGAAAAAGCAGCGAAACCGAATAATGATGGTATATATAAAAGCATTGGATACTTAATAATGGAGCCGCCAATTCCGACCATGCCAGAAATGAACGAGCCGACAAAACCAATGACAAAAATCAACAATAGAAACAGAATACTATATTCCAATGAAATCCCCCCACTTCATAAGAAGGAAGGATTAAGGACGAGCCTCAATCCTTCAACTCCTCTATTCATTTACTGGATCGCACAACGGTTTGGTCCAATTTCCATTTCACGTTGTCTATCATGATCGGGTGAAATTTTACCCATGTTCGTTTCGCGAATTTCTTGGTGTGAATTTGGTTGTGGTGGTAAGTTTTCTGTTACCATGCTACGGAATTCACTCTCATCTTCAACGTTTAATCCGTGGTTCTTTTCATATAGCGTTCCTAGCTTCTCACCAACAGAACCATCTTCATTCAACTCATCATTCGTCATGAAGTGAGCTGGTAGAACGTAAAGTTCAGAAGATACTTCTTTATATCTGCTGTATAATGTTTCACGTAGATCTCCTACCCAATCTTCTGCCTTGCCTGCTAAGTCTGGACGACCGATGGAATTCACAAACAAAATATCGCCTGACAATAGATATTGATCATCTACGATAAATGAAGTCGATCCAATCGTATGCCCTGGTGAGTATAGTGCATGAACATCAATATTTGATGAACCAACTTGAATGACATCCTGATCGTTTAATGGCTTGTATTCAAATTGAACTTCTGTTGCATCTTTTGGTGGTAACCAGTACGTTGCTCCCGTTTTTTCGGCTAAGCGACGGCCACCAGAAATATGATCGGCGTGCAAGTGCGTGTCTAACGCATGTGTGATTTTAGCGCCTTTTTCTTTTGCGAAATCAACAAACACATCCGTCATCCGTACCGCATCAATTGTTGCCGCTTCATCTCCAGAAATAATCATATAAGATAAGCAACCTTTACCTAATCGAACAAATTGATATAGCTCGCCACCATCAGTTAAGTCAGCAACTTTAATAGGCTCTAAATGTTCACTCCAAGCTTTCATGCCACCTTCTAGTGAGTAAACATTTTCATAACCTTCTTCAACTAGCATCTCTCCAACAAATTCGGAAGAACCACCTTTTGCACATACAACCAAAATGTCTTGGTCTGTTGGCAATTGATCTTTGATCGGGTCAATACCGTCAATCAAGTCGAAATATGGTGTATTCACATAGCTAAATTGTTCGCCTTCAATTTTCCAATCATTAAAATCATCTTCGTTTCTAACATCTAGAATAAACAATTGTTCTTTATTTAAAACTTTTTTCGCTACCTCTTTTACATTCATTGTTTGAACAGACATTTCTAATTACCCCCTACGGTATTATAATTTGTAAAATGAAAACCCGTCCATAGACGAGTCGATTATTCACTACGTTCTACGTCTCCGTCCCAAGTACTCATACCTGGCACAACATTATAGACGTTCTCGAAACCTTTTTCAGTCAATAACTGTGCAGCTAAATCACTACGATTTCCTGTTCGGCATACGACATAAACTGCTTGATCTTTTTTAATCTCGTTTAAACGAGCTTCTAATTCACCAAATGGAATCGATACAGCACTCGGAATGTGACCGAAAGCATATTCAGCTGGCTCACGCACATCAACTAACGTAACATTTTCTGCTGTCAACTTCTGTTTCAATTGTTCATTATCCACTTTATTTTCATGAGTCGTTTCTTCGCTCGCTTCGTCTGATGAAGCTTTACGGATATAATGTTTGATAACATTACCTTCTTCGACGACCCCTAAATATTGGTGTCCGCCACGCTCAGACCAAGCTTTCAAGTCTGCCTTGGACCCAGGATCGGTCGCTTCGACTAATAACACTTTTCCTGGCTCTAACTGATCAATCTCCTTACGCGTTTTTACGACAGGCATCGGACAGGCCATTCCTTTACTATCTAATACATGATCCGCTTTAATTTCTGTCATTGCAAATCCCTCCAATAATTATTCGATTGAACCTTCCCAATCCAGCATACCGCCAGTCATATTAGTGACGTTAAAACCTTTCGATTCAAGGTACTGCGTCGCTTGGCCACTACGCCCACCAGAGCGGCATACCATAATATATGCTGCATTTTTATCTAATTCATGCTCGCGAAATTCAACTAAACCAAGAGGCATGTGTAACGCGCCAGGTATTTTCCCAGTAGCAACCTCATCCGCTTCACGGACATCAATTAGATTCAATTGCTCTCCATTTTCTAATTTTTCTTGTACTGTCTTCGCATCAATTGTTTTCATTCGTTATTCCTCCAAAAATTAAATAAATAAGTTAATGGCGCCGTCTTCACCGTCAGCGATATAAGCTGCGACACCACCGTATTCGATGTCATCCATTAATTCTTCTTTTTTCAGTCCTAAAAGGTCCATTGTCATCGTACAAGCAAGTAACTTAATGTCCTGCTCCTTAGCCAAGTCGACCAAATCGGAAACTGGCATGGCATTATGCTTCTTCATAACTTTCTTGATCATTTTCGGACCCATTCCAAGAAATTGCATTTTCGATAATGGCATATTTTCAGCCCCGCGAGGCATCATTTTCGCAAACATTTTCTCCATGAATGATTTCTTTGGTTGTAATTTTTCATCTTTACGCAACGTGTTTAATCCCCAAAACGTATGAAAAATAGTTACGTCATGATCATATGCTGCTGCACCGTTCGCAATAATATAAGCAGCCATCACTTTATCGTAATCACCACTAAACAAGATGATATTCGTCTTTTTTCTTTCCGACATTTGACTTCCTCCTAATTGTTTTTTGAAAGGAGAACGAATATTTATTCCGTTCTCCTTTCTTTTATCCCCATACCTGTATAGGTATATTTTCTTCTAAAAAAAATTTATGCTTTTTTAATATAGAAATAAAATACGCCGTCTTCTTCTTTCATATCAACTAACTCATGTCCTGAAGACTTCGTCCATGCAGTAATGTCACTTTTAGATCCTGCATCAGTTGCTACAACCTCAAGAATTTGACCACTTTCAATTTCATCAATTGTTTTCTTTGTTCTTACAACTGGCATTGGGCATGCAAGTCCTTTAGCGTCTAATGTCTTTTCAATATTCATGATAAATTCCTCCTGTAAATTTGTTTTATTTTAATACCCTAAGGGGTATATTATAGGACAAAAGAATAAATGTCAACAAGTAAGTTTATTTTTTACTTATCGACTTTTTACCAATAGATTCACGGCTTCCTTAACTTTATCATCTGTGTTCTCGCCGTTTACTTCTGCTTCACGCACACACTCGATTAAATTTTCACTGACAATCACACCGATTGCTCGGTCGATCGCCGTTCGACTCGCGGAAAGCTGCGTAATGACATCTTGGCAATCCGAACCTTCTTCCATCATTCGAAGCGCGCCTCTTAGTTGGCCTTCCAATCGTTTAATACGATTCTTTATTTTATCATCGTATTCCATTGCATCTTCCCTCCTCTACTAATTCATCCCAAGTATATCATGTGTTATTTCAACGCGATATATTTCTATTATATACCCCTACTGGTATATTGTCAAACATGGAAAATCCTAAACCGTTTGCTTGAGCATAATTATTTAAGCCCTGCAGTATTGACTTCCCTTGTAGAGTTCCAGTATCGAGCATGTACCAACTATATACCCCGAGCCGTATTTTGTCAAACACATATGATTTCATTAAATAAGCTGAGCGATTCGTTTTCGTTTTAAAACTTGTCGCTTATCGGTACGTGTAAAACTATATACCCCTATCGGTATAATGTCAAACGTAATATCTGAATCGTGATAAAATGTTTATAAACTTGCAACTTTTTGAACGACTCATCCGTTGATTGAGTGAAAGGGGGATCAGAGATGGAACTAGACGATATATATAAAATCTACATGTACGATCTATATCGTTATTTATTCTCCCTTTCAAAAAATCACCATACTGCAGAAGATTTGGTACAAGAAACTTTCTATAGAGCTTACTTAAACTTACCTGAACAAAACATTACGAATATCAAAGCTTGGTTGTTCAAAGTTGCCTATCATACGTTTATTGATGATACGCGTAAAAATAAGAAACAAGTTCCTAAGGAAGAAATTGAACAATTAAAAGAAAAAGAATATAGTGCTTGGACACCCGAAGAACAAGTACTTCAAAATGAAGAGTTTCAACAGCTTATCGAAATGATCCATCAACTGCGACCGAAACACCAGCATGCTGTCATCCTTTGTGACCTACATGAACTTACATACGAAGAAGCTGCACAAATCATGGAACTAAATATTAATTCATTTAAAAGCAACTTGTATCGTGGGAGGCAAACATTGATGAACAAATTGAACAAACGGAGGGTTCAAGATGAGTGATGATCAAAATTATTGGAAGATCATTGATCGATCAAAAAAGCAATTTGACCAAAACACAAACATTGATTCCAATAAAATACTTAAAAAGAGTCGCCATAAAGCTTTGACAACAAACATTCTAATCAGTTTAGCAATTCTATTGATGATTGTACCGACTTT
Organism: Allobacillus salarius; assembly: GCF_007559425.1. Lineage (GTDB taxonomy): Bacteria > Bacillota > Bacilli > Bacillales > Alkalibacillaceae > Allobacillus > Allobacillus salarius. The sequence goes on along the minus strand of NZ_VMHE01000030.1, from coordinate 14,943 downwards.
AACGCTGCTCACCTATTTTTATTATGGAACAGGTGATGGCAACGGCCGTGCAAATAAACAAATCGAAGTCGCCAGTAACGTGATTGAATTGACTGAACCGAATATGTATGTAAAACGGATGGAACTAGAGGAACAAATCGATTTCTTTTCAATGGATTTGAACTTTGACGTCTACAAACGGATCGGAAAAGAAGAATATCGTGTCGGGGAATATGACATCAACTATATGCTTGACCAACCCGATTTTCCTGATCGCAATTTATGGTTGGACCGACCACATCAAGAAATTCCACAAAAAGATGAAGCGAGCTATATCATTCATCCATTAGTCAGTGTGCCTTACGAATATGATCGCGAGTGGGATATCGTCGAATCGATCCCTGATGGCACAGTCGTTGAAGCCTATCTATCCTTCACCGATTCAATGGACCCGGATGACGTAAAAGACATCAATCCAGGTCTTGATCCAGATATAGAATTTCTTTGGCTGGCGGTCGACACCGGTATCGAAAAGAAAGTCGTTGATGACCAAGGGCTCCCTGTAACACCCATCGGTTATCCTATTTATAAAGATCCGCCTAATTGGACGCCGTTTGATAACCGAGAGGACAACGAAGTCGCATTTACTAACACCCTAAATGATTTAGAACATTACGAGTCACAAGCGACAAAAATTGCCCGCGCAAAAACGTTAGCCCTTGATGAACGGACCGATTATATTCAAGAAAATGGAGTAAAAATTTATGGAGCTGTGGTCACAGGACCAGCCCCAGAGATTCGAAAACTTAAGAATAACGACCACGTCAGAAGTCTAAAAGTAGGTGAGGTGAAATTATGGAATTGGCACTAAAAATAAAATCAAAGTTCTCTGGCATACCCGGACTCGTATCTTTAATAAGTGCGATTCTTTCTTTAGCTTATTTCAATATTGAATATCTAACAAAAATGAATACCTCTTTTTCGCCTTTTATCTTTTTTATCATGGTTTCCGTATTCTCAGGAATTGTTGGTCTATTTAGTAAGCAAAGCCGCTTGTACGCTTCATGGGGACTAGGAATCGGTATTTTTCTAGCGATTCATACTGTGTTAATGATTTTCTTCACTCTTGGGATTAATTACAAGCCTTAAGACCGACTCTCATATTGAATATGCTTTGTCGCTCATTCCAACTAACGCCGTGTGATGGACAAAAAGATAATAGTTGCACCTTTTTCACATCGTTTGGTGTGACATAAGATTAATTGTGCATCGCTGACTTGTGAAAAAAGAGCGGCAAAGCAGATATATACAATTTCGCTAAATAAAATGATTCGTTAAGCTCTCTTTCGATGAAATTTCTTCCTTATGTATGCACCATCCCTCTGTTAGCTTATAAAGGGTAATTTAGTCATTATTTTTCAAATGTCGTTCATAACGAAAATAAGAAACTAAACGTAATCCCATTGACAGCAAGGCTAATAATGCCACCCACTTAATCGATTCATCAGCGAATAACACCCATAGTAATGCAGCAACTACAAAGATAATAAAAGTTGCGTTCCCAGAAAACCCGTTCAGAGGTTTATTATCCAACACAATTGTTTTAGCACCTTTTAAATCTTTTGTATAACAATCGTCATGAAATGCAACGACTTCAAACACAATAGTTGACGTCACCAATTCATCCTGATCAAGAATTTCCCCATGACATCTATTACAAATAATTGTCTTAGACAATCAATCACTTCCCTATCTTATCCTTAATACCTTAATTTTCTAAATTGAATAATAATTATATAACAAATTATTAAAACTATGGGTGAAACCACTGATAAATCGTGTATAAAAGCACTGAAGGTTTGTGATTTAACACTGAAGATATCGAATTTAACACTGAAGTTTTGCATTTTAACACTGAAGATAGTGTGACCGATAGCAAAGCACAAGATTAACAACGGTATCTTGAAAAATGATAAATGCAAAAACATCTCATCTTTTTATCAGTGAGATCGGTCTTCTTACTATCGGAACAACTCTTTTTCCCGCCAGTTACCCCATTTGTAATAGGCAATAGAGAATAGGCAGCTAAGAAAGAAGCTCGAACCCATTCCAAGTGGGATCCCAATTTCTCCGTAAATGGATGAAAAGAAATAAGTTAATGGAACACGCAATACCCATAAGGATATAATGTTTAACATCAACACTTGGAACATTGCTCCTGAGCCTCGGACGACCCCATTTAAAATAAAATTCAATCCAATAAACAGATAGAAGAAAGCGATTGTTTTAACATATAATGTTCCGAAAGCGACACTGGACTCTTCTTGAATAAATAAACGGACAAGTGCCTCGGCCCAAATGTAAAAGGTCATCGTGACGAGTACCATCAAAATCGCATTATAGATCAGTCCTACTTTTGTCGTTTTGAAAACACGATTCCATTGCTTCGCCCCAATGTTTTGAGCGGCCATCGTGTTGACGGCTGTTCCAAGAGCTGATGCTGGCAGTAAAATCAGTTGATTCAACCGTTGAGCGGCACCGAAACCAGCAACCGTCGATTCACCAAAACTATTTACAATCGATAGAATGACGTTCGATCCGGCATGGATGACAATCATTTGGGTAATTGACGGTACACTCAATTGTAAAATTGTTCGAACTTCCACCCAACGAGGCTTTTGAAATCGAAATGTGAAAGTCTGATATTTTCTCGCTACATAATACAAGCTTACGAGAAAAATAACGATATATACGATCACCGTCGCATAAGCCGCACCAGCCAAACCAAGGTTCAACACTTTAATGAAAATGGGGTCGAGGATAACATTCAATAATGCCCCGACTAAAATGAAATAAAGTGGTGTTTTGCTATCGCCGAACGCACGCAGAACTGTTGCGACGAAGTTATAGCCAACAAGAAAAAACATCCCAAAAAAGTTAATGAGTAAATATTCTTTCGCAATCGGCTTAATAGACTCGGGTGTATTTAACCATCCGAGCAATGGCTCGACAACAATCGAACCAACGAGCACAACAATCAACGTAAGCCCCATTAACAAAATAACCGAAGAGCTTAAATACGATTTAATTTCTTTCGGATCGTTTTTTCCACTTAATTGAGCGAAAATCGTCAAAATGGCATTATTGCTCCCTAAAACAAATGCCAAAACAATCGACATGACCGTTAAACCAATGGTAATCGCCCCGAATGCCGTACTCCCAAGTAGATTTCCAACCCATAAACTGTCCGTCAACTGCATCGACATTTGTAATAGATTCGTAAATACAAGCGGTAATGCAAATATATATAATTTTTGATAGATCGATCCAGTCGTTAAATCCTCTTTCAATTGAAATGTTCCTTTCTACTCTATCCAACCTGATCACCATCATAGTATACAACAATCACATAGACCAGTTCGCATAACTCAAGATGAAAATTCATCATTTTGTTTACATTATTCATAGTCAAAAATAAATTTTTCAGATAAAAATCAAAAAACACTTGAATATTTATTTAAAAGCAATATAATGAATTTAATCAATTATTTAAAAGTTTAAAAACCAAAATCGATGAAGAGAATAGTAGCTTGTTAATCTAAAGACTACAGAGAGTCCGCAATTGGTGAAAGCGGACGTCGGCGGATCAAGTGAAAATCATCTCTGAGATGCAATGCTGAAATCATCATCTAGTAAGCATTTGCCGGAATTCCTGCCGTTAAATTGGACGCGTATGATAGTACGTTGATCGAGTGCCACAATTATAATGATTGTGGAATTTGGGTGGTAACGCGAGTACAAGCTCGTCCCTATTTTAGGGACGAGCTTTTTTTGTTTTTTAGATTGGATTGTCTTCTTCATTGTTAAATTAATACCGATGAAAGCATTCCAATCAATTCTACCTACTCCGTAGTACATCGATCATAAAACGAAGCGCACTTAGGCATGGAAGTATTCTAAACAACATCAGAAAAGGAGCGAGTGGAATGAGAAAGAGAGAAACGTTTTTTGTAGGACTTATGTTGTTTTCAATGTTTTTTGGGGCTGGAAATTTAATTTTTCCACCATTTCTCGGTAGTGGGGCTGGAACATCTTTTTGGCCAGCAATGATTGGGTTCATCGTAACAGGGGTCGGCTTGCCTCTGCTAGTCGTATCTGCCATCGCTTTGGTTAAAAATGGTGCGAATGAACTTGGCAGCAGAGTTCACCCTTGGTTTGGTGCTGTTTTTACGTTATTAATCTATTTATCAATTGGACCATTCTTTGGCGTACCACGTAACGCAAACGTCGCATTTGAGATGGGCTTCAATCCGCTTATGGCAGGAAGCACCTTTAGCCAATCATTGCTGTTACTCGGATTTACAGCATTATTCTTTTTCTTCGTTTTCTTATTGAGTATGTATCCATCTAAAGTTGTGGATTTAATGGGGAAAGTTATTACACCGACATTGCTAATATCAATCGTAACGTTATTTTTAATCGGTTTTTTCCGATTGGATAAATCATTTGAAGCACCGAATGAAACGTATCAAACAGCATCGTTTTTCAAAGGAGTCATTGATGGCTATGCCACGATGGATGCTTTAGCAGCAATGGCATTCGGAATTGTTATTTTAACGGCAATCAAGCAAAAAGGAGTTACTGATCATAAACAGTTAAGAAGCTATACGGTAAAAGCTGCACTAATCGCCGGTACAGCACTTGCCTTAGTCTATACTGGCATTGGATTTATGGGAACTCAAGTAGCAGGTCAAGAAACATTTGATAATGGATCGGAAGTATTATCTACCGCTGTCACTCTTTTGTTAGGTAATAACGGAAAAATATTACTCGGATTCATTTTTACATTAGCTTGCTTTACAACGTGTGTTGGTTTGACGATTGCTTGTGGTCAATACATTTCAAAATTATCGGAGAAGCTGAGCTACCGTGGAGTTGTTTTTCTCGTAACACTTGCTAGTTTCCTAATTGCGAATCTCGGACTGAATCAAATTATCGAAGTGACGATTCCATTCCTCGTCATGTTGTATCCGTTAACAATCGTCCTTGTCACATTACCATTTATCGACCGATTTTTTGGCGGTTCGAGAGGAGTTTACCGAGGTACAATGGCGTTCACTGGATTCGTCAGCATTTATAACGGACTTGAAATGCTTGGATTTCATGTAGAAGCATTATCATCATTCATGAGTGTATTACCTTTTGCATCACTCGATTTAGGGTGGGTTGTACCCGCATTCGTCGGTGGTTTACTCGGATTCTTGTGGGATCAATTCAGTCACAACAAAGTTAGAAAAGAAAATCCTCAAATTGAAAGAGCTTCATAATACTACTCCGGGCGAGCTGTTCGTCCGGTTTTTTATTTATTGGCGTCGATCATTTTTTATAACTTAGTGTAGTTTTTTTAAATAAAAAAACAAGATGCGTTTTATTCTTTGTCTACGCATCTTGTTATTAAAGTGGTTTCATTATCTATGACCAACTTCCATATCCATTTGGTTGGAAATCTGTGGGTCAATCATACGACGGTTTTTTCTGTTCTGGAAATGTTGAACAGCATCTGTAACCGCAGCCATAATCATAAAAGTCGCCAATACGACTAAAGTGACAATCACTAATGATAAATTCATAACGAACACCCTTCCTTTCTTAAAAATCTTCAAATTTCTTTGTTTACAAGGATATACTACCAAATATAAACGTTTGAGTAAATAGTTAAACGTATTCTTTTACATCTTTTTGTTTTCTTACACATTTCCTCATTTCCTCCCGATTTATCAATCATTTAAAGTTGAAAAGTATGAATTTTCTTACACTTTCTCCGGAATGGCTTTTCGAGCGCATTTCCAACAAAAAAGACAAGGAATCATCCTTGTCTCAAAGGGTTAACCGATAGTTTTTTTAGCAAATTAACAATTACAAATCATGATCACATTTCCATCAGGATCTTCAATATTAAACCACGCTGTTTTACCGACCCACTCAATCTCTCGCACGACTGGAATATCTTTATCGCGAACATATTGATACGCAACATCAATATTCGGTGCAAACAAATTAAACAACGGATTTGGTGTCACTTGATGCTTGAAATTCGGGTCAAATGTGTGGTCATCCAACGTTAGCGAAGTCGTCCCGGTCACTGGTAAATTAAATACAGGGGATTTTACCTGGTCCAAATCGATCGACAAGCCGACCAAATCAGAATACCATTGCGCTGAACGTTTCAAATCAGTTACATGAACAAAGATTCCATTCATTTGATTTTTGATCGGTACTGTTTTCTCCATTAATCTCCCACCTCCTCTTCATCTTTTAGAATAATCCCGGCAAAATTCCCGGTTAGCACTTGCTTACCTTTTTGATTCGTGCAAATAAATGACGCCATAATCGATATCCGCTTTTCATCTCTTCTTTCAAGCTCCTCGATTGTTACGACGCACTCAACCGTGTCATCTGTAAAAACAGGTCTCAAAAATTCGAAATTCATTGTCCTAGCAAGCACATTGTAATCCCCGCCGACTTTTGTCGGCAGCGTAGCCGTAAGCAACCCTTGAACAACAAGTCGACCAAGTTCATCCGGGGTCGTATGGTGATCACCTTCATCCATAGAAACTTTCGTAAATAACTCTACGTCTTCTTTTGTAAAAGTTCTCTCAAATTTGATTTTGTCCCCTACTACCATATTCACTGGAGTTCCTCCTTATCCTGAGTGAATGCTCATTCGTTTGCGCTACGATCGTACATAGTCAACCTAAGAATTTTATTCAAAAATAGGAATCTATTCTGTGAGTATCTGAGAAGGATTAATCATTTATACAATTGAGTTTGGGGATTGTCTATTCAAAAAGCAAGGTGGTAATTTCATTGTTTCTTCATTAAAAATAATGCAATCGTAGACATAATTAGAGCAAGAATGGAAAGGATAAAAGCTGTCCAAAGCATATTTCCAACCTCATTTCTTGTTTTATTCGAATAAGGCAGTTATAATAAGAGTAGAATATGGAGTGGGAAAGGATTTCTCCCTTTCCGGGTGGTAGTGAGACTTTCGCTTGGTAGAGCGGGGGTCTCGTTTTCGTTACTAGAGTCGGATTGCAATCAAATATTGCCCAATACCGTATGTCTTGTTTTTTTCGAATAAGGCAGTTATAATAAGAGTAGAATATGGAGTGGGAAGGGATTTCTCCCTTCCCGGTTGGGTTACTGAGACTTCCGCTTTGCCGAGCGGGAGTCTCTTTTATTGTTACGAGAGTGACGTATTGCAATCGACAGCTCTATGGCTGCGACTACAAAGTTGATCACCACAGTAACAAACACCAACACTTCCATATCTACACACCCCCTTTCCAGAAGAAAGAATCTTCTTCCCGATAACAACTTGGGTTGTTAGGGGGTATAACTATTTTAGCATTAATTCAACTAAAAAGGAACAAATGTTCTAGTTAAGTTCTTCACTATTTATCACACTTAAAATTACCCATTACTATTCTGCTAGCATTTAAAAAAAATCGATAGACATATTATTCCGTCTATCGATTAACTAACTGAATCGTTATTGATTTAAGAATTGATCAAAGTGTTTTTTCATTCCTCTATACAAAGCACTATCTTTTGTCACAGGAAACAATTCACCTGTTTCATCAATTCGAACTTTCATGGTTCCCGATTCTGTATTTAACCAGAAACGTACCTCACCAAAAACGAGATAATGGTTATTGTTCTTGCCAGAGACGAAATTCATAAATACCCCTCCTAATAATTTATGCTTCAACAGGCCAATTTTTATATTGTTCTTCAGCCTGTTCCATAATGGCATTTGATAGAAATTTCATTTGTTCTCCCTTAATACCTTCTTTCATGAGTACTCTTTTAACAGACATGCTGACTTTCGCATATATGTTTTTACGGTGATCACTCATCCAATCGTGAGATAGATTTTTCTTCAATTCTTTTACGACTTTGTGCACCAAGTCAGCCAAAAACTCATGGTCAAATGCAGCCATTTCTTTTGTTGTGATAGCTTTATAGAACTCAGCTTCCTCGTCAGACAGACCGAGCTCTTTTCTAAAATCAACTTCTTCATCGACGTCTTTTTTCATATCTACCATCATTCGAACAACGTCTGCAGCTTGAATAATTCGATTATGATAATCATGGAGCGTCTTTTCAAGCAGCTCTCGCATTTGTTTTTCTTTTGGACTATTCGGTTTAAAATTAACTTTGATATGGTCCTCTAAAAGTTTCTTCAATAGTTTTAAACGTAGGTCTTCATGCTCTTGTTTTTCTTCAAGGTCTTTTAGAAAAGCATCATCCAATATACTAATATCTGGTTTTTCGATTCCGGCAACTTGGTAGATGTCAACAGGCTCTTTTGATTCTAAGTGCGAATCAATCATTTCATTCAAACGTTCTTCCACGGTTTTATCCGTCTTATGTTTCGTCCCTGATGAAGTCAAAAGCTTTTGAACTTGAATTCTTACCATCTGATATAAAGTCACTTCATCCGCATAAGGAAGCACCTCATCCAAATGCCTAACTAACTTATGTGCTTTCTCTAACTTCACACAAGCTTCCACAAAATCTTCCGGTTCATTATTTACCTGTTGATTAACTAAATCAGCAATATAATCATCACGATCTACTTTCGAAAGCATTCTCCAATCATCCCGATGCTTTAACTTGCCTGCCAAACGTCGAACATCCTCTAATTTTTCATGAAATACACCGACTGCTTTTGATAAGTCAATATCCATATCATTTTCAGCAGAGTCTCCTGTATATTGATTGGTTGCTTCTTTCAAAGAAGTGGCGATACCTATGAAGTCAACGATCAACCCGCCTTCTTTGCCTGGGAAAACACGGTTTACGCGGGCAATCGCTTGAATCAGATTGTGGCCTTTCATCGGTTTATCAATATATAAGAATGATAGGTTTGGAGCGTCAAAACCAGTCAGCCACATCGATACAACTATGACTAACTTTAATGGGTCTTCTGTGTCCTTCAATCTTGCCTTAACTTCTTCTTGTTCCTCTTTTGTTTTGATATGAGCATATTTACTTCCAGGATTAATTTCTCGCCATTCTTCCGGGTCTTTTGAGATATTGCCTGTCATAATTACTTCAACTTCAGGACAATCTTCTCTCTTCTTCATTTCATTATATAGTCGAACGGCGATTTTACGGCTCATACACACAATCATACCTTTTTGGTACGGGTCAGCCGCTTTATTAAAATGGTCTAATATACTATCTGATAACTTGCTTAAACGCTTCCTAGTACCAATAACTTTCTCTAAAGCAGCCCACTTCAATTTATATTGATCAGACTCCTCGTCTTCCAGTCCAACTTCAGTCACCAGATTAGAAAATTCTTGGTCGATATCTGCCCCATCGTAATCTAGCGGGATCATTCGAGATTCATAGAATAACGGTAAGACTGCTTTATCTTGAACAGCTTGTGCCATGTCATAGCGGTGGATTACATGCCCGAAAATTTCTTCGGTGTTGTTACCTAACAACTTAACCGGCGTTCCAGTAAATCCTACAAAGGAGGCATTAGGTAGAGCATATCGTAACTGTGCAGCATAACCACCATCAAACCCACTTTGCGTTCGGTGAGCTTCATCGCTAATGACAACGATATTACTCCGTTCAGATAAGATTGGATGTTTCGCTTCTCCTTCTTTCAAACGAAACTTTTCAATCGTTGAGAATATGATTTGACCACCTTCACCTTTTAAAATTTCTCGAAGTTCATCGGATTTTTGAGCATGATGTATGTGACCAATCAAACTATATCCTTCTGAGAATGTATCGTGTAACTGCTCGTCCAAGTCATTTCGGTCGACTTGAACAACAATCGTCGGATTATTGAGTTCTGGGTGTCTAGATAGAATAGCAGAATAAAATAACATACTAATTGATTTACCGGACCCAGTCGTATGGTACATGACCCCGATTTTCCGGTCACCGTCTGGACTTGTAGCACGCACTGTTTCTTCAACTGCAAAGTTTACACCGAAAAATTGGTGGTACTTTGCCCCAATTTTAATATGCCTATCTCCTTTATCAAGGAAGAGGATGAAATTTCTTATGTAGTTTAGCAACCGTTGTGGAGTGAACAAGCCTTCAATCAACGTACGCATTGTATTGGCGATATTATTATCAATATTCACCCCATCAATCGTCTTCCAAGATGCAAAGAAATCGTAGTCGGCATTTGGCATTCCATGTTTTGTTTCAATTCCATCTGAAATAACTGTAAAAGCATTGTACTCAAACAACTGAGAGATGTCATGGGTATAGTTGCGAATCTGTGTATAGGCATCATAGACTGTCGTATCTTCATTGTTCGGATTTTTTAATTCAAAGACGATTAAGGGAAGTCCGTTAACATAGACGATCACATCAGGACGGCGAGACATTCTTCCTTCAATCGATATTTGATTTACAACTAAAAAGTCGTTTTCTTCAGGAACATCCCAATTGATCGGATAAACATGTTGAACTCGATCTTCTCCATTCAGTTCATATTCAAACTCGATTCCCTTTGTCATTTGCTGATGGAAATAAAAATTTCTCTCTTCCCAACCAACTCCTTCATTTAAGACGAAACGACTGGCCAATCGACTTATATCCTCGTGTGGAATCATCGAATATGATTTTTGTAAAAAAGACTCTAAACGATTAAGAAGTACCACCTCTTGGTTACGTTCCCGTTCTCCATTCTGAAACAATTCCTGACCATGTCGGTATTCATATCCTAACTGTTCAAGACGCTCTATAGTTGTTTCTTCAAAATCATATTCAGCTAACTTACCCATTTACACCCCTCCTTTGTTTATTGAACAACTTCTTCAACTCGCTCCTTTGCTTCTGGAAGATCAATTTCTCCGGATAGAAGTTTTGGTAGGAGATAGTCACGCATTTCGACCAAAGTTTTGATTTCTATCGTGTTAGATTCAATTTGTTCGAATAATGGCTTAACTTTTTCATTAAATTCAATAATATAATCTGACTTTAAAATTTTGAGCTCTTTAAAGTTTTTTTTGCTCACCTCTTTAAATGTACTACCGTTTGATATGGAAATAATTAAGTTTTTATTGTTTTTTAGCCAAAGGTAAATATAGAATAACCTAAACTGTTCATTTGGTATAATATTTATAAAGCCCTGATTTGTTGAGGATGCTTCCCTATTAATTGCAACTTCTCCAAGTGTAGCTCTACTTGTCATCATTATAGAATATGGAGGAAAAAGCTTTGCTGAACTTTTATCTAAACCTAAATTAGAGATTTTTTTAGCGGAACTTGTTAAGTATATTGAACGTGAAGAGGTTACATCTGTAGGTGTAAACCAATTGATTACACCATCCAGCCAGTAATCTTCAATCTTAGTCTTTGGAGTACCTCCTCCATAAATTCTTAATGAATCCTTTATTGTTGTAACTTCCCAACCTTTCGGAATCCTTCCCAATTTTGAATCAACAAACTCACCATCTTGAAATGGACCGAAATCAACAAACCAGTGGTTATAAAGCGTCATTGCCATTTTTTCAAGAGTTTGATTCATTTTGTTATTGAGCTCGATTTTATCTTCTAGAGATGAAAGTATATCTACTATTGCCTTTTGGACATTAAGCGGTTGAATATCAATTTCTATTTCATTCAAAGTGGCTGTCCTTAAACTAGGTATAGTAGTTCCCTCATTGTAATGGTTAAAATCTATTAATGATAATTTATAGTAAAGGTAACGTGGAATTACTAGCTCCTGATTTACTTCAGTATAAAATAATGTGTCCACTGTCCAGAAAGGTTTATCAATGTATTTTACTTTACCTATACTTCCTTTTCTACCTATTAATACAGAAGGCTTATCATAAAGGAATTGATCGGCATTTCCCATTAATCCACCAGTTCCTAGTATAGGATAATCACCCTGTGGATTCTCCACCTTTTTTTGATTTTTTCCATATTTTATTGTTACAAGATCTTTGAGTTTATAAATCATTTTCCCAATTCCTCCAAGTCTTTCTTAATTTTTTCTTGAAGGCGGTTGGACTCTTCAAATTGCTCGTAAAGCTCAGATTTTAATTCCTCCATTTTTTCTTCAAATGGAATACCGTCATCTTCAACTTCTTCAGTTCCTACGTAAATACCAGGTGTTAGCTTATAATCATTTTTTTGAACTTCTTCAAGTGTTACTACTTTGCAAAATCCAGCACTATGTTCTACTTTTTCTTCACCATGTTTAAAGTTATGGTAAACCTCTGCAATCTCCTGAATTTCTTCTTTTGACAAAGATTTCTGACGACGACTTACTAGAGAACCTTTTTGTCTAGCATCAATAAAGAGGATTTCATTTTTTCGCTCACGAAATTCTCCTTTTCCATTACGGTTTTTACTTAGGAAAAATAAACATACAGGGATTCCTGTCGATAAAAACAGTTTTTCTGGCAAAGCGACAACACAATCAATATATCCATTATCTACAAACCATTCACGTACCGGCTTTTCACCTTTTTTATTGGTTGTCATGGCTCCGTTCGCCATAACAAAACCGGCTGATCCCTGTTCATTTAAATGATGGAAGAAATGCTGCATCCACATGTAGTTCGCATTTGAATCAGTTACCGGGCCAATCAAACGTGGATCGTCGTTTGAAACTCGATCTGCACCCCACCCATCTTGATTAAATGGTGGGTTGGCGATTACGTAATCAGCCTTCAAATCTGAAAACTGATCATCTAATAATGAGTTTCCTAAGCGAATGTCCGCATTTAGTCCATGCAAAAGTACGTTCATCTTTCCTAGTCTAGCTGTCGTCGTAACATTCTCTTGACCATAAAACGATAACTCATGCTGACGAGGTGAATATTCTTCTGACTGAATGAACATACCACCAGAACCACAAGCTGGATCAAAAACCGTTCCTTTTATAGGTTCAAGCATTCTTACTAATAAAGATACAACGGAATATGGCGTATAGAACTCCCCTCCGCGTTGGCCTTCGGTGGACGCAAACTCACTGATGAAATATTCATAAACTCGACCTAGAACATCAACACTCCGTTCGTCATCTGCACGGAAGGCATCACGAGAAAATATTTCGATTAAACCAGCAACATTTTCTGCAGGAAGATTACTTCCTTGGAATGTTCGCGGTAGCATTCCTTCTAAATCCGGGTTTTCTTCTTCTAATCGTTTCATCGCGTGATCTAAAATCTCTTTTATATTCGGCTGTTTTGCATTTTTTAATATGTATGACCAACGAGATTCTTCAGGAACAACATATACGTTTTCAGACATGTACATATCTGGATCTTCCTTAATCACTTGTTGCATGTCTGTATCTGGAGCATACCAATCACTTTCCGGATCTTTTACCATCTCGTCCAATTCTTCACGGCGTTGTTCATATCGATTAGATAAATATCTAAGAAAAATTAGTGGCAATACATAATGTTTATAATCAGCTGGGGCCACGGATCCTCTCATGTTTGTCGCAGCATCGAATAAGTCTTTTTGAAAATCTATATCTGCTTTCGCTACCATATTACATTCTCTCTCCCTATAACTTCTTACATAAATTATAACAAATATTGAAAATCTGTGACCATGTTATCTCAACGTTATTCAGAACTTTAAATAGGACTATTTTAGAATACCTAGTATGTTAGCAAGTAATGACTCATTATTAACTACAATTATTAATAACTTCTTCCTAGCTCTTGTAGTGATTTGATACAACATACCTTTCAGATGATAATACGATTTCTCCGTTACAATCAATTTATCATCTATATAACTAAACATTTCACCTAATAACACAATTACGTTGTCAAACTCTTGACCTATAGCATTATGAGCGTTAAAAGATGGATTCACAATATATTGATCCACTATTTCTCTTTTATATCGAGACTTAGTATAATCAATTATATTCCATTCTTCTTCACTCTTTTCTCTCATTAAGCGTCTCGCTTCAATAATATTGGAGAAATATAGAACGTCAATATTAGTGTAATTCACTCCGATAGTTTTATCGTTTAAATTAAACAAGTTTCTGATAAAACAATCGATTTCTTTATTAGTTCTAATTTTATTTGTTAGTTTACTATAATTATCAGATATTTCCTTGATTCTTGTCGGTACCCCACTTTTGAACTCTTGATTGTGTAAACGTTGATCTGGATCAAATGCTATAATACATTTTATGCCGTTCTCGTGGCATTTCTCAATAATATTTTCAAATTGATCGTTTCTAATTCTCTGTGTCTCATCTAATATTAATACGTCAATATCTTTCTCGAAAATTTCTGTATAATATCTTATAGATTCTATTACCCATCCTTTTTCAATTAACTGCCTTTGACCAAGGTTTAAATTTGCACAATGAATGATACCTACTGCTTTATCGTCTTCCATTAAAGATTTTGAAATATCATAAATCAATAAAGTTTTGCCGGTCCCTGGTCGACCCTCAATTGAATAGTAACGTTTATTAGTTGCCAAAATATCCTTTTTAATATTTTCCTGGTGGTCTGTTAGGAAGTAACGACCTTCAAGAAATTTCTCTGTTGAATTAAATGGAGATACTAAATACCTTGTAGGATCAAATAGTTTATTTAAATCATCGATATATTCAATTTCTTGTTTTATTATAAAGTCTAACAAATCTGTTATATCAATTTCTTTTAAAGTATTGTTGACTAACTGATAAAACTTTTCATTTTGAGCAACATAGGTAAAACATAAATAATTTGTATCAATAACACTTAAGTAATAATGGTTCTTTTTAAGTTGGTGCAATATTTTTTCTTCATTTGATTGATTCTTTATTTCTATATTAATTAGGTAATTACTTCCTAATCGGATTAAGTCAAATTCTGATGACGTACAATAGTTTGTGTAAAACTCTTGAAGACAAAAAAAGAGGTAGGGTATCCTCAGAGTAAACAACGAAAC
>NZ_VMHE01000003.1 GCF_007559425.1 Allobacillus salarius | reverse complement strand
TTGGGGAGGTACTTCCTTTTTTGTGTTTTGAAACCCTTGCCCTGTAAGGGCTAAGATTTATGAAATTGATTCAAATATAATGCTTTTTCGTTTTTCATCGTCTAAAATGGCTGTAAGTAGTTTTTTAATAGGGGGGCTTCGCCAATGAAGAGACCTGATCAAGATTGGCGATTTAACATTGCGAATCGGGACGCATTGATCGGATGTGGACTGGCCGTTTTTAACTTTATTTGGTGGTATGGCTTTGCGTATGGATTAGGTTCCAAGCCACCGGAAGAATATACGTATGTTTTCGGTTTTCCAGCTTGGTTTTTTTGGAGCTGTATTATCGGTGTCTTTATCATGATTTTATTAGTTATGATTGTAACGAAATTTTTCTTGAAGGAAGTTCCCTTCGATGAAGATGAGGAGGGGAATCCGTCATGAATTGGGCAGTTCTCGGTCCGTTACTGGGATTATTAGTGATTATTTTTGTGATTGGTATTTGGTCGAGTCGCCGGATGAATGATTCAAGTTCATTTCTAAGCGATTACTATCTGGGGAATAGACAGTTAGGTGGCCTTGTATTGGCGATGACGATGTCTGCTACATATGGAAGTTCATCGAGTTTTCTTGGAGGTCCTGGTGCAGCTTATGATATTGGTTTAGGATGGGTTTTATTAGCGATGTCTCAGGTTGTCACCGGTTATTTTGTTTTACTCGTTTTAGGGAAAAAATTCGCGATTGTTACGCGGAAAATGAAATCAGTCACACTGATTGATTTTTTGAAAGAACGTTATCAAAGCACGACTGTCGTATTACTTTCGGCAATTAGTGTCGTCATTTTCTTATTCTCTGCTATGGCGGCTCAATGGATTGGCGGCGCGCATTTAATCGAATCGCTGACGGATTTAAGTTATACAGGGGCGTTATTCATTTTTGCCGTTGCGGTTTTGATTTATGTAGTTATTGGTGGATTCCGCGCCGTCGCAGTGACGGATGCGATGCAAGGGATTATTATGTTCATCGGAACGCTGATTCTATTGGTAGCCGTTGTGATTGCAGGTGGAGGCGTGCAGAACATATTCAATGATTTAGTCTCAGAAAATCCGAATCTAGTAACACCTTTTGGGAATGATGGTAATCTATCAGCTGCTTATGTATCTTCTTTCTGGATCTTAGTCGGTGTCGGTGTAATTGGGTTACCACAAGTCGCTGTGCGTGCGATGTCCTATAGTAATTCACGTTCGATGCACCGGGCATTGGTAATCGGAACTATTGTTGTTGGACTAATTATGTTGAATATGCACTTAATTGGTGTGTTCGCGCGTCCTGTATTGCCGGGCATTGAAGTGGCGGACCAAGTCATTCCGTTAATTGCATTGGAAACGTTGCCACCATGGGTTGCAGGTATTGTTCTTGCAGCACCGCTGGCCGCGATCATGTCGACAGTCGATTCATTACTGTTATTGGTTAGTTCAGCAGTCGTGAAAGATATTTACATTAACTATATAAAACCAGATGCATCTTACAAACATGTCAAAAAAGTAAGTATCGGATTTACCGCGATTATTGGAATTATCGTGTTTGTGATGTCTGTCAATCCACCAGAGTTATTGATCTATTTAAATCTATTTGCGTTCGGTGGGTTGGAAGCTGCGTTCATTTGGCCGGTCGTCTTCGGGCTTTATTGGAAATATGCAAACAAGCATGGAGCGATTGCATCGATGGTTGTCGGCATCGGCTCATATATAGTTATTCATTTATACAATACCGCGAATGGCGCGTTATTCGATGTTCATACGGTAACATTACCGGTATTATTTTCATTGATTACTTTTGTTGGCGTTAGTTTATTATTTAAACGCGAGCCATTTTATTTTTCAGTATATCAAGCGAAATAAAGCGATTGTAAACGAACCTGGTGGGCGTAATTGTCCATCAGGTATTTTCTTTAAATATAAATGGAAAGTAAGCTTTACATTTTGCGAATAATTAGTTATAGTTAAATGGAAAGTAAACTTTCCAATTTGGGGATAGGTATATGAAAAACAGATTAACTGAAATTAGAAAACAACATCGTATGAATCAGCAAGAGTTGGCCGATGTGCTTGAAGTAACTCGTCAAACGATTGGATCGATTGAAAATGGCAGGTATGATCCGTCGTTGCAACTCGCTTTCAAGATTGCGAGATACTTTGATATGGCCATCGAGGAAATTTTTATTGATGAAAGAGGTGAAAATGATGAATCTTAAACTGTTTTGGTCACTTGAAGTGATCGGTGGTTTGCTGCTTATACTTGGCGTAGCTTTAGGAATCGTGGGTGTTGAGGAGTTAGGTGTATCCATTCCACAAATTGACTATGCTCCATTTGCCATCGTATTTATGGGCGTTTTTTTGATCATGATTGCAACAGTACCGATTTTTTATGAAAAAAACAAAACGAAGCAGCAACGAATCGAAGAAAAAGATGAGCGGATAATGGCAATTTATCAGTCGGCGAAAGCGAAAACGTTCAACTTGATGGCAGTTTCGATTCCGTTTGTATTAATAGGGCTAGCGTTATTCGGGTTTATGAATAAAGTATCCTTTTTTACATTAGGCGGATTATATTTAATTTTCGTAGAGTATTATGCTTTTCAAGTGATTAAAAATGAAGAAATGATGTAAGGGAGATAGGAGTTATGATGAATCAATTAATTAAAGTCGTTAGCTTTGCGCTGGGAGCTTTTATCGTCAGTTATTTGGTTGCGGGTGGCGTCGAAAGATTCGGTTTCGACTCTACGAAATGGTATGTAGCTAGCATAATTATTTTAATTACGCTCATCATCATTTTTGGCGTACTGAGCATTTTCTATGGGATAGTTTTGAAAAGAGCGAAATAGTTTTACCACTAGGCAAATGTTTAGAAAACGATGAACTTGGCAATTTTTTAAAGAAAGGCCAAAGGAGATGATCATATGCCTTGGGATAAAAATGACTATCCTAGTTCATTGAAGAACTTTGATGAAGCGACGAGAAATAAAGCAATTGAAATTGCCAATGCCATGATTGAAGAAGGATATGATGAAGATCGCGCCATTCCAATCGCAACTGACCAAGCGAAAGAATGGGCTGACGGTGCAAGTAAAAGTGAAAAAGACGAAATGAAAAACGTCAGTAATTCAACATTACAAGATCATGAAGATGATGAAAATGATACAGACTTAGACCTTCTCGACAATGATGTGCTCGTTAAACCGCATGAAGATGGTTGGGCTGCTCAAACGGTTGGGGCAGAACGAGCTGACCAAGTGTTTGATAAGAAACAAGATGCCATTGAACGGGCAAAAGAGATTGCTGAGAATAAAGAGTCAAAAGTCATCGTTCAGGATCAAGATGGTAATAAACAAGATACAATTTCATATAAATAAATAGAATCACCTGCCGAGTAGGTAGGTGATTTTTTTGATAGAAAACTACTTTAGGCTATACGGTCTATTTGTCAATCCCTTTTTATAGTTCTAAATATTCATAGAAGTGATATAATTGAAATTGTAAAGTTGAAAAGGGGGAATTTAGCAATGAAGAAAGTTTGTCAAAACTGTCAAACGGAAGTGAGTGAAGACAGTAAGTTTTGTACGTCATGTGGCACACAGTTGGAAAGTAGCACTGAAAGTCCAGTAGTCGCAGCCAAAGAAGAGAGTGCAGCAACTGCTGATGGCTCATCAACGAATGACTACGCAGAACAAGGAAAAGAATTGGCGAAAGGCTATTGGCAACATCTCGTACATATCGTAAAAAGCCCAATGCGTCATGGAAAAGCAGAAGATGAAAGCAACTTTGTTAATGGGCTGATTACGCTTGTACTATTTTCCTTATTTATCCCACTGACTTTTTATTTCGGAATGAAAGCATTAGCGAGTTCAATGGGTATGGGTTATTTTGGACCATCTGTTCCATTCGGCACTATGTTTTTTAAGCCATTTTTCTTTATTTTACTATTTGTCGCTGTTGCAGTTGGAATAATCTTTGCAGTTGTTAAGCCAAGTGTTAAAGATCTGCATATAAAATCTGTTGTCGGTCGGTTTGGCGCATTAATGGTGATCCCAACGGCAATCATGTTGTTATCTTTATTAATCGTCAGCTTGAAAATGTTTTCGGTCTTTTTCTATGTGTTTTTCCTAGGCTTTATCGGTTTATTTATCGCTGCAACGTTTGTCATCTACAGTTATGTTCATAACAAGGATAAGGGAATAGATGGTTTTTATGGTGTATTGCTCTTTTACTTGGGAACATTTTTATACTTAAAAATTGTATCTGAAAATCTATTTATCAACCAATTTTTAAATGAAATGCTTTATTTCTAGAATTGGGTTTGAAAACTAACAACTCTAAATCCTACTACCAAAAAATGGTAGTAGGATTTTTTATGAGAAAGATGGGTATGTGCCTGCTTTGCAGATATATACTCCTTTGATTGGTGGATATGCGCCTAAATTTTTCTTTTATGGTCCCAATTTAAGATTATATGGGACTTAATTGTTCAAATATACAACCTGAATTAAAATTTATGTGCCCAAATGGCATTTTTACAGTACTCAAAATGCAAGCTAGACAGAAAAGAATTGAACAAAAACACATTTTATTTAAAGAAAACGCTATCAAAAAGAAAATAAATGATGAAAAATAATAAAGTTATGGTATGATGATAGTAATAATTCAAACATTTTGTAAAATACAGATTAAGGGAGAGATCGTATTGGTTCATTATGATGCGCGTTATCACCCGTATGCTTCTAAACGGAATACGGTATATAGTCGAAATGGTATGGTAGCAACATCCCAACCGCTTGCTGCACAGGCTGGATTAGACATGTTGAAAAAAGGGGGGAATGCGGTTGATGCCGCAATTGCGACAGCAGCGGCGTTGACCGTTGTCGAGCCGACTTCAAATGGAATTGGAGGAGATGCATTCGCACTCGTTTGGATCAAAGATGAAATATATGGATTGAACGCTAGTGGTGGTGCTCCAGCTGCAATCTCCGTTGATCGAGTGAAAGAAAAAGGTCATGAAGAGATGCCGACATTTGGAATGACACCTGTTACAGTACCAGGTGCACCGTCAGCATGGGCTGCTTTATCCGAGCGTTTTGGAAAACTAGACTTTGCAGAACTGATGGAACCAGCCATTCGCTATGCTACGGAAGGGTATCCAGTGACACCGGTACTCGGCCATAATTGGGAAAAAGCAGTGAATAAATTTAAAGAGATCTTTACAGAAAAAGAATTCGATCATTGGTTTGAAACATTCGCTCCAGATGGGCGTGCGCCAAAAATCGGAGAGATGTGGAAATCAGAAGGTCATGCAAAAACATTGAAAGAAATCGGCGAAACGAAAGCTGAATCATTTTACCGTGGAAATATTGCCGATCAAATCGATGCATTTTTCCAAGAGAACGGTGGATTTTTGTCCAAAGAAGACCTTGCAGCTTATGAGCCGAAGTGGGTGGATCCGATTAAGGTGAATTACCGTGGCTATGACGTTTGGGAGATTCCACCAAATGGTCAAGGACTTATCGCACTTATGGCGCTAAACATGTTGAAAGGCTTTGAATTTACGGAAAAAGAATGCGTGGATACATACCACAAACAAATGGAAGCGATGAAGCTAGCTTTTACAGATGGACTGAAGCATATAACGGAAGATAAAGAGATGAAAGTTCGCGTCAATGATCTATTGTCTGAACAATATGCTGAAGAGCGTCGTTCATTGATTGGCGAGGAAGCGATTTTGCCTGAAGCGGGCGAGCCGAAGAGCAGTGGTACGGTATACTTATCAACCGCAGATGGAGAAGGGAATATGGTTTCCTTTATCCAAAGTAATTATATGGGCTTTGGTTCAGGAATTGTCGTACCTGGTACAGGAATTGCAATGCAAAACAGAGGACATACATTCTCCTTGGACGAAAACGATGTGAATGTGTTGAAGCCTGGAAAACAAACGTATCACACGATTATACCTGGCTTCCTCTCTAAAGGAGATCAACCGGTTGGTCCATTTGGTGTGATGGGTGGGTTTATGCAACCACAAGGACATGCGCAAGTGGTCATGAATATGATCGATTTCCGGTTGAACCCACAAGCAGCATTAGATGCACCGCGTTGGCAGTGGATTAAGGACAAGCAAATAAAAGTCGATCCATCGTTCCCTGAACATCTAGCACAAGCGTTGCAACGAAAAGGACATCATATTATTCGCGAAGTTGACCACGGGGATTTCGGTCGGGGACAAATTATTTGTCGCGATCCAGAAACAGGTGTATTGGCTGGCGGAACAGAAATGCGTACGGATGGTTCCATTGCAGCGTGGTAAGATGTAATATGCATAAAAAATCTCCTGTCTCTTCATCATGAGACAGGAGATTATCTCTATAGCTTCAATCCGGTTCGGCTCTTGAAGCGACGAAGCAAAATATGACTTTCTACATGGCTGATTCCTTCAAGTGCATATAGCTCTTCGTTGATAAATTTTTCCAAACTCGTGAAATCTTCCACGAGTACATGGGTATGTAATGTACTTGGACCAGTCATTTGGTAACAGCTTGCGACATTTGGATTTTCAGCTAGTTTTTCGGCGACATAAACGAGTGAATTCGGTTCACAGTCAACATTGAAAAATGCAGAAACGCCTTTGCCGACTTTTTCGGAGTTGATGACGACACTAAATTTTTCAATAATGCCCGCTTCTTGCATTTGATTGATTCGGTCTCGTACAGCGACACGTGAAAGATCCAATTCTTTTGCCAAGTCGACATATGACATGCGGCCGTTGTCACTGAGCATATTGAGAATTTTTAAATCCGTATCAGTCAGTTTCAAAATGTTCACCACGTTTCTTGTTAATTAATTCTATTATAAAGAAAATTGATTGTTCTGTCACTTTTTGTTTGAAAATAAAGTGATTTGATGTCACTTTGATGAAGTTCTATTATCCGTGTTTATAAAATCGATTGGCTAGCTAAATATATATGTGCCTAAAAGTTTTAAATATGTTCCTATAGAATTAACTTATGCGATCATCGAGCCCCGTTATAGGTTAGAAATCGATTTATATGAGCCGAAATGAAAGATATATAAGCCTAATTCTAAAATATATGAGCCTAAGTAATAAAGAAAGTGAAAGGGGGATGCCATAATGACAAAATCAAAATGGTCTGTCAATAAAGATTTATTCATTAGTTTTTTACGAACAGGACTACTTGGATATGGTGGAGGTCCATCCACAATTCCATTAGTTCATAAAGAAGTCGTTCAACAGTATAAATGGATGGATGACCAAGAGTTTGGCAATGTGTTAGCACTCGGAAACTCACTGCCAGGGCCGATTATGACAAAAATGGCTGGTTATATCGGTTACCGGATTGGTGGATTTACTGGGATGATCGGTGCTTTGATTGCGGCGGTGCTTCCAACAGTACTTCTGATGATCGCGTTAATCAGTTTTTTGGTCAGTTTTCGTGACTCTTCCATTGTTCAAGGAATGACACAAGCAATCGCGCCAGTTGTCGGCGTGCTCCTTTTTATGTTGGCGTTTAATTTTTTTAGAAATTCGATAAAAGGATTAGGTTTACCAATTGCGATTAGTTTAAGTGTTGTCAGTATTATCGTATATGTTGTGCTGAATTGGCATCCAGTTCTATTAATTGGGGCATTGATTGTTTATGCGTTGACGACGAAGCCGAAGAGGAAGGAGGTGTAACGGATGCTTTTGGATTTATGGTATTTATTTCTAGCTTTTTTCATTCCAGGGATTGTTGGGTACGGAGGCGGTCCGGCGATTATTCCGTTAATTGAAATTGAAGTCGTTCAGCGGTATGAATTCATGACTCGTCAAGAGTTTGGTGAGGTGCTGGCGATGGGAAATGCCCTTCCAGGTCCGATCGCTACGAAAATGGCTGGATATATTGGGTTCGAGGTAGCAGGGGTACTTGGTTCATTGGTTGCATTAGCGGCAACCGTTATACCGACGTTAGTTGCTATGATTCTTCTACTCAATCTTTTGAATAAATTTAAAGATTCACCGAAAGTAAAACGAATGACATCATTAATTCGACCGACGATCGCGGTGTTATTGGCCGTTTTAGCTTACCAGTTTTTTGAGACATCTTATTTTGATGCAGGTATTGTTCATACAATCATCTTGGTTGTGTTAAGCTTTGTGTTTTTAGAACGGTTAAATATTCACCCGGCATTCGTTATTGTTGGTGCACTGGCTTATGGAGCGGTTTTCTTATCTTAAAATGATTAATGTTATGGTTCGACAAAATTATTTCCTCGGAAATAATTGTCGAGTCATGCCAGTCTCTACTTCCTCTTTTGTGACAGCCACTTCGGTGAATTCATTTTGTTCATATATTAAGCAGTTGAGTTGGTAGCCGAATGTATAGCCACCATCGATACCAATTTTATTGTCGTCAAAATAAACGCCGGCATGTGCTTGTAATCCTTTTGTTGGTGTATGACCGAATATGATTGGTTTGTCGGAATCGATTACGCTATTATGAAATTCTTTTCGAATCCATAAAAAGTCTTCTTTTGAAGTGTTTTTCCAATTTACTTGGAGTGGGTCAATGCCAGCATGAACACAGATCAATTCGTCATGTTCGTAATAAAGAGGTAATCCATTTAAAAAATCGACATGTGTTGGATAATTATCTCGAATATAGGCAGTCCATTCGGCTTGTGCTTGCAATGAATACTCATCACCTAACTCATCGATATACGATTGGATCGTTTCCATGCCACCATTTAATAAAAAGTTTGGCGATACTTGACTCGGGTCTTGCAGCCACTGGAGAAACCAGTCATCATGGTTTCCGCGTAAAGCAATTGCACCATTCGCTTGTAAATCCATGACAAATTCAATTGTTTCCTTACTGGATGGACCCCGGTCAATATAGTCTCCTAGTAGGATTAGTTGATCACTTGCAGGTTGAAAATCGACCTTTTCAAGTAACTGTTCAAACGCATTCAAATGTCCATGAATATCACTGATCATAAGGTTTCTATTCATCCGCTTCCATCCTCACTTTATCTTCGTTATTGACCGTTCTGTATTATATAATACCAAAGATCTTTTTCGTTTTGATTCGAGTAGGTGGTTCCGCAAAGATTGTTTCATTTTCAATTAATGCTTGTGTATTCTCGAGAAAATAATAATGCATTTGTTTACCGAAGCTTTTTTCTATCTTTTCGTAAGCTTCTTTTAATTCGAATGGATACTTTCTCGTATGATTCGCTTCAGAAGAAATGAAATGAACTAAATTTGCTTCAATTAATTCATGTGCGAATTTCGCGACTTTCTTACCGAATCGGCCGTTGACACTACCAGCTGTCAGTTGGACGAGCATTCCCTTCTTGACTAGATTATATAAAAATTGTGGTCTCTTTAAAAATTCATTGTTTCTCTCCGGGTGAGCAATGACCGGTATGAACCCTTTCATTTGTAAATCGAATAAAATTTGCTCGGAAAACTTCGGTATATGATTTACTGGAAACTCGATCAATAAATAGTTGGACTTTTCATTGATCGGAAGCAATTCATTTTTCTCTAAACGCTCCAGTAAATCCCATGATAATCGAATTTCCTGGCCTGCTAACACTGTTAGCGGGATATTCGCTTGCTCCAGTTCATTTCTGAAGTGGACGATATCCTTCAGTATGTCCAATTTTGTATTATCATTATTACCATCGAGGTGTCTTGGTGTTGCAACAATAGTGCGAATTCCATGCTTGGTTGCATCCCTTGCCATCTGTATACTTTCGTGGATGGACTTAGGCCCAGCACCCCTTCCCGGTAAAATATGACTATTCATTTCTATCAATATGTAGCCCTCCTAGTTAAAAGTAACTAATCATTTAACAGTTTTTTGTATTAATAGTCTATCATATTTCCTTAACTAGGTGAAGGAGGTTTTTTTGGATAGTTTTGTCACCAGTTGTCGGAGCCCTTCTGTTGTGTCGTTTCTCGCTATTTCACCAAAGCTTATGATGCGTTATAGTAGTGAAAGAAGAATAAGGATAGGAGATGCAGCTACTTGTCTATTTTTATTGAAGTTATATTACCGATTGTATCCATTTTCGCGATCGGATACGTCTTGCAACGAATCCGTAAGATGGATGTTCGCTCCGTATCTGCTGTTACGATTTATATATTTGTTCCGGCACTCGTTTTTGAAGCCTTCTATACGAGAGATTTATCTGGGGAATTCAGCACGATTGTTATAATGTCTTTCATCATTCTATTTGCGATGATTTTGATAAACAAAATTTTATCCATGTTATTTAAATGGGAACGATCTGTTGAAAGTGGTATGATTTTATCAAATGCTTTTATGAATGCTGGGAATTATGGATCACCGGTCATTTTGTTTGCATTTGGTGAAGAAGCTTTTGTTTATGCAATCTTATTTATGTCTATACAAACAATACAAATGAATTTTTTCGGTATCTATTATGCGTCTCGCGGGGTAAGTGGCATGAGACAAGCGTTATTGACTATTTTAAAAATGCCCGCAACATATGCGATGCTATTCGCATTTTTAATGAAATGGTTGAATATTGAGCTTGCGACACAGGCAATGGAAGTCGTTGACATGTTGGCTGCAGTTGCCATCCCGCTCATGATGGTCGGGCTTGGTATGCAACTCGCAAATATCGCATTCCGTGAATTTGATATTCATAAAGTGGTTTTATCTTCTTCATTACGATTGATTATTTCACCACTCATTACATGGTTGTTTGTCTTACTCATTCCGATGCCTGAATTGCTCGGGAAAGTGTTGATTGTGATCGCTGCCATGCCGACCGCTGCAACGACAACGATGTTTGCACTTGAGTTTCGTGCACGACCTGATTTAGTTTCAAGTATTACGTTAGTCACGACAATACTCAGTATATTTACGATATCTGGTTTATTATGGATATTGACATAAGGAAAAGGAGAGAGGCTCCATGAAATTTATCGCTTTTGAAACCGATCATCAGCATTATTGGGGAGTTTTACAGGGGGATCGCATCGACTATTATCCAAAATTGGTCGAGTTATTTCCGACGCTTTTATCCGTCATCCAAGGATTCCAGTTCGTTGATTTTGAAAATAAAATGAAGCATTCTATCTCAATCGACGAAGTAAATGTTCGTCCCCCTTACATTCCAGAAAAAAATATTATTAGTGTCGGGAAAAACTATCGCGATCATGCCATTGAGATGGATGAAAATCGTGATGAAAAAGCCGTACCAAAAGACCCGGTCATTTTCTCGAAATCACCGACGTCCATCATTGCCAATGGGGAAACCGTTGACCCTCACGAAGCAATAACGAGTGAGTTGGATTACGAGGGAGAATTGGCCGTGATTATCGGAAAACAAGGTGTGAATTTCAGTGAGGAAAAAGCCTTGGATCACGTGTTTGGTTACACGATTTTGAACGACATTTCGGCTCGGGACTTGCAAAAACGGCATAAGCAGTTTTTCCGTGCCAAGTCGTTGGATACATTCGGTCCGATGGGGCCAGTCCTTGTGACGAAAGATGAAGTGGCTCAACCAGATAACCTCTCCATTCGCACGTATGTAAACGATGAAATGCGCCAAGACGGTAATACAAAGGATATGATTTTTAACGTACCTCACTTATTGTCATTATTATCAACGGGTATGACGTTGTATCCAGGTGATATTATTACGACAGGAACGCCGAGCGGTGTTGGAAAAGGGTATCAACCACCGAAGTTTTTGAAAAAAGGAGACAATGTTCGCGTAGAAATTGAGAGAATTGGGGCGCTTGAGAATCCGATTGGCGAGCAGTAGTCTGCGGAAAGAAAATAATAGTCTCAATTGTTAAAGATGATCTCGACTAGTTCGGGGTCATCTTTTTTTGCTCTGCAAAATAAGAGGTGATTCGCCAAGTGTGGGAAAAACTGGTTCTGATTCGCTAGCTTTTTCTAGTTTAATGGGTAAAATTGCGGGTATTTATGTTGGAAGAAGAGTTAGGAAGCGAGGAATTTAGGGGGGCATCTTTTAATGAATTGGCTAAGAAAAATTGATCGTATTCAAGCGAAAGTAGAAGGCTGGATGATCAGTTATGCTTTAATCGCCATCACCCTTGTTTTGCTAGGAAATGTCATTGCGCGAAGTGTATTTAACAATTCGTGGACATTTGCGGAAGAAGTGGGGCAGTTTCTGATCATTTTGATTACGTTTGTCGGTCTCAGCTTTTGTGCTCGTTGGGGCAGACATTTGAAAATGACAGCGATAGTTGAGTTTTTACCGTATAAAGTGAGAAAAGCGCTCGTTATTTTCGTTACTATTTTTACATCCATTCTATTATTCTACTTAAGTTACTTATCTGTTCAATACGTTTCCATATTAATGGAGACCGGAAGAACGACACCAGCCTTGCAAGTTCCCTACTACTTAGTATCCATTTTTATTCCATTAGGATTTTTCTTCGCAGGAATCCAATATGCGATGGAAGCCGTCTTGAATATCCGTAACAAAGAACTGATTGATGGGACACAGGATCCGATTTTGAAGGAAATCAGACGGAGAAGGGAACGAGGAGATAACTCATTTGTTCATCGAAGTGAAGTGAGTGAAACAGCCCCTTCCGAGACAGCAGACAACGAAAAGCGTGAGAAGGATGTGGAGCTGCAAAGGCAGAATCCAGGCTTGCATCAAGGGGGGCGTAAAAAATGATATGGATTATGCTAGGGGTTATGTTTCTCTTATTATTTTTAGGATTTCCGATTATGATTCCATTGATCGTTGCACCATTACTTATTGCCATTATTTATTTTCCTGATTTGAATTTAATGGTGCTCATTCAGCAATTCTCTCTCGGGATTCAGACGTTTGTGTTACTCGCTGTTCCGATGTTCATATTTGCTGCTGACATTATGGCAAAAGGAAAAACATCCAGTAGATTACTTGATTTTGTTGGCGCCTTCATTGGCCATATACGAGGCGGATATGCAGTGACCACGGCAGCGGCTTGTACATTGTTTGGGTCCATTTCCGGTTCGACGCAAGCGACGGTTGTTGCGGTTGGGAAACCAACGCGTGAACGGATGATAAAGGAAGGATATAAAGATTCACAGGCGATCCCATTAATTATCAATGCAAGTGATTTGGCGCTAATTATTCCGCCGAGTATCGCAATGATTGTTTATGGTGTCGTCACAGGAACTTCTGTCGGTGAACTTTTTATCGCCGGTATTTTACCAGGTCTTATTATTTTTGCGATGTTCGCGTTATACAGTTTTCTATTAGCTAGTAAAAATGATATCGGACGAATTGAGAAACAAACATGGAAACAACGATGGACAGCTTTTCGGAAGGCGCTATTGCCGCTCGGTTTTCCGATTGTTGTCGTTGGTGGTATTTATACAGGAATTTTTAGTCCGACAGAAGCGGCAGCCATTTCCGTGGCTTATGCATTTATTTTGGAAGTATTCGTTTTCGGCGATGTGAAATGGAAAGATATCCCGAAAATTGCCGAATCATCCGCAGTTGTTACAGCGGCAGTCTTTATTCTTGTAGCTGCAGGAACAGCACTTAGCTGGGTGCTAGCTTACGCGAAATTACCGGAAGTGTTGACTTCTGCTGTGCTTGGGGCTGATCCGTCAGCTACGTATGTGTTATTTATCGTTGCGGTGTTTTTCTTTATCGGGTGTATGTTTGTCGACCCACTCGTCGTCATCATTATTATGACTCCGATATTTTATCCGGTTGCGATGGATGCTGGTGTCGATCCGATCGCTTTAGGAGTTATCGTCACGTTACAAGCTGCAATCGGCTCAGCAACACCGCCTTTTGGCGTAGATATTTTCACGGCTATAGCTGTATTTGAAAAGCCATATTTAGAAGTCATTCGAGGCATATGGCCATATATCTTAATTTTATTTGTCGCATCTGCGTTATTTATCTTATTTCCAGAAATCATTACAGCGTACCAGATGTTTTATTCCGAATAGAAAGAAGGTGAATGGGTATGAAAAAGCTAAATCTGTTCTCGATCGTAATGGCTTTTATTTTACTCGCCGCTTGTGGAAATCAGGGTAATACGGTATCTGAAGCTGGAGAAAAAGGACCGGAGCATGTCATCCGCTTCGTTCATGAAGAACAGATCGACTCCGTCCAACAAAGTTATGTCGAAGAATTTAAAAAAATTATTGAAGAGAAATCGAATGGTGATGTGCACGTAGAAATTTATCCAGTAGGACAGCTCGGGGATGCAACGACACAAGCAGAATTACTGCAGATTGGTGCTGTGGATATGGCAATCGTTTCACCGGGTAATATTGGGACGATGGTGCCAGAATCACAAGCATTGCTATTACATTTCTTGTTTTCTGATGATATGCAAATCAATAAGCAAGTTCTGAATGAAAGCGAGGCGCTCTACGGTCCGATGAATGAAGCGTTTCTTGACCGTCGAATTAAAGTTTTATCATATTGGACGGAAGGATTTAATCATTGGACGGCGAATAAGGCGTTAGAGCAACCAAGCGATTTTGAAGGAAACCGATTCCGGACGATGCCTTCACCGCTCATCGTTTCATCCTATGAAGCCTATGGAGCGAACCCAACACCAATGCCTTATGAACAAGTGTATAGTGGGCTTCAGTTAAATATGATTGACGGGCAAACGAACCCGATGTTTGCCATTGAACAAATGAAATTTTATGAAGTGCAAAGCAATATGACATTGTCTAGGCATTCACTGTATGTAACGACGACAGCAATCAATCCAGATTATTATGAAGGATTACCAGAAGATGTGCAGCAAATGATTAATGAAACCGTGGAAGAAATGAAGGATAAATCATTCGAAATTCAAAACGAGCAAAATAGTGAAGATCTAGAAACAATCAAACAAGAAAGTAATATTGAAATCAATGAATTGACCGGGGAACAACGTAAAGCATTTCGCGAATCAAGCAAGCCTGTGCGTGAAGAGTATGTCGATATGGTTGGAAATGAACGCGCACGGGAGATTATCGATACGCTGGAAAAGGAAATACAGGAGCTGGAAGGAAATTGAATAAGGTCTTTATCTTTTGGGGCGGTTATCTGATTGATAACCGTCCTTAACTTTCAGACGACATTTTAAAATAGAATTATCCTCTATATTAAATCTAAAATTTATCGACGGCTTCGCTCGGTATTTCGGCGGCTGCACTCGATTTTTCGACGGCTTCGCTCGGTTTATCGACGGCTTCTCCCGGTTTATCGGCGGCTTCGCTCGGTTTATCGACGGCTTCGCTCGGTTTATCGACGGCTTCGCTCGGTTTTTCAGCGGCTGTACTCGGTTTATCGGCGGCTTCGATCAATTTTTCGATGGCTTCACATGATTTATCGATGGAACGCTTTACCCATAAGACGTGTGCTGTTTTAGCGGAAGTTTTTTATTTATCGGCCGCTCGGTTCGCCACCAATGCGATCTGAAAATGGTGATAAGCCACTCCTTCTGGCAATCTACCACCCAAACTGGTCCAGCTGCTCATAGTAATTCGTAATGTAGTCATAAAAGACGTGTTCTGTTGGTCCAATGCTCCGATGTCGCGGTGTAATCAATCCAACTGTTCTTAAGACATTAGGGTCGATAATTTTCAAAGCAGTTGTTTCTTTACGTAAACGATTCGATAAAGAGATCTCCGGAAGCATGCTAATGCCAAGTCCTGCGCTGACGAGCGATTGGATCATCTCGATGTCCTCGTTTTCAAACCCGACGACAGGGTCGAAGCCGACTTCCTGACAGGCCCGAACAGCAATGTCACGCAGCTCGTTCCCTTCAGGTAATAGAATAAACGATTCGCTTCGTAACTGGTTCAGTCGAAGATCGGTTTCGTTCGCGAGTTCATGGTGCTTTGGCAATAAAGCTATGACCTGTTCGGTGAAAAAAATATTTCCGTTTAGCTGTGAATGGTCTGTCGGCACGGGCGAAATAAATGATAAATCGATTTGCCCTTCAATGACATGCCGTTCAAGCTCTTTCGTCTCTCCGGCGTATAGCTGGAAGCCGATATGCGGATGTTCTTTTTTGAAGCCAGCAATTGCCTTCGACAGCGACCGGGCGGACAAGCTGCTTGGCAACCCGACACGAATGACACCTGTCTCTGGGTTTAGATAATCCTCGATCTCTCGCTTCCCTTTATCCAATTCCAACAAAGATTGATTCACTCGTTCTAAGAAAATCTTTCCGACAGGGGTTAGGTGAATCTTCCGCCCACTGCGGACAAATAGTTGTACACCAAGCTCTTCTTCAAGATTGGAAATTTGTCGGCTGACGGCAGATTGAGCGACATGTAATTCAACCGCCGCATCACTCATGTGCTCCAATTCAGCGACTTTTTTAAAGTAATGTAGTTGTCTAAGCTCCATCTTTTCCCTCCATCAAACGCTATCAAATCAGCGTTTGCACTTCATCTATCTCGTTTTGATATGCTTTTTATCGAATATATATATTGAAAGCATAACAGAAAACACATACGATGAAAATACCATTTTCTGAATATTGGTACGGATGAAGGAGGAGGAAAACAATGATTCAAACAGGACTTCCCAAGAAGCAAGGTTTGTACAACCCAGCCAATGAGCATGATGCTTGTGGTATCGGTTTTATTGCCCAGTTGGATGGCCAATCGACACATAAAATGGTCGGTGATGCGATTACGATTTTACGTCGGCTTGATCATCGTGGTGGCCGTGGGTCTGACCGTAAAACGGGTGATGGGGCAGGATTAATGGTTGAAGTTTTCGATGAATTATTTCGAAAAGAATGGAATGTGATGCTTCCTCCTAAAAATGACTATGCAGTAGGTATGCTTTTTTTACCGAACGAGGAAAGACGAAGACAAGCAGCCATTCAAATGATTGAAGAAACATTGGATGAAGAGAATTTACCATTGATTGGTTGGCGTGAGGTTCCTGTAAATGAAACGATATTAACCGACAGCGCGAAGCAATCGATGCCGACAATCATGCAAGTATTTATTCGAAAACCAGCTCAAATTTATCAACTGAAAGCCTTTGAACAAGGGCTTTATTTGGCTCGACGACGGATGGAGCAAAAAGCAGAAGCGAGTCATGAGCTAAAGGAAGGGCCTTTTTATTTTGCAAGTCTTTCACCGAGCATCATCGTTTATAAAGGAATGCTTGCACCGGAAGAACTGGCGGCTTTTTATTTGGATCTTGCCAATCCGTTGGCCAAAACAAATATGGGGATGGTTCATTCTCGTTATAGCACGAATACATTTCCGTCTTGGGAACGGGCGCATCCGAATCGGATGGTGATGCATAATGGGGAGATCAATACGATTCAAGGAAACTTGAACTGGATGCGTGCCCGAGAGAATGCAGCCGTTTCGAGCGTGTATGAAGAGCGGCACAAGGAGCTTCTCCCGGTCATTGATGAACATTCCAGTGATTCAGGAATGCTCGATCAGGCGTTTGAGTATTTAACGATGAATGGCCGTTCGATGGCGGAAACAGCGATGATGATCATACCAGAGGCTTGGGATTTAAATGAAGCGATGAAGGATCCAGAGCGAGCGGCGTATGAATATTTAAGCACGATTATGGAACCGTGGGACGGACCAACTGCGCTTGCTTATTCGAATGGAAGGCAAATCGGAGCATCGATTGACCGAAACGGTTTGCGTCCTGCGCGCTTTTACGTCACGGATGATCGCCGAATCGTTTTATCATCCGAAGTCGGTGTGTTGGATATTGATCCAAATGCCATCGTGCAAAAAGGTCGCTTGGCACCGGGTGAGATGATCCTAATCGATATAATGGAAGGAAAAATTGAATTGAATGATGAGTTAAAACGGCGACTGGCTATGAAATATCCGTACCGTGATTGGTTGAATGACTCGCTCATTCAGTTACAAGGTTCGGTTAATGATAAATACGATGAACCGATCGATGATGAAACACTTCGGAAAATACAGCTCGCTAATGGCTATACGAAGGAAGAGTTGTATAAAAATATGTTGCCGATGGTGATGGAGAAAAAAGATCCGATCGGTTCCATGGGAAATGATACGCCACTTGCGGTGTTATCCGAACAGCCCCAGCTGTTGTTCAATTATTTTAAACAGTTGTTTGCCCAAGTGACGAACCCGCCAATTGATGCGATTCGGGAAAAAGGGGTTACGTCGACGACGACTTATCTTGGTCCTAAAGAGAATTTTTTAATGGACGGGAAAGAGCACTGTAAGCGAATTCGTTTATATTCACCAATTTTGAAGAAGTTTGAGTTCGACGCTGTGATTCATAATAGTCGGAGTGATTTTCGATTTGAGAAATTTTCACTTTGTTATTCGGTTCAGTCAGGAAATCACGGAATGGAAAACGCCTTGAATGATCTGTTTTCAGAAGTCAGTTCAGCGATTGAGCAAGGTGTCTCGATGATTGTATTATCTGACCGTGATGTAGATGCGAATCATGTAGCGATTCCGTCATTGTTGGCGGTTGCAGGATTGCATCATCATTTAGTTCGCACTGGACTTCGGACGAAGGCATCCATATTGTTGGAGACTGCAGAAGCACGTGATGTCCATCAGTTCAGTGTCTTGCTCGGTTACGGCGTCGATGTGATTTATCCATACCTTGCTTATCGTTCCATCGAAAATATGATAGACAGTGGCCAAATCAAAGGATTTTCCTATCATAAAGCAGTCGACCGCTATGTATCTGCAGCGACTTCAGGCATTGTGAAAGTTATGTCAAAAATGGGAATCTCATCGATTCAAAGTTACCGAGGCGCACAGATTTTTGAGGCGATTGGGATCAGTGAGGCGGTGATTGATAGATATTTTTACGGGACACAGTCGCAGCTAGGTGGAATTGATTTAACGACGATTGCTGAAGAATCGCTGATGCGTCAAAGATATGCATATGAAAATGCTCGGAAACATCTACCAGCTGGTGGTGATTTGCAATGGCGTAGCGATGGAGAATACCACTCGTTTAACCCGAAAACGATTCATAAACTCCAGCACGCCGCACGGATGAACAGTAGAACGTTGTACGATGAATTTTCCAGCTTAATGGATAATGAAAAGCCGACATATTTGCGTGATTTGATTGAGATTGATGGCGATTTGGATTACAAAATTCCGTTAGAAGAGGTAGAACCGATTGAGCAGATTTTTAAGCGGTTTAAAACAGGTGCCATGTCTTATGGTGCATTAAGCGAAGAGGCGCACGAAGTATTGGCGATTGCGATGAACCGAATCGGTGGTAAAAGCAATAGCGGTGAAGGAGGGGAAAATCCGGACCGTTTTACACGCGATCGAAACGGTGATTTTCGTCGGTCGGCGATCAAGCAAGTTGCTTCTGGGCGTTTCGGTGTAACGAGTCATTATTTGACGAACGCCAATGAAATTCAAATCAAAATGGCGCAAGGGGCAAAGCCTGGTGAAGGCGGACATTTGCCAGGGAAAAAAGTTCATCCGTGGATTGCGGAAGTCCGAAAATCAACGCCTGGTGTCGGCTTAATTTCACCACCGCCACATCACGATATTTATTCGATTGAAGATCTTGCTCAATTAATTTATGACTTAAAACATGCGAATCCGAATGCACGTGTCAGTGTGAAATTAGTCGCAAAAACAGGTGTTGGCACGATTGCAGCTGGTGTTGCGAAAGGGTTAGCGGACGTTATTTTAATTAGTGGTTATGAAGGCGGAACAGGTGCAAGTGCAAAAACATCGATTCGACACGCCGGACTGCCATGGGAAATTGGTTTGGCAGAAGCTCACCAAACACTCGTGTTAAACGGTTTACGCCACCAAGTCGTATTGGAAACGGATGGAAAGCTTTCAACGGGCAAAGACGTCGTAAAAGCGGCGCTTCTCGGTGCAGAGGAGTTCGGCTTTTCGACAGCACCAATGGTCGTGATGGGTTGTATCCTCATGCGTGCCTGCCATTTAGATACGTGCCCGGTTGGCATTGCGACGCAAAACCCTGACTTGCGTAAGCGATTTGAAGGTGAAGCGGATCATGTCGTGAATTATATGACGTTTATTGCAGAAGAAGTTCGCGAATGGATGGCACGTCTCGGTGTACGTACGATGGATGAATTGATCGGTCGAACGGATTTATTGAAGGTTTCTGATCGAAAAGAGTCGCATCCAAAAGCAAAACAATTAGACTTAAGCTCGTTGTTGCTTCAAACGGATGAAGAGTGGAAAAAGCTTGAGCGGGTCGCGATCAATCATTATGACGAACAACATATCGATGTGTTCGAGTTGATACCGAATACGACAGAAGCGATTGAGAGACGTGAACCTGTCGAACTTGAACTTCCAATAACGAACATGAACCGGTCGGTCGGAACGCGTTTAGGTTATGAAGTGACTAAGAAACATGGTGAAGCAGGTTTGCCGGAGGACACAATTCAATTGAATTTCCATGGATCTGCCGGGCAAAGTTTCGGTGCGTTTGTGCCACGTGGAATGAGTTTAACGCTGAAAGGTGACGCGAATGATTACGTCGGAAAAGGCTTATCCGGCGGAAAACTAATCTTGAAGCCACATCAACCACCAGCCCTTCATCGCATGGGTGAAGTGTTGATTGGAAACGTCGCCTTGTTCGGTGCGACTTCAGGAGAAGCGTATATTAACGGAGCGGCGGGTGAACGTTTTGCCGTTCGGAATAGTGGTGTCGAAGCGGTTGTTGAAGGTGTCGGTGACAATGGCTGTGAATATATGACGGGTGGTCGGGTAGTTGTCTTAGGTGAAATCGGCAAGAATTTTGCTGCCGGTATGTCTGGAGGAACTGCTTATTTGTGGGCTCCCAAAGCCGACGAAGCGAAGAAACGCTGTAACCGTGAACTCGTTTTGTTTGAAAAGTTGACGGAACAAGAAGAAATTGATGACGTTTATCACATGTTGATGAAGCATGTTCGTTATACAGGAAGCAGGAAAGCGAAGCAGTTGTTAACGAATTGGGACGTGGGTGTTTCACAATTTTTGAAAGTCATCCCGAAAGAGTTCAAGGAAGTGTTGAAACAAAAATCAACGGATGGATCGAAGGTTGAAACATCTGTTTAAAAGGAGGGAGACCAGATGGGCTATATAACCGGATTCATGGAGTTTTCCAGAAAAGATCAAACGAAAAGGGACCCGATGGAGCGGATTAAAGACTGGGAAGAGTATGTCGAGCGATATGAAGAAGGCGAGTTGAAAAAGCAGGCTGCTCGTTGTATGGACTGCGGCACGCCATTTTGTCATACAGGAACCGAGTGGGATCGCGATATGGTCGGCTGTCCAGTCAATAATTTTATTCCGGAGTGGAATGAGTTGGTCAGTGACGGCGATTGGAAAACGGCTCTAGAGAGGCTGCATGAAACGAACAATTTTCCGGAATTTACAGGGCGAGTCTGTCCGGCTCCTTGTGAAGGCTCATGTGTGCTTGGCATCAACGATCAACCAGTGACGATCAAATCGATTGAAAATGAGATTATTGAGCGTGGTTTTGATGAAGGTTGGGTGACAGCCAAACGACCAGCGGCTTATTCAGACTATAAGGTGGCTGTTGTCGGTTCAGGTCCAGCTGGATTAGCTGCAGCTGAGCAGTTGAATGAGTACGGACATCGAGTGACGATCTATGAGCGAGACGACCGACCCGGCGGCTTGCTGATGTACGGAATTCCGAATATGAAGCTTGAGAAGGAAACGATTGACCGACGGATTGGATTAATGAAAGCAGCGGGCATTGACTTTCAATGTAACACGGAAATTGGTGTCAATCTTTCCACCGATGAATTGCAGGATCAGTATGATGCGGTGATCGTTTGTACTGGTGCCCAAAATCCTCGCAATACTGAAATAGAAGGTCGGGAAGCGAAAGGTATTCATTTTGCGATGGACTATTTAACCGGTGCGACAAAAGCGCTTGAAAGTAGTCCAGATGATGCACCGATTCATGCTAAAGATAAGAATGTCGTTGTGATTGGTGGTGGTGATACCGGAGCCGACTGTGTTGCGACAGCGATTCGCCAAGGCTGTAACCGAGTCGTCCAATTCGGGAAGCACCCAGCCTTGCCAGATGACCGCACGGACGATAACCCATGGCCTTTATTTCCGATGACATTTGAATTGGAGTATGGTTATAAGGAAGCGACAGAAATTTTTCGTGAAGACCCACGAAAATATGAAGTGTTGACGCAGTCCTTTGAGATGGATGATTCAGGCCATGTGAAAGCCTTGCACACGTTAGACGTTGAGAAAGTGAGAGAGAACGGCGAGCTTGTTGTTAAAGAAATACCTGGAACAGAAAAAGTTTGGAAGGCGGATCTCGTTTTAATTGCCATCGGATTTACAGGACCAGAACAAGCCGTGTTGGAATCATTCGGGTTGAAAAGAGATGAACGTGGACGCGTCTGGACGGTCGGAAGTGATCAAGATTACCGGACGAATTTAGACGGAGTTTTCGCAGCAGGCGATGCACGTCGTGGCCAAAGCTTAGTCGTCTGGGCAATTCGTGAAGGCCGAGAAGTTGCTGAACAGTGTCATCAATTTTTGAAGTCAATTGATTTTGTGAGCTAGGAGTTTTTCCTGAATGAAAGAGTGCGACGCTCTTTTATTCGGGAATTTTTTTGATTCATTATGATATTACATACGGCTTAAAAATTAGCTATAATTAACATACATGCTACTTTGCTTTGAAATGATTGGTGGATTTTATGAAACGAATTTTACTTTATTGGATGCTCCCCCTGAGTTGGGCAGCTGTCATTTTTTATACATCATCCATGCCGTCGAGTGAACAAGATATCAAACCGGCTTTAAGTTTTTTGACAATCGCTGAGAGCTTGGAGCCAGTCTTGCGCTTGATCGAATTTCAATACTATGGAGAAATCCGAAGCGTCGAGGCGAACGGACTCTTGCCATTCACTGAATTCTTAATTCGAAAGCTCACTCACTTCGGCGTCTATTTTGTGTTGGCTATATTGATGTTTTTTGCCTTGCAAAAAACGACCTCAATGAAATTATCAATCAGCCTCGCATTTGCATGGATGCTTACCGTTCACTTTGCGATCGTTGATGAGTTGAATCAAAGCTTCACACCCGAGCGAACGCCCTATTATTTCGATGTAGCGATTGATAGCGTCGGGGCGTTGGTCGGTTTGCTGTTTTGTGGCTTGTTTGTTTGGTGGAAGAAGCGGAGGAAAGGGTAGCCGTTCGCTCGATGGGTGGTTCCAGCTGCCTGACGAAGCGCGCCAAGCCGCCCGACAAACGGTTGCAGCCACCCGACGCAGCGTTCCAGCCACCCGATTACGAGCTCCAGCCACCCGACAAACGGTTTTAGCCGCCCGATGCAGCGTTCCAGCCACCCGACAAACGACTCCACCCGCCCGATTACGAGCCCTAGCCGCCCAATGCAACGCGCCACCCGCCTGATTACAGACTAAATACCCCTTGCTTAACCGCTAGTTTTAACTATAATTTAAATTAGAATAATAAAAAGGAGAGATTACCAAATTGTCCACGAGTAAAATACCTCACAATGTTCCACCCCATGTACTTATGCTTCAAGCACTCTATCATCGAATCCCACAAAGCCATGACCAATTCGCATACATCGAGAAGAAAATGAATAATGAACTCGCCGGTTTATATGGTGAAAGTAGATTGCTATATCCGCTTAGTAAATTTCCAATCCGCAAAGTTAGCCTGCCGAACATCCGGCTCTCCATAGATTCAAATTACTTTCAAATTGATTATCTTATACTGACATCAAAATTCATGCTTATATTAGAATCAAAGTATTATAGTTCTGACCTGACTTTTGATCAAGTGGCACATCAGGTCGTGCAGCGTATAGACGAAGAATATAAAGTTTATGATGATCCTGTTCTTCAAGTTGAGGAGCAAGTATATCAGCTATCTAATTGGTTTAATGCCAATGGATTTCCAGAACTTCCAATTGAATCGTTTGTCGTTATGACTAACCCACGAACAAGGCTGCGAATCGACGCTACGAATAATCACCACGCAGAAAAAGTCGTATCACTGCAACGTCTACCTTCCTTATTCCGCGAATTAGATGCTAAATACGAAAAGAATATCATCTCCCCGAGAAGTATAAATGAAATAACTCACAAACTAATCCAACAACATAAACCGTACTTGCCGAATATTTTAGAAAAGAACCGAGTATCCAAAAATGAATTGTTAAGAGGAGTCTACTGTTTACAATGTGGAAGATTAGGAATGAAAATGATGCAATATCGGTGGCGATGCCCATGTGGCTATCGAGATCGAACGGCTCATGAAAATTCTTTAAAAGATTATTTTTTGCTCATAAGCAGTGAGGTCAGTAATCGAGAGTTTCGTGAGTTTACTGGCTTAACATCTAGATATACCGCGAGAGATATTCTTAGAAGGAATTCTAGTGAGTTAGTCGGGAAAACGAATGTTATTAAACACCGTTTATCGTATGATTATAAAACTGACTTTGAATATCTAAACGTGATTACAAAATTCTTGCAAACTAGAAGAAAAAGTAGGTGAATGAAATATAACCAGGTGAGCGAGCCGCCCGACAAGCGGTTCCAGCCGCCCGACCCAGCGTTCAAGCCGCCCGACAAACGGTTCCAGCCACCCGACGCAGCGTTCGAGCCACCCGACAAACGGTTCCAGCCGCCCGACGCAGCGTTCGAGCCGCCCGACAAGCGGTTCCAGCCGCCCGACGCAGCGTTCGAGCCGCCCGACAAACGGTTCCAGCCACCCGATAAACGGCTCCAGCCGCCCGACAGACGAATCCAACCACCCGACGAACAGGGGCGAGCCACCCGACAAAGCGCTCCACCCACCCGACTAAACAAAAAAACAACCCCCGAATCAGACGGAGGTTGCTCAATTAGCTATTAAAACATTTCTTTGTTTCGTAGTTTGATAATCTGCCAAATGTGACTGACGATGACTTTACCAACAGCGTAGGCTGGTACAGCGACAATCATCGCTACGATGCCACCGATACTTCCAGCGAAAAGAAGTAGGAAGATAATCGTGATCGGATGTACATCTAATTTTTTACCCATAACCTGAGGTGAAATCAAGTTACTTTCAATTTGTTGGATAATGACGATCATTACGATTACGAGTAGCGCTGTCACCGGTGATTCGAAAAAGCCGACGATGACACCGGGAGCCGTACCGATCCACGGTCCAATGAATGGTATGAAATTCGTGAATAAGGCGATTAAACCGAGAATCAATGCGTAAGGCAGGCCTAATATTAAGTACCCAATGTATGCAAGAACACCGACAAAGCAAGCTACAATCACTTGTCCTTGGATGTAAGAGCTCAATGCATCGTCCATATTCTCAAGAATTTCTTCCGTGTCGTCACGATACTTTTTCGGCATAAATCCGATTAATCGTTTCGGTAGACGTTCGCCATCTTTTAACAGATAAAACAGAACGAAAGGCACGACAATTAAAATGATAATTGTACTCGCTATCATGCTGATATAATCCGTAATATGGGATGCGACGGTTGTCAAGATTTCAGTTAAACGACTTTCCAATCCTTTTAACCATTGTGTAATTGAATCCTCTTCCGGTGCGATTGTTTGGAACCAGTTACTTTCTTGAATGTTCAAAAGTAATTGGTTGGCATCATCGATTAGATTTGGAACGTTATTCACAAAGTTATTGAACTGTCG
Organism: Allobacillus salarius; assembly: GCF_007559425.1. GTDB lineage: Bacteria > Bacillota > Bacilli > Bacillales > Alkalibacillaceae > Allobacillus > Allobacillus salarius. The sequence goes on along the minus strand of NZ_VMHE01000003.1, from coordinate 129,196 downwards.
TTGGATTTCAGGTGCGCCAAGAACAATTAACCCGGTGATTAGTCCGATCCCAGTTAGATACATAATAACGACGGCGAGCGGTCTTGGGATTTTCTTAGAAAGGAAGTCGACAATTGGCCGTGTGAGATAATACAAAATTCCCGCAATAATAATCGGGGTAAATAAAGTTCGCACTAAAACAAAGATCGGTTCAAAAACAAATTGTACTTTCTTTGCCAATAATAAAATTAATAAAACTATGATGATTCCATAGCCGATTCGGAACCACTTTCCATTTGGCACAACATCACCATCTCTCTATGACTTTTTGCTATTTTTATTGTAATACAGCCGTGACTATCTGTCTAAATATAATAAACGAATCACGAGAAAATGAAACATAACGTGATATAATGGGCAGAAGACAAGGAGGTTGGATGATGGAACGACGACCGAGAAAAGACTTTAGTGAATCAATAATGAAACCTCTGTGGAAGGCACCGTGGTTTTGGTTGATTATCGTAGCTTTGTTTGCTTTAACCTTGCCAGTTTTCGAAGACGAAGAGAAGCAAATACCTGAGGATATTAATGACTCTTTTTATTACTCTGCGCGAGATGCGTATCATGATTTTATGGAAGGTTGGCTTGACCGCCAAGTGCCTGAACAGTCAGTCTCTGTCGAATGGACGACCTATCAATATGAACAAATTCAATCGGGAACAGAGACGACATCGGATCGTGAGCCGTTATCTTCATCGGAAGAAAAGGTTGTTGAATTGCTCCATACGATGCTCTCAGAATTAAAAAATTACGAAGAAGCCTGGTCGAACGATCAAGCTTATGAGCGAGAGCCCTTTTTCTCTGCTGCCAGTGAAGTAGCCAATAAATTAAATATTGAGGCTGAAGATGTGAACCCAGCGGAATAATACTGATTGATTTATTCCGCTTCTCCTGCCGTGAACAATTCATTAGCTTTCTCCATAACCTGATCGACGAGCTTTTTCTTGGCTCGTTCATATTTACGTGTGTACTTTTTCTCCAATCGATTCCACTCATCATCACTCGTATCTTCTTTTAAATCTTCCAAAAACGCATCAAATCGATTGTCAGTTTCCTCTTCGAAATCACGTGCTTTCTTTTCATATTTTAAAAACAACATACTTTGTGAAAGAGCATTTTCTTGATTTGCCAAGTCATTTTTAAACTCATTTGCCAACTCCTTGATTTCCGTCAACGTTTGCTGATTTAGCCGTTCGAATTTTACATCGTATGGTGAAACTTCATACGGTTCGTTAATCGCGGCAACTGGTGAGTCTGTTTCATGAGAATCCTTTGTCCGTTCTTGGGCGACTTGTGGCAATGGTTCGTCAGTGATTTCCACAGAATCCAAATCGATTGACTGAAATGTTTCTACAGCATCTGGAAATTCATCCGCCCAATCAACGACAGGTGATGTCTCAATGTAAGAGTAAAGCCGGAGACCATTGGAAATAACTATGTATAAAAAAGAGAGGATGAACAATAAAAAAATCTTCTTTAAAAATTTCATATAATCACCTAGCTTTCTACTCCATTATCGACGGGTTAACGTCTCCTTATACGGTGATTAACGATAAAATTTCTTTGATATTCGGCTGTATGATACGAAATGTTATCGAATTTGAGTAAGTGGAAAAAATATATGATTAATTTTCGCTCATTTCGATACCATCCTTCTTCTAACTAGCTCTTATGTCAGATGAATAAAATCGGTAAAAATTTTAGTGATACAATACATAACGGAATATAAAAATGATATTTGGGTATAGTTATTACATTAACGAACTAGAAGGAGTCCAATGTTTTGAGTAGAAAAAAAGTAACGACACTTGAAAAGAGAGAAACGTTAGATCGTACATTAAAGCCCCATTGGGTGTGGGCGGTTGCACTTGGTTCATCGATTGGTTGGGGATCATTCGTCATGCCCGCCACATGGATGGGTCAAGCTGGACCTGCTGGAGTTATGATAGGATTGGGGATTGGTGCGTTGTTAATGGCCATCATCGCCATTAGTTATGGCGTGTTAATTCGCAATTTCCCTGTTTCTGGCGGTGAATTTGCTTATGCTTTCTTAGGTTTAAACCGAACGCACGCTTTCATTAGTGGTTGGTTCTTGACTTTAGGTTATATATGCATTGTGGCATTGAATGCAACAGCGTTCGCCTTAATGTTAAAGTTCATTTTTCCTGATTTCATTCAGCAAGGAAAGCTTTATGAAGTTGCAGGTTGGGATGTTTATATTACGGAGATTTTGATTGTCTCTACATTGATTATCCTATTTGCAGTCATGAATATTCGTGGTTCTAGTTTATCTGGCCGTATGCAATTCATTTTTTGCTTACTGCTCATCCTTGCTGTAGTAACGGTATCTTCGTTTATGGTTGGAAGCCCTGCAACATCATTGAGTAATTTATCACCAGCCTTCTCACCAAACATTTCAACGATTGGAGCCATTTTGACGATTGTTGCGATTGCACCATTTGCTTATGTCGGTTTTGATAACGTACCGCAAGCCGCTGAAGAATTTAATTTTTCATCGAAAAAAGCATTAACACTAATCATGTTGGCGATTGTTTTCGCGTGGGTCATTTACGCATTGATGATTGCGGCAACCGCTGTTGCGACGCCTTGGATCGAAACATCTGAAGCGGGGTATTTATGGGGAACAGGAACCGTTGTTCAAGAAATCCTCGGAACTTGGGGACTGATCATTCTAGCGATTGGGTTATCGATGGGGATATTTACTGGACTGAATGGTTTCATGATCAGTTCTAGCCGTGTTTTATTCGCAATGTCTCGAGGAAAAGTTCTTCCAAGCATCTTTTCCCGTTTGCATAAAAAGCACCACACGCCACATTGGGGCATTATTTTCACCTCAATTATTGTCTTGATCGCTCCTTTCTTTGGACGTAACGTTCTCGGATGGGTTGTCGACATGTCATCCGTCGGCGTATCCATTGCTTATTTCTATACTTGTTTTACGGCTTTTAAAATTTTACGGTGGAAAGATGACGGCGACGTTAATGCAGCACTTGAAATCGTCGCGCCAGGGAAAAAGTCGATTGCCATGCTCGGTATGATTTCATCGATTGGATTTTTACTATTGTTGTTAGTACCAGGTTCACCTGCTGTATTAGGCAAAGAATCCTTCATCGCTTTAGGTGTATGGATTGCTGTCGGCTTAATTTTCTACTTGGTAAAACGAAAAGATTTAATGAGCTATAAACGCAAAGATTTGGCTTACTTTATTTTAGGTAAAGATCAGTTCGATTTGAAAGACTCGAAAGACGAGGAAAAAGAGTTTACTGACGGAGCGGTTTGACTCGGATTATAAGGATGCGGAAGAGTTTTAATGACTCTTCCGTTTATTGTTTGAATAGTTGATGCCTACTGTTGTTTTATAAAATTGAGCGCTTCAAATCGAGGGTAGAACATTATTTCAGCAAGCTACCGTTGAATAGAGCGCTTCAAATAGAGGGTAGAGCGTAATATTTCAGCGCTACCGTAGAATAGAGCACATTAGTATGCTGAATACACACTTGATAGCTGTCAAGCTTCTTTGTGCTTGAACGCTGTGGTGTTAACTTCCTCTACTACCCAACATGAAAAAAGGCACCGACCGAAGTCAGTGCCTTTCTTTCTCAATAACAATCTTATCTCACTGCATCAAATGCATTTAAGTGACCATTACCAAACTTTTTCTTTTCGTTACCTTTAACTTTTTCAACACCTTTTTTGTAAAGAATATTCTTCACTTGGTTCGGGTTCAACTCACCGTTATGCTGATCGATAATCAATGCAGCTACTGCTGATGCTTTAGGAGTCGCCATAGAAGTTCCGACACTGAAGTAGTAACCGGCACCTTCTGAGTCAGCACTCAACGTGAATTCGTCGTAGTGCATTTGGTTCTCTAAGTATTCATTAAGTCGACCTTCAGCTGCGTACTGATCGTATAAGCGTGTGTCGCCACCGACTGTAGCTAAGTCAACAAAACCAGCACCGTAGTTTGAATAAACAGCTAGCTGATCATTTGGACCTGTTGCAGAGACGTTAATGATTCCAGCGTAATCAGCTGGTGCAATTTTCGCTGTTCCGCGTAGTTGAACATTTTCGCCAAGGCTGTCATTGATGAATTCAACGACTTGTTTGTTGTTTCGTGCATCTAAACCATCGTTACCTGCTGAAGTGACAACGACTGCACCTTTGCTTTCAACGTATTGAAGTGCTCGTTTGTAAGCTACCATATCAGCACTATTATTTCCTGCATTTTCCCATTTACCTGTTTCAGGGTTCTTCTCAAATACTTGTCCGAGGTAATCAAAGCCACCAAGGCTCATGGATAAAACATCAGAACCATCATCTGCTGCTTGAACCATCGCAGCTAAAATCCACGGAGTTTCAGCAGAGCTTTGTCCGAACACACGGTAAGCGCGTAGGCCTAAGTCAGGACCAACACCTAACATGTTGCCATTACCAGCAATATGACCAGAAACGTGACTTCCATGTCCGTGAAGATCTTGTACTTTATTCACATCACCTGTTTCGCCAGGTTCAGTACCACGAAAACCCCCGGCAGGAACAAAGTTTTTAGATCCTTCAACGATGTTTGGAGCTAAGTCAGGGTGTTGCAAGTTAATACCTGTATCGAGCACAGCGACTACAGTATCATGGGAACCTGTATGAACATCATAGCTTTTTCCGTTTTCTGTAATACGCTGAACATCCCACTGAAGCGGCCACATCGCAGCTTGTCCAGGATCTGCTGCTTCTAGTTGCGCCTCAAGTTCTTGTTGAGACATCTTGACCTTTTCTGTTTTCTGTAAATCCCACTTTATTGAAGGTGAAGCAGCAGCGACGCCATTCAACTTACTAACGTTTGCTACTTGGCTAGGTGTGCCTTTCACTTGATAGTATCCTAATTCTGGTACTTCATAAACAACTTCAGCACCAGCATCTTTTAATTCCTGTTTAAACTGGTTTACCTGGTTGCTATTTTTCAAGACAACTGAGTAATAATCTTCAGGCTCTTGAGCGGATAGTGCAGAAACCGAAAAGATTAATACAAATAATAGAATAGATAATGAAACTAGTTTCTTCATTTAATTCCTCCTTGGAAAATTTAGTGATACTAAATAGTATAGCTAAAAAGTCATCATATTCATTGAGTATTTCGATTTAAATTTGTAAGATAAAAAATACCTAGAATTGTTTGAAAATTTACACAGTATTTGTCGGACGGAATGTATATAGAACTAGGTAATTTAGACTAAAAAGAGACAAGTAAACTAAAAAACGCGATCACACCAACAATTTCCGATTTTAGAAATTAATTTAATAAATAAATATTAGGAAAGTGATTTGCAGGACTAATTACTCACGCTATATGAACATTATATAACAAAATATAACTATTTATAATAATTATTAAATGAAACTAATTATAATAATATGAACAAAAATATAACTATCATTGTATTTTAGTAATCTTTTTTTATTTTATTTCTCAATAAGGATGTATTGTAATGCGCAATGTCGTGTATTACAATAGAGTTAACCTCGATCATAAGGTTTTATTTAGACGCTATCTTTTTGCCACCAACATCCGTGTTGGTGGTCTTTTTTTTGTATAAAAAAACCTCCCGCAATGGAAGGTTTTATAAATTTCATACGATAATAGTTAAATTTTTCGAATTTCATGCATTAACTGCCTGAGTTAATCGTATTTTTCTGTTCTGTTGAATCTGCTACGGAAGTCGGAAGACCTAAATGCTCCCTTAAATCTTTTTGAATCGCTTCAACGCTTTCATTCTCCAGTTCGAAATAATACACGCCATTTTTCATTAAGTTATTTCCACTTAATTGCATTTTGTCCATTTGCACACCATTCATGTCCGTTATATAACTATGAAGACTTACCATTTCATTAAACGGCATATTGGTCGTTAAATGATCGCTAATGTCGTTAATTAAATCGCCGTACTTCGTCAAATTGGAAACCGACATTGTTTCTTTCAGGATTGTATCTAACAATTCCATTTGGCGTTGACCACGCATTAAATCATTATCGTATTTCCGGGTCCGGGCAACCGCAAGAGCTTCTTCACCAGTCAATTGTTGTTTGCCGGGCTGTAAAACGATAGAACCCTTTTCATCCTGACTATTTGATTCTTCCATATAATATGGAACATCGAATGGCACGCCACCCAACGTATCAACCACTTTAACAAACGCTTCGAAATCCAATCGTACATAATAATCGACCGGAACATCAAGCAAACCTTCAACAGTATCAACCGTTTCATCCAATCCAGCTTTCGCATGAACATGGGTGATTTTATCTTTTTCTAGTTGATAAGGGACATCTACATAAGAATCTCTTGGAATACTAACAAGATTAATAGAGTTTTCTTTCTTATTAAACGTCGCTACGACAAGTGCGTCTGCTAAGCTAGAAGACCCTTCACGTGCGTCACTGTCGTCAACTCCTATAAACAAAATGGATACATTATCTTTACTCGGATCAACTTTTTCTTCACGCTTTTCCGACTTATCACCACGCTCCAATTCTTGTTGCGAAGCGTCCACAGCTTTTTCTGCCTCTTGATAGATTGAATGACCATAAACAAAGATACCTGCCAGGCTAGTAAATAGAACGACAAGTAATCCAATCATTATTTTTGTACGTTTTCTCATACGTCGAAATCCTCTCTTATTCGTTTAATGACACATCTACTTCCATATGACGTTCGTTCCCGACAGAAAGTTTCACTTGAGCATTGGTAAAATCCGTCATCCACTGCTGAAAAGAGTCGGTTTCAGCAATAGGTACATATACATGGAACCTCACGAGGTCTGCATAATCAATCGTATCGATCAAATGATTTTGATTGCGCAGCTCATTTTCCACTTTGCCGAGTAAATGATAGTCTGCTTCAATAATGATTTCTTTCATTAAGGAACGTCTAACGACTCCAACATGTTTGATTGCTTCGGAAGTGGCGCTGGAATAAGCACGGATTAAGCCGCCTGCCCCCAACTTAATACCTCCAAAATAACGCGTTACAACAACACATGTATCTTTTAAATCCATCTTTATTAATACCTCAAGCATAGGTACACCAGCTGTTCCGCTTGGCTCACCATCATCATTTGCCTTTTGGGTAAGATTTTGCTCTCCGATCATGTACGCTGAGCAATTATGGGTCGCTTGGTAATGCTTCTTTTTTATTTGTTGGATGAATTGTTGAGCTTCCTCTTCGGTTTCTGTACGTTTTACATATCCGATAAAACGGGATTTTTGGATAACAATTTCGTGTTCACCCTCACCCTTGATCGTTAAATAGCTTTCTAGCATTGTAAATCCTCCTAAACTTATAGTATATATAACAGGACAAAAAACGGCAATGTATTGGACAGGAAAAAGCAAATTAGTTAAAAAAAGAAGGATTGCTATTAAAAAATATAAAAAATAAGGGTATAATAACAAATAGAATAATAATTTAACTAATTTATAGAAAAAAATGATCTGATAATGAGAAAAACTTATTGAAAGCGATTTGATTCTACTCAATAAACGCCTTTCAAAAGAAAAAGTGCTGATCCGAAAGGTGAATATTAAAAGTATAGTAAAGGATTTGTTAGCGAACTGTAAAGGTGAATGGGTAACAACTGTGATATGATGAATTATAATTAAAGGTTGACCACATAAAGGATAAATAGTTTTTATTTCCCCCCCCAAAATTGACCTTTATCCGGCGAAAGTTATAGGTAAAATGGAGGCCTAATGAATGTCAACAGTGCAAGATTCCGAAAAAGCATTGGATCAGATCATCAATGAAATGGTTGATGTGGTCAGCAATAGTAAAGATGAAATTTTCTCTTTAGGAGAAGAATCACGCAAACAACAACAAGCGCTAGAGCGAGAATTGACGAATATTAAGCAGGAAGTTAAAAATTTAATCGATGAAAACGATCAACTCGAACGAAAATTAAAACTTTCCCGGTTGCGCTTATCCGAAGTCAGTAAAAACTTCGATCGATATAGCGAAGAAGAGGTTCACGAGGTTTACAACCACACGCATAACATCCAGACACAAATTGTCTTGCAAAGGCAAAAAGAAGAAGGGTTAATCAAACGGCGTGAAGAACTCGAACAGCGCATTCGGGCATTAGGGACGAGTATTGAACGATCTCAAAATTTATTGAGTAAAACAAATGTCATTTTAAACTACTTAATGACAGACTTTAAAGAAATTAATGAAACGATTCAATCGGCGAAAGATAGCCAAGAATTTGGATTGAAAATTATCGAAGCTCAAGAAGAGGAGCGACGAAGTCTTTCACGTGAAATGCATGATGGACCTGCACAAATGCTCGCCAATGTCATGATTCGATCTGAAATCGTCGGAAAAACATTCCGGGAGCGAGGCATCGAACAAGGCTTGGGAGAAGTCAAAACGATGAAAGAAATGGTACGAAAAGCATTATACGAAGTCCGACGTATCATTTATGATCTCCGGCCAATGGCACTGGATGATCTCGGCCTGGTCCCAACATTACGCAAATATATTGCAACAACCGAAGAGTACCACCAAGTGAGAATTGAATTTATTATGCGCGGAAGAGAACAGCGGTTTAATCAGCAATTTGAAACAGCTGCGTTCCGTTTAATACAAGAAGCACTGCAAAATGCACTAAAGCATGCAGAAGCTCGAGTAATTCGTGTGATTTACGAAAACACACCGCCAAAGTTGAATTTGCATATTATCGATGACGGAAAAGGATTCAATCCGAATGTAAAAAATGAAGAATCGTTTGGATTAATTGGCATGCGGGAAAGGATTGATATTCTGAATGGTGAGTTTTCCATCGAATCGAGTCCTGGCAAGGGTACTCGCGTGAAAATTTCTATTCCGCATCAATCGAAGTAACACAGTGGTAAGTAGCGAAGATGGTTGTATCTGGAAATGATCGAGAAAAAGAGAGACAAAACGCTACTATCCTTTTAAAATTTTTATAAAATACCGATAGTTATATAAGAGAACATAATAAAGTTAATGTTATGGATTGCTAAACTTATTGTAGGTTGCAACAAACAAATACGAATCGAAGCTTATTCCCAGTACTAGAACTAGCACTTTTAGGAGGTAAGTTAATGACGAATATCGTCTTGATTGATGACCATAAATTATTTCGAGAAGGAATAAAGCGAATCTTAGAATTTGAAGATGACTTCCGAGTGATTGCAGAAGGTAACGATGGAACAGAGGCATTAGACCTCGTCTCGAAATATCACCCGGACGTTGTCATAATGGATATTAATATGCCACATATAAACGGTGTAGAAGCTACCCAGCAACTAATCGACCGTTTCCCGGATGTACGGGTCATTATTCTATCTATACATGATGATGAATCTTATGTCGTCCATGCATTAAAAACGGGTGCTCTTGGTTACATGTTAAAAGAAATGGACACGGACGAGCTCGTGAATGCGATTAAAATTGTAAGTGAAGGCGGCTCTTATGTTCATCCAAAAGTGACACATAATCTATTGAAAGACTACCACCGTCTTTCTTCACGAGAAGGCGACGGATTTACCCATGTTGAATACCGCAAGCCATTACATTTATTGACGAGAAGAGAATGTGAAGTATTGCAGTTGATGACCGACGGAAGAAGTAATCGATCAATTTCAGAAGATCTTTATATTAGTGAAAAAACAGTTAAAAACCACGTTTCAAATATTTTACAAAAAATGAGTGTGAACGACCGTACCCAAGCTGTTGTAACAGCTATCAAAAACGGTTGGGTGGAAGTGAAGTAATTTGTATGATGATAGAAACCGCGCAGGTCGCGGTTTCTTTTTGGTTGTTGGGATTAGGGCTTGAAAACTTTTAGGAAGCCGCCCGACAAACGCGTGCAGCCACCCGACAAGCGTGTGCAGCCGCCCGACAAGCGCGTGCAGCCGCCCGACAAGCGCGTGCAGCCACCCGACAAACGCGTGCAGCCACCCGACAAGCGTGTGCAGCCGCCCGACAAGCGCGTGCAGCCGCCCGACAAACGTGTGCAGCCGCCCGACGAAACCGCAACAGCTCAACACTATGCACAAATCCTTAACGAACCGAACGTCATCGCACGCAATGTAATCAATCTCTAAAATACGAGTGCAATAATCGCTAGAGTATAGTAAAATATTTGCTATAAGGAGGTTCATAAGATGAAAACGGCAGTGTTAACAGACAGTACCGCATACATACCCGATCATTTAATAGAAGAAAAAAATATATATATTGCGCCGCTTAGCGTGACATTTGGACAAGATACTTATCGTGAGTTTTATGACATAACAACTGAGGAATTTTACGAAAAAGTTAAAGCTGAAAAAGATTTGCCAAAAACATCCCAGCCTTCCGTCAGCGACTTTACGACGAAATATGAAGCGATCGCGAAGGAGCATGACGCGGTTATTTCCATACACCTTTCCAGCGGAATTAGTGGAACGTATCAAGCTGCGGTATCTGCAGGCAGCATGATTGAAGGATTGGATGTGTATCCGTTTGACTCGGAAATCAGTGCGTTAGCTCAAGGATTTTATGTGTTGAGAGCAGCCGATTTAGCAGCGGAAGGAAAGACACCAGACGAAATTTTGAAAGAGCTTCGTGCGATGAAAGAAAATATGCATGCGTATTTCATGGTCGATGATTTAAGTCACTTGGCACGCGGTGGCCGGTTGACAGGTGCACAAGCGATGATTGGAAGTCTACTTCAAGTGAAGCCACTTCTCCATTTCGAAGATAAGCAAATCGTTCCGTTCGAAAAGATCCGGACGAGTAAAAAAGCGTTTAAGCGAATGGAAAGTTTGCTGAAGGAAACGGCAGACAATGCAGAAAAAGTGAAGGCTGCCATTATTCATGCACAACGAGAAGATACCGCAAAAAAATGGCGGGACGAGCTATCTGAAAAGTACCCGAATGTCGAATTTGAAATCAGTTACTTCGGACCGGTAATCGGCACTCACCTCGGTGAAGGCGCCATTGGTATTGCTTGGTATAAAGTAAAATAAATGAAAAGACACCTGCGAGAACATTATGGGCTCGCAGGAAATCTTTTTTAATAACTCCATCAAAATCCCCACTGCAAAGGAGGCCCCCAATGAATGCCAACCCTTGGTCCCCACGATTCTCAGGAAAACGTTTACTAAAAAATGAACTCAATCTCTCTGAATCTGTCTTTCAAGGTTTGTTGACTAAAGGCTATCTAATAGAGATACCTAGTATTAAAGAAACGCTCTTTTACCTCGAGTGTCAACGATGCCACACACGAAAGCCCTCCCATTTCGGAAAAATTCCCACTAAAACCATTCAATCATTTTCATATCAAAATCGACCAGCAACCAACTCAATAACTTATTGCCGAAACTGTATTCAAATGGGCAGAGTAAGCACAAATGAACCGCTCTATGAGTGGAATGGTCCCATAGCCAATCTACCAAAAGTGAAACAGCCATCCATTTGGCGTGGTGAGTTGACCGCACTACAAAGCAAAGCAGCAGATGCGATGGTGGAGGCCATACGAAATCAATCGAAAATACTCATCCATGCGGTATGCGGCGCAGGAAAAACCGAGATGCTTTATCGAGGTTTATGGATTGCCTTTCGAAATGGTTTTCGCGTATGTATCGCAACTCCACGGGCAGATGTGGTCAGAGAACTGGCCCCACGCTTGCGCCGAGATTTTCCGTCGATCGAAATGGCAGCGCTATATGGCGGTACACAAGAAACCGATATCAACGCCCACTTAGTCGTAGCGACAACACATCAGCTTTTGCGTTATTCGAAATCATTTGATGTCATGATCGTTGATGAAGTCGATGCGTTTCCTTACCACCACGACAAATCACTTCCAAAAGCCGTCGCCCGCTCCGTCAAAGAGTCCCACGCACTCATTTACTTAACTGCTACCCCACGCTTGGATTTAAAAATCGCTTCCCGACTTAAACAGCTTCAAACGATCTCCATTCCTTTGCGCTATCACGGCCATCCACTTCCACTTCCTAAGCTATCGCAAGTTTTCAAATTACATCAACATCTCCAACAAGGTACACTTCCGAAAAAAATTACTCATTGGATTGATCAGAGAAAAGCTGCTCAAAGGCGATTTTTATTATTCGTACCAACAATCGAAACCGCCCAATCACTTTCAAAAAAACTCGATATTCCATATGTTCACTCGGAAAGCTCAAATCGCGAAGAACTTATTCACCACTTTCGTAATCAACAGTATGAAGCTTTAATTACAACGACTATTCTCGAACGCGGAGTAACGTTCCCTTCGATTGACGTAGCAGTAATCGGTGCAGACCACGATGTATTTGATGAAGCGGCACTCGTGCAGATTGCCGGACGTGCAGGTAGAAGCGCCGATGATCCAGATGGTGATGTGACGTTTTTCTATAACGTCAAAACGAAAGCGATTGTGAAAGCTCGCCAATATACCGAGCTGAAAAATTTGGAAGGTAAGAAATTTAAAAAGGAGTTCAACTAATGCACTGTAAAATTTGTCTACAGTCGATTGAAAAAGACACGACTTGGTCCACGTTGTTTGATTTTCGCGAGCGAACGCTCTGTTCGTCATGTGACGAGCAACTAGAAAAAAACCAAGGACCGACGTGCAAAAAATGCATGAAACGAACAGAAGAGAAGCTTTGTTCCGATTGCATGTTTTGGGAGCAACATTTTCAAGAAGATCCGCTCGACCGAAATGTTTCCATATATACGTACAACGAATTTATGAAAGAAACGATGGCACGGTTTAAATACCGAGGCGATTATGAAATTGTCCACGCTTGGAAAGATCCGTTCCAACGAGCATTCAATAAGTATTTCCCAAAAGAAAGCCAACTTTTACCGATTCCGTTGGCAGAAAGCAGATTCTCTGAACGCGGCTTTAACCAAGCTGAAGCGCTAGCACGATTGTTGGAGCAACCGTTATTTGCTGGAATGATTCGTACTGGACAAGAAAAACAGTCAAAAAAATCGAAGTGGGAACGACTAACGGCAGATAACCCATTCAAATTGACTGAAACATCACCAGAAACCATTGTCATTATTGATGATATATTCACGACTGGTTCAACAGTACGGTTCGCTGCTCAGGTGCTAAAGGATGCTGGTGCGAAGTCTGTTTCGTCGCTCACATTAATCAGAAGCTGAATGGTTTACGAAAATGCTCCGAAATTCCTACCAAATCCTCTTTCAATTCAATGAAAGATACCGATATAATACGTAGTATGAATAAAAGGATGATGAAAAATGGGCGAATTGGCGAACTGTCCAATGTGTGGTGAGCTCTTTTTGAAAGGAATGTTAACGGTTTGTCGAAGCTGTTACGAAAAGGAAGAGGAACAATTTGAGACGGTTTATAAATTTATCCGCAAAAAGAAAAACCGCACCGCGACAATCGATGAAGTAGCTGAAGCAACAGGCGTTAAAATAGCATTAATTCAAAAATGGGTCAAAGAGCGTCGCATTCACCGAGCGGACTTTCCGAACTTAACGTATTCGTGTGAGCGTTGCGATGAACAGATTCAAGAAGGAAAGCTTTGTGACTCTTGTAAAAATGAACTTTATCAAGACCTGCAAGCAAGCGAAGAACAAACGATCGCCGATAAAATTAAAGAAGAAAAAAAGAGCGATATCTATTATAATGTAACGAAAGACCGAACATGGCGGTCGTAATTAAAATTAAACTAATTCCGAAACATACCGATATAAAAGAGTAGAGAAACGTCGTAAATCGTGAAAGGGTGAGCCGGATGAAAATTAATCCATTGAACAATCCAAAAATCAATGCCTATAAACCACAAGTACAGCAACAGCAACAACAGACGCAGTCCAAAAACCAAGCCACTGACAAAGTTCAAATTTCAGAAGAAGCAAAACAGCTTCAACAATCCAATCCAATTGTCGAAGCACGACAAGAAAAAGTCGAGAATTTGAAACAAGAAGTCCAAAAAGGAACCTATCAGCTAGATCCGAAACAAACCGCTGAAAAAATGGTTGAATTTTGGAACGGTCGTTAAACCGTCTGAAGGAGGACAATCCGTTGTCTATTGAAAATCAAGTACAATTGCTAGAAAAAACATATCAACTGCATCAGAGCTTGCTAGAGATTTCGAAGCGGAAAGAGCAGCTCATTAAAGATAATGACATCGATGGCATGCGTCAAGTGCTTATGGACGAACGGAAGCATGTCAAAGCCATTCAGCAATTGGAAGAGAAACGTGTGGTTGCGACGAGCAATTGGTTTGAAACATATGCGCCTGAAGCGGAAGAGCAAACCATTCAGCAAGTGATCAACCATTTGCAAAACAATGAAGAAAAAGACCAGCTCCAAGCGATCTATGAAAACTTCATCTATGTGCTTGCTGATTTGAAAAACCAAGAAAAACTGAATCGTGAGCTCATGGAACAATCGCTGCAATTCGTCGAGTTATCGCTCGATTTGCTAAAGCCAAACCATGAGAAAAATATGAATTACGATAAAAAGCAAGTACAACAAAACAAAGCGAGTCAATCGGTTTTTGATTCGAAAGCTTAACGAATGAAAGTGAGGTTCGCTCATTATGCGATCAACCTTTTTTGGACTAGAAACAGCTCGACGTGCACTTTTCACGCAACAAAGTGCACTACATACAACGTCTCATAACGTAGCCAATGCGAATACAGAAGGCTACTCACGTCAGCGTGTTAATTTTGAAGCGGAAACACCGTGGCCGGCAGGTGGCATGAATCGTCCGGAGCTCCCTGGTCAAATGGGGACAGGTGTTAAAGCAGGTGATATTACACGAATTCGTGATAGCTTTTTAGATTTGCAATTCCGTAACGAAAATTCCAAGGCAGGTTATTGGGAATCAAAAGCTGAAGCACTACGCCGCATGGAAGACGTCATGAACGAACCGAGTGATGAAGGCTTATCGAAAGTGATGAACCAATTTTGGTCATCGTTACAAGATGTAGCGACAAACCCGGAAGATGAAGGGGCAAGGAAAGTTGCCGCACAGCGAGCGGTTGCCGTTGCCGATACGCTCAATTATTTACATAACACATTAAGTGGCGTTCAAGACGAAATCGACTATCAACTCGAAACCGAAGTCGATGAAGTAAATAGTCTGCTTCGTCAAATCAATGACTTGAACCAACAAATCGGTGAGGTTGAGCCGCATGGTTACTTACCGAATGATTTGTATGATCAACGCGATGTACTAATTGATCGCTTGTCCCAAAAGCTCGATATCGAAGTCGGGACAGAGCCAAGTGGTGGTAATGCAAAAGATATTGCAATGGGGAAAACTACCATTTCGTTTACACTCGCTGATGGTACAAAGCAGGCACTCATTGGCAAAGATGGTGAGCTGAACGGATTAAGTGTCAATGATGGTGAATTCTCTGTCGGTACGATGGATGAAGACGGGAATGTTGCTGCTGGGACAACATTTGAATTAACAGCTGTCGGCTCTTTACGTGGGTTAAAGGAATCAAGTGAATTTTACGGCGAACAACTGACGGATTTGGATAAGATGGCTAATGCATTTAAAGAAGCCTTTAACACACAACACACTCAAGGAACGGATTTAAACGGCGATGCCGGTGGTGACTTTTTCACTGGTAATGGCGCCGCTGACTTAGCCGTATCCGATGTAATTTTAAATGACGTGAGTAAAATCGCAGCCTCACTCGATGACTTTGCTGGTAATGGCGACAATGCAATTAAACTTGCAAAAGTGAAGGACCAGTCGATTGCAGGTTTAGACAATCGTTCGGTTCAAGAATTTTATGAAGGAATAATCGGGGAGCTCGGTGTACAAGCACAAGAAGCGAACCGGTTGAAAAATAATAGTGAAGTACTGAAGAACTCGGTGAACGCAAATCGTCAGTCTGTCAGTGGTGTTTCACTGGACGAAGAAATGTCGAATTTGATTCAATTCCAGCATGCGTATAATGCTGCAGCAAGAAGTATGACGGTCGTCGATGAAATGCTCGACCGGATCATTAACCAAATGGGTGTCGTCGGGAGGTAATGAATGATGCGAATTACACAATCTATGATCAGTCAAAACATGCTGAAAAACATTAGTAATAGCTATTCACAAATCGATAAGTATATGGATCAATTGTCGACTGGCAAGAAGATTAATCGCCCTTCTGACGATCCAGTCGTTGCGATGCGTGGAGTAAGCCATCGTGATAGTTTAGGAAAAATCGAACAATACGAGCGCAACATTGCCGAAGTGAATAACTGGATGGACAATTCAGATGATGCATTGAATGAAGCTGGACAAGCACTTCATCGTGTGCGTGAATTGATCATTCAAGCGAGTAACGATACGTATGAAGAAAACCAGCGAAACAACATTAGCAAGGAAGTTGATCAGCTAAAAAAGCATTTAGTCGATATCGCCAACACGAAAGTAAATAACAAGTATATTTTCAACGGTACGAATACGACGGAAGCACGCTTTGATAAAGACGGTCAACTGATCAATGCGGCAAATCCAAATAATAACAATGTTGAAATTGAACTGGCCGATGGGATTAAAGTTCGCTCGAACGTAAACCCAGCCAACGCATTTCCAGCGGATTTATTCGCTAAGTTGGATGACGTTGTCGCTGAGTTGGAAAACCCGGATGCGAGCAATGCGACGATTGAAGGATTCATCGAGGATATTGATGGCTTTACCCAAAGCTTGACGAATGAGCGCGCGGACTTAGGAGCTCGGATGAATCGCGTGGAATTGATGGAAAGCCGGATCGCACAGCAACGTGTCGCGACAACGGACTTAATGTCTTCTAATGAAGATGCCGATATGGAAAAAGTCATTATGAATCTCGTTCAAGCAGAAAGTGTACACCGGGCAGCACTCGGTGCGGGCTCCCGTGTCATTCAACCGACATTACTAGATTTCTTACGTTAATAGATGTTTAGATAAGCTATCTGTGTCTTCATGCAGATAGCTTTCTTTCACGAGAGGAGGAGAAGCGATGCAATTCCCGCGATTAAGCATTCAATCACAATCTTCATTACTCGGCATGAAAACACAGCTTGCTTCCCAACAAATCCAGCAACCTAAAGCTGACATGCAAATTCAACAACCGAAAGCGGACTTGTCGATTAAGACGCGACCAGGCAAGCTGTCGATTGATCAATCAAAGGCTTGGGCGGATATGGGGAAATTTGGTGCGTTAGAGGCAACGAAAAAAGCAGCTAATCAAGGAAAAAAAGCAGTCATGGAAGCAATCAGTCAAAAGGCGAGTGAAGGCAACCAATTGATGAAGATCGAAAATGGCGGAAACGTCATCGCTTCTCTTTCGAAACAACAAACAATGGCTGATGTGAAACCAGCTGCACTCGACTGGATTCCTTCTCATTTTTCGGTAAAAACAAACTATACACCGGCTGATGTCAATATCTCTGCACAAGCGAGACAGCCAGTAATTCAAGCAACACCACAAAAAGTGGTGCACGAGTACCAACCAGGAAACGTTTATGTATATGTCAGACAACCTGCAGACTTACAAATAAAGTTTGAAGCATAGAAAGGAAGATGGAAATGAAAATCCAAACGAATTATTTTGGCGAGTTGGCAATTGATGAGTCCAAAATCATCAGTTTTGTTAACGGATTGCCAGGCTTTCCCGATGAAAAAGAATTTGTATTAATCGATTTGGAAGGTAACCCAGCATTTCAAGTGTTGCAAGCCGTCCATAATGAAAATCTAGCATTTGTCGTTACCGATCCATTTTTGATTTATAAAGACTATCAATTTGACTTGAGCGATTCCATTGTTGAACAACTGGATATTCAATCAAATGAAGATATCCTGATTCGTTCGACCCTAACTGTACATAAACCATTCGACCAATCGACGACCAACTTGAAGGCACCACTCATCTTCAATCAGAAAACTAAAAAGGCGAAACAAATCGTATTAGATGACGACCAATACACAACAAAACACCCAATCCAAGCACAACAGCAAGGAGGGGAATAAGATGCTCGTTTTGACACGTAAAGTAGGAGAATCCATTCAAATTGGAGACGTTATTACCTTGAAAGTAGTAGCAGTTGAAGGTGACCAAATTAAGCTCGGCATCGACGCCCCGAAAGACGTAGACGTCCACCGTAGTGAAATCTATGAACAAATCATCGAAGCCAACAAACAAGCTTCAAACAGCAAAGTAAAAGATTTTTTGGAAAATCTAAAAAAAGAGTAAACAAATCAAAAGACCTACCGATATATTTAGTAGAGAATGAGACAGCAGTCGGCCGACGAACGTTTCATTTTACTAAAAAATGCCACAAGGACGTGGCTACTCAAAATTCAAGGAGGAATAATACTTATGCGTATTAATCACAACATTGCTGCGTTGAATACTCACAACCAGCTATCAAGCAACAGCAACAACATCCAAAAATCTTTGGAGAAACTATCTTCAGGATTGAAAATTAACCGTGCGGGCGATGATGCTGCAGGTCTAGCAATCTCTGAAAAAATGCGTGGTCAAATCCGTGGATTGGAAATGGCTTCAAAGAACGCTCAAGATGGTATTTCATTGATTCAGACTGCTGAAGGTGCTTTGAACGAAACTCATTCTATTTTACAACGTATGCGTGAATTGGCTGTACAGGCATCTAATGATACAAATGAAAAAGCCGACAGAGATGCACTTCAAGATGAAGTAGATCAACTTTTTGATGAAATTAATAGAATTGCAAAGGATACTGAGTTTAACTCCCAAAAATTGCTAGGTGGAACAAATGGTTCTGAAGTGTTCTCAGGTGCATTTCATATCGGTGCAAATGAAAACCAAGATATTACAGTGACAATTGGTGATATGAGAGCGAACACAATACTTGGAGATACTTCAGTTGATATTTCAACGAATCAAGCTGCAGCTAGCGACGCTATATCAACTATTGATGGAGCTATTGAAACAGTATCAGAGGAAAGATCAGCATTAGGAGCAGTGCAAAACCGTCTTGAACATACAATCAACAATTTGAGTACTTCTGCTGAAAACCTCACAGCTGCTGAATCTCGTATTCGTGACGTCGACATGGCTGCGGAAATGATGGAATTCACAAAGAACAACATACTTTCTCAGGCATCTCAAGCGATGTTAGCTCAAGCAAATCAACAACCACAGGGAGTACTTCAATTACTACAATAAACGAAATTTTCTAAGTTATTGATGCATTAAAAGAAAAAATTGTTACATGGACGTGACGAATCCCAATTCAAGGAGGAATAATACTTATGCGTATTAATCATAATATTGCTGCATTGAACACACACAACCAACTATCAAACAACAGCAACAACATCCAAAAATCTTTGGAAAAGCTATCTTCAGGTCTGAAAATCAACAAAGCAGGAGACGATGCTGCAGGGTTAGCAATTTCTGAAAAAATGCGTGGTCAAATTCGTGGTTTAGAAATGGCTGAAAAGAATGCTCAAGATGGTATTTCATTAATTCAGACTGCTGAAGGCGCTTTGAATGAGACTCATTCAATCCTTCAACGGATGCGAGAGTTGGCTGTACAGGCATCTAACGATACGAACGAAGATGTTGATCGAAAAGCTATACAAGATGAAGTGAATCAACTTGTTGAGGAAATTGATAGAATATCAAAAGATACTGAGTTTAATTCTCAAAAACTTTTGGGTGGAGATAACGGGACAACAACTTTTGATGGAAAGATTCATATCGGGGCAAATGACGACCAAAATATTGGAGTTTCTATTAATAGTATGGCAGCAGACAAAATTCTTTCTTTGACTGCTGTTGAAACTGGTGAAACTGATAATGATGGTAATAAAATTACAGTTGAATCAATTGACGTTTCTAAAAGTCAGTCAGATGCAAGTAATGCAATTGCAACTATAGACACAGCTATTGAAAGTGTTTCTAAGGAACGTTCCAGTCTTGGTGCTATTCAAAATCGTTTGGAACACACTATAAATAACTTAAGTACATCTGCTGAAAACCTAACAGCTGCTGAATCTCGTATCCGTGACGTTGACATGGCTGCTGAAATGATGGAGTTCACGAAGAACAACATTCTTTCTCAAGCTTCTCAAGCGATGTTAGCTCAAGCGAATCAACAACCGCAGGGAGTACTTCAATTACTACAATAAACGATATTTTTAAGCTATTGATACAGAAAAAAAATTGTCACATGGACGTGGCGAACCCAAATTCAGGGAGGAATAATAATTATGCGTATTAATCACAACATTGCTGCGTTGAACACACATAACCAGCTATCAAACAACAGCAACAACATTCAAAAATCGTTGGAAAAACTATCTTCAGGTCTAAAAATCAATAAAGCGGGCGACGATGCTGCTGGACTAGCTATCTCTGAAAAAATGCGTGGCCAAATCCGTGGTTTGGAAATGGCATCTAAAAACGCTCAAGATGGTATTTCATTGATTCAGACTGCTGAAGGTGCGTTAAATGAAACTCATTCCATTCTTCAACGTATGCGAGAATTAGCTGTACAATCCTCTAACGATACAAATGAGGATGTGGATCGTAAAGCTTTGCAAGACGAAGTAAATCAACTTGTGGAAGAAATTGATCGTATTGCTAAAGATACAGAATTTAACTCTCAAAAATTGTTGGGTGGAGCAGATGGCAAGGAGGTATTTTCAGGGGAGTTCCACATTGGAGCGAATAAGGGACAAGATATTAGTGTTTCTATTGGTAATATGACTTCAAAAAGTCTATTAACTACAAAAAAAGTGGATGGTACTGAAACTGTAGATATTTCTACGGCTCAAACAGAGGCCAGTTCTGCAATTGCTAATATAGATACAGCAATAGAATCTGTTTCAGAAGAACGTTCCAAACTTGGGGCTGTACAAAATCGTTTAGAGCACACAATCAACAACTTGAGCACATCAGCTGAAAATCTAACAGCTGCTGAATCACGTATCCGTGACGTTGACATGGCTGCTGAAATGATGGAGTTCACGAAGAACAACATTCTTTCTCAGGCGTCTCAAGCAATGTTAGCTCAAGCGAACCAGCAACCACAAGGGGTACTTCAGTTACTTCAGTAATATCATTTTTTACCTACAAAAAAACGTCCGAAAAGCCTCTCTGGCTTCCGGACGTTTTTCATGTTCATGCTTTCCATCTCACATTCTTCATCACAATTTTACTATTTGGCATCGTCGGCGGATGAACTAAGCTATAGCTCATATCCTGCGGTGGAACTTCAAAATCAATTTTCTCCACAAAGTAATGCAAGAAAATCTGCATCATGCGAATCGTAATCCATTCTCCTGCACAACGGTGGCCGCCGAGGTAATCGCCCCCGCCTTGTGGTACGAAATTGAATGGACTGCCATCCCATTCTTTGAAGCGGTCGGGTTTGAATAAATCCGGGTTGTCCCATATCTTCGGATCGTTATTCGTTCCATGAAAGTCAAAGATCACTTGATCATTTTCCTTGAAAGCATGTCCGCGGTAAACAAAGTCTTGTTTTACCCGAGCGACATTAAACGGGAAGAATGGATAAAAACGACGGACTTCTTGAATAAATCGTTTATAAGAGTCTGGATCACCATCCATGCGTAATTTCTCTACTTCTTTTGGATGATGGACCACAGCATGTGCCGTAAAGGTTACATAGATCGATATAGCGACCATCGGACGGATAATATTCAATAAATCATCAGCTACCGCATCTAAGTCTTCTAATTTTCCTTCTAAGTCACGGTGCCAAGCAATCACATGCAAAGCCGTTTCCTCAAGTGGGTGAAGATCTTTTTCACGTGTTTTGACAATTAAATCTTTTGCCCAGTCTTCCAATTGGATTCTTGAGTTGCGTCCTTTAAATTGCTTCAACCCGATTGTCGCAGGAGTCTCGAATAAATCAGCTGTTTTCGGGGCTAGGTTTCTGATTTCATGCTGTTCAAGTGGAATTCCGGCCCAATCACAAGCAATCTGAAAAATCATTTCGACCGCTTCATCATATAGTTTGATGCTTTTTTCCTTCTCCCATTTCTCGATGTATTGTTCTAAGTATGTTTCAATCGTCTGATCCAATACTTGCAGGCGCTCTTCGGACATTAAACTCATCAGCATTTCTTTTCGGTGGCGATGCGCTGGCCCATCAAGTCCTTGGACACCATGTTCACCGAGTAACGTTTTTTGTACGCGTTTCGGTGCAGCTCCTTCACGTTTAAAGTACTCCGTATTATAAAATAATTCTGCCCCCTCTACACCACTCATGAAAACCGTGTTTTCACCGAGTATGCGGGATTCGAAAAAGTCGGATTGAAACGCTTTTTTACGGTTTGGAATATATTGATATCCTTCACGAAGAACATCTTTCGTATGATCCAAACCGACTTCGCGTGGAATGCTCGATCTTCTAGTCATGCTAACACCTCGTTTTTTTAATGCTTCTATTCTATTTATATACCCTGAAAGTAACAGTTCAAACGATGCCCACTTTAATTTGCGTTTGTGAGCTAAGAATTATCCACAGATGCTACATAGAAAAGCTAAACATTTACGCCAATAATCCGATATAATATAAAAGAATAGAAGAGGAGCAAATAGGATGAAATTGGACACATTACTCAAAAGTTCTCCTATTTTGCAGCAACCGGCATCAACTCATGAATCGGTGAAGGTCAA
This sequence comes from Allobacillus salarius, assembly GCF_007559425.1. Classification (GTDB taxonomy): domain Bacteria; phylum Bacillota; class Bacilli; order Bacillales; family Alkalibacillaceae; genus Allobacillus; species Allobacillus salarius. The sequence continues at coordinate 106,460 of NZ_VMHE01000003.1, read as the reverse complement.
GCAACCAGAACATCCGGACATGCAGCAAACAATAAAAGAAGAATCGTTATCAAAAGAAGAAGCGGCAAAGCTTGTCAAAGGACTTAATGATTTTGTCGAACCGATGCACACATCGATTAAGTTTGAGCTTCATGACAAGCTAGATCGCTATTATGTATCTGTCATTGATAAAAATACCGATGAAGTCATCAAAGAGATTCCGCCGAAAAAAATGCTTGATATGTATGCGGCGATGGCGGAGTTTATGGGCTTTATCGTAGATGAGAAAGTTTAGGAAGGTGTTCATATGATCAATAATACGATGCGTGTGAGTGGACTTGCATCTGGAATGGATACGGATCAGATTATTGCCGATTTGATGAAAGCTGAACGGATCCCGATGACAAAGCTGCAACAAGACCAAGAATGGTTAACCTGGCAGCGAGATGCATACCGCGAGATGAATACAAAGCTATCTGAATTCAAAAATATGTTTATGGATATGAAGTTGTCTAAAACGTACCAGTCGAAAGAAGTGACATCTTCATCGCCAGGTGTAACGGCGACAGCTAATAGTGGTGCGCCAGAAGGAAGCCATACGATTTCGGTTAAACAATTGGCGTCAAAAGCGATGAGAGTATCTGATACGGGTATATCCGGAACAGGCGAAAAGATTGATCCTAATAAGCCGCTGCTAGAGTCGATAGAGAACTTTACAGGCGGAAATATTAGTTTTCAAACATTTAATGAAAATGGTGAAGCAACTACACATACGGTTGCGATTGAGGGTAGTGATTCTTTAAATGACGTATTTAAAAAAATAAGTACTGAATCAGGTGGTGCCGTTCGCGCTTACTATGATACTAAATCTGATATCGTATTTATGGAGCGGACATCATCCGGTTCTTTTAACCCAGATGTAAATGGTGCTGAAATTATTTTTGGCGATGAAAACGGTAATAATGCTACTTTTTTTACAGACGTCTTAAAAATGGACCCTATTGCTGACGCTGAAATCGGTGGTGAGAACGCTAAATTCACCTATAACGATGTTGAATTAACATCAAAAGAAAACTCATACACGCTTGACGGCGTGACCTATCAATTTAATCAGACCGTTGACAATGCAACGTTAAACATTCGTACTGATACGCAAAATACATTTGACCAGATTGTTAAATTCGTAGATAAATACAATGAAATCATCGAAATGACTTCGGAAAAAACAGGAGAAAAGCGCTACCGTGATTTTCCTCCATTAACCGATGCACAAAAAGAGGATATGACAGAGAAGGAAATTGAGCTTTGGGAAGAAAAAGCGAAAAGCGGCTTGCTTCGAAGTGACAATATTCTTCAAAGTGGAATGACTTCGATAAGAACGGCTTTTTATTCAAATGTCGAAAATGATCTCGGAGCATTCAACCGGTTAGTTGATATCGGCATTAAAACATCTACGAACTACCGTGATAACGGGAAATTGATTATTGATGAAGATAAGCTTCGTGATGCGATTGAAAATAATTCACAGGATGTCAGACGTTTATTTTCCAATAATACAGATGACGATTCCAGAGGATTATTGAATCGTGTTGAAGATAGCTTGAACGGTATGATCTCTCGCATCACAGATAAAGCCGGGAACGATAATAAAACAGATCAGACATATACGATGGGCCGCGAATTGCTCGGAATTGAAGAGCGAATCACGGACTTCGAACGTCGCCTGCAACAGGTCGAGAATCGATATTATAAACAATTTACTGCAATGGAAACGGCCATCCAACGAATGAACCAACAATCCGCTCAATTGATGAACCAATTAAACAGTGGCCAATAATAATCCAGTAGGAGTGTTTTCATGAATTACCAACAACCACATCAAGCCTACCAGCAAAATTCCATCCAAACCGCCAGTCCAGGCGAGTTGACGATGATGCTTTACAATGGCTGTTTGAAATTTATTCGTTTAGCCAAAAAAGGAATTGAAAACGAAAATATTGAGCAGAAAAATGTTAATATCCAAAAAGCGCAAAACATCATTAACGAATTGATGGTTACATTGAATCCGGATGTTGAAATCTCAAATCAAATGCGTTCATTATATGACTATATGAACCATCAATTAATCCAAGCGAACATTAAGAATGATGTCGAAATTTTATCGGAAGTAGAAGGATTAGTTAGTGAATTTCGCGATACGTGGAAAGAAGTCTTGAAATTGAACAAACAACAAAAGCAGGTTTCTGTGAATGGATAACCAACTAACACAGCTCAAGAATCTACTTGAAAGAACGATTGAAAAAGTGGAGTCTTTGGCAGATAAACATGATCACGAAACGTTTATTGAAGTGGTCGAACAAACGGCTGATGAGCGAGATGAGCTCTTGAAAGAGTTGAACCTAACTGACTCAGAAAGAAAAGCCAATCAGGAAGAAATTGATGAGGTCATCCGCCTCGATCAACAGCTCAATCACATGGTCAACCAGTATTTCGACAGTTTCAAACGAGAAATCATTTTACTCAAAAAGAAAAAAGATACAAACTTGAAGTACACGAACCCATACAGTAAGATGAAAAGTCCAGATGGGGCATTTTTGGACAAACGGAAATAATTAAACTGATATAAAAAAGAAGCAGTGAACCTAGTTCAACTGCTTCTTTTTTTTATAAATTAGATGCTAATTCTGCAATTGCTTGTACGACTGTTTGATTGGATTCAAGATGCTCAAGGTTATTAATTGTCATATCCGTAATGATTGGTTTACCATCGGTTACAGTTAGCGTAACTTGAGCATTAGAGATCTTATTGCCAAAAATACTAACGAGTGTCTCTTGAAGAGATTGAAAAACCGGTTGGACTGTCGTTTCATCTCCTATTGTTGTCCATTCGTGTTGATTGGTTCGAATCATTTCTATTTCTACGTCATTTCCTTCAGCATGTTTCTGCACAAACCACTGGTTCTCCTTCAATCGGTCTTCAATAAAATGAGTCAATGTAATTTGGTTGTAGTTTGTTTCGCCTTCATCTGAAATAACTACATAATCGAATTTTCCGGTTTTATGAATGATGTAGTCATCCTCATTTTGGTTGCTGATGTTTTTCTTTAAAGTAATTGCATGCTCAGTGTCCAAGAACCGAATTACCTCTTTTTTATGGGTAACTTTTTGATATGGCGGTAAATAGTTATTCATTTCTTCGTTGTTGCCAAGTGCAGTTAATAACTGTGTTTGTTCTCGGAGCTGATCGATGGTTTCATTGATAAAGGGAATGCTCTCAAACTCTTCATAGATACTTTGTAAGAAATTATTATCTTTCGTTTTGAAGCAATCAATTAAAACATCCGGGTAATCCGTGATTTTTTCTTCCCATTCTCCATCGTTATAAAAAGCTCCGCGAATTTGCATCTCATCAATATCGATGTCACTTGGAGAGAAGAAGTAAAATGAGTTGGTTCCTTCAATTTCTTCAGCTAATGATTGACGTAACTCTTTCAGCTGCTTTTTGTCATTCAATAGTCCAATCTTTTTTTGTTGTTGATTTTCAGCATACGGTAGCTTTGAATGTTCGGCGTCAAAGAAGCCTTTTAGCAGGCTACGTTCGTTCATTTGGTTCGTATGGAAGATACGATGCTTTGCTAAAAAACGGCTGTATGCAATAACGTTATCCGCACGTTCCTTTTCATGTGCTTTAGTCTGCGGCCCCATATTTGCCTCAAAAAGCCACATCCGTTGATTTTCATCAATTGCAATATCCAATCCCATTTCATCCAACGCCAATCCGTATAACTTATCGATATGGAAAGTGAGGTTTAATGCAAGATCCATTAATTTCTCTTTAATCGCAATGGCATCTTTACCAAATTCCTGCTCAAGGAAGGAGTTAAGGTCTTTTAATGGACCACCTTGGTAAATTTTGATTTGGTTACTATTTTTATAGCCTGTACGTGGATACATTTTCGTGATTTGCCATTTGCCTTCACCATTTTTTTGCATATGAATACGGAAATCGAATGGCTCGCCTTTTTTCGTTCGGACGTGGAGATATTTTTGAACGATATAATCACGATCTTTACTTAAAATCGTGTCATACAGCCATTGTATAAAATCCTCTTTATTCAGAATTGCTGTGTTTGTATCTTGTGATACACGGTATTTTTCGCCATTTTTCTCAGCGAAATAAATGTTTTCTCCACGAGCGCCCCGAATTGGTTTCAATACGACCTTTTGATACCTTTCGATATAATCAATGACTTTTTGTTCATCTTGGATGATCGTAAACGGAATGAGTAGCTCAGCATATTTTCGATTTTCGACAATCCGTTTAGGGAGCTGCAATTTATCTCCGAAAACAAATGAAGTAAATGGGATCTCTCTACGCAGCTTTCTCTCGACTCGTGATTGGTTGAAAATGTTTTGCGAGAACCCATTATGGATGACATCCGGGTAATCAAACGAATCACGCGTCCAGGAACCGTCACGAAAGATATCTGCTTCAATTTTTTTGTTTTCTAAATCAACATCTTGAGAAGAAAAGAAAAAGATCGTTGAACCTTGCTCGGCAGCTGCCTCTACTAGGGCGTTAACCCGTGGTTCTGAATAAGCTTTTAAAGGACTGGCAGCATGGAAATAAACTCCGATTGTAAATGAAGTTTTTTCTTCTATTTGATAATAAGTTTGAATTCCATTTTGCCATTTCTTTAAGGTTGGATTAAAAGAAAATTGAACTATTTCCGTTGCTTTCATTAAATTTCCTTGTTCTAGTAAACCAGAAAGTGATTCCATTTGACGATATAATTGGCTGTCTATATTCTCTAACTTGGAGTTTAATACAGCGTCGTTGTCCGTCACCTGTCTGACGACCGAATAGCCTTCAATCATCGAACTAAATATGTATGCACTATCTTTTAAATTTTTATCTCTCAATAACTGAATCAAATGACTTCCAGCTTCAACGACTGTTTGCGTAATATTTGTCACTTGTTTCTGTTCTTTTTGCTTCAATTTCATTTTATCACCTCGACTACTCTTATTATCGGTTAAAAAGAATTTTTTTTGAAGAGAGAAAACGACTAATTGTTTATGAACCCCCTTATTTCCCGGGAAATTTGTCGAAATGATGAATCAGTTCCAGAAAGAATAAAATAAAAGTCGAGTTTATGGAGGATTATGTGCGGGTAAGGTAGAATAATATATACATACGACTAAAAGGAGGCATGCTTATGTTTAAGTATAATATCCGTGGTGAAAATATCGAGGTGACCGATGCGATACGCGATTACGTCGAGAAGAAAATCGGGAAATTAGAGCGTTATTTTGATCAAACGCCTACGTCTGAAGTACATGTAAACTTAAGTGTTCATAACGATGGCCAAAGAATTGAAGTGACCATCCCGATGACAGACTTGGTTCTGCGTGCTGAGGAGGCACACAACGATCTATATGCTGCAATTGATTTAGTCGTTAATAAATTGGAAAGACAAATTCGTAAGTACAAAACAAAAGTGAATCGTAAATTCCGTCAAAAAGGCGGCGCGAAATATGTGTTTGCTGAAATGGAAAGAGAAGCGAACGCCAATGGTGGTTTACTGTTGGATGAAGATGAAGCTGAACAAGATAGTGAAGTTGATATCGTTCGTGTTAAGCGATTTGATTTGAAACCGATGGATTCTGAAGAAGCGGCACTTCAAATGGATATGCTAGGACACAATTTCTACGTATTCGAAAGTGCTGAAACAGGTGAAACGAATGTCGTTTACAAACGTAAAGATGGAAGATATGGCTTAATTGAGCCGAATGCTTAATGAACTGAACCGAAATAGCCTTAGTCCGATTGCTGGACTGAGGCTATTTTTATTTTAATTTTTGTTGAGGGCTCATATATTTTTGAGTTGAGTACATATTTTTTAACATAAGGAGCATATATCGAAGAAATGGTCGCATAACTCGCGAATTTGGGAGCATATATTTTCTATTTTGGCTCATATCCTTTGGATTAGGGAGCATATGTGCAAAAACGAGACTCGTTATCCTTGACTAATGTGTTGGCATTACAATAAATAATCTATTTCAATAAATATTTTAAAAAACTTTCATTTTGTAGATAAATCATTTTTCCAATCGATTTTTGCTCAGTTCATCCTAAATTCAAATAAAAAGTACCTTGAAACACTGTCATACGTGCATTTCAGCGATTTTTCTCCCTCGGCAACCTGTGATATAACTAAGTCAAGCAAGATCATTAAGGGGGGAATACGAGATGTGCAATATGAAACCTTGCCCCAGTTGTTCACGTCTCGAGATAGAACTTAAACAACAGAACGAGATCATTGTGCAATTAATGCGAATTGTCGCAGCGTCTAATGAAAAAATATCCGTTATCGAAGACCATCTGAGTGTTTATACCTCCACAACGAACGCTCCAGAAATCCTTCAACCGAAATCCTACTCCTTCCTCAATTCCAAATAACAACCCGCTTAATGATCTTGTAATGGTTGACTACTGCCCCAGTCAACCATTTTTTCTTAATTGAAGGGAAATTCATCTACAACATACTTGTCGATTTTTAGCCGACAATGTGGGAGAGTCATACGGATGAGGATTGTTGTCATGGTCGTTTCATTAGTGTTATCATTAATGGTGTGTAAGTGTAAATTTAATCTTGGGGTTGAGGATAAATGAAACAGTTATTGACGAAAGTATTTGGTGATGGAAATAGTCGCCAGTTGAAAAAACTTGAAAAAGTTGCGGATCAAATAGAAGAACTTGAACCACAGATGCAGCAGCTTTCTGATTATGCATTACAAGAAAAAACAGATGAGTTTAAAAAACGTTATCAAGATGGCGAGTCATTAGATAATTTATTACCGGAAGCGTATGCGGTTGTACGTGAAGCTTCGAAACGTGTGCTAGGCATGCGTCCGTTCTACGTCCAGTTGCTTGGTGCAATTGCCCTGCATCACGGGGATATTGCGGAAATGAAAACGGGTGAAGGTAAAACATTGGCCTCAACGATGCCGGCATACTTAAATGCGATTACCGGAAAAGGCGTTCATATTATTACGGTGAACGATTATCTTGCCGATCGTGACTCAACTGAAATGGGTGAGCTCTATAATTGGCTTGGTCTAACAGTTGGGTTAAATACGAATGATTTATCGAAAGACGAAAAGCGCGAAGCTTACGCAAAAGATATTACGTATGGTACGAATAATGAATTCGGGTTTGATTACCTACGCGATAACATGGTGTTATATAAAGAAAAAATGGTTCAGCGTCCGCTTCATTTCGCGATCATTGACGAAGTAGACTCCATTTTAATTGATGAAGCACGTACACCATTAATTATTTCTGGGTCTCAAAGAAAGTCTCAGTCCAATTACTTACAAGCAGATCAGTTTGCTTCGACATTAAAAAATGAAGAAGACTATACGTATGATGAAAAAACGCGAAATGTGCAGCTGACAGAACAAGGAATCACAAAAGCTGAACAATATTTCAATATCGAAAATCTTTATAATTTAAATAATGTCGCGTTGACGCATCATATTAATCAAGCGTTAAAAGCGCATGTTGTTATGCGTAAAGATACTGATTATGTCGTTGAGGAAAACGAAGTCGTCATCGTCGATCAATTTACAGGTCGTTTGATGAAGGGCCGTCGCTATAGTGATGGACTACACCAGGCAATCGAAGCGAAAGAAGGCTTGCCGATTCAGAAGGAAAGTATGACACTTGCGACGATTACTTTCCAGAACTTTTTCCGGATGTATGAAAAGATATCGGGTATGACAGGTACAGCCAAAACGGAAGAAGAGGAATTTCGTAATATTTACAATATGCAGGTCGTTTCTATTCCAACGAATGAACCGATCCGCCGGGATGACCGCGCAGATTTGATTTATAAAACCGTTGATGGAAAATATCAAGCGCTCGTTCGGGAAGTGAAGGAGCGTCACGAAAAAGGACAACCAATTTTGATTGGTACAGTCGCTGTCGAGACGTCTGAGTTAATCTCAAATTTCTTGAAAAAAGTTGGCGTGAAACATAATATTTTGAACGCGAAAAACCACTTTAAGGAAGCAGAGATTATTTTAGAAGCGGGCCAAAAAGGTGCCGTAACGATTGCGACGAACATGGCCGGTCGTGGTACAGACATTAAATTAGGCGACGGTGTAAAAGAACTTGGCGGTTTAGCTGTTATTGGTACGGAGCGACATGAGTCACGCCGGATTGATAACCAGCTTCGTGGACGTTCCGGTCGTCAAGGAGATCCAGGTGTCTCTCAGTTCTACCTTTCCATGGAAGATGAATTGATGCGTCGTTTCGGTTCGGACAACATGAAAGCGATGATGGACCGATTTGGCTTAGAAGAAGATCAACCGATTGAAAGTAAAATGGTTTCCCGTGCAGTAGAATCTGCTCAAAAGCGTGTTGAAGGTAACAACTTTGACGCACGTAAACAGTTGCTTGCTTATGATGATGTGATGCGCCAACAGCGTGATATTATTTATGAGCAGCGTAAAGATGTTCTTGAATCCGACAGCTTGCGCGAAATTATCGAAGGTATGATTCGTTCAACAGTCGAACGGAATGTTCTTGCCTATACACAAGATGAAGATGATGAAAACTGGGATTTAGAAGCGCTTGCTGAATTTTTGCAAGCGAACGTATTAAACCAGGATGAAGTCTCTGTTGATGATCTTAAAGGAAAAGAACCGGAAGAAATCATTGAGTGGGTCATTGGAAAAACACAAGAAAAATACGATGCGCGTGAAGAAGAGTTGACCGAGGATCAAATGCGTGAATTTGAAAAAGTCATCCTCCTACGTACGGTTGACAGCAAATGGATGGATCACATTGACCAAATGGACCAACTGCGCCAAGGAATTCATTTGCGTGCATACGGTCAAAACGATCCATTGCAAGAGTATCAAATGGAAGGCTTCTCCATGTTTGAAGAGATGATTGCATCCATCGAACAAGAAGTCGCTAAGTACGCAATGAAGGCACAAATTCGAGAAAACTTACAGCGTCAAGCCGTCGCGACAGGTACTGAGGCGATTGCCGGCGGACGTCAACAACAGAAAAAGCGCCAGCCGATTGTAAAGAAAAAAGAAGTTGGACGAAATGAGCCATGTCCATGCGGAAGCGGAAGAAAATACAAGCATTGTCATGGAAAATAATGAGATGTTAAAAGGTTGAAAAGCTGGTTACCAGCTTTTCGACTTTTTTTATTTGGATTGCTCACTGATATCGTTGGCTAGGGAGCATATTTTTTCATTTTGGGCACAAAAATCTTTGGAAAGGTCGTATATATCTGTAATCTGGTACCATAAGTCTTCTAGCTGGGAACATATCTGGATTTATTGGTCTCATATAAAACTTAATTGGGCCCATACCATTTTTAAAAAAGTCGAATATAAACCAACAAAAGGTACATTTTCTCAACTAACCGGCACAAATATTCGAAAATTGGCTGCATATTCAACACAATAGGTCACATAATTCCAGCGCTTGGTCGTAAAAAACTCCAGACGGGTGGCATTATTACAATAAAATTGACCGGAAAAAAATCCACTTGCAACGAATTGTTCAATTTTAGTTTTGTTTAATCGTGTTATAATACGGGTATATGGAAACAATAACTGAAGAGGTGAAGGTATGGATTTAACAGAAATCAAACAGAAAATTGACAAAATGAGTGAGACATTAGAAAACTTTAGGAGGTCACTTTGACTTACCTGAAAAGCGTAAACGAATTGATGAGTTAGAAGTTCAAATGACGCAACCAGGTTTTTGGGATGATCAAGACAATGCTCAGCAAGTAATCGATGAAATGAATGGACTCAAACAGACCGTTCAAGAAGTGGACAAGCTTTCAGAAGAACTTGAAAACCTTGACGTTTCTTATGAACTGGTCAAAGAAGAAGATGACAAAGAGCTTTTTGATGATTTACATGAAAGCATTCAACAATTATCGAAGGAACTCGACAGCTTCGAACTTGAAATTTTATTGAGTGAGCCTTACGATAAGAATAACGCGATATTGGAAATTCATTCGGGTGCTGGCGGAACTGAATCCCAAGATTGGGCGGCAATGCTCCTCCGGATGTATACGCGATATGCTGAGAAACAAGGCTTTAAAGTTGAAACAATGGATTACTTACCTGGAGATGAGGCAGGCGTTAAAAGTGTCACGATCCTCATCAAAGGTCACAATGCTTACGGTTACTTGAAAGCAGAGAAAGGCGTTCATCGACTTGTGCGAATCTCGCCATTTGACTCATCAGGCAGACGACACACTTCATTCGCATCGTGTGAAGTCGTACCAGAATTTACTGGAGACGTAGAAGTCGAAGTGAAGTCAGAAGATTTACGTATTGATACGTACCGTTCAAGTGGTGCAGGTGGACAGCACGTCAACACATCCGATTCAGCTGTTCGCATTACGCATGAGCCGACAGGAACAGTTGTTACGTGCCAGTCGGAGCGTTCTCAAATTAAGAACCGTGAACAAGCGATGAAAATGTTGAAGTCAAAATTATATCAACTCGAAATTGAGAAAAAACAACAAGAAATGGATGAAATTCGAGGGGAACAAAAAGAAATCGGCTGGGGTAGCCAGATCCGTTCTTATGTGTTCCATCCATACAACATGGTGAAAGACCACCGTACAAACCTCGAAAACGGCAACACACAAGCCGTAATGGATGGAGAATTAGATTCATTTATCGATGCCTATTTACGTTCAAAAGTTGATTAACTTTTGGACGTTTAGGGAAACATAGAAACAAACATAATGAGGAGGTCAACAATCATGAAGAAAAAATTACTCACAGCAATCTTTGGTGGAATGCTTGTCTTAGCTGCATGTGGCGGCGGAGATGACGGCGGAAACGGCGGTGGAGAAGAGTCAGCATCTGGCGGTGGCGACACTGGCCAAGGTGAAGAGCTTTACCAGCAAAACTGTGCATCTTGCCACGGCGGTGACCTATCCGGTGGAGCAGGTCCAGCTCTTGAAGGTGTAGGCGATAGCTATGACGCAAGTGAAATCGTAGACATCATTCAAAACGGTAAAGGCTCAATGCCAGCACAGAACGTTGAAGAAGGCGACGCACAAGAAATCGCTGATTGGTTAGTACAGCAGTAAATGGAATGATGTATTGAACGAGCTATCTCATCTGAATGGATGAGATAGCTTTTTTTGTGAATAAACTTAGAAACGAGCAAGAAGTAAGACAACTCGAGGGCTGTTCAGTGTTAATCCCACGAGCTTCCGTGTTAAATTAACCGCCTTCAGTGTTAAATCGAGAAACTTCAGTGTTAATTGTGCAATCTTCAGTGTTGAAGAGCTCACCTTCAGTGTTAACGAGCCATTCTTCAGTGTAAGTCAGTGCCCCTTCAACCGTTTTACACTTATTCTATTTAAATTATTCCATCAGTCCTATCGGAACTCTATGTTTAGGTAATATGAACGACTTAGTCAGAGGTAATCGAAGTAAAGAAAACTAGAATTCGGTCGATATACATCGAAAGAGCATGTTTCAATCGTCAAAACACAACGAAGTTCCTAGTAAACCTCGCCATTGTCTTTACTTTGAAATGAAATTGTAATATAAAAATCGGTAAAATTTCTGCCGAATGATGTTATAATAGGTTTTAAATTAAATAGTTAGTTGATTGTTCAAATACATATCAACCTATCAATCTACTAGATTTCCTATAAATATAGAAAAAACATATAGAATCGACAGCTAACGAAAAAACATCTTAGGGGGATCGTTTTACTTATTATGATCGAGATGAAAAATGTTCATAAAGAATATAGTAACGGTGTAATTGCCGTTGATAATTTATCCGTAAATATCGATGCAGGGGAATTCGTTTACATTGTGGGTGCGAGTGGTGCAGGAAAAAGTTCATTTATTAAAATGATGTATCGTGAAGAGCTAGCCACAAAAGGCGATGTATTGATAGAAGGTAAGAACGTGACTGACATGAAACAAAAAGAAGTCCCTTTCTTACGACGAAATATCGGTGTCATTTTCCAAGACTTTAAATTACTTCCTCGTTTGACGGCATTCGAAAACGTTGCATTTGCCTTGGAAGTTATAGAAGAAAGTCCAAAGAAGATTAACAAGCGGGTACTCGAAGTTTTGGAAATGGTTGGACTCAAATCGAAAGCGAGATTCCTACCGAACCAGCTATCAGGTGGGGAACAACAAAGAGTCGCTATCGCACGAGCAATCGTTAATAATCCGAAGGTTGTCATTGCGGACGAGCCGACAGGAAACTTAGACCCGGAAACTTCTTGGGAAATCATGCGAATTTTTGAAGAAATTAATACAAGAGGAACGACGATCGTCATGGCCACTCACAGTCAGGAAATCGTAAACAAACTTAGAAAAAGAGTCATCGCTATGGAAAACGGTCAAATAGTGAGAGACGAGCATCGAGGGGAATACGGTTATGAAGCTTAGTACGATGAGAAGACACGTGCGAGAAGGCACGAAAAATATAGTAAGAAACAGTTGGATGACAGTAGCGTCAGTTGGTGCGGTAACAACTACATTAGTGTTGGTCGGGATTTTCCTTGCACTAATGTTTAACCTAAACCAACTCGCTGAAAACATTGAAAATGAAGCTCAAATGAAAGTTTACGTAGAAAGAACTGCTGAAGAACAAGACATTCAAGCGTTAGAAAAGCAGATTGGTGAAATCTCAGAGATTAGTGAAATGGAATTTTCATCGAAAGAAGATGAGCTTGAAGGGCTTATCTCTGATATGGGTGAATCGGGCGAACAATGGGAGTTATTTGAACAATTCAACCCATTAAATGACGCCTTTAATATCAAAACGTATGAACCAGAGCAATTGGCAGGCGTAGCCAGTCAAATTGAACAGATGGATAACGTAGAAGAAGTCAATTATATGAAAGATGTTGTTGACAGGCTGATAGCTTTCAATGACATTGCAAGATGGATCGGAATCATCTTCATCGGCGCATTATTATTGACGGCGATCTTCCTTATTTCCAATACGATTAAAATGACGATTATCGCACGTCAGACAGAAATTGGCATTATGAAACTCGTTGGAGCAAAAAACAGCTTTATCCGCTGGCCATTCTTCGTTGAAGGTGCCTTGATGGGGGTACTTGGATCAATTATTCCTATTGCTGTTGTAGCAGGTGGATATTTCTATCTCTATAATCAGTTTGCGAACGAGATTCCAATTCCGTTCTTTGAATTATTACCGGCGAATCCATTTATATGGCAAATCTCAGGAATATTACTTGGAATTGGCGTTGTAATCGGTATATGGGGAAGCGTAATGAGTGTTCGTAAGTTTTTACGTGTATAAAAATGCAAACATCGCTAGAGAGAAACAACAAGCAAATCTACTAATCTATTGAGGATTTGAAAGGGGAACAAAAGTTGAAGAAAAACACGGTGAAACTATTCTTAGCAGCAATTTTGTTCGTAGGAATTTTTCAGCTATCAACAGTAACGGATGTCAGTGCGAAGAGTATCAGTGATTTGCAGAAAGAAAAAAGCCAAGTGAATGAGCAACATAAAGATGTTAAAAGTGATTTGGATAAAGCAAAAGATCGCTTGAATGAAATTAAACAAAAACAAAAAAATACACAAAACGAAATCAATAAATTAGATGAAAAAGCATCGAACACACAAAATCAGATTGACAAGAAAATCAACGAACTAAAAGAAAAAGAAAATCAAATTAATACAAAACAGAGTGAAATTGATAAGTTAAATGGAGAAATCAATAAGCTCGAAACAAAAATTAGCGAGCTTCAAGCAGAAATCAAGCAATTAAAAGAAGAAATTGAACAACTGAAAGCAGAAATCAAAGAACAAGAAGCGAGCATTGAAAAACGTGAAGACTTATTGAAAAACCGTCTACAAAGCCTACAGAAAAACGGTGGAGATATCCAGTACTTAGAAGTGATTTTAGGTTCGAAAAACTTTGGTGACTTTATTAACCGGACCGTCGCAGTCAATAAAATCATGGAACAAGACAATCAAATTTTAGAAACACATATCCAAGAAAAGAAAGACTTGGAGAACAATAAACAACAAGTTGAAAAAAATAAAACAAAAGTAGAAGAAAACAAAGTGCAAGTTGAAAAAGATAAAGAGACTGTCACAGCACAACGTGATCAGGTCGCTTCAGAAAAGAAACAGTTAGAATCTCAAAAAGCTTCTTTAGCTGCCGAGAAAACGAAGCTGGATAACTTGTTTGTTAAATTAGAAGACCAATTAGGCATGAAAGATACACAAATGGCGAAATTGGACAAACAAGAAGAAGAAGCACATAATCACCAAATGAGTTTAGCTGAAAAAGAAGAAAATCTTCGCAGCCAAAAAGCTGCTTTTGACAAGCTGATCGCTCAACAGAAAGAAGAAGAACGAAGAAAGAAAGAGGAGCAACAAAGCAGCTCTAATAAATCAAATTCAGGAAATAGTGGTTCTAATATCGAGCAAACATCATCTTCTAGTGGCTTCATTCGACCATCAGCAGGTTATCTATCCTCAGGATTCGGTCACAGAAGCTGTAGTGGATGTTCGTCATTCCACCCAGGCGTTGACTTAGCACAAGGTGGCATAGTACCAATCAAGGCCGCTGCTTCAGGGATTGTAAGTCGTTCGTATTATTCCAACAGTTATGGACATGTTGTATTCATTTCTCACATCATTAACGGGCAAAAATATACAACTGTTTATGCGCATATGAGAAACAGAGCTGTGTCAACTGGGCAGACGGTAAGTCAAGGCCAATACCTAGGAAATATGGGGAACACCGGTCAATCATTCGGTCAGCATTTACACTTTGAAATTCACCGCGGTGGATGGAATGCTTCTAAGAGTAATGCAGTAAACCCAGCTAATTTCGGAATCAGATAAGTAATTTCTCATTTACGGATGAGTAGACGTATAGTACGATAAAAGCATTACACAGTTTGTGTGATGCTTTTATCTATTTTTATAGACGTTGCTATTATTGGTTTCGTCTTTGAATCATCCATCGATACAACTATCGATACATATTGAGATTGGACAAACTTTCTTGTTTTGAGGTGACCAAATGAATATTAGTAAAAAGTTTTTTATAAGCATGATCTTGATCGCTCTGCTCATCGGTGCTGTCGCAACAGGATTGACGATGCAAGCGATGGATACAACAGCTAATGACCCTACAACAGAGAAAGAGACAGATGGAAAAGAAGAGACGGATTCTAAGAATGATCAGGAAGAAGAATCTGAATCGAAAGAAACGAAAACACCAGACGAATTTCAATCACTCGACAGGGCGATCGATCTGATCCAAGCTAATTTTGTTAATGAAGTGGAACGACAAGAGCTCATTAATGGAGCGATTGAAGGTATGGTCAGTGAACTGGATGACCCATATAGTGAATACTTAAATGCAGAAATGACGAAGCAGTTTAATCAATCATTAGAATCCAGCTTCGAAGGTATTGGCGCAGAAGTAACAAAACGCGATGAGCATATAACGATCATTGCACCGTTAAAAGGCTCACCTGCTGAAGAGGCAGGGATCCGACCGAACGACCGGGTGATTGAGGTAGATGGTGAATCGGTTGAGGACTACACCGTGTATGAAGCGACATCACTTATTCGTGGTGAGAAAGGAACAGATGTCGTTCTGACGATTGACCGACCTGGTGTTGAAGAACCGATTGAAATTACAATTACAAGAGATACAATCCCGCTCACGACTGTTTATTCAGATGTGATGGAGCAGGATGGAAAAAAGGTCGGCGTTCTTGAAATCCGTTCGTTCGGTGAAGGGACGGCAAAAGAGTTCAACGACCAACTGTTAAAATTAGAAGATGAAGATAATATTGAAGGGCTTGTCATCGATGTGCGTGGAAATCCTGGAGGCCTCTTCGATTCAGTCGAAAGCATTTTAGCAAACTTCTTCGGTCCGGATGATCCGTTCGTTATGACAGAAAGACGCGGCGAGAAAGGTGAGGCCTACTATACGAATGGCCAAGGCAGAAAAGATTATCCAATTGCTGTGTTAGTCAATGAAGGTAGTGCTTCTGCGTCTGAAATTTTAGCTGCAGCATTTAAAGAAGTCGTTGAATCAGATATCATCGGTGAAACGACTTTTGGAAAAGGTACTGTACAGCAAGCGATGGAGTTAGGCGATGGCATGTTGAAAATTACGGTCATGAACTGGCTCAGTCCGCATGGAAATCAAATTAATGAAGTCGGTGTCGATCCTACAATCGAAGTGAAGCAACCGGATTATTTCTACACGACGCTTATTCAGACGGATGAACCGTTGAAATACAATATGAATGGTGCTGAAGTGGAAAAAGCTCAAATAATGTTAAAAGGCTTAGGTTATGAAATGAACCGAACGGATGGGTACTTTGACAAACAAACGACAAAAGCAGTTGAAGCATTTCAGAAGGAGCACGATTTGAACGTAACTGGAGAAATCAATGAAAAGACGGAAGAAAAACTAGAAACATTGATTTTGGAAGCCGTTGAAAATCCTGAAAATGATCTTCAATTAAAACGTGCTGTAGAAGAAATTACGGGTAATTAAATACTTAACAAAAAGATGGCTTTCCGGTCATCTTTTTTGTTTAGTAGATTATTTAGAGTAACTATTATCATAGGAGGGAAAATATCTAACTTAAACAAATAAATTTCACGATAAGAGGTTCATCAACTCTGTTTTTGGGAACATATACAGTTGGAAGCTACATAACCAACGAGTCTAGAATTTTATTAACAAAAATTGCAGGATTAAACACTAGTTTTGACGAAATGTAATGGTATTACGAAATTTTACGAAGAACTGTTTTGAGGGTTCAAATATATATTTTAATGAACGATGTTGCTTCTTAGAGAGAGTGAGGGATTGAACGTGTGGATGGATTGGCTGGTTGAGATCGGATTAGGAATTTTACGTGTGACATGGCAACCTCTTTTATATGCAGCCATAATCTTTGCGTTTTGGACAGGGTATAAACGAATTGAAAAGGAACGTAAGCAGTTCGGCCATCGAATTTTTGAAATGACGGCAGAATGGAAGGGAACTTGGTTAACAGGATTGTTATTTGGCTTACTTCTTTCTGGCGGAATTTTATTGGCCGGCGGATTGATTAGTTATGAATGGATGCTGTTCGTATCTGCCATTACGGTTCTATTTCTGTTGTTCAACCAAACGCGTTTACTGTCGCCGATCTATACAGTCGGGATTTCTGCAATAACGATATGGCTATTGAATTTTTTTGATGTGACGATTATTAATCAAACAATTTCAGACGCGATTTATGCTGTCGACCTTGTTTTTGTTAGCTATATAATGCTCGCTCTATTTTTGGCGGAAATTATATTAGTGGCAACGACGAAACGCTCACGAACATTCCCTGGTTTAGAAAAAAGTGACCGCGGAAAGTTTGTCGGATTCCACTCTGCAAAACGATTGATGTTTGTCCCATTTTTTGTTCCAATTCAAGGAACAGCATTACAACTCGAGCAGTGGTTACCGTGGTGGCCGATGTTTGAAATGGGTTCCACAACGTTTAGCCTCATGTTATTCCCGGCTATTATCGGTTTTCAGCAACGATTTCATAGCACATTGAGTGACCATGGAGCCAAGCAACTAGCGAAAAAACTTACGCTGTTATTCATTTTATTGGTGGCTTTAGCAGTTGGCTTATATATTTATCCGGAGTGGGTTTATGTATTTCTCGGAGTCGCGGTTGTTGGACGCCTTGTCATTCAGTGGGCAACTTTTGTGAGCGAGTCCGGAAAACGCTCGATTTATAGTCCACAACCAGATGGAATCAAGATTGTCGGGATCATTCCTCACTCACCTGCAGATGAAATGGGTTTAGTTGTCGGTGAAAAAATTGTTCGTGTTCATGATCAGCCGGTGAGTAATGAACATGAATTTTATGAGATTATGCGTGTCAATCAAACGTATTGTAAGTTGTCAGTGAAAAATTTGGATGGGGAGATTCGATTCGTACAACGTCCAATCTATCAAAATGAACGTCATGAACTAGGCTTGGTGTTTGTTAAAGAAAAGCCGAAGTTTAGCTTACAACCGAATCTTACTGAAGAGATTGATTTAGATGAAGTCGTCTCAGCGACAGAAAAAAACCAGCAAAAATACCATCAAGCCGACTCACCTGAACGTTTTTCAACAGAGTGGAACAATCAAGATAAACTGGAAAGATCTGAAGCAGAGAACCAGCCGAAAATCGAACAATCGAATGATTCATTTCTGGATTTCTTGGAGAGCGATTCTGATGAACAAAATCAACTCGAGTCACCAGAAGAATCACCACAAGAAAAACTGGACGTTCCGAATAAGCGAGCAGATCGATTAACGGGACCAAGACATACGGAACAAGAAAAAATTGAAGAACCGAAAAACCATGAGAATAAAATTAATGAAAAAGCCCTCTATGAAGATGAATTGATGTCATTGATTGAAGAGCTTCGTGGCAATGAAGACGACAAAAAGAATGAATAAATCGGTACGGAGCTTTATTCCATTACGGAGTAAAGCTTCGTTCTTTTTATGGAAAATTTTTGACATCACATTCTTTGCAAAAATGTACAGAAGAAAATATTCTTAAGTCATAGAATGGCCAAGTCACTACAATAGAACTTTTGTTCGTGACATGTTAAAATAGATTATTGAAATTATTTTTGGAGATGATGTGTTTGGGTCAAAAATTTGAGTTATTTTCGGAGTTCCAGCCAGAGGGAGATCAGCCACAAGCGATCGAACAGTTGGTTAAAGGAATTGAAAAGAAACAAAAACATCAAACGTTATTAGGAGCAACAGGAACGGGAAAAACGTTCACTGTCTCGAATGTTGTGAAAGAAATCAATCGTCCAACCCTTGTCATTGCTCACAATAAGACATTGGCGGGACAATTATATAGTGAGTTTAAAGAATTTTTTCCGAATAATGCTGTCGAGTATTTCGTGAGTTATTACGATTACTATCAGCCGGAAGCATATGTTCCGAGCTCTGATACTTTTATTGAAAAAGACGCGAGCATCAATGACGAAATTGATAAATTGCGTCACTCGGCAACATCTGCATTGTTTGAACGGCAAGATGTATTGATTGTTGCTAGTGTTTCTTGTATTTACGGGTTAGGTAACCCGACGGAATACCGGGAATTAGTCTTATCGCTTCGTGTCGGCATGGAAAAAGAGCGTAATGAAGTATTGCGTGATCTCGTCGACATTCAATACGCAAGAAATGATATCGACTTTCAACGCGGTACATTCCGTGTACGCGGGGATTCCGTAGAGATTATTCCAGCTTCGCGTGAAGAACATTGTATACGGATTGAGTTTTTTGGTGACGAGATTGACCGGATTCGTGAAGTGGATGCACTGACTGGTGAAATTATCGGTGATCGTGACCACGTAGCAATCTTTCCAGCATCCCACTTCGTCACAAGAGATGAAAAGATGCAAATTGCCATTAAAAATATTGAAAAAGAGCTAGAAGAACAGCTGGCGAAATTTGAAGAGCAAGGAAAGCTTCTTGAAGCGCAGCGACTTGAGCAACGTACGAAATATGATTTGGAAATGATGCGTGAGATGGGTTTTTGTTCAGGAATTGAAAACTATTCACGCCATTTAACGTTGCGTGAGGAAGGTGCGACACCTTATACATTACTCGATTATTTTCCGGATGATTCATTGATGGTCATCGATGAATCACACGTTACATTGCCGCAAATTCGTGGAATGTATAATGGAGACCGTGCGAGAAAAATGACACTAGTTGAGCATGGCTTCCGTCTTCCTTCCGCCTTGGACAACCGTCCACTGAAATTTGAGGAATGGGAGAAGCATGTAGACCAAGCGATTTATGTTTCAGCAACACCTGGTCCTTATGAGCTTGAGCATACACCAAAAATGGTTGAGCAAATCATTCGTCCGACAGGTTTGTTGGATCCTGAAATTACCGTCAAACCGAGCAAAGGACAAATTGATGACTTGATCGGTGAAATCAATAAACGTATTGAACGAAATGAACGTGTATTGGTCACTACATTAACAATCAAAATGTCTGAAGACTTAACGGATTATTTGCAAGAAATGGGTATTAAAGTGGCCTATTTACACAGTGAAATTAAAACGTTGGAGCGGATTCAAATTATCCGTGATCTACGTATAGGAAAATATGATGTTCTTGTCGGTATTAACTTGCTACGTGAAGGACTCGATATTCCGGAAGTGTCGCTCGTTTCTATTTTGGATGCAGACAAGGAAGGCTTCTTACGTTCTCAACGTTCATTAATTCAGACGGCAGGTCGTGCTGCACGTAACGAGAACGGGCAAGTACACATGTATGCTGATAAAATGACAGACTCGATGCAAACAGCGATAGAAGAGACGAACCGCCGCCGTGAGAAGCAAATGGCCTATAACGAGAAGCACGGCATTACACCGACAACAATCAAGAAAGAAATCCGCGATGTCATTCGCGCGACGTATGATTCAGAGGACGATCAGCAAGCTGAATTGATCTCCGAGTATTCGAATTTATCGAAAGAGGAAAAACAGAAGCTTATCGATCAAATGGAAGAAGAAATGCGACAAGCAGCAAAAGAGCTAGATTTCGAAAAAGCGATGGAACTACGCGATGCGTTGTTGGAACTGAAAGTGGAAGGATGAGCGTAAATGACAAAAGAGATTACCATCCAAGGAGCACGTGCGCATAATTTAAAAGATGTTAGTGTGAAAATCCCAAAAAATAAATTAGTCGTTATGACTGGTCTATCTGGGTCAGGAAAATCTTCTTTAGCGTTTGATACGATTTATGCAGAGGGACAGCGCCGCTATGTGGAATCCCTCTCCGCTTATGCGCGACAGTTTCTCGGTCAAATGGATAAGCCAGATGTCGATGTGATCGAAGGGCTTTCACCGGCAATTTCCATCGACCAAAAAACGACGAGTCGTAACCCGCGTTCGACGGTTGGAACCGTTACGGAAATCTATGATTATCTCCGCTTGCTGTACGCGCGAGTCGGGAAACCAATCTGTCCGCGACACGACATTGAAATTAGTGCCCAATCTGTCGAACAGATGGTCAATCAAGTGATGGAGCTAGAAGAACGGACGAAAATTCAGATTCTTGCACCAGTGATTTCTGATCGAAAAGGTGAGCATAAAAAAGTATTAGCTGATTTGAAAAAAGAAGGATATATCCGTCTACGCGTTGATGGTGAGATGCGAGAAATTTCTGAGGAAATCGAGCTAGAAAAAAATAAAAAGCACTCAATTGAAGTCGTCATCGACCGGATTGTCGTCAAAGAAGGTGTCGAAAGTCGACTTGCAGATTCGATGGAAACGGCGCTAAAGCTTGGTGAAGGTCAAGTGATTGTTGATTTAATCGACGGCGATGAAATGAAATTTAATGAAAATCTAGCATGCCCAATCTGTGGTTTCACAGTTGGGAAACTTGAGCCTAGATTGTTTTCGTTCAACAGTCCGTTTGGTGCATGTAAAACATGTGATGGTCTCGGTTCCAACTTAGAAGTGGATCTAGATTTAGTTGTTCCAGACTGGGATCTTTCATTACAGAAAGGTGCAATCGCAGCTTGGCAACCGGTGTCTTCACAGTATTATCCACAGCTTTTAAAAAGTGTATGTAAACATTTTGGCATTGATATGAAAAAGCCAGTCAAAGACTTACCGAAAGAGCATATGGATATTGTGTTGAATGGAAGCGGAGACGAAAAAATTAAATTCCGTTATAAAAATGAGCAGGGCCAAGTGCGTGAGAATCAAATTTTCTTTGAAGGCGTACTCAACAATATATCTCGTCGTTATCATGAATCGATCTCAAGCTTTACGCGTGAATTGATGGGTAAATATATGGCAGAGCATACATGCCCGACATGTGATGGCTATCGTTTATCTGAAGAAGTACTATCCGTTAAAATTAATCAAAAGCATATTTCCGAAGTCACTGACTTTTCGGTTACCGACTCATTAAATTGGTTTCAACAACTAACATTGTCTGAGCAAGATCGTCAAATCGCTCAGATGATTTTAAAAGAAATTAACGACCGACTGCACTTTTTGCAAAACGTCGGGTTGAATTATTTAACACTATCTCGTTCGGCAGGTACGCTGTCCGGTGGTGAAGCTCAACGGATTCGTTTAGCGACACAAATCGGTTCAGCGCTAACCGGCGTACTGTATGTGTTAGATGAGCCATCGATTGGATTACACCAACGAGATAATGACCGTTTAATTGAAACACTCAAGCAAATGCGTAACTTGGATAATACGTTAATCGTCGTCGAGCATGATGAAGATACGATGCTTGCAGCCGATTGGTTAGTTGACATCGGACCAGGTGCAGGAGCTCAAGGTGGCGAAATCGTTGCCAGTGGGCCTCCGAAAGACGTCATGGATAATGAAAAATCATTAACTGGTCAGTATTTGAGCGGTAAAAAGTTTATCCATCTACCTGCAGAGCGTCGAAAAATAAATAAAAACAAAATGGTTAGCATTAAAGGTGCCAAGGAGAATAATTTAAAAAATATTGACGTATCCATTCCGCTCGGTGTTATGAATGTTGTCACAGGTGTTTCCGGTTCGGGTAAAAGTACATTAATCAATGGCATTTTACAAAAGTCGTTAGCTCAGCAGTTACAACGAGCGAAAGCAAAGCCAGGTAAACATGATAAAATAACTGGGCTAAAGCAATTGGAAAAAGTCGTTGATATCGATCAATCACCGATCGGTCGTACACCACGCTCAAATCCAGCGACTTATACAGGTGTCTTCGATAATATTCGTGATTTATTCGCGGATACGAGCGAAGCGAAAATTCGCGGCTATCAAAAAGGACGTTTCAGTTTTAACGTCAAAGGTGGGCGTTGTGAAGCTTGTAAAGGTGACGGAATCATTAAAATTGAAATGCACTTCCTCCCGGATGTTTATGTTCCATGTGAAGTATGTCATGGAACACGATACAACCGTGAAACGTTGGAAGTGAAATATAAAGGAAAAAATATTGCCGAAGTGCTTGATCTTCGTATTGAGGAAGCACTTGAGTTTTTCGAAAACATTCCGAAAATCAAACGGAAGCTACAGACGATTTATGACGTCGGTTTAGGTTACGTTCGATTAGGCCAATCGGCAACAACTTTATCAGGCGGCGAAGCGCAGCGCGTCAAGCTAGCCAGTGAGTTGCATCGACGATCGAACGGTAAAACATTCTATATTTTAGATGAGCCGACAACAGGACTTCATTCGGAAGATATCGCCAAACTGCTTAACGTATTGCAACGACTGGTCGATAATGGAGATACCGTTTTGATTATTGAACACAACTTAGATGTCATTAAAGTCGCTGACTATTTAATCGACTTAGGTCCTGAAGGCGGAGATGGCGGCGGTCAAATCGTTGCTACAGGAACACCAGAAGAAGTAGCCAAGGTCGAAGAGTCGCATACGGGTCAATACTTGAAGCCGATTTTGGAAAGAGACAGAAAGCGTATGAAAGAGCTATTGGAACCATCGAAATAATCTAAGCAATAGCAGTTGGAGGATTGGATATGAAATCAATTGAATTGAACAAAGTACAAGATTATCTTGACCAATGGACGAACAAACCGGTGTATGTACATGTTGAAACAACAAATGGTGCCTACGCCAAACACTTTGATGCCAACGCTTATAATGTAGGAGCCTATGTTCGAAATGCGCAAATCACTTATACGCAAGGGAAAATCGTCGAGCAAGAAGGTGCTTATCGCGTCGGTCTCAAACATGAGATTGGTTGGATCTATGCAGAAGGCTTAACCGACTTTGAATTCAATGAAAACAATCAATTGCTGATGGCAGGTCATGACGCGGACGGTCGCCTCATGGTCGCCATGCAGCTGAGCGAAACACCATTTAACTACTAAAATGACGTACAAAAAGGAGGGGTCTCATGGAAATTGATTACAGCAAACATAAACATGTCGTCGTGATTTATCCTCATCCAGATGATGAATCATTTGGAACGGCAGGAACCGTCGTGAAATTTAGAGAAGCAGGTGTTCCAGTCACATATCTATGTGGGACACTCGGTGAAATGGGACGAAACATGGGCAGTCCATTTTTTGCAAACCGCGAAACGCTACCTGAAATTCGTAAACAAGAACTGATTAATGCGTGTAAAGAGATTGATATGGATTTACAAATGCTCAGCTATCGAGATAAAACAATGGAATTTGAAGATGAACAAGTAGTAGCTGATGATCTTCGAAAGCGAATTGAGGAATTGGATGCCTCCTTGGTGATCACTTTTTATCCACCTTATGCTGTCCATCCCGACCACAATGCGATGGGTCGTGCAGCTTTCCGTGCAATCCGAGATATGGATCCAGACAAACGTCCGGAAGTATGGGCAAACGCCATTTCAAATGATCACCAAGAAATATTAGGAAGCCCTGATATTGTTATTGATACAAAAGATGTCTTCCAAAAGAAACTGAATGCGTTGAAAGCACACAAAAGCCAAATTGACGGCATGCTACAAAAGGTACGTCAAGGGAATGAAGAGCTCAGTGAATTTGATCTCGCTTTACGTTATTTTCAATATGAAACGTATCATACGGTTACCTTTGATTAGTAATTTAACGATAGGAAGTCGCTAAATTTCAGCGACTTCTTTTTAGTTTGAGGAGTTATTCGGAGTTTATCGACAGTCAGAGCGACTCTACCAACAGTCAGCAAGCATTTATCGACAGTTAAGACGCGTCTATAAACAGTTAGCGAGCGTTTATCGACAGTCAGAACGCCTTTATCAACAGTCAGCAGGCATTTATCGACAGTTAGGAAGCTTCTATCAACAGTCAGCAAGCATTTATCGACAGTCAGAACGCCTTTATCAACAGTCAGCAGGCATTTATCGACAGTTAGGAAGCTTCTATCAACAGTCAGCAAGCATTTATCGACAGTCAGAACGCCTCTATCAACAGTCAGCAAGCATTTATCGACAGTTAAGACACGTCTATCAACAGTTAGCGAGCGCTTATCGACAGTCAGAATGAGTCTATCAACAGTTAGCAAGCGTTTATCAACAGTCAGCGCAACCTAATCCACGACCAACACACCCTCATCACAAGCTAAGTCTAGAGGATGAGTTTCTTTATTGAATTTTCAGTCTGTTGCTTGATTCCTTTTCATGTCTAAATCCATTACAATATACATAAGATGGAGATGATTTAATAATGGAGGAAAAATGTCATGAGTGAAAAAAGAAAACGAATATTAAAGCTATTAGAAGAAGGGCAAATTACGAGTGATGAAGCGGATCGCTTATTGTCTGAATCAGAAGAAACAGAGGCGGAAAAGAATCGTCAGAAAAACACTGGGGAAGGCTATACGCAGGAGCGATTCAAGCAAGATGTTCGTAGTTTTACTGAAGGTGTGAAGAACTTTTTGGATGATACGTTTCAACGGATTAAAGATGGACCGTTTGAGTTTAACTTTCAACAAATGGATATCCATCGCAAATATACGTTTCCAGTCAGCGAAGTGAATCATCTAGATTTCGATTTATTCAATACGACGCTGGAATTTTTGCCGATTAGATCGAGTGAGATTGTCATTGATTGTAAAGCGAAAGTTTATAAGGAGAATGATCAACAGAAAGCTGAAGAATATTTTGATCGACATGCAAATATCGGACTCGTAGAGGATACATTGCGATTCGAAACGAATAATAAAAATATCCAAACGAAATTAGTTATTTATCTACCGAAGAAAAAGTATGATAAAGTTTCGTTTAAAGCAATGAATGGTTCAATGAAATTTCTATCGACTCATTTTGAGCAAGCGAGTATTTCGACAATCAATGGTAGTATTACGATGGATCAATATACAGGTGATGCATTATACGTAGAAACGAAGCACGGTTCAATTAAGTTGGATGATGCTGAATTCAATAAAGCTAAATTGGCTGCCACGACGGGATCTGTTTATGTTGATGGTTCGATGGAAGACCTTGATATTTATGTTGTAACGGGAAGTGTTCGAAATTATATTCGAAACCAGCAAGTCAAATCTTTAGCCGTAGAAGCAATGACTGGTTCGATTCAAGTTTATATGCCAGGAGACATTCCGGTGATCGGTTCCGCGAATACGTCGATTGGAAATGTAGATATACAATTAAAGGATGTCATGAAAACAAACATGGATGAACATCTGATGAAAAAACAAGTCCAATTCCATAATACTGATGGCGAAGGTGAATATTTCGATATTGACCTATCAACGAAAACAGGTAGTATAAAAGTAAATCCAATTATCGACAAAAAAGAAAACGATTAAAGTAAGGAGTTTTTTGATGCTACGAAAATGGATTCTATCGATTATCCTTAATGCCGTTGCGATTATTGCAGTTGCAGAGCTTTTTGATGCAGTTGAAATTGAGCATTTCGGCTATGCATTAATAGCGGCATTCATTTTATCAATTTTAAATGTTGTCGTAAAACCGATTATCCTAATTTTTACGTTACCAATTACAATCTTCACCTTAGGCTTGTTTTTGTTCGTCGTCAATGCCATTACATTAATGCTTGCTCAGTGGATGATGGGAGACACATTCATCATTGACGGATTTGGCTGGGCAATTCTTGCGGCATTCATCATTTCCTTGTTAAATATGTTATTGGAAAGATTAGTGAAAGATATCGTGAACTGATTTTTGTCCATGAAAATACGCTCGTACAGTTAAGATAGCTGTTCGAGCGTTTTATTTTTCCATTAAAAAAGCGTGGTCACTCTTTTGATTTTTTTGATGCATTGTCTTCTTCTTCATCACGGTCATCTGGATCTAATGAAAGTGATTGTTCGTCTTCATTGCTACTGTCATCATCGTCACTAGCATCGTGATGGAAAAAGCCTCGATCGGAACCAGTATCATCTTCGTCAGATTCTTGATCATTCTGTTCTTGTCCTTCTTTCGGGTCAGGTGATCGATCAGAAGTCGCTTCTTGTTCCTCTCTACCTTTATCATTATGATCAACATTAATTTGTCCTTCTGAATGACTGGCTTTTTGTGTTGAACCTTCTTTCGACTCAACAAATTCTTCAGAGCTAGAGAGCTCGTTTTTAGGATCAGGTTTAATATTTCCACCGATCGTGTGGCTTTCAAAGTGAGCGCCTTTACGTACAACTTGCATACCACCATCATCTTTAAGCTCGCCACGATCGAGAAAAGCTTGTTGCACATCTTCTGAAAACTCACCATTCACATGAATTGCTTGATCTTTGACACGATTGTACTCCTCAGTAGTGGCGTATGTTTGTCGATAATCTGCCTTTTCTTGCTCATTTTGTTTTTTCTCATTGTAAACCCAAGTACGACGAATAATTTTTAAAATCGGTCGGACAGTCAAGGAAAGACTCCCGATTAAATAAGCACTGTTACTAATGATAGAAGGTCCACCAAATATGTTATTTAAACTTGCGAACACAAAGAAAAAACCGACAGCAATATCGCCAAGTAACTGTATGGAGGCATACTTTTCTGTAAAGTATATTTTAAATTTTCCATTTTTGATTTCTAAGTCATATTGATTTCGGTGTGGGTCTTCTTTTGTTTTAATTTCGGGAATGAACTTTAGCATCGTATAGCCCCCTTTTCAAAATCGTTATCTCATTATAGGTATTATTTACCCGGAAATCATGGGTTTACACATCTTTCAGCGAATTGTTTTTCTCGAATCATAAAAAAATCATCATGTATTATGCGATTATTCCTAAGAAATGGTATGATGATGAGGGATGAATGTTTGGAGGAATCATAGATGATCAAGGTGCAAACGCGTGATTTATTAGAACAATTTAACTTAGAGCTTATCGGCGGTAAAGATGGTTTACATAGAGAAATTGTAACGAGTGATATCTCTCGACCAGGCATGGAGATGGCGGGATATTTTAAGTATTATCCGAAAGAACGTCTTCAATTGATGGGCCGTACCGAGTTGTCGTTTTTAATTGATCTTCCGAATAATGAGATGCGTCAATTGATGGATAATCTTTGTACAGATGTGACACCAGGGATTGTCATTACTCGAGGGCAAGATGTTCCTCAAGGGTTGATCGATGTTGCTGATGAAGCAGGTGTGCCATTAATGCGATCGCTTCATAAAACGACCCGTGTCATCAGTCGTTTGACAAACTACTTGGAATCAAGATTTGCACCGACGACGGCTGTTCATGGTGTATTAGTCGATGTGTATGGTGTTGGTGTCTTGATTACTGGGAAGAGTGGAATCGGTAAAAGTGAGACTGCATTGGAGCTTGTCAAACGAGGTCACCGTTTAGTAGCTGATGATAATGTGGAGATTCGACAGGAAGACTATGATACACTCATCGGGAATCCACCGAATTTAATTGAATATCTATTGGAAATCCGCGGGTTAGGGATTATTAACGTTATGACGTTATTCGGAGCGGGTGCTGTCCGTAATTACAAACGAATTTCACTTGTCGTTCATTTGGAAACATGGGAAGAAAATAAGCAGTATGACCGACTTGGACTTGATGAAGATCGAATGAAAATCATGGATGTAGATTTACCGAAAGCGATTATTCCAGTTCGTCCAGGAAGAAACTTATCGGTCATTATTGAAGTGGCTGCGATGAATTTCCGTCTAAAACGAATGGGTGTTAACACTGCAGAGGAATTTTCCGACCGTTTAAACTCCGTTTTTAATGATGTAGATAGTACCGAAGTTGAGTAAGCGCAATTCGTCTAGTTAAGAAAGACAGGAGAGATTTGATGTATTGTACACAAGAGCCATATGATCGAGTGTTTATCGAAATCGGCTCGTTACCGATTTATTGGTACGGCTTTTTGATTATGATGGGGGCATTAATCGCATTAGTTGTCGCCACTCAAGAAGGTAAGCGACTCGGTCTACATAAAGACTTTTTCGTGGATCTATTAATTTTTGCCGTCCCTGCAGCAATCGTCGGTGCACGACTTTATTATGTTGCGTTTGAGTGGGACCGTTACAATTCACTGATGGATATTATCGATATTCGTGAGGGTGGACTCGCGATACACGGAGCATTATTATTTTCCGTATTAACCGCTTATTTTTATGCAAAAGTAAAAGAAGTATCTTTTTGGAAAATTGCAGATATTGCGGCACCAAGCTTATTGATTGGTCAAATTCTTGGGCGTTGGGGAAATTTCATGAACCAAGAAGCATATGGTGGACCAATTTCAGAACAGGCTTATCAAAATTTTCATCAATATTTACCCAATTGGATTATGAACCAAATGTGTGTCGATGGAACTTACATGCATCCGACGTTTTTATATGAGTCGATGTGGAATGTGCTCGTGTTGGTCTTATTGTTGATTTTACGATATAAAGTAAACCCAAGACGTGGCGTCATTTTCTTGAATTATTTAATTTGGTATTCTGTCGGACGTTTCTTTATCGAAGCGATGCGTACGGATAGTTTATATATCGACTTATTCGTTGTTGAACTGCGTACGGCTCAATTGGTATCTATTTTATTGATTGCCGGGTCGCTCATCGTCATGTTCTATCGTAAGCAACAAGGTCTTGCGAATGAACTCTATGATGGAACCCCTATCGGTGGTTACAAGAAAGGTAGTCCGTCGAAAAACAAAAAAGCGAACAAGCAGAAAAACGTGAAAAAGAAAAACCAAAAAGGTAAGAAGAAATAACGATCTTGCAGCATGTGGAAAAGGAGCATGACAATTGAATGGAACGTTGAAAAGGGGCTTATTTAGCGGATTAAATCTAACATGGACATTAGGTAAAGTAATTTTTCCGATTACATTAATTGTGACGATTTTACAGTTCACGCCAGTAATGCCGATGGTGATCGGCTGGCTTGAGCCTTTCATGAAATTCATTGGCTTATCCGGAGAAGCTGCTGTTCCATTGGTGTTAGGAAATTTCTTGAACCTTTATGCAGGAATCGCAGCCATAGTCAGTTTTGATTTCACAGTAAAAGAAGTGTTTATTATGGCGATTATGCTTTCGTTTAGCCATAACTTATTCATTGAGTCAGCAGTCGCTTCAAAAGTCGGCATTAAGTTTTGGGTTATTTTACTCGTTCGTGTCGGTTTGGCCTTGATTGCCGCGTTTCTTGTGAACTTACTTTGGAATGGCGGAAGTGAAGCGGCCCAATATGGGATGATCAGTTCTCAAGCCGAACCAGAGGGTTGGACGGCGATTGTTTTAAATGCTGTACAAACAGCTACTTTGGCCATTTTGCAATTGGCATTAATCGTTATTCCGCTCATGATTGTTATTCAATGGTTGCGTGACAATCATTGGATGGATTGGATGTCGCAGAAACTCGCGCCATTTACAAAAGTAATTGGCGTTGAACGAAACGCTTCAATGACATTGGTTGCAGGGTTAACAATTGGATTAGCTTACGGTGCAGGTGTCATGATCCAAGCGGTAAAAGAAGATCAAGTATCTAAAAAAGATATGTATCTCGTCATGATTTTCCTCGTTACGTGTCACGCAGTTGTGGAGGATACATTGATCTTCATTCCGCTAGGCATACCGGTATGGCCGCTGTTACTCATTCGATTAGTGACGGCACTGATTTTGACGATTACGGTGGCGTTCATTTGGAATCGAGTTGAAAGAGATAAAAAACTACGTAGAAAGGAACCGATTCAAACATGAAAATAGAAACGATTTTATTTGATTTAGATGGTACGTTAATTGATACGAACGATTTAATTGTGGGGTCTTTTCAGCATACGATTAAGCAATATGCTGACCGTGAATATACTGAAGATGAAATTCAAGCGTTCATTGGACCGCCTCTTCGTGATTCATTAATGAAGATACGTCCAGACCAAGTGGATGAGATGATGGACACGTACCGAGCACATAATTTAGAAAATCATGACCGTTTAGTTCAAGCGTTTGACGGTGTTTATGAAACACTTAAAAAGCTTCATGAAAAAGGCATCAAGATGGCGATCGTTACGAGTAAGCTCCGCGATACGGCCATTAAAGGAATGGTTTTAACGAAGATTGATCAATTTTTCGACGTCATTATTGGCTTGGATGATGTTGACAATGCAAAACCTCACCCGGAAGCATTAGTCGAAGCGATGGATCAATTGAAAGCTAATCCGATGACGACATTGATGGTCGGCGATAATTCACACGACGTTGAAGCGGCTCACAATGCAGGGGTGTTAGCTGCCGGTGTAGCATGGTCAGCAAAAGGCCGAGAGTTTTTACAATCATTCGATCCACACTATATGCTTGAGCATATTTCTGATTTAGAAAAACTTGTAGAAGAAGAATAAACGAAGTGAAATAGAGAGGTGGGTAGCTATGCGGAAAACGACGCGATATCCTGTAAAAGGCGCAAACTCTTTATGGCATATTTATCAAACGGTATCGTTCTTTAAAGTCGCGAAAAATTTTATTTTTATCCAAATAGGTCGCTATACCCCTTCTCTTCGCTTGAAGCGTTGGTTGTACCGAACATTTCTACGGATGAACATCGATCGTCAAACGTCACTAGCTTTGATGGTCATGCCAGATTTGATGTTTCCTGAGAAAATAACAATCGGTAAAAATTCAATCATCGGCTATAACACGACGATTTTAGCCCATGAATATTTAATTGATGAATACCGATTAGGAGATGTCATCATTGGAGATGAAGTGATGATTGGTGCAAACTGCACGATATTACCTGGTGTAACGATTGGCGATGGAGCAATCGTTTCAGCGGCTACCCTTGTACACGAAGATGTACCAGCAGGTGCGTTTGTCGGTGGCAACCCGATGAAATTGATTTACACGAAAGAAGAAATGGAAAATAGAAAATGATAATAAGAAGTCCTCTAGGTTTAAGTAAGGGGACTTTTTTTTTGATAGTGATCAACCCATGTTGTTTTTATCCAGAGTGAAAGATGTCTATACGCTCGAACGGCTAAAAATAATAGTTGAAAGGTCTAATAGGAATGCTCTATACGCCCGAATGCCAGAAAAACACAGCTGAAAGGTCTAATAGGAATGCTCTATACGCCCGAATGCTCGAAAAACACAGCTGAAAGGTCTAATGGAGGGGCTCTATACCCCCGAACGATCGAAAATATTCCCAAATAGTCTTATAAAAAAATTCTACTCCACCTTACTAATCAGCCAAAAAAGAATTGCTCCCTACACCGGTTTGCTGTTCTTTTATGAATACTTTTTGGTAAGATAAATTTATAGACGATTTTTTGACGTAAGCTGAGGGAGTGAATGAAGATGGAAAAGTTCATGATGGCATTGGATCAGGGAACGACGAGCTCACGGGCGATTTTGTTTAATCATCAAGGTGAGATTGTCGAGACAGCGCAAGAGGAATTTAAACAATATTTCCCACAGCCAGGTTGGGTAGAGCATGATGCGAACGAAATTTGGACGTCTGTCCAGTCATGCATTACAAACGTTTTGCGGAAGGCAGACTTGCACCCAAGCCAAGTAGCTGGTATTGGAATAACGAATCAGCGCGAGACGACAATTGTTTGGGAACGAAAAACGGGTAAGCCAATTCATAAAGCAATTGTTTGGCAGTCACGTCAAACAGAAGATATTTGTCAGGAGTTAAAAGATCAAGGCTATGAAGAGCTGTTTCGCAATAAGACCGGCCTCTTAATTGATCCTTATTTTTCTGGAACGAAAGTAAAATTTATATTGGATAACGTTGAAGGTGCGAGAGAGCAAGCTGAAGCGGGTGAGCTCATGTTCGGAACGATTGATACGTGGCTCATTTACCAATTGACCGGTCACCAAGTTCATGTCACGGACTATTCGAATGCATCGCGTACATTGATGTATAACATTCATGAGTTGTCTTGGGATGAAGAATTGCTCGATATTCTCGGTGTGCCGAAATCGATGCTGCCTGAAGTGCGACCTTCTTCAGAAATATATGGTGAGACGATCAGTTATCACTTTCTCGGTGAAAATATTCCGATTGCTGGAGCATGTGGTGACCAACAAGCTGCACTATTCGGGCAAGCTTGTTTTGAAAAAGGAATGGGCAAAAACACGTATGGCACGGGATGTTTTATGTTAATGAATACGGGAAAAGAGGCAGTATCATCTAAAAACGGATTATTGACGACACTTGCCTGGGGACTTGATGGGGAAGTGAATTATGCGTTGGAAGGTAGTATTTTCGTCGCTGGTTCTGCTATCCAGTGGCTTCGTGACGGACTGCGGATGTTCCAGCAATCACCTCAAAGTGAACGTTATGCGAAGCGCGTTCAATCAACGGAAGGCGTATATGTAGTACCTGCTTTCGTTGGCCTCGGGACCCCTTATTGGGACAGTAAAGCCCGTGGTGCTGTATTTGGTTTAACCCGCGGAACAGACAAAGAGCATTTCATCCGTGCAACGTTAGAGTCGATTGCGTATCGGACAAAGGATGTCGTGAATGCAATGATGGATGATTCTTCGATTGAATTGAAAAAGCTACGTGTCGATGGTGGCGCAGTGAAAAATGAATTTTTAATGCAATTTCAAAGTGACATGTTGAATGTCCCTGTGGAACGCTCTGTTGTGAATGAAACAACTGCACTCGGTGCAGCATATTTGGCAGGTCTTGCGGTCGGTTTTTGGACGAATAAAGAAGAAATTGAAAAACAATGGGCTGAGGACCGTTTATTTGAACCGGTTATGGAGGACAATATTCGCGACGAACTTTATCAAGGATGGAAACGTGCCGTCAAAGCGACACAAGCGTTTACGGAATAAATTACATTTCTCTTGAGGGGGTGTTTCAATTGACCAATACATTTTCCAATAAATATAGACAAGAAGCCAAGCAGCAATTAAATAAGCAGTTTGACCTTATTATTGTCGGTGGCGGGATTACCGGAGCCGGCATTGCGTTGGATGCTGTGACAAGAGGCTTGAATGTAGCATTATTCGAAATGCAAGATTTCGCTGCTGGAACATCAAGTCGTTCGACCAAGCTCGTACATGGCGGCTTGCGTTATTTGAAAAACTTTGAAATAAAAATGGTAGCTGAAGTCGGTAAAGAACGAGAAATCGTTTATGAGAATGGACCACATATAACAACTCCAGAGTGGATGTTGCTGCCTTTTTATGATGAAGGAACATTCGGTCCATTTACGACGAATATCGGCCTGAGGCTGTACGACTTTTTGGCAGGCGTGAAAAAGAAAGAGCGGCGCAAAATGCTTAACAAAGAAGAAACCTTGAATAATGAGCCGTTGTTACGCAGAGAAGGCTTAGCAGGAAGCGGCTACTATGTCGAATATAAAACCGACGACGCCCGATTAACAATGGAAATTTTGAAAAAAGCAGTTGAGAACGGTGCCGTCGCTTTTAACTATATGAAAGTCGATCAATTTTTATATCGTGACGGAAAGGTTGTTGGCGTGGAAGCGGTCGACCAATTGAATGATGAATCTGTTTTGGTATACGCAGATAAAGTCGTCAATGCCGCAGGTCCATGGGTTGATGAGCTTCGTGCGAAAGACAATCCATCCCTGAAAAAACCGCTTTTTCACACGAAAGGTGTACATCTTGTATTCGATAATATTGTTTTTCCACTGACACAAGCAATCTATTTTGATTCCCCTGATGGGCGGATGATTTTTGCAATTCCAAGAGATGGCAAGACGTATGTTGGAACGACGGATACAGCCTATACCGGTGATTTAGAGAACCCAACAGCATCATTACAAGATCGAACGTACT
This sequence comes from Allobacillus salarius, assembly GCF_007559425.1. Taxonomy (GTDB): domain Bacteria; phylum Bacillota; class Bacilli; order Bacillales; family Alkalibacillaceae; genus Allobacillus; species Allobacillus salarius. The sequence goes on along the minus strand of NZ_VMHE01000003.1, from coordinate 71,673 downwards.
TAATGCGCGCCATTCATGAAATGTTCCCGACAGTGAACGTGAATGAGCAAGACATTGAATCTTCTTGGTCTGGAATCCGCCCACTGATCCAGCAAGAAGGGAAAGATCCATCAGAGATTTCTCGAAAAGATGAGATTTTCATCTCTGATTCTCAGCTGATTTCTATCGCAGGAGGGAAACTGACAGGCTATCGCAAAATGGCTCAAAGCATTGTCGATCTCGTCGCTTCCCAATGGAAATCAGAGAACGGGCGGAAACTACCTGAATCGAAAACGAAGAAAATGCCATTAGCAGGCGGTGAAGTCGGCGGGTCGAAAGGCTTCGAACAGTTTAAGAAAAAAGTGCTCCAATCTGGTTATCCAGAAGAAATGCTCGAAAAATGGGTGAACCGTTACGGTGCGAATACTGAAAAATTGATTGAGTTTTACGAGACAGCAATCCATGAACATGTATTTTTGGAAGCTGATATTTGGGCGGAATTAATGTATACGCTCGAGTGCGAAGCTGTCTATAAGCCGGTCGACTTTTTCATCCGACGAACAGGTGCACTTTTCTTTGATATTGAGTTTGTGAAAAAATACAAAAAGCCGGTTATCCAGGAAATGAAAGACTACTTTCAATGGGACGATCAAAAGGTGAAACAACATACGGAAGAACTGGATAAGGCGATTTATGAAGCGCAAAATCCGGTAAAAGAAGAATTGAAATAGCAATGGAAGGATTAGAGCGAGAGTTCACGCTCTAATCTTTTTATTTTGTCGATTGCGTTTTTCCGGATACACGCGTTTTTTGAACGATTAGTGGGCTACTTTGAACGATTAGCGAAGCGTTTTGAACGGTCATCGTACATCTTTGAACAGTTAGCGCGTCCCTTTGAAGGATCAACATAATTTTTTGAACATTTAACGTGTCCCTTTGAAGGATCAACATAATTTTTTGAACATTTAACGTGTCCCTTTGAACGATGAACGCGAATTTTTGAACATTTAGCGCACACCTTTGATCAATCAGCACATTGTTGAAAGGTCATCCGTCTTCATTAGATTGCTGCATTCATTTTTTGCGAAAGTTCGACCAAATGGTTTCCTTCCTAAATATACCTACTGTGAATATTTGGTATATGTTATACTATAAAGAAGAATTATGATGAGTCCTTTAGGAGGCCTTTATGCAAACATCAAGTATGAAACAGAAAAACAATTTAGATGGAAACGTGGTCCCGTTTCGTGCGGATAGCCAGTTCTATTTTTCCCATGGTGTGAAGGCTTTTCAACGAAAGCAATTTTCACGTGCGGAAAAATGGATCAAGAAGGCCATTGAGTGTTCGCCGGATAATCCGCTTTTTCTTAGCCAATTGTCGGTGTTATATACAGAGTTGCACCAATATCATCGGGCAAATGAATTGTTGCAGCGCGTAGTTGAATTGGATGAAGATTATGTCGATGGGTATTATCTTTTGGCGAATAACTATGCGCATTTAGGTCTCTTTCAGGAAGCGAAACGGTATGCAACGGAATATCTATCGGAAGCGCCTGACGGTGAATTTTCAGAGGATGTACAAGAATTGATTTCGTTGATCAATCAAGTGATGCTTGAAGATCTCGAAGACGAATTAGAGATGGATGAAGAAGATGAATTCTTTATTTGCCAGGAATCATCTTATTATTATTTAGAACATCAAGAGTGGGATAAAGCGATTGGAATTTTGGAAGAAATGATGGTTCAGTTCCCAGAATATATTCCAGCGCGACATGATTACGCGTATGCGTTGTTCCGACTCGGAAAAGAAGATGTTGCGATTACATTAGAGGAGTCTTGGTTCAAGCAAGATTCCAGTTCCATTCATAGTCGACTTAACTTAATTTATTTTTATTATCACTCCAACCAAAAAATGAAGGCTGATGAGCTGATTGAATCATTAAACAACGTATATCCGACCTATGATTCACAAAAGCTAAAGATAGCTGTAATTCTGTCTCAAGTGAATGCATGCGAAGAAGCAGTCCAACGGTTTAGTAAAATCCCTGTTGGCAATGTTTCTGGTTTTTTGAATTATTATCTTTGGTACGGCTATGCCTTGAAACAAGTTGGCCAAGTGAAAAAAGCGGAGCAAATTTGGGAACAAGGACGCAAGAAACATCCGGACTTAGCGGATTTCATCGACCAAATTTAAGGGCTCAAGCATCCACGGTAGCGTTTGAGCTAAACGTTTGTCGAACGCAAAATAATGGAATATGATGAAGTAGGATGTTTGATAAAAGGAGTGAAGATTCATGACTGATGAACGTATGTATGATGTAATTATTGCAGGAGCAGGACCTGCTGGAATGACGGCAGCTGTTTATACGTCACGTGCAAATTTGGACACATTAATGCTTGAAAGAGGAATGCCTGGTGGCCAAGTGGCAAACACACAAGATGTCGAAAACTACCCAGGTTTTGATCATATATTAGGACCGGACTTATCGACGAAAATGTTTGAACACGCACAGAAGTTTGGTGCAGAGTATGCGTACGGTGATATTCAATCTGTTGAAGACTTTGGTGATTATAAAGTCGTTAAAGCAGGGGACCAAGAGTTCCGCACACGCTCGATCATTATTTCTACCGGTGCAGAATACAAGAAGCTAGGAATTCCTGGTGAAGAGGAGTTTGCTGGACGCGGTGTTTCTTATTGTGCCGTGTGTGACGGAGCTTTCTTTAAAGAAAGAAGACTTTTCGTTGTTGGTGGAGGAGACTCTGCTGTTGAGGAAGGTATTTATCTAACTCGTTTTGCTGATAAAGTTACGATTATTCACCGACGTGATGAGCTTCGTGCCCAAAAAATCCTTCAAGATCGTGCCTTTGAAAATGAAAAAATTGATTTTTATTGGAACACTGAAATGAAGGAAATTAAAGGGGAAGGCCAAGTAAAGACAGCGGTTCTTGTTAACAATCAAACAGGTGAAGAACGCGAGGAAGAGATTGATGGTGTATTTATTTACATCGGATTGCTTCCATTAAGTGATCCGTTTAAAGGTCTTGGAATCTTAAATGATGAAAACCAAGTTGTAACGAATGAAAATATGGAAACAAGCATTCCAGGAATCTTTGCAGCGGGTGATGTTCGTGAAAAAGAGTTGCGTCAAATCGTTACGGCAACCGGTGACGGAAGTATCGCGGGACAACGCGCACAATCGTATATTGAAGATTTAATGGAAAAACTCAGTACAACAAAGAAATAAAAAGTAAAAGGGTTTTAACGCTGTTGTAACACGGTTGCAACAATTGTCGGGTACAATGTAAGTAAATATTGACCCCCTTTATTCAATATATTGTTTCACGCACAGGTAGTTTTGATAACTGCCTGTGTTTTTTTGATGGAAAAAAGCTATTCGTTTAAACAATTCAAAAGAATGTTTGATTTTCTTTGGTGGTTCTATCAATCCGTTGTATAATGAGTGATAAGGAATCATTCACTTTACAAGGTCAGCTCTTTCAAAAACCTTAAGATTAAATCACGTAAACATACCGAACCAATAATACAAATATATAGAAAACCATCGTCTAAATAATAGGAAGAAAAGGTGATCGCATGAAAGACAAGTCGAAATCAAAAGTAGAATTAGTTATCATTACAGGAATGTCTGGTGCCGGAAAGACTGTAGCCATACATAGCTTTGAAGATCTCGGATATTTTTGTGTTGATAACTTGCCACCAACCTTGCTCCCTAAATTTTTAGAGTTGATGAAAGATAACCAGGAAGAAAATAAAAAGCTCGCTGTTGTTATGGATTTACGTGGCAGAGAGTTTTTTGATACGTTATACGAAACACTCGATCAACTCGCTGAGGACGATTGGATTGCAGAACAAGTTTTATTTTTGGACGCCGAGGACCAAACACTTGTTACCCGTTATAAAGAAACGAGACGCTCTCACCCATTGGCACCTGAAGGTTTACCATTGGAAGGAATTAAGCAAGAACGACAAATATTAGATGAATTAAAGGGACGCGCTCAAATTATTCTACATACGGATAATTTACCTGCTAAAGATTTGCGACAGAAAATTACCGAGCATTTCAAAGAGAAAAAACAACAAGTTTTCTCCGTTCAAGTGGTTTCGTTCGGATTCAAACACGGTGTGCCCATCGATGCTGATTTAATGTTCGATGTGCGTTTTTTGCCGAACCCTCATTATGTAGACTCCATGAGAGACTTAACTGGTAAAAATCATGAAGTTTCATCGTATGTGTTCAAGTGGAAAGAAACACGGACATTTATGAGGAAATTGCAAGATTTGTTAGAGTACATGCTTCCGCATTATGTGCGAGAAGGAAAGAGTCAGTTAGTCATTGCAATTGGATGTACAGGTGGACAACATCGCTCGGTTGCTTTGTCTGAAAAATTAGGTGACATATTAAGTAAAAGCTATACAACGCATGTGTACCATAGGGATATCGATAAAAAAAGGGGAAGAATTAAAAAATGACAGATATAAATGGCCCAAAAGTCGTGGTCATCGGGGGAGGAACCGGGATGCCGGTTTTACTGCGTGGATTGAGAAAGTATCCGGTTAATTTGTCTGCAATCGTCACTGTAGCTGACGATGGAGGAAGCACAGGCAGATTGAGAGAGGATCTTGCCATCCCAGCTCCTGGTGATATTCGCAAAGTAATTGCTTCGATGTCTGCGGTTGAGCCAACATTATTAAAGCTCTTTCAATATCGATTTGAGAATGGAAATGGTCTATCCGGTCATGCGCTCGGAAATTTAATTTTGGCTGGCATGACATCAATCTCGGGTGACTTTTACAAAGGCATAAAGGAAATTTCACGTGTGTTTAATGTGAAAGGTCGCATTTATCCAATTTCCAACTCAAACATGTATTTAAAAGCTGAATTTGAAGACGGGACCGTCGTTCGTGGCGAATCGCAAATTCCGAAAGTAGGAAAGCGAATTAAGCGTGTCTTTTATGATACGGATAATGTAGAGCCTTTACCAGAAGCTATTCGGGCAATTGAGCAAGCTGAATTAATTGTCATTGCTCCAGGTAGTTTATACACGAGTATTATGCCGAATTTAATTGCGCCAAAAATTCAAGAAGCATTACGTAAAACGAAGGCAACTTCTGTTTATGTGTGCAATATTATGACACAGCACGGTGAAACGAGTCATTATAAAGCGTCAGACCATATTAAAGCGATTCATAGACATGCCAATCAATCCTTTTTGGATCGAATTATCGTTCACAATGAGGAAATTTCGCATGGGATCATTGCAGAATATGAAAAAGAAAAAGCGGAACCGGTTTTGTGTGATGATGCAGTTATTCAGCAATTAGGTGTTGAAGTCATTCGAGGTAATATTGCAAACTTACATGAGGACGGAACATTAAAACATAATGAGCACGAAATCGCCAAGATCCTGAATGAATTGGTACAATAGGTGATGAGGATAATATAGAGGAGAATGCGCGATGTCTTTTGCATCGGAAACGAAAAAAGAACTAACAACGATTGAATCAGATGAGTGCTGTCAAAAGGCTGAGCTCTCTGCCTTGATTCGGATGAATGGGACACTCTCATTTTCTAACCGTAAATATACGTTGGATATCCAAACAGAAAATGCAGCGATCGCTCGCCGAATTTATACATTGATTAAAAATTTATACGGACTTCCTGTTGAATTACTCGTTCGGAAGAAAATGCGTTTGCGTAAAAATAATGTCTATATCGTTCGAATGTCCGAAGGTGCTAAGCATCTATTGACTGATATGAATATTTTGCAAGAACCATTGACTTTCGTTCGACATATTTCCCAGGAAATTATGGAGAAAGATTGTTGTAAACGGGCCTATCTTCGTGGAGCATTTATGGCTGGTGGCTCTGTTAACAACCCGGAAACATCTTCCTACCACATGGAAATCTTTTCATTTTACGAAGACCATAATGATGCCCTTTGTGAATTGATGAATCAATTTGATTTATCTGCTAAAACACATGAGCGAAAAAACGGCTATATTACGTATTTAAAAGAAGCTGAGAAAATTACCGACTTTTTGATTATTATCGGAGCGAATCAAGCTTTATTGAAGTTTGAAGATGTTCGGATTATGCGTGATATGCGAAATTCCGTCAATCGACTAGTCAATTGTGATACAGCGAATTTAAATAAAACAATTGGAGCCGCTTTTCGTCAAGTGGAGAACATTAAATACATTGATGATACGGTTGGCTTAGAAGCTTTGCCTGATAAACTTCAAGAGGTCGCTAAACTGAGATTGGAACATCAAGACGTTTCCTTGAAGGAGCTTGGCGAATTATCGACAACCGGAAAGATCAGTAAGTCTGGGATTAACCATCGATTGAAACGAATTGATGAATTTGCAGAGAAGCTTCGTAAAGGCGAACTGTTGCAAAATTAATAAATAAAATGTATCGTTCTTTTTAAATAAATGATAGAACATGCTATAATATTGAATTAATAAGCTGATTTTTGAAGAGGGGAGTAATGAAAGTGGTTGAAAGAGAACTTACCGTAAAAATCGATCCAGGACTACAAGCGAGACCTGCAGCAAAATTCGTTCAAGAAGCCAACCGTTTTTCGTCGGAAATATTTTTGGAGAAAGGCGGAAAGCAGGTCAACGCTAAAAGCATAATGGGTGTAATGAGCTTGGCCATTGGTATGAATGAAGTTGTAGGTATCCAAGCAGACGGACCAGATGAAGATGAAGCAATCGAAAAGCTGAGTCAATTTATTACCGCTGAATCATAGACCCTCTTTTTATCAATAACTGTTCATGGGAGAAATCCTTATGAGCAGTTTTTTGTTTTGGATGCGTTAGTCGTATATTGTGGCAGCCATCGAATATACGCAGCAAGCCGTCGATTAATGAGCTGAAGCTGTCGAAAAATCACGTACAGCCGTCGAATTTTGAGCTGAAGCCATCGAAAATTGAAATACAGCCATCGAATAACATGGTCGAACCGTCGAAAAATCGAGCGCCCCGCCTAATTTTGCGTGTTAGTCGTCGATAAATCGAGTGAAGCCGCCCGATAAACGATTCCAGCCACCCGATAAACGTTTCCAGCCACCCAATGAACGCTTCGAGCCGCCCGATAAACGTTTCCAGCCACCCAATGAACGCTTCGAGCCGCCCAATAAACGAGCGAAGCCGCCGATAAAGTGAAAAAACTCGCCGATAAGTTGAGCAAAGCCGCCGATAAATCATGTCAAGCTGCTCCAGCCACTCGACTATACGTCTAATTTCCTAACCAAGATCCAGGGTAAGCTCTTAAATCGACAACAATCTACTAATTATCTAAAAATTAATTTTATTTTAAGTATTGAAATAACATAACATCTTTTATATAATGGTTGATAAAGTCATCTAATGAAACATCATTTCATTTAATGAAATAGATAGAAGGGAGTGGAACATGATTGGAGTATACTTCGGAACGTGTCAACACATTGCCTCCGTATGTATTCTCTGAGTTTCAACGTAAAAAGAGGAACCTCGAAGCTCAAGGAGTAGATGTCATTGATTTAGGAATCGGTGCACCTGATTTACCAGCGCCGAACTTCGTTATTGACCGGTTAGTAGAGGAAGTAAAGAAACCTGAAAATCACCGGTATTCGAACTACTTTGGAATTCCGGAATACAGAGAAGCTGTAGCTCACTTTTATAAAAAACAATACGATGTCGATCTTGATCCTGAAACGGAAGTGCTTGCGTTAATCGGTTCAAAGGAAGGCATTGCGAACTTGATTACAGCTGTTGTGAATCCTGGTGAAAGAGTACTTGTACCGAACCCTGGATACCCGGTTTATCAAGCGGCAATCCATTTAGCCGGTGCTAAAGCGCAGCACTATCAGCTAAATGCAGAAGATGGATTTCGTCCAGATTTTTCACAACTAACTGACGAGGAATGGGACGCAGGAAAGTTAATGTTGCTGAATTACCCGAGTAATCCAACCGCGGGAACGGTTACTATTAATACATTTTTGGAAGCGGTTACAAAAGCGAAGGAACATCAAACGATGCTGGCACAAGATGCAGCCTATAGCCTCGTTACGTATGGAGATTATCAGGCGCCGAGCTTAATGCAAGTTCCCGGGGCAAAAGATATCGGCGTTGAATTCGGTTCACTTTCTAAAAGCTTCAACATGACGGGTTGGCGAATTGGTTATGTCGTTGGAAATCCTGAGATGATACGGGCGCTGTCAACGGTAAAGAACAACACCGACACGTCACAATTCATACCGATTCAAAAAGCGGGAACCGCAGCATTACGAAGTGATTTGCAGTCGGTTAAAGCAAATAATGATATCTATGAAAAACGAATGGATGACATGTTAGAAGGGCTGCAAGCGCTCGGGATCCAAGTTGATCGACCGAAAGCAACGTTTTTCATTTGGGCACCTGTGCCAGATGGTTATACGTCAGCCGAATTTGCGGATGAATTATTGATGAAAGCGGGGGTCATTCTTACGCCAGGTTCAGCTTTTGGGTCTGGAGGAGAAGGTTATTTTCGCGTATCGTTATCGGTTCCAACTGGTCGATTACAGGAAGCGGTCAATCGCATGAAGCAGTTTAGCGAGGAAGGGGCTAAAGAATGATGAGTTCAGTACAATCCTTGAAAAAACAATCACAAATGAATGGAGCGCAAGGAATTGTTTCTGTGATGGAGCATGAAGCTGTCGAAAAAGTATTTTGCGTTCCTGGTGAGAGCTATTTACCAGTTATGGATGCCATTTATGATTCTTCAACGATTGAGCTTGTGTCCAACCGACATGAAGGTGGAGCCGCATTTATGGCGGAAGGATACGCAAAGGCGAGTGGAAAAGTTGGTATTGTCATGGCAACCCGGGGTGTCGGTGGTGCCAATTTGACAATCGGTGTCCATACAGCCTATCAAGATTCTACACCAATGATCGTACTGCTTGGTCAGGTTCATAGTAAATTCCGTGGGCGCGAAGGCTTTCAAGAAGTTGATTTGGATCAATTTTTTAAACCGATCTCCAAATGGACATATGAATTACAAGACGGCGACCGAGCTATTGAGATTATGCAGCGGGCATTTCGCGTCGCACAATCGGGACGTCCTGGTCCAGTCGTCATTTCGTTACCGGAAGATGTGTTGAAGGAAGTTTGTGATGTAGAACCTGGTCCACAATTCGTGAAACCGCGACCGACAACATCGCAATCTGAAGTGAACCAGCTAGAAAATCTCTTAGCTGAAAGCAAACAACCAGTTGTCATTGCAGGCGGTGGCGTAAAAAGTTCGCAAGCTGAGGAAGCACTCGTCGCCTTCGCAGAAAAATTTCACTTGCCGGTCATAACTGCTTTTAGAAGACATGATGTTTTCCCGCATAATCATCCGTTATTTTGCGGTCATTTAGGATTAGGAACAAATCCGAACATCGTAGATACCGTAAAAAATGCTGACACCGTTCTAGCTGTTGGTACACGCTTATCTGAAGTGACAACACAAGATTACTCGATTCTTTCTTCGAGTCATAAATTAGTTCATATCGACATATCAGATGAAGTGTTGGGTAAAGTGTATGCACCACAGTTAGGGATTCAAGCAGATGCGAAGGAAGCACTAGAAACATGTTATCAGCTAACCATCCAACCGACGTGGAAACAGTGGGCGAGTGAACGACGTAAAGCGTATGAAAAAGCATCCTCACTTCAATTGGATGAACATTCGCCGATCAACAGTTTCGTTATCGATCAATTGGCGAAACAATTGCCGAGCGACACGATTTACACGAATGATGCAGGAAACTTTGCGGGTTGGCTCCATACGTACTTTCCGTTTAATGAGCGCAATACTTATGTCGGACCAACTTCTGGAGCGATGGGCTATGGTGTTCCAGCAGCAATCGGCGCGAAGTTTGCGCATCCAGAGCGACATGTCGTTTCTTTGTCAGGTGATGGTGGATTCATGATGACGTTGCAAGAAATCGAAACAGCAGCTCGAAATAACCTAGCGACAATTCACCTTGTATTCAACAATCACATGTACGGTACAATCCGCATGCATCAAGAAATGCACTATCCGAAAAAAGTGATTGGAACAGATTTAGGCAGCGTCAATTTTGTTCAAATCGCTGAAGGTCTCGGCGCAAAAGGTTTTTTAGTTGAACGAGCAGAAGAATTTCAGAATGCTTTGTCGGAAGCGATGAATGCGGCGACACCAACGGTCATCGAAATTCTGACTGATCCTGAACAAATTTCAATCAAGAAAACGATTAATGATTTGCGTAATCAATCATAAATTTTATTGGAGGGGATAAGTATGACAAGCAAAGTAGATCAAAAAAGTGATATCGGAGAAAAGTCGGTTGGCAAAGTAGATGTTAGCCAACTGAAAAATTTCATCGGAGGCGAATGGGTTGAGCCAAAGTCGGATCAGTATACCGATGTTGTCAATCCAGCTAACGGTAAAAAGTTAGTCGACGTTCCACTATCCGGTACCGACGATGTGAACGAAGCTGTGGCAGCAGCGAAAAAAGCACAAAAAGAATGGTCACTAGAACCAGCGCCGATGCGTGCAGAAATTTTATACGATATCGGTCAAATAATGAAAGAACGTAAAGAACATCTTTCACAAATTTTGACACAAGAAAACGGAAAGGTGTTAGAAGAAGCACGTGGAGAGGTTCAAGAAGGAATCGACATGGCCTTCTATATGGCTGGTGAAGGGCGCCGTCTATTCGGTCACACGGTTCCAGCGGAGTTGAAAAATAAATTCGCAATGAGTGTTCGTGCACCGGTAGGCGTTGTAGGAATTATTACACCTTGGAATTTCCCAATTGCCATTGCGACATGGAAATCGTTCCCGGCGATTGTTGCAGGAAATACAGTCGTATGGAAGCCAGCAACAGAGACGCCATTAATGGCTTATGAAATGGCGAAAATATTTGAGGAAGCTGGATTACCAAAAGGCGTCGTTAACGTTGTTTTCGGCTCAGGAGGCAAAGTAGGCGATGCGATGGTCCATCATGACGATCTACGAGTCATTTCATTTACAGGGTCCAATGAAGTGGGCCGCAATATCGCTTCTGAATGTGGTCGTCAGTTGAAAAAAGTATCGCTTGAAATGGGCGGTAAAAACGCAGTTATCGTCATGGATGATGCTGACTTGGAATTAGCGGCACAAGGAATCGTATGGGGAGCATTTGGTACGAGCGGTCAACGTTGTACGGCGACAAGCCGAGTCATCGTCCATGAAAAGGTAAAAGTAGAACTCGAAGAACGTGTGTTAGAGGAAATGAAAAACTTGAAAATCGGTGACGGTTTGAATGATGGCATTAAAGTCGGTCCGATCATCAATCAAGGCGGCATCGACAAAATCAAAAAGTATATTGAAATCGGAAAAGAAGAAGGCAAGCTACTTACTGGCGGTAATGAATTGACGGAAGGGAAGTATGAATCCGGTTATTACTTTGAGCCGACATTATTTACGGACGTCAAACCAAATGCACGTATTGCCCAAGAAGAAATTTTTGGACCTGTATTGTCAATCATCCCAGTGAAAAGTTATGAAGAAGCCGTTGAAGTGAACAACAGTGTGGAGTTCGGACTTTCCAGCTCTATTTTCACACAAGATGCGAATCAAGTGTTTAAAGCTCAACGCGATTTGGATACAGGGATTGTTTATGTGAATGCGGGTACGACAGGTGCTGAAATTCACTTACCGTTCGGTGGAACGAAAGGCACAGGAAACGGCCACCGTGATTCTGGCCAAGCAGCACTAGATGTGTTCACGGAGTGGAAAGCTGTTTATGTCGATTACAGTGGAAAGCTTCAACGTGCACAAATTGATAACTAAAAATGGATAACGAATTGCATAGTATATAAACAATCGGCAAGTTGATTGGGTGGATCAGCTTGCCGGTTGAATCTGTTTACACGGGGAGGACACGGTATGAAAATAGGAGTGTTAGGATCTGGATTAATGGGGAAAGAAGCGGCGAGAGATTTAGTGAATAGTGATCAAGTGACAGAGGTCGGTTTGGCGGATTTAGCATTTGAACAAGCGAAGCATGTTTGTGATCAATTAAATTCACCGAAATTGACGGCCTACCAAGTCGATGCATCAAATGATGTGGAGCTTGCAGACTTCATGCGAAATTTTGATGTTATTATTAATGCACTATTTTATTCTTTTAATGAAAAAGTCGCTAAAACAGCGATTAAAGTCGGTGTATCATCTGTTGATCTCGGAGGTCACATCGGTAATATTACGGATAAAGTGTTGGCTATGAAAGAGGAAGCGCAAGAAGCGGGTGTGACAATCATTCCAGATTTGGGCGTTGCGCCAGGAATGATCAATATTTTATCCGGCTATGGTGCAAGCAAATTGGATGAAGTCGAATCCATCCGCCTATATGTTGGCGGTATTCCAGCAGAACCTGAACCTCCACTGGAGTACAATCATGTTTTTTCCATGGAAGGTTTATTCGATCACTACACAGACCCAGCGTTGATTATTCGCGATGGAAAAAAACAAGAAGTGAAGGCACTGACGGAAGTCGAACCAATTCATTTCGATGAATATGGGGAGTTGGAAGCATTCCACACATCCGGTGGTACTTCCACATTGCCGATCACATTTGGTGATGTTGAAACATTAGAATATAAAACCATTCGGTATCCAGGCCATGCAGAAAAGTTCAAGCTATTGGTCGATTTGAACTTAACGTCGAAGGATGCCTTTGTGAATATTGATGGGCAAGAAATTAATACACGACAAGTGCTCTTAAAAGCACTAGAGCCTTTCGTGAAGCTTGGCGATAAGAAAGATGCCGTCCTTCTGCGTGTAGTAGTAGGAGGAAAGAAAAATGGTCAAAAACAGTACCATCAATTCCAAATGACGACCACCAAAGACATGGAAACGAAAGTCACGGCTATGGCACGCGCAACAGCCAATACAATTTCCGTCGTAGCCCAAATGATCGGTTCGGGAGTCATCGATCAACAAGGGGTCTACCCACCAGAACAAATTGTTCCTGGAAAAGAATATATTGAAGAAATGGCGAAGCGAGATGTTGTCATTCGAGAAGAAACATATGAAGATGAATCGTATGTCAGCGTATAAACAAACACAGACGTTTCTTTAACATTTTAGAGGGTAGACGATACAATTGTCGTACTACCCTTTAAATAGAGGTGTGCTCAATAGAGACCGATGAAAGAGGGAAAAACAATGAATCAAAGCGTCATTAAAGCCTTGCAATTATTGAAGCTATTCGATGAAAAACATACAGAGTGGACGTTGAAGGAAATTGCAGAAACAGCGAAACTACCAAAAGCAACGGCATATCGTTTGCTCAGTTCATTGGAACAAGAAGATTTCTTGGCAAGGGACCCTGAGCCGAATGGTAAATATCGATTAGGATTGCGATTATTGGAACTTGGTAATTTAGTAGCCGACCAACTTGATATTCGAAAAATCGCGAAGCCTTATATGGAAGAATTAGGCGAGGAAATCAATGAAGCGGTTCATTTAGTCATCCAAAACGACTTTCATGCCACATACATTGAGAAGGTGGAGAGCAATCGTGCGATCCGTTTATACACGCAGGTTGGTAAGAGTTCACCACTGTATATTGGATCGGGTCCAAAGCTGCTATTGGCTTTCATGAATAAAGCGGAACAGGACCGAATTTTCATGCAAGAACCACTCCGGTCGATAAAAAACGGAGAACCGATCGACGAAGAAAAACTCCAACATGAATTGGCTTTAATCAAAAAACAAGGGTTTTCAATTAGTTATGGCGAACAAGATGAAGATACGGTCGGTATATCCTACCCGATTTATAATCATCATGGGAAAGTTATTTCGGCCCTAACGGTTAGTGGCCTCTCGCAACATTTTGAAGGAGAGCGCTTCAAAGAGATAAAAAGAAAGACCCAACATACTGCAACTCAAATTTCTATTGCTCTCGGTGCTCCAAAAAAATGATAGAATAAGAGTAAAAGGGAGGGCGAGAGCATGAATACATATTTTGTCGCTGGTCATGCAAAATTACCGGCAGGCATGGCTGCACAAACGATTTATGAAACACTTACGGTGACAGCTGAATTGGATAAGAATCATGGCGTCGTCATTGAAGTCAGCTGTACGTTAGCGACTGAACATGGCCGGGATTTCATCAGTCGAATTTTAAGAGGTTATTGCTTGGAAGATGGAATCGACGAACCGGTCAGACTCATCAAAGAACATTATCTCGGTAAAGCAGGATCCGCATTGGCTACTGCAGTGAAAGATTTGTATAAACAGTATGAGCAACAAAAACAATAAACAACGAAGAATGTTCATAGAGTAGATCTATGGACATTTTTTTGAAAGTAGGGATGGAGTTGCGGGGAATTTTATTGATTTCCGTTTCAGCCATGATTGTAGTATCTGTTTTGAGCTTTTTAAATTGTTCTACCGCTAATTATGAATGTTTTCAGTCTGTCAATTACACATGAGGAGTATTAAACTATGATCATTAAAGAAAAAATTATTGAAATAATAGAAGCGGATGAGTGGATGATGGGGATTTTACACACGGCTAAGCGTCTTAACTTACCTGATTGGTGGATTGCTGCAGGTTTTGTTCGTTCAAAAGTTTGGGATGCATTGCACGGAATCACCGAACGGACATCAATCCCTGATATCGATGTCATTTATTTTGATAATAAAAAACTCGATAAATCACAAGAAAAGAAATACGAGAGTTTATTATTCTCGTTTATGCCTGAAGTTCCATGGTCTGTGAAAAACGAGGCGAGAATGCACCAACGGAATGGGCTTCCACCTTATCAATCTTCTGTTGATGCAATCTCTAAATTTCCTGAGACGGCTACAGCAGTCGGTGTGAAAGTAGATGAGAGAGGTAAGGTCGTATTAGCGGCACCTCATGGTATAGAAGATTTAGTTCAGTTAAAAGTTAGGCCGACACCGTTTTTTATAGAGTCAGATGAAAGAATGGAAATCTATCAAGCAAGAGTCCAACAGAAAAACTGGAAAGAAACTTGGGGGAATTTATCCATAAAATTATAAAGCCATCCGGAACTTAACACGGAAGTTCCAGATGGTCTAATTAATAAACTTTGTAAGTCTGTCCTGTTTGTTTACCGTTGACACTTTTACGGAATGCCAACGCAACCTGCTTAATTGAGACAGGCTCAAACCCTTGGAATGTATCGCGATGTTCTTTTGACGCTTCTGAAAAGACGTTTGGGCTGACACTATTGATTCGTAACCCTCTCGGCAACTCGATCGCTGCTGATTTGACAAAGCCTGTAATCGCACCGTTTGCCATGGCGGATGACGTTCCTTTAGGGATAGGATCATCCATTAAAATGCCTGTCGTTAACGTGAAGCTTCCTCCGTCATTTACATAATCCACGCCAATTAGAACGAGGTTGATTTGTCCTTTTAATTTGCTCTCGATACCAACATCATTCAATTCAGGCGTCAATTCCTCCAAGGGAACAAAAGGAGCGTCGCCTGCCGTGCTGATTACTGCATCAACTTTCCCGACTTTCTCAAACATTTCACGAATCTGATCTGGCTTGGTCATGTCGACGTTAAGGTCAGCTCCTTCTAAAGCAGCCCCAATGATTTCATGTTCGCTTTCTAATTCTTGTTTGACAGCTTTGCCTAACAGGCCTGTTGCTCCGATGAGTAATATTTTCATAGTAACAACCTCTCTTTATTGCATCATCTACGATTATTTTAACATAGTTAATTAATTTTCCACGGGACCCGTCGATAAATCGATCGAAGCCGTCGAAAAACTGTGAGAAGCCGCCGATAAACCGTGGGAAGCCGTCGAAAAACTGTGAGAAGCCGTCGATAAATCGAACGAAGCCGTCGATAAACCGTGCAAAGCCGCCGATAAATCGCAGAGAAACCGATATTGAATCAGCAACAACGCACTTTAACAAAGGCTAAATTAAAAAACCCGAGAGTAACCAACTCTCGGGTTCAATTGTACTATTCTATTTCTTCCCACTAATCGTAACTAGTTTCTTCACGACAAAATCATCAATTCCATGGTGTCCGCCTTCTTTTCCAAATCCGGACTGTTTGATTCCGCCGAATGGTGCTTCGGCGACAGAAGGGAAGACTTCGTTGACACCGACCATTCCGTATTCCAAAGCCTCGGATACACGGAAGGTGCGGTCGAGGTTTTCGGTAAAGAAGTAAGCAGCCAATCCGTATTTTGTATTGTTGGCAGCTTTAATTGCTTCCTCTTCCGTTTTAAATGTTTGAAGCGGTAGAAGCGGGCCGAATGTTTCTTCATTCATGACTTTCATGTCATCTGTAATATTATCCAAAAGGGTTGGTTCAAAGAAGTGTCCTTCATATTCACCATCCCACTTAGTTCCTCCACAAAGAATACGGGCGCCTTTATCCGTTGCATCGTTTAAATGATCCTGTACTTTTTCAGTACCGTTTTCGTTAATTAATGGTCCGATATCGACACCGTCGTTTAAGCCATTCCCGACATTTAGCTGCTTTACTTTTTCCAATAACACTTTGCTGAATTCTTCCTTAATCGATTCTTGAACATAAACGCGGTTCGCACAAATGCACGTTTGGCCGGCATTTCTGAACTTACTTGCGAGCGTTAAATTAGCCGCTGTTTCTAGGTCCGCATCTTCGAATACGAGAATCGGTGCGTGACCACCCAATTCCAATGAAACTTTTTTCAGTTGGTCGGCACTTTCACGCATTAAGTACTTTCCGACTTCAGTTGATCCAGTAAACGTAATTTTACGGACTTTATCATTTGTTAAAAAGGCTTCACCGATTTCTTGTGCTTTTCCGGTCACGAGGTTGAATACGCCTTTTGGAAGACCAGCTTTCTCGAAAATTTTCGCAATCTCGATCGCAGAAAGTGGTGTTTCCATCGCTGGTTTCAATACAACTGTACATCCGGCTGCCAAAGCAGGGCCGCATTTACGTGTAATCATCGAGGAAGGAAAGTTCCACGGTGTAATCGCACCGACAACCCCGATAGGCTGAGGCAAGACAAACTGTCGATTACCTTCACGGGATGCAGGAATCAATTCCCCATATATACGATTTGCTTCTTCGGAATACCACTGTAAGAAACTAGCCGCACCTTTAATTTCACCTTTTGCTTCTTTTAGCGGCTTTCCTTGTTCGAGTGTCAAGATTTCGCCTAATCGATCGACGTCTTCCATCATGAGCTCATACGCTCGGTACAAAATTTTTGATCGTTTCCGAGGACTCATTTTTGACCATTCTGGAAAAGCTTCATAAGCAGCGTCGATGGCATCCGTCGCATCATCGAAATCTCCATTTGAAACTTCAGTTAGTTTCTCTAAAGTAGTTGGGTTATCGACAACTTCCGTTTCACCAGACTTTGCTTCTCTCCATTCACCATTTACAAAAATACCTTTAGTGTTTGCATCAAAGGTTGTCATGGACATACCTCCCATTGCTTATTTGTCTTCACCTGACCAAGCCGGCAGCATCTTGTTTAACTTTTTATCTTTTCGATAACCGAGAACATAATCTGCTTGCATCAGTGTATGGATTTCTCGTGTGCCTTCATAGATGACCGGTGCTTTGGAGTTTCGTAAGTATCGTTCCACTGGGTATTCGCTTGAATAACCATAAGCACCATGGATTTGAACGGCGTCATCTGCTGCTTGGTTCGCAAAATCACAAGCCTGCCATTTGGCGAGTGACGTTTCGCGTGTGTTGCGAACTCCCTTGTTTTTCAATTCCCCTGCACGGTAAACGAGTAAACGGCTCATCTGATAGCCGGCTTCCATTTTCGCGATCATTTGTTGGACGAGCTGATGCTTACCGATTGGTTTGCCGAATGTTTCACGTTCGTGGCAGTAGTTCACACTAGCCTCAATACACGCTTGGATGAGTCCACACGCACCAGCGGCAACCGTAAATCGACCATTGTCTAATGCAGACATCGCGATTTTGAAGCCTTCACCTTCTTCGCCAAGCAGATTTTCTTTCGGTACTTTAATGTTATCAAAAAAGATCTCTCCGGTGTTACCCGCACGAATTCCGAGTTTTCCTTTAATCCCTTTGGATGAAAAACCTTCCATTGTTCGTTCAACGATAAAGGCAGAGATCCCTTTATGTTTTTTATCTTTACTATCCGTATAAGCGAAAACGAGGAAGTTGTCGGCAACATCACATAAGGAAATCCATGTTTTTTGGCCATTTAAAATATAATAATCGCCGTCTTTTTTCGCCGTCGTAGACATTGCGGCAACATCCGATCCGGCACCGGGCTCCGTCAATCCAAAGGCACCGATTTTTTCACCCTTCGCTTGAGGTACCAGATACTTTTGTTTCTGGTCTTCGTTTGCCCATTGCATGAGTGTCATGCTGTTCAAGCCAGTATGGACGGAAACGGCTGTCCGGAAAGTGGTGTCGCCGCGTTCCAATTCTTCACAAACGATTGCCAGTGAGTTATAGTCCATGCCACTGCCGCCGTATTCTTCCGGTACACAAACGCCCATTAAACCAAGATCGGCAAGCTTCTTCCAAATTGCTGGGTCAAAGCTACCTTTTTCATCCCATTCAGCCATGTAAGGCATAATTTCTTTGTCGACGAAATCCCTCGCCGTTTGTCGTAGCATTTTCTGTTCATCACTAAATTCAAAATTCATGTTCATTCCTCCTATATAATATGGTTCTTTTTCATTTGCTCAATTTCCTCTGTTGAATATCCGATTGTTTGCAGAAGTTCTTCGTTATGCTCACCGGCAGATGGTGGGTACGATTGATACTGCACCGGTGTCTTAGATAATTTTAATGGGCTGCCGACGAGCTTGATGTCTCCTGCAACAGGATGTTCTTGTTCGATAAACATGTCACGGTGCTGCAGCTGTGGATCTTCCGTTAACTCACTTAGGTTTTGGATCGGTCCGCATGGAATATTGTTTTGCCGGCAAACTTCCGTCCAGTGAGCGGTTGATTCTTGTTTGAACAGGTCATTTAAAATAGGACTGAGCTGTTCACGGTTCTCGACGCGCTTGGCGTTCGTCTGAAAGCGAGGGTCTTCAGCCAGCTCCGAATGCCCGAGGAATTTGGTTAACTGAGCGAACTGTCGGTCATTTCCAACTGCAATGACGAGACTGCCATCACTCGTATCAAAAGTTTGATAAGGAACAATATTGGCATGATGATTCCCGAGTCGCTCTGGAATTTTCCCAGCCATCAAGTAATTGCTCGCAATGTTAACGAGTGAACTGACAGCAGAATCATAAAGGGATATATCGATTTTTTGCCCCTCACCAGACTGGGTGCGTTCCAATAAGGCACCTTGGATGCCAATACACGCATAGAGCCCTGTCAAAATGTCCGTGATGGCGACACCGACCTTCTGTGGACCTGATTCCTCCGTCCCTGTAATACTCATCAAGCCACTCATTGCTTGAATAATAAAATCATAGCCAGGAAAATCCTTATACGGTCCGGTTTCACCAAACCCTGTTATCGAGCAATAGACAAGTCCAGGGTTGATTTTTTTCAACTCGTCATACCCTAGATTCAGTCGATCCATCGTACCCGTCTTGAAATTATTGATAACGACATCACTCTCTTTGACGAGCTGATGAATCAACCGCTGACCTTCTTCCGATTTCAAGTTAACAGTAAGGCTTTTTTTATTCCGGTTCGCACAAAGGTAATACGCACTGACTCCTTCTTGAAAAGGAGGTCCCCAACCGCGCGTCTCATCACTACCACCAGGCGCTTCCACCTTGACGATTTCAGCGCCGAGGTCGCCCAAAATCATCGTACAATAGGGACCGGCAAGTACCCTCGACAAATCGAGAACACGAATACCTTCCAATGTGTTACTCAGCTTGATCACTCCTCTCATTCAACATCAAACATAAAAGCCATTAAAAAAAGCCAGCACAAAGTGATTAGTCATCCGACTAAAAACAATGAACTGGCTTCACATTCGCCTTGCATCTCCTCGGCAACAAGGAGTTTCGGCTATGGAACAGTTTTAGTTATTAAAGTATTTCAGCATCCAAGGGAGAATAACTGCTTGTGACAGTTTAACCTTGGTTTGTTATCTATTTTACAATATTCAGAAAAAAATGCAATGATGAATTGGGAAGTTTTTCGGTGAAGTGCTTTGGAAGGCTCATATTATTTTCTTTTGGTCGCATATCTTCCAGAGTTGGTCGCATAACCGAAGAAGAAGGATGCATATCCGCCACAAGAAGGTGCATATTTCACCGAAACGGGCGCATATGACACATGGATCACTGCCGAGAATCCGTAAGTTAAGCTCAATTTTACATTTACATAAAGGCTCATATTTTCAAAGATTCGTCTCATATTATTCCTGCCAGGGCGCATATTCACCGAAACTGGTCACATAATACAACACGCAGGGAGCATATCCGCAAGTCCTGGGCGCACATTCCACAATTCCGGGCGTATATAATCTACGCCCACTGGCCTTCTAAAGCACCACTTTCCCTCCAATAGCGCTCTCCCAATCAACTACTAGCTTTACGCTGTAAAAAATAATAAAGCATCGATGCGAGTTTGAAATTTTTATAAGGAATGCCTGTCATTCGTTCTACTTTATTGAGTCGATAAAGTAAGGTGTTTCGGTGAACGAAAAGTTGTTCTGCCGCCTCGCTAATATTCATATTGCATTCCAAATAAGTCGTGAAGTTCTTGATCAACTCTACGCTAGCCGGATCGTCCATCAATGGCTGAAAGAGCATTTCAAGTGATTCGTCTAGTAGATGGGTTGATCCGTCATAAAATAGATTCGCAAGTATATCCGGATCTAGACAATGATAGGCTCCACCATTTAAACCGTTTTTCTTTGCGAAACGAATAAGTAGATCCGCCTTTTGGTAGGAGTTTGTCAATTCACCGATGGATGAGACGAGAGGACCTGCAGCAATGGAGACTTCTTTAATCGATAAACGATTCGCTTGTTCCGAGAAACGTTTTGCTTGTGTAACGAATTCTTTCAACTGCTCTTTATAATCTTCAATTCCATAGGATGGTTTGCACAAGACAATGCGGTCATTATTCAAAAAAGCGCATAAATCATCATGATTGTTGAATATATTTTTCATAAGGTGAATGAAGCGGTATTTAATTTCATCTAGTGTTAACGTTTTTTGGTTAATTGTCGACAATGAATGACCAAAATCTGCCACGATGATAAAACGAGTTTTCGAATGAGGTATATCCATCATGTCACAGTATTCAATAATTTTTTCTTTTTCAGCATCTGGTTTAAATAAGACATAATGCAAAAATGTTTCCATATGGCTGATCTCAAATGTACGACGTTGTTGGTGTGCAGCTTCGTTCCACATCATTTCAATGTAACTTTTTACTAACAGGGCATACGGTTCAACTTCTTTTGGATCTCCAATGATTCCTAAAACACCAATCGTCTCAAAATCAAAATGGAGTGGAACCGCTGCTCCGGGATATATATTTTTTGAATGATCGGTCGTTTCTTCGTCAAACAGGACAAGTTTATTCTCCATGATGACTTGTTGTGAAGGTTCATGGAATGTGCCAACCCGACGTGAATTGGAATCTCCAACAATTAATCCTTTATCATCTGTAAGACTTATAGAAAAAGGCAGTATATTTGAAACCGCTTTCACAGCTCTTTGTGCAAACTGTACAAATTCGTTCACCTTACACACTCCGTTCAACTGACAATTTATATTTATTTTACCATGAAACAAAACATTTTTAATAGTGGTAATTTTCATTTATTTTATGCAGGTTAACCATAGTCAACTCCTTAATACTTTTTGTACGATAAAAAGAAACAATATTCTGACAATGAGGAGGGAGCTTCATGAGACAGACAGATCTCATTATTATCGGTGGAGGCGTAATCGGTTCCAGCGTTGCTTATCATTTATTAAAAGAAGGCTTTGAAGGTGAAATATTAATTTTTGAAAAGGATTCTCTTTATGAATATTCATCCACACCACGGAGTGCCGGGGGAATCAGGCAACTGTTTACGACTGGCATCAACATTCAGATCAGTCGCTATTCATTGCAAAAATATTTGACGTTTCCAGAAGATATGGCTGTGAACGGGGAGCCAGCAGAAATTGATTTTAGACAACACGGATATTTCTTTTTAGCGCAAGACGAAAACTGGTCTGAATTAAAAGCGCAAGCAGAGTTGCAACGGAGTTATGGCGTGCCATCAGAACTGTTAACACCTGACGAACTACAAAATGTTATTCCTGAATTAACGACTCATGACTTAGTTGGTGGATTGTATTGCGCTGAAGACGGTTATTTGGATCCGTATTCGGTGATGCAAGGTTACGCCAAAAATGCAAAGCAATTAGGTGCGACCTTTGTTTGTGAACAAGTCGAACGTATTACGCACGAATCTGGCGTTGTCACTGGAGTAGAAACAACGACAGGCGATCGTTATCAAGCACCGTTCGTCATTAATTGTGCAGGTGGTTGGGCGGCACAAATTAGTGAAAATAGTGGTTTTCCGATCCCTGTCATCCCACTTAAACGACAAATCATCCAATTTGATACCGAAGAGCCGCTTGCTAAACAATTACCGCTGACTGTAGATCCATCAGGTGTTTATTTCCGTCATGAAGGACAATATTTCATCAGTGGTTTTAGTGAAAAAGTAACACCAGGTATTGATTTTTCTTGGAAACGTTCTTTCTTTATGGAACAGTTATGGCCGATATTAGGTCACCGCATCAAAAATTTTGAACATGCAAAAATCATCAGTGGCTGGGCGGGATTGTATGCCCATAACACTGAGGACCAAAATGCAATTGTCGGAGAACACCCTGAAGCTAAGGGCTATTACATGGCTTGTGGTTTTAGTGGTCATGGGATGCAGCAAGCTCCAGCAGTCGGCCAATGTCTTGCCGAGTTAATTCATTACGGTCAATACGAAACGATGGATTTACGTCCGCTTCGCTTTGAGCGATTCAAAGAAAATGACTTATTAATAGAAGGAGCAATTGTCTAACACCGATTTTATGAAAGGGGGATTTATACGATGCTTTATCTCAATCAGCAAACAATTGAGTCATCGATTACGATGGAAGAAATGATCGATGCGATGGAAGAAGCTTATCGGGTTTATGCGGACAAAAAATATCAAATGCCTACACGGATGCAAGTTCAACATGACTCAAATACGATGATACTTATGCCATGTATTACAGACAAAGCAATTGCAACGAAATTACTCACGTCTTTTCCGGAGAATAAAGATAAACCTGTCATTCAAGGACTCGTTATTTTAAACGATAGTCAAAACGGTGAAGTGTTAGCGATTATGGACGGAAACTTTATTACTGGGTTCCGAACGGGAGCGCTTGGTGGAGCTGCCGTACGAAGACTCGCAAAACCAAATGCTGAACGGCTGGCGGTAATCGGTGCGGGTGTCCAAGGATTTTATCAAACGTTAGCCGCTTGTGCAGCACACCCTTTTAAGGAGATTTATATATCGAACCGCACGTATGAAAAGTTGGAACCTTTAATTGAGCGTTTGCACGAAAGGTTACCTGATGACATAGTCATTTATCCTTGTCATTCCGCTGAGGAAGCGATTCAGCACGCAGATGTCGTTATTACTGCAACGTCTTCCCATGACCCGGTATTGCCTGATAAACAGGAACTATTAAAAGGCAAATTGATTATCGGCATCGGTTCTTTTCAACCAACGATGCGTGAATTTCCACAACAGTTGTATGCCCTATGTGATCACTTTTTCGTCGATAGTGAAGACGCGATGAAAGAAAGTGGCGATGTCATTCAAGCGATTGAATCCAATTGGTATGTGAAAGAAGACATCCAGCAATTTTCGGATGTCATTCAAATAAACAGTTTTGATGCAGAAGAATACTGGAGAAATCATCCAGAGGGGAGTGTGGTCTTTAAGTCGACTGGAATGGGATTATTTGATGTTGCTGCAGCGAATGTGATTCATGACAAAGTGATGTTAAGTGAAGTGGGTACCAAACTTGAATGATCAGTAAAGGCTTAGCCTAAAAAAAAGGAGATTTTCGATGAATATAATATTAACGGAATTCATCATCTACTGTTTGATCATCATGGCCATTGGTTATTATTTCAGCAAGCAAAGTAAATCACAGTCCGATTTCTTATTAGGAGGGAAAAAGCTTCCAGGTTGGGCGCTCGCATTTTCCGAACGGGCAACTGGTGAATCAGCCTGGCTACTACTCGGGTATACCGGATTTGTATTCACTGCAGGGTTATCGGGTGTTTGGGTTGCAGCTGGTATTGCTTCAGGTATTTTATTTTCTTGGCTATTTCTTGCCAAGCGATTTAAAGATGAAGCAGAAAAATATAATGCTCTTACATTGCCAGATTATTTAGCGAAACGTTTTGGTCAGAAGGCAAACATGATTCGTTGGTTAGCAGGTATTTTGATCGGTGGATTTTTAATGTTTTATGTCGGCGCACAAATGGCCGGTGCAGGAAAAATGTTACTGACAACGTTTGATATTCCACCTGTATGGGGTGTCATTCTATCAACGGTTGTCATTATCGCCATCGCTTTTGCGGGTGGTTTCATCTCTGTCGTTTGGACAGATATGATTCAAAGTGTCATGATGGTCATTACATTAGTCGCACTTCCGATTGTCGCTTTCGCCCACATTTTTGCCAACGACATTTCTGTCAGCGCAGCGCTTGTTGAAGCTGGTCCTACCTTTGATAAATGGTTTGGCGGTGTGACAGGCTTCTCGCTCGGCGTGTTATTCTTCACAAACTTCTCTTGGTTCTTCGGATTTTTAGGTGGGCAACCGCAGCTAAGTGCACGATTTATGGCACTGCGAAATGACAAAGAAGTGAAACAAGGAAGAAATGTTGCGATCCTATGGACCGTATTGGCATACACTGGTGCATTCGCCATCGGTATTGCAGCGATTGCTCTCTATGATCAAGGAAGTTTCGGGGATGTTGAAACATTACTGCCGACGATGATTTTACAGTTCATGCCTCCATGGATTGCTGGATTACTATTAGCCGGCGTGTTGGCGGCAATTATTTCAACAGCAAACTCTCAGTTAGTCGTTGTAACGGGGTCTGTGACGGAAGATATCATCAACCAAGCTTTAGGCATTAAGCTAACGCAAAAACAATTGTTGTGGTTATCTCGTTTTTCTGTGCTGTTTTTCGGTGCCATCGGAATGGTCATTGCACTCGTATCTGAATCATTGCTTTACCTCGTAGTTGGTTGGGCGTGGGCTGGAGTCGGATGTACATTGTCACCGGCAATTATCATGGCGTTCTTCTGGAAAAGATACTCCAGTGCTGGTGTGATTGCGACAATCGTTTCTGGTTTGCTATCGACCGTGTTATGGATCAGCACGCCACTAGAAGAAATGATGACTTCTCGTTTCACAACATTCTTCATCGCGTTATTCTTCGGGATTGTCTTTAGTCTATTGATGCCTGATAAAGCAGCTGCGGTTGAAGAAGATATGAAGGAAGTGGCTAATTAAACTTTAATAGAACGTTAACATGTGAAGTAGTTTGATTAAGGGCTAATGAAATTTATGCCTTTAATCGAACTGCTTTTTTATTTAACAGAAATATACCATGAAAGCTTAACTAATGTTTGTTTAACTATTCTGAAAATGATGTTATTATAGAACCATTGAAATGAGGTGAAACAGAATGGAAAGGTTGCGTAATTTAGCCCCTGATCAAAAGTAAAAAACTCCAGGAGGCTAAAAATGATAAAAGACAATAAAAACTCAAAAATAATACCGTTTTATGGTTCAACAAATCCTGATTTATTTGAAATTGAACGTAGATGTATAGATAGAGAGGGAAAAGTGATTGAATTCCTGGATCGCATTTTACCTGATGGGAATTTGTTGGATGTCGGTGCTGGGAATGGATTCACAGCGGAGAAGCTAACGAATGGACACCGTCACATCATTGCAGTGGAACCAGATGAAAAAATGATTGACCGAAATAAAAGACTCATATGGTCTAACGGCGTGGCACAGTCAATTCCATTTCACTCAAAAACATTTGATGCAATGTATTCGACTTGGGCTTTCTTTTTTGATGGGATTACGGACCTTGATGACGGATTAAAAGAAGTTGAACGAGTTGTAAAAGATGATGGAATAATTATTATTGTAGATAACTACGGAAACGACGAGTTTTGTTCTTTATCTACACAAGATATATCAAGTAATGTTTCTAAATGGGTGCAACGAGGATTTGACTATCATGTTATTCATACGGAATTTATCTTTGATTCGATTGAAGAGGCAAGAAAGCTACTAACTTTCTATTTTGGTGAAAAAGGTACACAAATTGATCAAACCAGAATCGAATACAAAGTAGTTGCCTATACGAAGCGAAAAACGACTGTTAATTGACGCTAAGTAAAAAAAGAGCAGCGGATTATAACGTAATCCACTGCTCTTTTTGAATTGATTCATTTGAAAATTTTATTCAAATCTCATTCTATTTTTCCATAACTTCGTCAATCATACCGTATTCTTTTGCTTTTTCAGCAGACATGAAGTTGTCGCGGTCTGTATCGCGCTCAATTACTTCAAGCGGCTGACCTGTACGATCCGCAAGAATTTGGTTGATTTTTTCACGCATTTCAATGATTCGTTTTGCGTGAATCTCAATGTCAGAAGCTTGACCTTGTGTACCACCTAATGGTTGGTGAATCATTACTTCAGAGTTTGGTAGCCCATAACGTTTTCCTTCAGCACCTGCCGCAAGCAAGAATGCACCCATAGATGCAGCCATACCTACACAGATTGTAGAAACATCTGGCTTGATGAATTGCATTGTGTCATAAATCGCCATACCAGCAGTGATGGAACCACCTGGTGAGTTGATGTATAAAGAAATATCTTTGTCAGGATCTTCCGCTGCTAAAAATAGCATCTGTGCGACGATCGAGTTGGCAACGTTGTCATCAACCGGTCCACCTAGCATAATGATACGATCTTTTAGTAGACGGGAATAAATATCGTAAGCACGTTCTCCGCGGTTCGTTTGTTCAATAACTGTAGGGATTAAATTCATTCCATTCACTCCTTTTAATTTCTTTATTCAATTTAATCTTACCTCTTTGGTCAAATAAGGTCAAACAAAAAGTTCACTCTTTTTGACTTTATTCATGAAGTTGATTTCTTATGTAGGTCCATATTCAATGTTCCCAACTAATTGACCATTTAAACGTTAAGTAGGCGCATAAAAATATTAAGTTTCTTTCAAAATATACAATTTTATGATAGACTAAATTTTGGTTTTTAAAAATCAAATCTTGAAATTAACATATAGCCAACGTATAATTTTTACTGCACTGCAATTCATTTTATCACAACATATTTCTCCTCGTGGTGTAAAGGATAACACACAAGATTCCGGTTCTTGCGATGGGGGTTCGATTCCCTCCGAGGAGGCTGTTAAAAACTCTGCTGCACATTTTGTGTTGTGGAGTTTTTCTATATAGTTGGGATGAGCCCTAACTGTTGAAACAGCCGCTCTGACTGTTGATAAACGGACTCTAACTGTTGAAACAGCTGCTCTGACTGTTGATAAACGCTTTCTAACTGTTGAAAAAGTCTCTCTAACTGCTGATAACCGCGCCCTAACTGTTGAAAAAGCCCCTCCAACTGTCGATAAAAACCCCCAACGACTAACTAGCACACATCAAATTCCTCAATTCAAAAATTCAAACTCATAAATTCACCAAAAGAACACATAGCTAAGATTAATCAATTCACTTTTCGGGTATCAGTTCGATATAATAGCATTAAGAACTTAATTAAGGGGCAAAACACCATGCGTAAAACGAAAATGGTTTATTTTTATACAAAACACAACTGTAAATTATGTGAAGAAGCGAAGCAGATGCTGCAAATTTTTCAATCGGAGTATAATTTCACGATTGTCGAACAGAATATTTATCAGGATGAGCGGTTATTGGAATCTTATTTTCTGACCATCCCGGTGATTCGAGTCGACGATGATGAGTTAACAGCTGAAGATCTTTCATTCGTGACGGTTGAAAATTTTTTGGCCAAAAATCTAAAGGGTTAGGGATTTCTTATATATAAAAGAAATTCCTTAGCCTTTTAGTTGTGGCTCTCACTTGTTTTTTGTATACTAGAGTCAGGAAATATTTTTTTGCACTAAGCAGGACAAATAAAGACACACTCTTGGTCTGTAATTGACCATCAGATAAATCCCGCTAATAAATTTCTGAGCAAGGAGGTGATGAGTGAGTGAAAAGTTTATATCAATTTCAGCAAATCCTAATCCCAGAATTGATGCATAAAATGGACGAACGTTACCGAATATTAAAGGGAATCGCAACGCTCGAACCAGTTGGTAGACGATCGCTTGCCGAATATTTGAAAGAAACTGAGCGGCATATCCGCAGTGAAACAGAATTTCTCGATCGGCAAGGATTAATCGAAGTGACGAATAAAGGGATGTTTATCACTGCAGCTGGTCATGAGATTGTTGAAAGTTATTACCGAATGGTGAAAGAAAGTACTGACCTAACGACGCTTGAACATCAGTTGAAGAGCCGTTTAGGTTTGAAACAAATCAAAATTGTTCCTGGTGATGCAGACACCTCCCCTGAAACGAAACAAATCCTCGGGAAGGAAGCGGCCATCATTTTTCATGAGCAAATTAAGGATCAATCTATTGTCGATGTGACTGGCGGCTCGACAATGGCAATGGTCGCAAATTATATGAAACCGCTAGAAAGAAAGCGTCCATTATTTATCCCAGCTCGCGGCGGCCTCGGTGATTTGCACGAATACCAAGCGAACTCCATTTGCGTCAAGATGGCTCAAGAAACAAATGGCGACTATCGATTGCTTCATGTACCAGATGAAATGGGTCCTGAATTGAAAGAAAAAATGTTGGAGCAGCCAGGTGTAAAAGAGATTGTTTCATTGATGGAAAAAGCTGATGTGCTTATCCATGGTGTCGGTGACGCTTTGACGATGGCAGACAGAAGAAAAGCAACTGAAGCTACAAAAGAGAAATTAAAATCTTCGAAAGCGGTCGGCGAAGCATTTGGTTATTACTTTGATAAAAATGGGAATGTTATTGATAGAGTAGATACAATAGGAATTTCTGCTGAATTAGTTAAGAAAATCCCATCACTCATCACGGTCGCTGGCGGATCATCGAAAAAAGAAGCTGTTGCTGCTTTTTTACGATGGATTCCTAGTGGGTGGCTCATTATAGATGAGGCAGTGGCCAGATACTTGATCGAACAATTGCAAGAAAATAAATCATAAATAAAGTTAATTCGGAGGTATGTCACATGGCAGTAAAAATTGGTATTAACGGATTTGGAAGAATTGGACGTCGAATTTTCGGTGAAGCGTTGAAACATGACGACATAGAAGTTGTAGCGATTAACGATTTGACCGATGCAAACATGCTTGCACATTTACTCAAATACGATACAGTTCATGGAACATTAGAAGAAGAAGTTGAAGTAAATGGTAATAATTTAGTCATTGACGGCAAAGAATATCATGTCACTTCTGAACGTGATCCAGCTAATTTGAAATGGGGCGAATTCGGTGTCGATATCGTTATTGAATCGACTGGAATCTTCCGTGACCGTGAAAGTGCGCAGAAACACTTGGATGCAGGTGCGAAACGTGTCATCATCTCTGCACCTGGAAAAGATGTTGACTTAACTGTTGCGATGGGTGTAAACGAAAACGAATATGACAAAGACGCACACAAAATTGTTTCTAACGCATCGTGTACGACGAACTGCTTAGCACCAGTAACGAAAGTATTGGTTGATGAATTCGGATTGAAACGCGGTATGATGACAACCGTTCACTCGTATACAAACGACCAAAAAGTTCTTGATGCCCCACATGGTGACTACCGTCGCGCACGTGCAGCAGCTGAAAACATCATCCCAACGTCTACGGGTGCTGCTGAAGCTGTGGCGAAAGTACTACCAGAAGTTGATGGGAAATTAACAGGTATGGCTGTTCGTGTGCCGACACCAAACGTATCTCTTGTTGACTTGGTTGCGGAATTAGACCAAGACGTGACAAAAGAACAAGTAAACGAAGCTATGAAAAAAGCATCTGAAGAAGGCGACCTAAAAGGGTATCTCGATTATACAGAATTACCACTCGTTTCTTCAGACTATAACGGCAACACATTCTCATCAATCGTTGATGGAGCTTCCACGATGGTTATGGACGGGAATATGGTTAAGGTTATCTCTTGGTACGATAACGAATCTGGCTATTCCCACCGTTGTATCGATCTAGCGATTCATATGGGTAAACAAGGCTTCTAAAGATTGAATAACTGTCTTACCATTTCTCACTTCATTTTGCGATGAAAAATGGTAGACTAAAGGAGGAGCATTTCAATGTTCCTCCTTTTCTTTTAAAATCAGACATTATAGGGTAAACAGTTACATAAGGAAACTCAATAGCTGGAGGTTTTAAACATGCGCAAAAAGAACGTTCGAGATGTCGATGTGAAAGGCAAAAAAGTCTTCGTCCGTGTTGATTTCAACGTACCGATGCAAGATGGTGAAATCACAGACGACACCCGTATTAAATCTGCATTAACAACAATTATGTACCTCATTCAAAAAGAAGCCAAAGTCATTTTGGCAAGTCACCTCGGTCGACCTGGCGGAGAAGTCGTTGAAGAGCTTCGCTTGGATGCCGTCGCACAATCACTTAGCAACTACTTACAACAACCCGTTTACAAACTGGATGACGTTTTTTCAGACGAAGTAAAAGAAGCCGTTGAAAAAATGGAAAATCGTGATGTTTTATTATTGGAAAACGTCCGTTTCGAGCCAGGCGAAAAACAAAATGACCCAGAACTAGCCAAACAGTTCGCATCCCTTGCTGATCTTTATGTCAATGATGCATTCGGTACGGCTCACCGTGCACACGCTTCCACAGAAGGAATTGCACATCATTTACCTGCTGTATCTGGATTTTTATTGGAAAAAGAAATTAACGTATTGGGCAATGCGCTTGAAGATCCTGATCGTCCATTTACCGCGATTATCGGAGGCTCAAAGGTTAAAGATAAAATCGGTGTCATTGATAACTTATTGGAAAAAGTCGACCATCTACTCATTGGCGGCGGTCTTTCCTTTACATTCATCAAAGCGATGGGCCATGAAATTGGCGACTCGCTATTAGAAGAAGATAAAATTGATTTGGCCAAGCAGTTTATCGAGAAAGCGAAAGAGAAAGGCGTATCGTTACACTTGCCAAAGGATGTTGTGATGGCTGATCAATTCGCTGAAGATGCCAACAAAAAGATTGTTCCTGTTGAAGAAATGACAGCAGGCTGGCAAGGACTAGATATCGGTCCAGAGACGGTTCAAGAATACGCTGAAACAATTAAAAACTC
Organism: Allobacillus salarius; assembly: GCF_007559425.1. Taxonomy (GTDB): domain Bacteria; phylum Bacillota; class Bacilli; order Bacillales; family Alkalibacillaceae; genus Allobacillus; species Allobacillus salarius. The sequence continues at coordinate 40,219 of NZ_VMHE01000003.1, read as the reverse complement.
ACAATTGATTTTATGGAATGGACCGATGGGTGTATTTGAAATGGATGCATTTGCTGAAGGAACGAAAGGAGTCGCAGAAGCATTAGCGACGACGGACGGTTACACAATCATCGGCGGTGGCGACTCAGCTTCAGCTGTTGAGAAGTTCAACTTTGCCGAAGAGATGAATCATATTTCCACTGGTGGTGGAGCGTCCTTAGAATTCATGGAAGGAAAAGTGCTACCAGGTGTACAAGCATTGGAAGATGAAGAAGGAGTGAACAAATAAATGAGAAAGCCTATTATTGCAGGAAACTGGAAAATGAATAAATTAGCGGCAGACGGCGCTCGGTTCGTCATGTCTTTACGTGACGAAGTTCCAGAAGGTTCAAAAGTGGACACGGTCATCTGTGCATCATTTATCCACTTGCCATTTTTAACAGAAGCGGCAAGAGACACGCCAATTCGAATCGGAGCTCAAAATATGCACTATGAAAAGAGCGGTGCCTTCACAGGTGAAGTAAGTCCGGAAATGCTTGAAAACATTTTAGTCGATTATGTGATTTTAGGTCACTCGGAGCGTCGTCAATATTTCCATGAAGATGACGAGCTCATCAACAAAAAAATGAAAGCTGCATTCGAAAATGATTTGCTTCCGATCGTATGTGTCGGCGAATCATTGGAACAGCGTGAAAACAATGAAACGAATCAGTTTGTTCGTAATCAAGTGAAAGCAGCATTTGAAGGCATTCGAGAAGGGGATGCGAAAAAAGCTGTTGTCGCTTATGAACCGATATGGGCGATTGGTACAGGAAAAACAGCATCAAGTGAAGATGCCAACGAAGTTTGCCGTACAATCCGTGAAACACTTCGCGAACTATATTCCGATGCTGTTGCAGATGAGGTGCGCATTCAATACGGAGGCAGTGTGAAACCGGAAAACATTGCAGAGCTTCTTGCACAGTCCGATATTGATGGCGCATTAGTCGGCGGAGCGAGCATGGAACTAGAATCATTTTTGAAATTGTTGGAGGCAGGAGCCAATGCAAAATAATCCACTCGCAGCATTAATCATCTTAGATGGCTATGCATTAAGAGATGAAGAATTCGGAAACGCAGTAAAACAAGCACACACGCCGAATTTCGATCGATATTGGAATCAGTTCCCGACAACAACACTCAAGTCTTCTGGGGAGGCGGTCGGCTTACCTGAAGGCCAGATGGGAAATTCGGAAGTCGGTCACTTGAACATCGGAGCAGGAAGAGTCGTTTATCAAAATTTAACACGCATTAATGTGGCAATCCGAGATGGCCGATTTTTTAATAATGAAGCATTCTCAAACGCTATTGAACATGTAAAGAAACATCAAAGTTCACTACACATTTTTGGGTTGCTTTCAGATGGGGGCGTTCATAGCCATATTGATCATATTTTCGCGTTGTTGGACGTAGCCAAAAAGCAAAAGGTGCAAAACGTTTATGTTCATGCCTTTTTGGATGGTCGGGATGTTGGACCGAAAACAGCAGTTGATTATTTGGCACAGTTAAATGAAAAAATGGAAGAAGTACCGAACGCAAAACTTGCGACGGTTACCGGTCGCTATTATGCAATGGACCGAGATCATCGGTATGACCGAGTAGAAAAAGCGTATCGAGCAATCAGGTTTGGTGAAGGAAATGCGAGTGAGGATGCGATTGAAGCGGTCAAGGCAGCTTATGATGAAGGAGTCTATGATGAATTCATTAAACCGATTGTCATATTGGATGATGACGGTGTGCCACTTTCACGCGTAGATAATGGCGATGCAATCATTTTTGCGAATTTCCGTCCGGATCGTGCCAACCAGCTGACCGATGTGTTTATCCACAATCGATTCGAAGTATTCGCAAATGACTATGAATTGCTGGATGATTTGCATATGGTCACGATGACCCAATATGACAAAGATTTTCATGTCGGTGTCGCGTTTCCTCCGAATCAACCAAAAGATACGATTGGTGAGGTTGTTGCCCGAAATGGAATGACACAACTTCGTATTGCTGAAACAGAAAAATATCCTCATGTGACATATTTTATGAATGGGGGAAGACAACAGGAATTTGAAGGAGAAAACCGGATATTAATCGATTCACCGAAAGTTGCAACGTATGACATGAAGCCTGAAATGAGTGCGTATGAAGTTACAGATGCACTGATAGAAGTCTTGGCGGAAGAACCGCCGAATTTAATCATTTTGAACTTTGCCAATCCGGACATGGTTGGACATTCTGGAAAGCTTGAACCGACAATAAAAGCAATCGAGGTCGTTGATGAGTGTCTAGGCCGAATCGTCGATCGCATTCTTGAGCTCGGTGGACGAGCCGTTATTACGGCAGATCACGGAAATGCTGACCAAGTTATGAACGCAGACGGCAGTCCAATGACCGCACATACGACCTTCCCGGTACCGGTCATTGTGACCGATGAAGAGCTAACCTTAAATGAAGGCGGTATTTTGGGGGATCTTGCACCAACCCTATTGCAATTGTTAGGAATCAAACAACCAGGTGAGATGACAGGAAGTAGTTTAATTCAATCAAAATAAAATAGAAACATGAAGGAGCGAGTTTTCATGCCTTATATTATCGATGTTTATGGTAGAGAAGTATTGGATTCACGTGGTAATCCAACAATAGAAGTAGAAGTTATGACAGAATCCGGTGGCTACGGCCGCGCATTAGTTCCAAGTGGTGCGTCAACTGGAGAACATGAAGCAGTCGAATTACGCGACGGTGACAAAGACCGTTACCTTGGAAAAGGCGTTGAGCAAGCTGTTAAAAACGTTAATGATGTTATTGCTCCAGAACTCGTCGGATTTGATGTAACCGAACAAGTCGATATAGACCAATTAATGATTGAGCTAGACGGAAGCGAAAACAAAGGCAAACTTGGCGCAAATGCCATCTTAGGCGTATCAATGGCAGTAGCCCATGCAGCAGCAGACTATCTCGGCCAGCCATTATACAAATATCTTGGTGGATTCCAAGCGACAACTTTACCGACACCAATGATGAATATTTTAAATGGCGGCGAGCATGCGGACAACAATGTCGACATTCAAGAGTTTATGATTATGCCTGTTAGTGCACCTACGTTCAAAGAAGCGTTGCGTACAGGTACAGAAATCTTCCACGCGTTGAAAAAAGTGTTGAAAAACAAAGGCTACAATACATCTGTTGGTGATGAAGGTGGCTTCGCGCCAAACTTGAAATCCAACGAAGAAGCATTGGAAACAATCGTTGAAGCTGTCAAAGAAGCGGGCTATGAAATCGGTACAGACATCAAACTTGCGATGGACGTTGCCGCTTCTGAAATTTACACTGACGGTAAGTATGAACTAAAAGGTGAAGACGTCACGAAAACAGCTGAAGAAATGGTTGCTTGGTATGAAGAGTTAGTCAATAAATACCCAATCGTTTCTATTGAAGATGGATTAGACGAAAACGACTGGGACGGCTTCAAATTACTAACTGAAAAAATTGGAGATCGCGTCCAGCTAGTCGGAGATGACCTTTTCGTTACGAATACGAAGAAATTATCAGAAGGAATCGAAAAAGGAATCGCTAACTCCATTCTGATTAAAGTAAACCAAATCGGAACGTTAACAGAAACGTTCGAAGCGATTGAAATGGCGAAAAAAGCAGGCTATACAGCTGTTATTTCACACCGTTCTGGTGAAACAGAAGATGCGACGATTGCTGATATTTCTGTTGCAACAAACGCTGGACAAATCAAAACAGGCGCTCCATCGCGTACAGACCGCGTTGCGAAATACAATCAATTACTACGTATTGAAGACTATCTTGGCGTAACAGCACATTATGCTGGTGGCTCAGCTTTCTATAATTTAAAATAAAATCATTCTAGTCACACAACAACCCGAACGGCGGTGTAAATCACTGTCGCTCGGGTTTTTATATGAATGGGAAAAATTTCTCTTTCATCTTGTTTAAATACAATGTAAAATATAACAGGCACTATCCGAAGAACCATTGCGCATAATCTATGAGTTCGGCAGTATCGAGTAAAATTTCAGCACATGTATGTTCGTTTTCATCGGATATTAGCAGTGGCAGGCTGCAAATATAATAAAGATGAATTGACGATTTGATCTGTGCTGATTCCTAGCTGTGAGGTTTTTGCAAATTGTTAAACAGTATTTTCAAAACATATATCAATGAAGCTAGTTAACTAGAAACTTTTTATCCCAACTAAGAAATCGCTTTCACAAAAAATAATAATTGACTAAATTTTCACATAATTATTAGTAACTATTGTTAAGGAGGGAAATGAAAGATGAAAAATCTAACGAAACAGATTGTTATTGCATTGATTTTAGGTATTGCAATCGGTTTAGGTTTGAATATATTTGCTCCTAGTGCATTTGGACCTATTGATACGTATTTCTTTACACCACTAGGAGAAATCTTTTTACGATTGATTCAAATGTTAGTCGTGCCAATTGTTTTCGTATCACTTGTCATCGGGACAGCTTCACTTGGTGATCCGAAAAAATTAGGTAGAATCGGTGGGAAAACAATCCTATTTTTCCTGACGTCAACAGCTATTGCGATTACCATCGCGATGTCATTGGCATTGTTAATCAAGCCAGGTGAAAAAGGTTTAATCGATACAACAGGTGTTGAGTATGAGCCGAGTGAAGCGCCTTCTGTCGTGGATACGTTGTTGAATATTATCCCGACAAACCCAATCGCAGCGATGGTGAATGGGGAAATGCTTCAAATTATCTTTTTTGCGATTTTATTAGGTGTTGGGTTAGCAACGTTAAATAAGAAAACCGATCTCATTAAGAAGTTTTTGGACCAAGCATTCGATTTAGTAATGTATGTTGTCAATATTGTCATGTATACAGCTCCATTCGGTGCATTTGGTTTAATTGCTTCAGCCGTTGGTGGTGCAGGATGGGATGCGATTAAATCATTAGCTGCATACTTCCTCGTCGTACTGGCCGCTCTCTTGATCCATTTAGTTGTAACTTATGGGTCCGTCGTGAAATTCATGGCAAAGAAAAGCCCAATTTGGTTCATCAAAAACTTTGCGCCTGCAATGAGTGTGGCATTTGGTACTGCAAGTAGTGGTGCGACATTACCAGTGTCGATGACGACAGCTCAAAAGCGACTAGGTGTAAAGGAACCGGTCAGTAGTTTCGTTCAACCACTCGGAGCAACGATTAACATGGATGGTACTGCAATTATGCAAGGGGTTGCTACTGTATTTATCGCACAAGTTTATGCAGAGAGCTTAACGCTTACACAGCTACTAACCGTCTTGTTAATTGCCGTTCTTGCGTCTATTGGTACTGCTGCCGTTCCTGGCGTAGGATTAATCATGCTAGCAATGGTTCTTCAGCAAGTTGGTCTTCCGGTAGAAGCAATTGGTTTGATTCTCGGGGTCGACCGTTTACTTGATATGGCGCGTACAGCCGTCAATATTACTGGTGATGCAGCCTGCGCACTTTACATCTCAGAAACAGAACCCGACATAGAGGAAACAAGCGAACTAGAAGAATCACCTGTCACACAATCACAGTCATAATGATGACCTGAACGCTTTATGCGAGCGTTCAGGTTTTTTATTTGGTCATTGCCTATAAAAGGTATTGCAAAATTCAGCTTGTTTATGTAAAATTATTTGTATGGATTTGTGTGCAAGCATAGGAGGTCAAAGACATGTACGGTTTCTTAGTGACATTGCTTTTCATCAATACACTCGGTTTAATTATTACCATCTTACTTCAGTCAGGCAAAAGCGCTGGATTATCTGGAGTAATCACTGGCGGTGCTGAACAATTATTCGGAAAGCAAAAAGCCCGTGGTCTAGAAGGTGTTTTACACCGTGTGACAATTGTGTTAGGGGTAACTTTCATGGTTATCACGTTCTTATTAGGCTATATCGTATCTTAATAAATGAGGACAAAACAGTGAGTGAATAGCTTGCTGTTTTTTTATGAGCCAAAAATCTTTTGTAATTTTCACCACGTATGGACTCCACAGAAGGAACCACTCAAAATACTCACCTATGATTAATTCAATGATAACTCGGGAAACTTAACAATAGCTATGTCCTGAAAAAGGAGGAAATAAACGATGCAAATCAAGAAACCAGAACCATTTACATTTGAAGCAGGAGATCGAGCAGTTTTACTACTACATGGATTCACGGGACATTCAGCAGACGTACGGATGCTGGGACGGTTTTTAGAGAAAAAAGGTTATACAACTCATGCACCGATTTACGAAGGACATGGTGTAGAGCCAGAGGAGCTAGTTGGAACGACAGCTGATCAATGGTGGCAAGATGCACTAGATGGATATAATCATCTGAAAGAACTAGGCTATGATGAAATTGCTGTTGCTGGTTTATCACTTGGCGGTGTATTGACGTTAAAACTGGCGTATCAGAAGCCGTTAATGGGAGCCATTCCAATTTGCACGCCCGTATACTTTGATAATATCAAAGAACTTTCAGGTGGATTTAAACAATTTGCAAAGCAATATAAACAGCTTCAACAAAAAGATGAAAAACAAATCGACGAAGAAATTGATCGGTTATTCGAGCAATCGGATGAAACATTTGATTCACTAAGTAAATTAATTGAAGAGGTTCACGATCATATCGATGAAATTTATGCACCAACACTTGTGCTGCAAGCTGAAGAAGATGAATTAATCAATAAGGACAGCGCAAATTATATATATGAACATGTACAAGCGGATGAAAAAGACATCAAATGGTATGAAGGCGCACCCCATGTAATTACATTGAGTGATTACAAAGATCAGGTTCATGAAGACGTTTACGCGTTTTTAGAAACGTTAAATTGGAAATCATAAAGCAAAGAGGTGAATGTAGATGAGTGAGTTGAAAAAAAACCTTCTGAATTACTTTCAAGAAGAAGCAACACACCCTCATTCCGTAGAAGAAATCCAAGAGATTTTTTCGATTGAGTCAAGCGATGATTTAATGGAGTTAATGAAGAGGTTAAATGAATTGGAAGAAGAAGGCGATCTTGTCCGGACACGGAAAAATCGGTACGGATTAGCGGAAAGAATGAATCTCGTTCGAGGAACAGTTCAAATGCATGCGAAAGGATTTGCATTTCTTATTCCGGACGATGAAGACAAAGATGATGTTTACATCAACAGTCATGATTTAATGTCAGCGATGAACGGTGATCTCGTACTCGTTCGCGTCAATGTAGATTCCATTGAAGGGAATCGCCCAGAAGGTGTCGTTGTCCGAATTTTAGAGCGTAATAATGACAAGGTTGTCGGAACGTATCAAGATAATGGCCGTTTCGGTTTTGTCATTGCTGATGATAAACGAATTCCGAATGATATTTTTATCCAAGAAGGAAACAACAACGGAGCTGCTGATGGACATAAAGTCATCGTCAAGATTACGGAGTTCCCGAAAGATAAAAAGAGTGCAGAGGGCGAAGTTGTTGAGATTCTCGGTCATGTGAACGATCCTGGCATTGATATTCTTTCTATCATTTATAAACATGGTATTAAAGCCGAGTTCGATGCAGATACGTTAGAGCATGCCAATGAAATCCCTGAAACAATCGATGAGGCCGATATCGAAGGTCGTCGTGACTTACGTAATGAGCAAATCGTTACCATTGATGGAGCAGACGCGAAAGACTTAGATGATGCGATTCGAGTTGAAAAACTAGAAAACGGCAACTTCCTATTAGGTGTCTATATTGCCGACGTCTCTTATTATGTAACGGAAGGCTCTCCGATTGACCGAGAAGCTTTTGAACGTGGGACAAGCTCTTACTTAACAGATCGCGTTATTCCGATGATTCCCCATCGTCTATCGAACGGAATCTGTTCCTTGAATCCACAAGTTGACCGTTTGACCTTAGGTTGTGAAATGGAAATCGATCAAAAAGGCCAAGTAGTGAATCATGAAATTTTTGAAGCGGTCATTAAGACAACTGAACGAATGACTTACTCAGCTGTAAACTCGATTTTAGGTCGTGAAGAGCCAACGATGCGTGAAAAATATGAAAGCCTAGTACCAATGTTTGAAGCGATGGAAGAGCTTGCTCAAGTTTTACGGAAAAAACGTATGAAACGTGGGGCAATCGACTTTGACTTCAAGGAAGCTGGAATTGTCGTTGATGATGAAGGCCATCCACTAGATATTAAAATATTGGAGCGCGGTGTAGCGGAACGATTGATCGAAGAATTTATGCTTGCAGCGAATGAAACGATTGCAGAGCATTTTCATTGGATGGATGTCCCATTTATTCACCGAATTCACGAAGATCCTGAAGAGTCGAAATTACAGCGGTTTTTCGATTTCATCGGTAACTTAGGTTATGTTGTTAAAGGAACGAGTGACGATGTCCATCCGAAAGCCCTTCAGCAAGTGTTAAAAGAGATTGAAGGAAGCAAAGAAGATATGGTCGTCAATAAACTGATGTTACGTTCCATGCAACAAGCGAAATATTCACCAGAATCAGTCGGTCACTTCGGCTTGGCGACAGAGTTCTATACGCACTTCACTTCACCTATCCGACGCTATCCGGATTTAATTGTTCACCGTCTCATTCGAACTTATTTAATCCATGGCGATCTAAGTGATCAAACGATTGATAATTGGAAAGAAAAACTTCCAGATATCGCACGTCATACATCTGCAGCGGAAAGAAGAGCTGTCGATGCCGAACGCGAAACGAATGATTTGAAAAAAGCAGAGTATATGACGGATAAAATTGGTGAAGAATTTGATGGACTGGTAAGCTCCTTGACGAACTTTGGTCTGTTTGTGGAACTGCCAAACACAGTTGAAGGACTCGTACACATCAGCTATTTAACAGATGATTACTATCACTATGATGACCGCCATCAAGCAATGATTGGTGAGCGAACGGGCAAGATTTTCCGAATCGGAGATGAAGTTCGTGTGCGTGTGATTAACACAAACATTGACGAACGGGCCGTAGACTTTGAAATCGTCGGTATGGATAAACCGAAGCCAAAAGGAAAAAGAAGCGCACGGAAAATCAAATAATATAAAAAACTATCCTTTCGTCTTCTGACGTTAGGATAGTTTTTCGATTAACGAGTTAACCATTTTCCATGTAATACCCACGGGTCTTGAAAGTTAAAAGCATCTTCATCTGGGACCATCGCTCGTTGCTTTTCGGTTAAGTCGAAGCGGATGTACATGTCTTCTGCAGTTTGTTGAGCGAGCTGGTGTTTTGCATGGGAAATGGTTTTTAATAATCCCGGCTGCTCCCACAAGTCATCCCATAAATAAATGGTCTGTGCGTATTTATATTTTTTCTGATCTTCTTTTACGATTAGGAAACGATCTTCCGTAGTGTTCTTGAACAGTAACCAATTCTTTACGTTTTCTTTTTTAAATAATGTTGGACTGACAGGAAACGGGTAATACGCTTCATATGGAAAAATTGTATTTGGGTCCTGAGTCAGTGTTTCTAACCAACTCATTTTTTCATCCACGTTGGAAATTTCGTTCCACAAAGGACCTGTTTCAGTATCTAACTTTTCAACATCAACGACGGTAGAAGCGTGTAGATCAATCAATTCAGGTAAACCTAATTTATTTAACACGTTCATTCCTGAATAATTATGACGTTGGGTATTTCCTCCAACCCAATTGATTCCATCTAACTTTTTGATTTCTTGAAGGACGTGTTTCAATAATTTTGTTGCTGAACCTTCACCACGATATCGGATATCCGTACGTAACCTTCCGAGCATAGCGTATTGCTCAGCGAAAATCGTATAGCCACCAACCGATACGAGTTGATCACCAGCAAAAAGCCCATAAATCATATGTTCTTTATGTTCAATTAAACGGTCAAAAATTCGGATAACATAATCATCTTGTATACCCGTTTCCATTTGCTCGAGTTTATCTCGATCACCCAACTCAAGCTGTCTAAAATGTATCGTATCAATCACTTGCTGCAACCTCCTATTTCGGCGAACATAACAGTTAATTCCACCCATATCTTGACACAAACTTCCTTTGATTGTCTATTAAATAATTTATCGGCGTGGTTGCATCGTCTAATCGGGTGTCTGGATCGCTTTGTCGGGTGTCTGGAACAGTTTGTCGGGCGTGTGGATCGCTTTATCGGACGTCTGAAACAGTTTATCGGGCGGCTAGACGTGCTGGTCGGGTGGCTAGGTCAAATTTATGGGTGGCTTACACATATTGTCGGGCATTTAGGCGATATACTCAAAAGAGTAAGTAGTTTAAAAGACACATTTCATTTGGTAAAATAACGTTATGCAGTAGAGGAGGAAGGAAAATGGCTAAAAAAGAATCAAATGCCATTGCAACCAATCGGAAAGCCCGCCATGATTTCTTTATAGAAGAAACATACGAAGCTGGATTAGTTTTGCAAGGAACCGAAATCAAGTCCATTCGAGCTGGACGGGTCAACTTAAAAGATGCTTTCGCAAGGGTATCTAATGGTGAAGTGTATGTTCATAATATGCACATTTCAACTTACGAACAAGGGAATAGACATAATCATGAACCAACTCGTTCTCGTAAGTTATTACTCCATAGAAGCGAAATCAACAAGCTGATCGGGCAGACACAAATGAAAGGCTACTCGCTCGTTCCACTAAAGATATACATCAAGAACGGAGTCGCTAAATTACTGATTGGGCTCGGTAAAGGTAAGAAGAAATACGATAAACGTGAAGATTTAAAACAAAAAGCAGCGAAACGTGATGTTGAGCGTGCGATGAAGGAACGCTTCCAGTAAGCCTTTCATTGTAAGCAACATCTTTTCATTTCTGATGAGATATGCTATAATACTAATTGTAAGACAAAACATTTATCACAAAATGTTTCCCAATTTTACGGGGACGTTTTGGATTCGACAGGGATAGGTCGAGCTCAAGTTGCAAGCCGAGGCGACGGCTCGTAAAACGTCACTCAGTTAATAATAACTGGCAAACAAAACGATTTCGCTGTAGCTGCGTAAGCAGTTCTACAGGATCCTTCCTGCTATCGCCCGTGTAGCAGATAGAAGGGTCTCAAATGAAGCGGGCTACGCTGAAGTCCACCGTCTGAGGATTTCAGAAGAGACTAATCAGACTAGCCACTTGGAAGCCTGTTAGTGGGCCGAAAAGTTGGCGAATGACAATACGCTAACTAAGCTTGTAGAAGCTTGAGTGCCGATATCTCTGGACGCGGGTTCGAGTCCCGCCGTCTCCATACAACAATACTACGAATAAAAAACGTCACGATTCTTGTTACATCAAGAGTTGTGGCGTTTTTTTATTTTGCTACAAATTTTTTGAAGTATGTATAATAAGTATTCTGAATCATTAATATTTCTTATGGCATAATTGTATTCAAAACGTCGTTATCACCATTCAAACAATTAAGCTAACTGTTCAAAAATAAGCTGTCACCGTTCAAAGGTTTCCGCTAATCGTTCATAGTTCTGCGTTAAGCGTTCAAAAGCTCACTCTATCCGTTCAAACAAACGCTGCAACCGTTCAAAAAAATTCTTGCATCCGCAAAGAATCACTTGAGCCACTCAAGCGCTCTCCAACCGATCAACCACACATATCATCCATGAATTTCCGCCAACCTATTCAACATACATGGATAAAATCACTCAAAATCGGGTAATTTCTAAAGTAGTAGGTAGGGAAGGAGAAGATGCGGATGATTGAATTATTGAAACGAGGAAACCGCTCATCTGGTTTGTCTGCATTAGGTAATGTTGCAATCGCGATTATTAAAGGAATTGCAGCATTGATCAGTGGTAGTGGCGCAATGTTTGCGACAATGATCCACTCCATTGCAGATTCACTCAACCAGGGGATGGTTTTCTTCGGAAGTGCTTTAGCTGAAAAGAAGCCAACGAAACGTTTTCCGACTGGATATGGAAGAGTCGTGAATTTATTCGTATTGTTGGCGGTAATCGTTGTATCCATTATGGCTTATGAAACGATTTTAAATGGATGGCATATTATTCAAGATCCACAGCCTTCATCAAATCTATGGTTAATGATTATTGTCATGATTATTTCAATTGCTATAGATGGTGGCGTATTACTGAAGGTTATGAAAGAAGTTGTGCACGAAGCGCGTGCCGAGAAAGACGGGAACTTTATTGTCGAATCGTTTAAAAACATTAAATACGCCCAGCCACCGACACGGTTGGTATTTTATGAAGATAATGTGGCGACGCTTGGTGGGGCAGTTGCTTTGATTGCGATTGCTGTTTCACATGTGACTGGTAATTATGTTTACGATGGAATCGGAACCATGATTATTGGCATTTTACTAATTGGGATTGCCATTAAAATCGGTTATGATAATACGATTGGTCTAATCGGTGTTGCTGCGCCGAAGAAGATTGAGACGAGTGTCGCACAAATTATTTTAAATGACCCACAAGTCGTCGATATTCAAAAGATGCGCATCTTGCAAGAAGGTGGAGACTACCATGTGGAAGCTTATCTTGAATTGGAAAAAGGCATGACACTTGCCGATGCGGACGATGTTAAATTCCGTGTAGCCGAACAGATTCTCGATCAATCTTATATCGATGATGTGTTTTTAGGAATCATTGAATCCGATGACAAACAGACTTGGACAGATATTACATTAGATAAGGACAATAAATAAAATAACGGTTAACGATGTTTCCGTCGTTAACCGTTATTTTATTTTTAAGCTAGTGATAATCAGCAATATGCCACAGACTAAGCACACAGCTTTTAATAATGATATTTTACCCGCAAGTCCATACAAACCAATAAGCGTTGTTGAAAGCAGGATTGTGGGTCCGACCAATGCTAAAAGGGAATTGATGACTAATGCTTTGGACAAATCATTATATTTAAACATGACCAATGCAGCGGTAATTTCGATCCCACCAGAGAGAATCCGTAAAATGATGATAGACAATAATGTTCGCTCGATGAATTGCATAACGTCCTCCTCGTACACATGGCTTTGTACAAGATATGCGCCAAGAAGGAGAACTAGTCCTCCTATTCAGTTAGGTTTGTTCAGGTCGGATAAATAAGACAATTGCGCCTAGAAGAAGAATTCCGATACCTCCAGCGACGATATAGCTCACTTCTACATAGTTCTTCATTAACAAAGACATTAACGGAGGACCAGCCGCAACCCCGATAAACCTTGCTGCACTATAGATCGACGTGATTGTTCCGCGTGCATCTTTTTGAATGTTTTCGGTAATCATGGCATCTAATGTCGGTAGCAATGCACCAATTGCAAGGCCATTCACACTGATGAATAACAGAAGGATTTCTGGTGATTCAGAGAACCCTACAAAGCCGACACTGAACGAAAGAATGACCATTGAAATAATCATGACGGCTTTCATGACAGGTAAACTGCCTTTGATCCATTTACCGATGACAAAAGCCGTAACACATAAAACAATCAATGGGACGGCGAGTAAAACCCCTTTGCGCACGCCTTTGATGCCATGTTCCTTCTCAAATATATCCGATAGAAAAAATAATTCACCGAATAAAACGAGCATCACATAAGCACCGATACCGAATATTGTGTATAACCACGGACCTTCAATCGTGAATATCTTTTTTGTTTTTGCCAAAAATGTTCGAAAGGCAGGTGGTTTGGCAATATCTCTCGGTACTTTGATAAAGAATAGGACCAATATAAAAGAAATTAAGCTAAAGACAGCAATCGAAATAAACGGTAAGTACCAGAGAATGGTTGCGAAAAAGGCGCCGACAATTGGGCTTAGCACTTTACCAAATGTGTTGGACGTCTCGACGACACCTAAATTCTCACTTGCTTTTTCATCATCGTCTTTATATAAATCACCGACGAGAGGAAGGATAATCGGAGTGGCGCCGGATGCACCGACACCTTGCAAAATTCGCCCAACAACAATCCAAGCAAATGGGTTTTCCATTTTCCAAGACGCATATGCTGCAATCACTCCACCAATCAAGGTCAAAATTAAACTCGGCAAAATGACGATTTTTCTGCCGTAACGATCTGATAAATAACCAGCAATCGGTATTAAAAAGATAGCTGAAACGGAATAACTGGTAATGATTAAGCTCGATTGAAATGAAGAGATGCCGATTTTCTCTTCAAAAACCGGCAATACAGGAATAAGCATTGAATTTCCTAGTGTCATGACGAGCGGGATGGAGGCTAATGTAATTAGTCCCCAAACACCAAGTGGGTCTTTTTGGTTCATTGTTTAGCACCTCGAAATTTTTCATACTATAGATAATGTGTCCGAGATGGATATTTCTATGACGAAAGATCATTGGAAATTAATTTCAAGCTGATTGTTGTTATCTATCGGAAAATCTTTGAAAAGGTGCTATAATGATATTCGTTAAGTTTAATGATGGAGGCTGTTTCATGTTACAAGCAACTAATGTCGGGCTTCGATTTTCAGATCGCAAGCTCTTTGAAGATGTTTCAATAAAATTTACGAATGGAAATTGTTACGGTTTAATCGGTGCAAATGGTGCCGGTAAATCGACATTTCTTAAAATTCTTTCGGGTGAAATTGAACCTCAAGAAGGTCATGTTTCTGTAGGTAAAGATGAGCGAATCGCTGTCTTGAAGCAGGATCACTTTGCTCATGAAGATGAGATTGCTCTTAACGTTGTGATGATGGGGCATGAACGATTATATGAAGTGATGCAAGAGAAAGATGCGATCTATTCTAAAGGTGATTTTACGGAAGAGGATGGCATGCGTGCGGCTGAGCTTGAAGGCGAATTTGCTGAAATGAATGGTTGGGAAGCTGAAGGCGATGCTGCTACATTGCTACGTGGACTTGGCGTTCAAGATGAATTCCACGATAAAAAGATGGCAGACCTTCCTGAAACGGAAAAAGTAAAAGTACTTCTTGCGCAAGCATTATTCGGTAACCCGGACATTTTATTATTAGATGAGCCGACAAACGGACTGGATTTGCAAGCGATTCGTTGGTTGGAAGAATTTTTAATCCAATTTGAAAATACGGTCATCGTCGTTTCACACGACAGAAACTTCTTGAATAATGTCTGTACGCATATCGCTGATTTAGATTTTGAAAAAATCACGCTTTATGTCGGGAACTATGATTTTTGGTATGAGTCCAGCCAGTTAGCGTTAAAAATGGCACAGGATCAAAACAAGAAAAAAGAAGAAAAGATTAAAGACTTGAAAGAGTTTATCGCACGATTCAGTGCGAACGCATCAAAATCACGTCAGGCAACATCACGTAAAAAGTTGTTGGATAAAATTACGTTGGATGATATCAAACCATCTTCACGTAAATATCCATACATTGCATTCCAACCGGAGCGTGAAATCGGTAATGATCTATTGGAAGTCAACGGACTTTCCAAAACAGTTGACGGAAAGAAAGTATTGGATAACGTTACCTTCCGTTTGAACAAAGATGATAAAGTCGTTCTGCTTGGTGATGATATCGCAAAGACGACGTTGCTTAAAATTTTAGTTGGTGAAATGGAACCAGACGAAGGTAGTTATAAATGGGGAATTACGACTTCTCAATCATACTTCCCGAAAGACAATAGCTACTACTTTGATGGTGTAGATAAGACGTTGATTGATTGGTTACGTCAATATTCACCTGAAGATGAAAGCGAAACATTCTTGCGCGGATTCCTTGGCCGAATGCTCTTCTCTGGTGAAGAAGTATTCAAAAAGGCGAGTGTCCTTTCCGGTGGAGAAAAAGTACGTTGTATGCTATCTCGCATGATGTTGAGTCATTCGAACGTATTGATTTTAGATGATCCAACGAACCACTTGGATCTAGAGTCTATTCAATCGTTGAACGACAGCTTAATTCAATTTAAAGGATCGGTCATCTTTACTTCACACGATCACCAATTTATTCAAACGATCGCCAATCGTGTTATTGAAATCACCGACAAAGGTGTCATTGATAAATCCGAATCGTACGAAGATTATATTGAAGCAGAAAAGAAAATAACGACGCCTGTTTTGTAATAGGTGTTAGTGATACAGAAACCATCTTTCGCATCGTGCGGAAGGTGGTTTTTTTGACTCTAAAATACTTGTTGGAATAATTCACAACTTAGAGTAGGGATCGATGACAGCCGGTGTCAGGCGTTTCGCTTACGGCGGATGCTTGCCGCGGGCACGGCCCGAGCCTCCTCGGCCGAAAAGTGTGGCCTGCGGGGTCTCGAGACTCGTGCTTATCCCGCAGGCGTCACCGCCGACGCTCCTCGCCTGAAACCAACTGATTGATAGAAGAGAGCAAAAAACAAAGGAGCGAGTCATATGACAGCTTCAAATTAACTTACACAACGATTACATTGAAATTGTTAATAATTAAATCAAGATTATTATCAATCATTTGGGTTTCAAGGGTTCGATCGTTTACATCGAAATGCTTTAGCGCATCATAAATACAAGTATACACGGTCAAAAGGCGTATTATCTCCCAAGTAATTTTTAATTTGAGTAAAAAGATACTGTTAAAAATCGGGACAATTCATGTATAGTATTACTATGGGAGTGTTGACCTGTGAAAAACCATTTAAAAAATATAGATTATCCATTATTCGTTATTATATTATTACTAGCAGCGGTCGGTATTGTCATGGTTTATAGTGCGAGCTTTGTGTTCGCAGGACTAGACCCTGACTTAAATAACCCAGACTTTTTCTTTGATCGCCAAAGAATTTTCTTGGCTATTGGTTTTGCTATCTTCGGTTTAATGAGTCTATTCAATTATCGCAAGCTCGGTCCGTTTATTCCCATATTTATATTAGGAACAATCTTGTTATTAATTTTAGTTTTAATACCAGGTGTCGGAGTCACAAGAAACGAAGCGACGCGTTGGTTGAATTTAGGTTTCATTCTTCTCCAACCGTCTGAAGTAGCAAAAGTGGCTTTGATTTTATACTTTGCTAAAGCTTACACAAACAAGCAAGAAAAATTGCATCATTTTGGACAAGGCGTTATGCCACCATTAATCGTATTACTATTTGTCTTCCTATTGATTGTGCTACAACCTGATTTAGGTACAGCCGTTTCCATTATCATACCTTGTGGAATTATTTTGATGTTTGCTGGAATTCGTTTCCGACATCTTTTCTTGCTAGGTGGAACGGCACTAGCAGGAGTTGTCTTATTAATTTTGACAGAAGGTTATCGGATGGAACGACTCACCGGTTTTCTAGACCCTTTCTCAGATCCAAGTGGTGAAGATTATCAGCTAGTTCATTCACTAATAGCCATTGCGAGTGGACAAGTCAACGGAGTCGGATTAAGTAACAGTGTACAGAAAGCTGGGTTTCTACCTGAAGCACATACAGACTTTATTATGTCGGTGATTGCTGAAGAATTAGGACTGATTGGCGTATTGTTTGTCATCGGCTTATACATCGCATTTATGTTTAAAGGGCTTATGATCGCTAAACGAGCGACTGACCAATTTGGACAGCTACTTGCCTATGGGATTACATTTCAGATTACTTCACAAGTGTTCATTAATTTAGGTGCGATTACAGGGTTAATGCCAATTACAGGTATTACGCTACCGTTAATCAGTTATGGTGGTTCCTCGTTACTGATTACCTTTTTCCTTTTAGGTATATTAATGAATATTGCGGTGAAAGGAAATATACGAAGAAGAGGTATGGAGCCAAAAAGAGAAAATGCTGAGCGAACCTATCAGGCACGTTCACTCTGAATGAATAGGCAATAGCACTATCATAAAAAGTGAAAACAAAACCCTTACGATGGCTTAAATATCTAAAGCACCATCGTAAGGGTATTATTATCGTTTTAGTTATTGACAAACCGGGCATAATCCATAGACTTCAAATTTGTGACTTTCAATCATATATCCTTGAAATTTCGGTTGAATGAAATCCATCGGACATGTTTTGATGGATTTTGTTTTACCACAGTTGTTACATATAAAGTGATGATGGTGGTGTTCATGCCCACATGAAAAACGAAAATGTTTTTCGCCAGCTAATTCGGTTGATTCTAAAATACGAAGGTCATGAAACAAATGCAAGTTCCGATAGATTGTGTCATAGCTGATTCCAGGGTATTTATCGCTCAGTATTTCCCAGAGATCACTTGCAGTCCGATATCCATCTTCCTTCGCAAAAAACTCTAGTATATCTTTCCGTTTATCGGTAAATTTATAGCCTTCATTTTTTAATAGATTCAGCGCCTCATTCAAATTCATGAATGCTCACCTTCAATTCTTCCGAGTGATTTGATCTTTTTCACCAATAACGTTAAACCAAGTAATAGAACGGCTGTAAGAACAATCGTCCCACCAGGTGGAATTTCTAAATAATAGCCTGAAATTAATCCGATGATGACAGCTACTTCTCCATATAGAATACTGTACCAGATTGTTTGTTTAAAGCTTTTTGCAACACGCATACTCGTTGCAACTGGAAGTGTCATCAAGGCAGATACGAGTAAAACACCGACAATTCGAATGGAAGCAGCGATGACTAAAGCGGTTAAAATCATAAATAAGTAATGGATAAATCGTGCACGAATACCGGATACTTGAGCAAATTCTTCATCAAAAGAAAGAGCAAATAATTTCTTGTAAAGAACGAAAACTACTATAACAACGAATATCGCTGTACCTAAAATTAAAAGTAAATCGTTACGGCTGACGGCAGCAACGGAACCGAATAAATACGAATAAATATCTGTGTTAATACCGTTCGCTAAAGCGATAAATATAATGGCTAGTCCGACGCCGAGTGAATGGATGATCGGTATCGCAATTTCTTGGAATTCTCGATACATTGAACGAAGCTTTTCGATGATGACTGCTCCGGCAATCGAAAAAATCATTCCAAACTGAAATGGAGTAATCATCGTCGACATCGGCTGCTTCTGCATAAACATGCCAAATGCAATACCGGCTAACGTGACGTGTGAAAGACCATCAGCAATCATCGCTTGCCGCTGCACGACGACAAACGTTCCAAGCAGCGGTGCAATCAAACCGACGAGCAATCCTGTAAAAAAAGTATTTTGAAGTAGTTCATAATTTAATAGGGCTTCTAGCATCCAATATCTCCCCTTACCTAATGGTCATGTGTGATGACATTGAGGTCATGACCATAAAATGTTGATCTTTCTTCATTGCTTAACTGATCAAATTCATTCGGGTCCCCATGATAATGCAAGGTTTTATTTAAACATAGCAGGTCATTCACCTGCGTTGTAATGGTGCCAATATCATGTGAAACGAGAATTAATGTAATGCCGAGCTCTCGATTTAATGTCGAAAGTAGTTGATAAAATTGCTGGACATTATCCGTATCCACACCAACTGTCGGCTCATCCAATATAAGAAGCTGCGGTTTACTAACAAGAGCACGTGCGATGAACACACGTTGCTGTTGCCCGCCTGAAAGCTCCCCGATATTTTGGTTGGCAAAAGTCATCATATTCACATGTTCCAAAGCTTGGTTAATTTGTTCGTTTATATTGGACTGAGAGCGGAACAGTGAACTGCCAGCGGTTAGTCCCATACCGACGACTTCTTTTGCTGTCGCAGGAAACCCACGATTAAAGCTGTTCGCTTTTTGTGAAACAAAACTGATATGTCCTTTGTTTCTAAAGCGCTGAACAGGCTTACCGAATAGTTCGATGGAACCTTTTTGGATTCTTTCAATCCCTAATATTAATTTAATCAATGTCGTTTTACCTGAACCATTTGGGCCAACTAAACCGACAAAGCTACCTTCTTCAACATCAAAACTGACATCTTCCAATACGGAATGTTGATCATACCGATGGGAAAGATGGCTGACAGATACTAACGGTGTGCTCATCAGGTGAACCTCCTTATTGTTTCGTCTTTTGAATCGTGTTTATATTTTCTCGCATTAAGTCAAAGTAGTCTTTATTTTGCTGAATGTTTTCCTCGGTCAACGCTTCGAGATTATGCATGTATAATACGCGTAAACCCATTTCTTCAGCAATGGTCATAGCAAGTCGGTCTTGGCTAATTGTTTCTAAAATGATGTGGTTAATGTTATGTTCTTCAACTTCATCGAAGATTTTTCTCAACTCATTTTGAGAAGGCTCTTGTGAAGAAGAGACCCCACGAACGGATAGTTGTTCAATTCCGTAGCGTTCAGTCCAATATCCAAACGCTTTATGTGTTACAAAAAGGGTGTAATCCTCATCCTGCAATGCTTGAAACTCTAGGTGTAGTTCATGAAGATTATTCTGCAATGTCTCTAAATTTTGATTAAAATCATCCTCAAGTTTCGGGTACAGTTCAATTAAATTTTGTGTTATAATTTCTGCCGCTAAACTCATTCGTACAGGATCCAACCAAAAATGAGGGTTATAATCGTGAACATGGATGCCGTCCGCTCCAGAGTGTTCTTCATGATGATCTTGCTCATGAGATTCGGTATCATCCTCTCCATGGTCGTTGTGATCATGCGATTCATCTGCATGTACGTCTGAATTTTGTTCGAACAATTCTTTGTAATCCGCAAGCTGGTAGACGGACAAGCCTTGTTCAGCAACCGTGCTGGCAAGCGTTTCACCAAAAGCTTCCATCTGATCCCCGACATAAAAGAAAGCATCGTTAGACGATAATTCGATCATTTTTTTAGAAGAAGGTTCATAAATATGTGGATCGGTTCCAGGTGGTATGACTGTTTCAACATCGACATGGTCTTTTGCGATTTCAGAAATCAAAAACTCAATCGGATACATCGAAACGGCGACTGAGTGGCTTTTTTCATTTTGCGATTCATCTGTTGATTGGCATGCGCTGAGTAGAACGATCGTTAAAAGGAATAGAGCGAATATTAATTTTTTCATTTTGTTTTCTCCTTGCTAAGTGAGTATCATCGTAATGATTACGATTTAGAATAAAAAAAGTATAACTTAATCGTCTAATGTTGTAAATAGGAATGCTTACGATTTACGAAATTTTATTACATACCTTCACTTATAGCTTTATTTCTTGATTTTTATTCATACATACGAAACAATAAAACCAAACAAATGAAAGGTGGGGAAAACATGCAAATTACATTAAAAGTTACAGGAATGACTTGTGGTCATTGCAAGCAATCTGTGAATGATGCACTGAGTAATCTTGAAGGTGTCCAGTCAGTAGAAGTTAATTTAGATTCAGGTAATGTCGATGTCGCGTACGAAGATTCCCTCGTTTCAAAGGAACAGTTGATTGAAGTAGTTGAGGGTCAAGGGTATGACGTTGTCGCTTAATAAAGATGAGGAACAGGTCCCGAATGAGGGGCCTTTTTTTATGGGGTATTTTATTTATTAATTAAATCAAATTCATAAATGAAAGCTCTTAGAAAGAGGAATACAGCAACCACCGCTTCGGAAAAACACTACCCTTTCCGCGGGCGCTGATGAGCCTCCTCGTACTGCGGGGTCTCATCTACGCTTTTCATCCCGCAGGAGTTTTCGTGTTTTTCCTTCGCTAATATATTTATGAATCATCGTTTTATCGCAATGGTGTCTTATGCGGTGGCCAACGTTTTAGTTATGTCCCAGTTCCATTGGATTTTCGACTGTTGCTTTTTCTGCAGATGTCTACGTGGGGTCAGGCGAATACATCTAGCACAACTAAAGCTTTTTAAGTGTCTATTATTTAAAAAAACAAAATTCTGAAAGTACAAAATTCATTAAATCCATGATAGAATAGTAAGCGATTACATAGATGCAGACAGAGAGGTTGAGGCAGATGGAGAAAGTCATGAGAAAATTTTTTCTGTTTTTATCCGATAATAAACTTTTGACGAAAATGGCTAGAAAATATGGGTTGAAGTTTGGGGCAGGCCGCTTCGTGGCAGGGGAGAAAATCAGTGATGCGAAAAAGACGATTGAATCCTTAAATGAAAAAGGATTGTCTGTTACGCTCGATTTTCTTGGTGAGTTTGTCAGTGAATCAGACGAAGCAAGATCCAGAGCCGATGAATGTGTAAATGCGATTAAAATGATTGGCGAAAATCAGTTGGACTCTCAACTATCTTTAAAATTAACTTCGTTAGGATTAGATATTTCAGAAGACCTTGTTTTAGAAAATATGGAGAAAATTTTAGAAGCAGGGAAGAAATACAATGTGTTTGTCACCATCGATATGGAAGACTATCCGCGACTGCAAAAGACTTTAGATATATTTGAGAAGTTAAAGCAAAAATATGATGGAATCGGTACCGTCATGCAAGCATACTTATATCGTGTCTCAGACGATATAGAGAACTTGAATCAATACAATCCGAATTTGCGTTTAGTGAAGGGTGCCTATAAAGAATCAGCAGAAGTTGCCTTTCCTGAAAAGAAAGATACCGATGAAAACTTCAAAAAAATTATTGCCCAGCATTTGCAAAACGGAAATTACACGGCTGTCGCAACACATGATGATGCGATTATTGAATTCACGAAAAAATTCGCAGAAGAACATAATATTCCGCGTGATCAATTTGAATTCCAAATGTTGTACGGCATACGTAACGAACGTCAAAACGAATTATCAGAAGAAGGATATAAGATGCGTGTCTATGTACCTTACGGAAATGACTGGTACGGTTACTTTATGAGACGCTTAGCAGAACGCCCAGCCAACGTCGGGTTTGTCGTTAAAGGAATCTTTAAGTAATAAATCGATTTGCGAGCCGAGCCGCCCGATAAATGCGTCGAGCCACCCGATATACAGGCCGAGCCACCCAATCAGCGGTTCCAGCCGCCCGATAAACAGGCCAAGCCGCCAAATCCAAGTAAAAATCATCTCGAAGGGTAGCGCAAAAAACGATTGCTCTATCCTTCATCAAGGTAAATAACAATTTGATTAGATAAAAAAGTTAGAAATTTTGAGTAATCGACATAAAATGGTTTGCGAATTATCGGAAAATAATTTATAGTATTAAATAGAGTGCTTTGGGTAGTGATTGACTATCCAAAAAATTTTCGAGTAAAATGAATGAGTATTCATTCAAAGAATAGGGGGAAGTTTCATGAACCGTCAAATCAAGCGTGCGGCTGTTTTAGGCTCAGGTGTGATGGGAGCTGGAATTGCGGCACATTTGGCAAACGTAGGAATTCCTACATTGATGTTGGATATTGTTCCTCGGGAGCTAACGGAAAAAGAAGAGAAGAAGGGTCTGACGTTAAAAGATGCTTCTGTTCGGAACCGGATCGCAACCGAGAATAAAGCGAAATTGAAAAAGCAGAAGCCTTCTCCAATCACAAGTCAGAGTAGTCTGGATCTCATTACGACAGGCAACTTTGATGATGATATGGAGAAATTGAAAGACGTTGACTGGATTATTGAAGTAGTTGTTGAAAACTTGGACATTAAGAAAAAGGTTTATGAGCAGGTTGAGGAGCATAGAAAAGAAGGTACGATTGTATCTTCTAACACATCTGGGATCTCCATTAACGCAATGGCGGAAGGTCGTTCAGAGGATTTCCAAAAACATTTCCTCGGTACACACTTTTTCAACCCGCCGCGTTACTTAAAGCTTTTAGAAGTAATTCCGACGGAGAAAACAGACCCGGAAGTTTTATCTTTCATGAAGACATTCGGTGAAGATGTACTCGGTAAAGGTGTTGTTGAAGCGAAAGACACACCAAACTTCATTGCGAACCGAATCGGAACGTATGGCTTGTTAGTCACGGTTCAAGAAATGCTCAAAGGCGGTTACAGCATCGGTGAAGTTGACTCTGTAACCGGTCCTATGATTGGCCGTCCGAAGAGTGCGACTTTCCGTACACTTGATGTTGTTGGACTGGACACGTTCATCCATGTTGCGAAAAACGTGTACGATCAAGTTGAAGGTGAAGAGAAAGAAGTATTCGAAGTACCTGACTTTATGAAGCAGATGAATGAAAAAGGAATGCTCGGAGCAAAAGCCGGAAAAGGTTTCTTCTTAAAGAAGAAAGGCGAAAAAGGCAGTGTCATCTACGAGTTAAATCCTGAAACATTGGAATATGAGAATGAACAGAAAAAGTTGAAGACAGAAGCGACTGGACAAGCGAAACAACAAAAAGGTGCGAAGCGGAAATTGAAAGCGCTTGTCAATGCAAAAGGCGACCGTGGTGGCGACCTTGTTTGGAACATCACAAAACCAACACTCATTTACTCTGCTGAACTTCTCGGAGAAATTGCTGACGATGTGAAGGCAATCGATGAAGCAATGAAGTGGGGCTTCGGCTGGCAGCTCGGACCATTCGAAATGTGGGATGCAATTGGTGTGAAATCTTCGGTTGAACGCATGAAAGAAGAGGGCGCAGAAGTTCCTACTTGGATCGATGAAATGATTGAAAGCGGATTCGAAACGTTCTATAAAACCGAAAACGGTAAAGAGTACTACTACCACAACGGTGAGTATGTCGAAAAGGACGTCAATCCGAAAGAAATCAATTTGAAGCTTTACAAGGAATCCAATGGCGTCATCAAGAAAAATTCAGGTGCAAGCTTGATCGACCTAGGTGATGACGTTGCACTCCTTGAATTCCATTCGCAAAGTAACGCGATTGGTCCAGACATCCTTCAGATGATTAATTATTCATTAGAAGAAGTGAATAAAAATTACAAAGGTCTTGTCATCGGGAACCAAGGCAAGAACTTCTGTGTCGGTGCAAACCTTGGCATGATGCTGATGGAAGCTCAAGACTTTAACTTCATTGAATTGGAAATGATCGTTAAACAATTCCAAGACACAATGATGAATATTAAATATAATGAAAAGCCGGTTGTCGTCGCACCATTTGGCATGACACTAGGTGGAGGAGCTGAAGTCAGCCTTCCAGCAGCAAGCATTCAAGCTTCTCAAGAGACGTATATGGGCTTAGTTGAATTCGGTGTCGGTTTAATTCCAGGTGGTGGCGGAACGAAAGAGCTTTATTTGAAGTCACTACGCGGCTTGCCACAAGGACCTGATTTCGATTTAACGAAAGTAGCGAATGACGTATTTGAGAAAGTGGCAATGGCACAAGTGTCCACTTCAGCCGCTGAAGCACGTGAAAGCGGATTCTTGGATAACCATGACAAAATCAGTGTTAATGGTGATCACCTCATCTATGACGCTAAACAAAGTGTGCTTGGCTTAGCAAAAGCAGGGTACCAAGCGCCAAAACGTGAAAAAGTACCTGTTGTTGGTGAACCAGGCTATGCAGCGATGTTACTGGGAGCTAAAGGCCTTGTACAAGGTGGCTATGCTTCTGAACATGACTTGAAGATTGCTGGGAAATTAGCTTATGTTCTTGCAGGTGGAAAACTTGCATACGGAACACTGGTCGATGAACAATATCTACTTGACTTAGAACGAGAAGCATTCATCAGCTTAATTGGTGAAGCGAAAACACAACAACGTATGCAGCATATGTTGATGAAAGGTAAACCACTACGTAACTAATAAACGGAATAACTCCAATTCGAAAAAAGGGGGAGAAATTGTGAGAGAAGCAGTCATTGTCGCAGGTGCAAGAACACCTGTCGGTAAAGCGATGAAAGGATCATTCGCAAATACACGTCCAGATGATCTTTCCGCTGTAACCGTAAAAGAAGTATTGAAACGTGCGAACAATTATGACGGCCCAATCGATGACATCATTATCGGTTGTGCGATGCCTGAAGCAGAGCAAGGAATGAATATGGCAAGAAACATCGGTGGTTTGGCGGGACTTGATCACGATGTCCCAGGAATCACGATCAACCGGTACTGTTCATCAGGACTTCAAAGTATTGCCTACGCAGCTGAGCGAATTATGCTTGGTCATGCGGAAACGATCATTGCTGGTGGAGCTGAATCCATGAGTTTAATTCCAATGGGCGGACACGTCATCAAACCGAACTTGGACTTGGTTGAAAATGCTCCCGGTTATTATATGTCGATGGGGCATACAGCTGAAGAAGTTGCTCAGCGTTTCGGAATTTCCCGTGAAGACCAAGATGCTTTCGCTGCTCGAAGTCATGAGCGTGCGGAGAAAGCAATCAAAGAAGGGAAATTTGATGACGAAATTGTTCCAGTGGATGTCGTACAACGCAAAGTTGGTCCGGAAAATAAAGTTCATGAAACGACAGTAACAGTTTCGAAAGACGAAGGTGTACGTCCTGGCACGACGCCTGAAGTTCTATCGAAGCTGAGACCTGCATTCACGATGGGTGGATCCGTCACTGCTGGTAACGCTTCACAAATGAGTGATGGTGCAGCATCTGTCTTAGTCATGGATCGTGAAAAAGCAGAAAAAGAAGGGCTAACGCCAATCTTAAAATTCCATTCGTATACGGTACAAGGTGTCGAGCCAGAAATAATGGGGGTCGGACCGGTCAAAGCGATTCCAAAAGCAGTGGAAATGGCTGGTCTTGAATTGTCGGATATCGGATTGTTTGAACTAAACGAAGCGTTTGCTTCCCAATCGCTTCAAGTTATTCGCGAACTTGGATTAGATGAAGACATTGTTAACGTAAACGGTGGAGCGATTGCATTAGGTCACCCACTTGGTTGTACCGGTACGAAGCTAACCGTCTCATTAATGAATGAGATGAAGCGTCGTAACGTGAAATATGGTGTCGTCACAATGTGTATCGGTGGCGGTATGGGTGCAGCTGGCGTATTTGAATTACTATAAAACATTCATTACTGGAGGGTAAAGTTATGAGCGAAACACAAGAAAAAGTGATTAAAGGTGGAGGCTTCTTAGTAGAAGACATTGCCGCAGAAGATATGTTAACACCTGAGGACTTTACTGAAGAGCATAAAATGATTGCGAAAACGACAGAAGAGTATGTCAAAGGTGAAGTATGGCCGGTTCTCGATAACTTGGAAAATCATGAGTTTGATAAATCGGTTGATTTACTGCATAAAGCAGGGGAGCTTGGTCTGTTAGGTGCAGACGTACCAGAAGAGTACGGCGGCCTAGGATTGGATAAAATTAGTTCTTCTTTGATTACTGAGAAAATGTCTCTTGCTGGTGGGTTTTCCATCACTCATGGTGCGCACGTAGGAATCGGCTCACTACCAATCGTTTTCTTCGGTAACAAAGAACAGAAAGAAAAATATTTACCTGCTCTAGCAACTGGTGAGAAACTAGCGGCATACGCGCTGACTGAACCGGGTTCAGGATCTGACGCACTTGGTGCAAAAACAACCGCTAAGTTAAACGAAGCTGGAACTCATTATATTTTAAACGGTGAGAAACAGTGGATTACAAACTCTGCATTTGCGGACGTATTCGTCGTTTATGCAAAAGTCGATGGTGAGAAGTTCACGACGTTCATCGTTGAGCGTGAATTCCCGGGTGTTTCTACTGGACCTGAAGAGAAGAAAATGGGGATCAAATCTTCTTCTACACGTACATTAGTGTTGGAAGATGCTGAAGTACCGGTTGAAAACGTACTTGGTGAAATCGGTCGCGGTCACGTCATCGCATTCAACATTTTAAACGTCGGACGTTATAAGCTAGCGATTGGCGGTGTCGGCGGTGCTAAGCGTGCGATTGAAGTTGCGACAAAATATGCAAACGAACGTAAACAGTTCAATACACCAATTTCAAGCTTCCGTATGATTCAAGAAAAACTAGCAAACATGGCAACACGAACGTATGCCAACGAAAGTTCCGTTTACCGTACAGTTGGTCTTTTTGAACAGCGTATGGGTGGTCTTTCTCAAGAAGAGTTGAACGATGGATCAGAAGTTGCGAAAAGTATTGCTGAATACGCAATCGAGTGTTCCATGAATAAATACATGGCAACCGAATTATTGGATTATGCCGTTGACGAAGCGGTGCAAATCCACGGTGGTTATGGATTTATGCAAGAATATGAAGTCGAGCGTATGTACCGTGACTCAAGAATCAACCGTATTTTCGAAGGAACAAACGAAATTAACCGCATGCTTGTACCAGGTACATTCATGAAAAAAGCAATGAAAGGTCAACTACCACTTCTTGAAAAAGCAACAGCACTACAAGAAGAGTTAATGACAATGATGCCTGAACCAGTCGGTGACGAAACGCTTGAGCAAGAACGTTACCTACTGAAAAACGCGAAGAAAATTGGCTTGTTAGCTGCAGGAATCGCTGCGCAGAAGTTCCAAGAAAAATTGGAGCAAGAACAAGAGCTATTGGCGAATATCGCCGACATGGCTGCTGAAATTTACAACATGGAAGCTGCCATCCTTCGTACCGAAAAAGCCATCAACAAAGACGGCGAAGAGAAACACAAGCAAAAAGTTCTTTATACTCAAGTGTATGTGCAAGAAGCATTCAACAACATCGAAGCGGATGCGAAAGAAACATTAGTTGCTTCTGACTCTGGAGACAGCCTGCGCATGATGCTTGGTGCACTTCGCAAACTGACTCGTCATGATCCAACAAATGTAATCGAGAAAAAACGTGAAATTGCGAAGACGTTGATTGAGGAAGAGAAGTATACGGTTTAATTTAAAAACAAGAACAGCTAAATAGTGGTCAAGAATCAATCCCAGTCTGTGCAAAAAATATAAGTTTGCGGGCTGGGATTAATTTATGGTTTAGATGAAAACCGACTTGTTGTTGCTCAACTTATTAGTCTATGAGTTCTTCAGGACTGCCTTAAGATCTAGAAAATTCAAGTAACCCATATCTGGATGGTATATTCCCTAATATTAGAAAGGGAAAAGATGTATAGTATGTCAAGATGGTTCCAACTCTGCCTCAAGAAGACATAAATATTTTCCATATCATGGAATATTGAATTATTTTTTTATATCCAACCAATTTTCAAATTCAGAGGTATCACCCATATTAAAATAGTATTTTATAAATCTCACAAATTCCTCCGTATCAACCTCTTTATATTTATAGGTCAAGGGTGGTGGAAGTGTTGCTATATCAAGGACAATCATTTTGGCTCACTCTATGTCAATGATGCCTCAAAATTGTGTCACAAGTGGCTCTAAAACATGGCAAAGGTGGTTCTATCTCATGTCTTTATTCAAATAATCAAAAAACCACTAAAGAAAAGGGATATCGGCTCTTTTTAGGTTCATCACTCTAAGTTGTGGTGAGCATTAAAAAAAGTAGATTTTAAAAATTATTCTTGATTTGTTATTTTAACACCTACCTAGTAAGTTAAAGGATAATGAATTGGAAAACAATATCTTCTTCTTGAAGAACAACCAAGACTCCATGAATTGTTAAAGCGTTCGAAGCAAAAGACTTTCAAGAGGTGAACGCTATTTTTAAACAATGGATCAGAAGTACATATATGGAATATTTCCCGCTCTACAAGAGCAGCTAAAACACTTCTTCAATGGAAGAGTCCAATATTAAACTTTTTAATTGAGGACTAACCAATGGCTCGAGGGAAAGAACAAATAACAAAATCAAAGTTCTTAAATGTAGAGCCTATAGGCTATCGAAATCAAAACCATTTTCTCACGATAATCCTTCTAGAGTGTAAGCTACCGTATTAGAAAAGATTTAGATGATATAGGAAGCTGCACCCACAATTAATCGTGAAGAGCCTCTTATTTTATAAAATTCCATATATTTAAAAATATGTCTTTAGTACCATTGAAAATAACAGATAATTCAATATATAATGGAAACGAAAACATAAATGGAAATTACATCCAGAAAAAATGAGGTAGGGGAGGTAATCAAATGAAATTTGTAAAAATAACCTTTTTTAGTTTACTCACTTTTGGCATGGTTCTTATGATCCCGACTGAAAATTCTTTTGCTGAAGCAGAAAAACAATCAAATGCAAAGGAAGAGGTTAGCCCATCAAGTATACCATTCGAGTATAATATGTCTCCTGTTCATGTTAATAGAACTGGGACAAGTGCACGTGTAACCAAAGACCTTAATTGGGGAGATGACAGGTCTAATGTCTTTTATGTAACATATAGGGATGGTTACGGATCGTATCATTATAATGATACTTCATTTACATCTTATTCTACTCAAACTATTCCGACAACATACTCTCTTCCTTCGAGCAGAACTGAAATAACATGGCCGGATTATTTTAAAGCACGCAGTTCAACAGGACAAGGAAATATATCAGGTTCTATTACACTCCGAAGATATTAAGTTTTTAATATAGCACCCTGTCGCAGGGTGCTATATGATTATCCATTCTTAGGAGGAAGAAATGATGAAAATCGCCAATATATCAAAATCTTTTAAAAGTGGTTCTAATAATAAAGTAATTTTACAAAATGTTAATTTAAATATTTCTAATGGTACTTGGTGCACAATCATGGGGCCCTCAGGGTCGGGAAAGTCAACATTACTTAATTGTATTTCCGGACTCTTAAAGCCTAACGAAGGGAAAATCCATATTAACGATATAAACATTAATGAATTATATGAAAATAGTTTGAGTGAATTCAGAAGAAATAACATAGGATTTGTTTTTCAAGATTTTAAGCTTCTTCCTTATTACTCCGTATTGGATAATGTCATTCTACCTTTAGTTCAAGATCGATCCAAAACTGAATTGGTTACCCGTGCTAGAAAGCTATTAGTAGAAGTTGGTATAGAGGAAGACTTATATAATAGGCTACCTAAAGACCTCTCTGGTGGTGAAAAACAAAGAGTAGCGATTGCTAGGGCTCTGATCGCAGAACCAAATCTTTTATTATGTGATGAACCAACTGGGAATCTGGATTCCGACACTCGTAATCAAATCATAAACTTGTTATTGTCTCTCAAACAAAATGGGCAGACAATTATTCTTGTAACTCATGATGAAGAAGTAGCAAAGTATAGTGATAATATCTATCAATTAATCAATGGTAAATTACTACATAAAGAGTTGATCAAATGATTCGTATGATTTTTAAAAGGATTTTCAATCGAAAGTTCAGCTCGATCTTCACAATCATTGCCATGACATGTGTATTTGTTTTAATTCCTTTAGGTATTCAATATGCCCAGCAATCTAAGCTAGCGGTTGAACAGACGATTGAAGAACACGGCAGAGGCTTATACGATATTTTAGTCCGTCCCAAGGACTCACGAACACCTATCGAGCATGAACTGGGTGTAGTAGAGGCCAACTATATTGGTGACAGTTCTGGCGGGATTTCGATTAAAGAATGGGAAGATATCAAAAATAGTGAAGATGTTGAAATCGCTGCACCTGTCGCTTCCGTCGGATATTTTACGGGAAACACAAATTCAGTAGGTCTACCATTATTGGAAAGCCCAGCAAAAATAGAATGGACTTATTATACATCAGATGGAATGAATAATTATGCTCTGGATGATCCATTTACTTTCTATTATATGGATGGAAAAGAACGTGAGTATTTTGATTTTATTGTTAAACCGGAAGATCTTCAGCCGGATGGTAAAATGATTGGTTTTATGGGTGCAAAACTACCGAGGAACTATTATTTGCTTACGGGAATTGATATTGAGAGTGAAGGCAAGCTAACAGGTATTGATTATACTGATTTAAACAAATATAAAGATATTGAAAGTCTATTAGAAATGGACCGAGAAGAACTTGATCATGAAACCACTCTATTAATCCAATCACTAAAGTTTCGTGGAATTCCTGAACTTATTCCCGTTATACAGCGTAGTGATTTAAATTTATCGCTTTATTTTGAATTGAATGTTGAAAACTTATCACTATCATTACCTGAATTTAAGGGAAAATATAATTTGGATTCACATGAAAATCTGATGAGCCTTTATAATGAGAATGATGATGAAATGATCAATCAGATGATCGATGAATTAAATGAAACACCAGTACTTTCTAAAGAGGAGCACTTAATCGATTTAAGTGAATATCAGTCCCCTTTCAATGGGAACTATGTTGAAATCACGAACGAGTACACCGTGAAGTGGGGAGAGGGTGGTTCTTTAACTAACGATACCTCATTATATTATACTGCATCTAAAGTAGATTACCAAATTAATGGAAAAGGTGTCAATGTTCCTATCATTGAAGACGGATCACCACCTTCTTATAAAAGAGTCGAACAGAAAGGTGAAAGTTATTTTGAGGCAGAAAATTTTGAGGTTCCATTTATGTTATGGCAAACTGGAACGTTTTCTCCACAAAAAGATGAAGGTCAATTGGTATCCAGCCCCCTAGGTATTTATACAACTAAAGAAGTTCGGACAAAGGATGGGACGGAATTAACACCAACAACGAAACCAGGCAGCTTTATCTCTCAACCTGCAGCTGGCGTAACAACAATAGAAGCTGCTGAATTTATTAAAGGTGACAAACCGATTGATGCTATTCGTTTAAAAGTGGCTGATATTGATTCATATAATCAAGAGGCCCAAGAGAAAATTAACCAAGTTGCAATTGACTTACTTGAGGAAGGCTACGAAGTTGATATTGTTGCTGGTTCGTCATTCCAGCAAGTTGAAATGAATGTTGAAGGGATCGGGCAGGTAACGGCACCATGGACTACGTTGGGAACAGCCCAATCATTAGTGGATGGCTGGAATTACTTAGCAGTAGTAAGTATTATTTTGTTCGCAGTTTTCGGGATTATATGGTATATATCCAAACTATTTTACGAGAAAAACCAATTTGCTGAAGAAAACGATATATTAAGTAAACTAGGTTGGAGTAAAAACAAAATAAAACTACGGAACTTTTTAGAGCAGCTTACGTTAGTGACTGTAGCCTTTTTAATCAGTATAGGGTTATTGATGATTTTAGTTGAACAGATCAATCAGTCACACGTGTTGAGTCTGATTGGACTTTGGGCGATTCTAAGCTTATTGATTTTAGCTGTATTTAATTATAATAGTAAACCATCAATCAGAGTGGAGCCTTATAGATTTATTCCAAGTCTACTCCATTATCGCCACCTGATTTTACCGGTTATTTGTATATTGATTATTTCAACAATCCTTATTGTTATACAAATGACTTCATTAGTATCAACATTTATCGAGGCAAGACAGACAACGCTCGGCACGTTTGCGATGGATACTGTCCAAACAATGCAGCTACTCATATTATTAGCAACGTTCGGTATTGCGATTATAAGTATAAGCGAGTCTTTTAAAGCATTAATGCTAGAAAGAAAAAATGAACTTACGATGTATCACGTTGTAGGCTGGTCTAAAAAAATGATTCAAAAGCACATAAGGAATGAACTGACGCTTTGGGCAGGCTTTGCTTATATGATAGGCGGTTCAATTAGTTGTGCGGTTTTACTTTATCTTGACTTTTCATTGAGCTGGATCATAATGAGCGTTGCTACAGTCTTTTTGTTGTTTGTTGTATTATTTATGCTTTTGATTAAAACGAGTAAGTCGTATTTGAATATCTAGTTCTATTTTGAAAAGTTTAAAACCAATCGTGAATTCATTGAATGATTGGTGGAGGCATGTCTAGCATGTTAAGAACTCTTGTTCATGTTAATGTAGAGAGCAAAACAATTACTGAGGCCATTATCAGTAACGGAAATTAAACAAGAAGATAATAGAGCTGTTAAAACGATTAAAGTCTAAAATGCCAATCAACTATATTCTATACAATCAACAAAGGCGGCGAAGAGAAGGACAAACAAAAAGTACTTTACACACAAGCGTATGTCCAAGAAGCATTCAACCGAATCGAAGCAGATGCCAAAGAAACATTGGTTGCCTCTGACTCTGGTGACAGCCTGCGTATGATGCTTGGCGCACTTCGTAAACTGACTCGTCATGATCCAACGAACGTGATTGAGAAGAAACGTGAAATTGCGAAGACATTAATTGAAGAAGAAAAGTATACAGTGTAAAGAAAGTTTCTTTAGACTTACCGAAACCTCAGTGGAATAACTTCTGCTGGGGTTTTATCTGTTTGTATGTAAACGACGTGATGAGGAGGCTGCATCTTCCCAACTGTCATCAAAAATGTGCTAAACTAGCGGTGGAGGTGTTTTTAGATGACAGTAACAATCTACCAATATCCAAAATGCGGTACATGTCGTAAAGCATTAAAATGGCTGGATGAGAATGGTGTAACTTATGAATCAGTACATATCGTCGACAATCCACCAAGTGAATCCGAACTGAAGCAAATGATTGAACAAAGTGATTTACCGCTAAAAAAATTTTTCAATACATCAGGAAAGAAATACCGTGAACTAGGGTTAAAAGACAAGTTGGAGGAAATGTCTGACGATGAAAAAATCAAGCTGCTCGCTTCGGATGGTATGTTAATGAAACGACCACTGGTAACGGATGGTAAAAAAGCGACAGTTGGATTTAAAGAAGAGATATTTGAATCCGAGTGGAAATAAAAACAGCAAGAATGTGTTATCTATTCAAAAAATATAGTAGAATATAAGTAGTTAAATGGTTATAGGAGGCTCGTACGATGAATTTACCAAAAGAATTAAGTTATTCAAAAGAACACGAATGGGTGAAAAATGAAGACGGTAAGGTTCGAATCGGTATTACGGAATTCGCACAAGACGAACTAGGGGATATTGTATTTGTTGAATTGCCAGAAGTCGGTGATGAATTAGAATTGGATGAGCCATTTGGCAGTGTTGAATCTGTTAAGACAGTTTCTGAGTTATACGCTCCTGTTTCAGGGAAAGTTGTCGAAGTGAATGAAGAATTAGAAGACAGCCCTGAATTAGTAAACGAATCTCCATACGAACAAGCGTGGATGGTTGTTGTTGAATTAGACGACGCATCTCAGCTTGAAGAATTAATGGATGCTGACGCATATCAAAAAATGACAGAAGAAGAATAATAGAACCTTGGAAGCTGATCGATAATGATCAGCTTTTTCCATAGGTAATGAATATAAAATTTGGTGATCATACATGGATGAGTTGTCTAAGGTAATTATCGTGGAAGGAAAGCAAGATAAGAAAAAGATTAACCGGGTAATTGAGGAAGACGCTTTTATCTTATGTACGTTTGGAACCCTCGGTTTACATGCTTTGGACTTAATGATTGAAGAGCATCAGTTGGATTTTCGTGATGTGTTTATTTTGACAGATGAAGATGAACCTGGAATTAAACTACGGAAATTACTCAATCAAGAAATCTCTCATGCACAGAACCTTTACATCGACCGAAAGTATCGCGAAGTTGAAGAAACACCTGAATACGTGTTAGCATCAATTTTGCAAGCAGCTGACATAAACGTCGACGTGGATTTTTTGAAAGGGTTTGAATGAGTATGAATGTAATTAATGAAAAAAATGCGCAATTTCTAGTGAAGAAAAAGCAGTATCATATACTATTTATCAATAGTCCCTTCTGCGGTACATGTAAAGTAGCAAAGCGAATGCTTCTTTATATCGAAGACACATTGGAAGATAGTAAATTTTATGAACTAAATGGATTGACGGCTCCAGATTTTCTACAACAGTACAGTATTATGAGTGTACCATGTTTAATGGTTTTTAAAGATGGCCAACCAGTCGACCGCATTTATACATTTCATTCCGTGCCATACCTATTGAAAGAACTCGGACCATATTTAGTTACTGAGAAAAATAAAATCTAATGAGATTGAACATGCTGAATGAAGGAGCTCCCTTACGTTCGGCATTTT
This sequence comes from Allobacillus salarius, assembly GCF_007559425.1. Lineage (GTDB taxonomy): Bacteria > Bacillota > Bacilli > Bacillales > Alkalibacillaceae > Allobacillus > Allobacillus salarius. Next base: position 4,634 of record NZ_VMHE01000003.1, on the reverse strand, counting down.
TTATGGAAGGCAAAGAAATGGGAAGCCATCGATAAAAACTTGTGAAGCCGTCGAAAAGCAGCGTGAAGCCGTCGAAAAGCAGCGTGAAGCCATCGAAAAACACCGTAGAGCCGTCGAAAAGCAGCGTGATGCCGTCGAAAAACGCCGTGGAGCCGTCGAAATACGCGGGAATGCAACCAATAAACGCCGAGAAGCCATCGTTATGATTCCGTTAAAATTCAATCATTCCATAAAAAAGGCACCCCATCTACTATGGAGTGCTCTACTAATACTGCTTATGCAATTGCTTGACTAATCACTTGCAAAATCTCAACAAACTCAGCTTTGTCACCAAACTCCCCGACAATCTCACCATTTTTATCAATGACAATTGTTGTCGGTACAGAGGTGCATTCATATAGATCATATACTTCTCGTCCGTTATCTTTCAAAACGGGCTGGGTCAAGAATTGCTCTTGATATTTTAGTGCTTCTTCTTCGGAACGTTCCCGGCCAGTCACATTGATCGTAATCATTTCTAATTCATCACTTCGCGTCGTTTTATAAAATTGTTCTTTTTTCGGAAGATCACGCGCACAGTCTGGGCACCAAGATACCCAAAAAGTTAGGACAACGACTTTTTCGCCGAGTACTTCATCGAGAGAGAATGTCTGGTCTTCGTTTAAGTATGGTAGTTCGAATTGTGGTGCTTTCATTTTATATTTCCCCCTTTTTTAAAAATACGATTGACGACCAATTCGCTTCATGATAATATTAACATTAATATAAATCGCATAGCAAAATTTCTTATCAAGAGTGGCGGAGGGAAAGGCCCTGTGAAGCCCGGCAACCATCGAATTTATTCGAAAGGTGCTAATTCCTGTTCATGCTGAATGCATGGCAAGATAAGAGAGAGTAAATGTATCTTTCTTGTTCTTGCAAGGGAGATTTTTTTATGTGTTAGCGACGTATCGCTTTAACGCGATAAATTTACAATTAGATAAATATACTCTTATCAAGAGAGGCAGAGGGACTGGCCCGATGAAGCCCGGCAACCACTGGATGGACATTTAAATCATCCAACAGGTGCTAATTCCAGCAAAGCAGGGGATGCTTTGATAGATAAGGGAACGAAAGCTCAAATCCTTTCTGTTCTCTTATGCAGGAAGGTTTTTTATTTTGCTAAAGAAAGAGGGAGTCACATGATATCGATCAAAAAGCTGTCGAAACGTTATCAAACGAAGGATCAAGTCGTTCAGGCTGTCGATGATGTTTCATTGGAAATTGAAAAAGGTGAAATCTTTGGTGTCATCGGTTATTCCGGTGCTGGTAAAAGTACGTTCGTCCGTCTGTTGAATCGGTTGGAAGAGCCGACGAGTGGAGAAATTACACTTGATCAGCAGTCATTAACTCAATTAGGAAAAAATGATTTACGTAAAAAACGACAAAAAATAGGAATGATCTTTCAACACTTTAATCTGCTATGGTCACGTACAGTGTATGAAAACATTGCATTTCCTTTAGAAATCGCAGGGGTGGATAAACAGAGCAGTAAAGAAAAAGTGGATGAATTGATTGAGCTTGTTGGCTTGAAAGGTCGGGAAAACAGCTATCCTTCTCAACTAAGTGGTGGGCAAAAGCAACGCGTCGGCATTGCTCGTGCGCTCGCAAACGATCCAGAGGTGCTCCTTTGTGACGAAGCAACATCCGCACTCGATCCGGAAACGACAGATGATATTTTGGATTTACTCGTATCCATTAATAAAAAACTAAAATTAACGATTATTTTAATTACGCATGAAATGCATGTCATTCAAAAGATCTGTCATCGTGTAGCTGTCATGGAACAAGGAAAAGTTGTTGAAGTCGGTGACGTGTTGGAAGTGTTTATCAATCCAAAAGAGAAAACGACGAAGCGATTCGTTCAACAATTATCACCACTTGAACATGACCCGGAACGACTAAAAGATTTCATTACCGAAGATGAAAGCAAAGAAGTAGTGAAGTTGCACTTCGTTGGTGGTACGGCGAGACGGAGCTTAATCAGTGAAGTCGCTAAACAGTTCGATGTTTATGTGAATATCCTTCAAGGTTCAATTTCACAAACCCAGGAAGGCTCATACGGTACATTATTCGTTGAACTGGACGGCGAACGAAAAGTGATTGAAGCATCGATGAATTATATTCGCAACTCGGGAGTAGAAGTAGAGGTGGTTACAAATGCTTGAAGAATTATTTCCGAATGTCATTATGGAGAACTTATGGACAGCAACTTATGAAACATTATACATGACGGTTATTTCAGTCATCGGCACTTTTATTCTTGGAATCATTCTCGGTTTATTGCTTTATTTGACTGATCGAGGAAATCTTTGGAGCAACCGGGTGATTAATGGAATAACGGCAACTGTCGTTAACGTATTCCGCGCCATCCCGTTTATTATATTAATTTTATTGCTCATTCCATTTACAGACTTTTTGATGGATACCATCCGTGGTCCGAAAGCGGCTTTACCGGCATTGATTATCGGTTCGGCGCCGTTTTATGCACGGTTAGTTGAAATTGCCTTAAAGGAGGTAGATAAAGGGGTAATTGAGGCGGCAAAATCAATGGGGGCTAAAACCCACACGATTATTTTTAAGGTTTTGTTACAAGAATCTAAACCAGCATTGGTTGGAGGTCTGACGGTTACAGCAATTGCGTTAATCGGGTACACAGCCATTGCAGGAGTGATTGGTGCAGGTGGTCTTGGAGATCTAGCTTATATGCATGGTTTCCAGCGAAGAAATAATGACGTGGTTTTCGCGTGTACCGTATTCATTGTTGCCATCGTTTTTATCTTTCAATGGGCTGGCGACTTTGTATCAAAACGAATCGATAAACGATAGAAGGGGAGTTTAATTAACATGAAGAAATTATTGTTTGTTTTATTAGGAATTACATTGGTTGTTGCATTAACAGCTTGTGGGTCATCTGATGAAGAAGAGAATAATGGTAACACTGAAAGCAATGACTCATCTGGTGAAGAAGCTGCTAGTGATCAGGAAACTACCGAAATTGTTGTTGGAGCGACAAGTGTGCCACACGCGGAGGTGCTGGAAGAAGCGAAACCTTTGTTGAAAGAGAAAGGTATTGACTTGACGATTGAAACGTACCAAGAGTATGTATTCCCGAACGAAGACTTAGATAACGGCACCCTAGATGCAAACTACTTTCAACACATTCCTTACTTTGAAACGCAACAAGAAGATTTTGGTTATGATTTCGTGAATATTGGTGGCATTCATATCGAACCATTAGGTATTTACTCCAAGAACATCGAAAGTATTGATAATGTGGAAGAAGGAACAGTCGTACTTCTAAGTCGTTCTGTTGCCGACCATGGAAGAGTTCTTACTTTGCTTGAACAAAATGATTTGATTAAATTAGACGAAGATGTCAATAAAGATGGTGCAACGATTGAAGATATCGTTGAAAATCCGCTGAATCTGGAATTCGATGCAAGTATCGAACCGGCTTTATTACCTGAGTTTTATGATAGAGAAGAAGACGCATTAGTCGCAATCAACACAAACTATGCGATCGAAGCGGGTCTTGAACCGACAGAGGATTCCTTAATCATTGAAGAGTCCGATTCACCTTATGTGAATATTATTGCTGCACGCGCTGAAGATGAAAATAACGAAGCACTCCAAACTTTAGTCGAAGTTCTTCGTTCTGAAGAAATCACGAATTTCTTTGAAGAAAAGTATGAAGGTGCTGTCGTTCCGGTTAAATAAAAACTGAATCTTTAGCATCTGAGAGAAATATCCAGTTATCCATACGAATTATAAGAATGAGGGGTATAACATCAAATTAGATGTTTATACCCCTTTTCATGTGGATAAACATACTATATAAGGATTTTTGAATCCTTAGCATTCGTGATATTCTAGAATACATCAAAGACGAAAGGAATGATTTTTCATTATTAATGACAATGAGATTGACTTAAATTACACGGAGGATATGGAGAAGTCCATGCAGCAATCTCACGGAATGGGGTACAAAGAGTACAGTATGAACCTCAACCGAAGACTACAAGTTGAAAAAAAGCGAGAGAATGATTATAAAAAGTGTAACAACTTAGTTTCAGAAGTTGAACGACAAGTACATCGTTAATAAAATAGATCATCAAGCAACTCCGGCCAAATCTTTGGTTGGAGTTGCTTTAATTTGGTGGTGGATTTTTGGGTTACATAAAACCTTCTGGGAGTTTTGCGAAAAATATCCTGTAGGTTTCCGTAGTAGAGAGCGGTTATTAAACACGGAAGAGATGATCAATTTTAGAATCTTCCGTAGAAGAGAGAGCTTATCAAGCACGGAAGCCAAGTAATTACTGAAACTTCCGTTGTTGAGCGTGCCTATCAAGCCCAGAAGCCGAACAATTATTGAAGCTTCCATCAAGACACGCGCTCGATGACATATCACGAAGCACGAGCACTCATTTGAGTATCGAGACACGTTCTCAACGACATTTCACGAAGCACGAGCACTCATTTGGGTATCGAGACACGTTCTCGATGACATTTCACGAAGCACGAGCACTCATTTGAGTATCGAGACACGTTCTCGACGACATTTCACGAAGCGCAAGCACTCATTTGGGTATCGA
>NZ_VMHE01000029.1 GCF_007559425.1 Allobacillus salarius | reverse complement strand
GAGATTCTTTTTCTCGTGCTTCCGTTGTTGAGAGCGCTTGTCGAATACGGAAGAGATTCTTTTTCTCGTGCTTCCGTCGTTGAGAGCGCTTTTCGAATACGGAAGAGATTTTTTTCTCATGCTTCCGTTGTTGAGAGCGCTTGTCAGATATATATAAACTCACAAAAACACTCTCCCATAATCAACCAAAGTCCTGGTCACATGAGGGAGCCTTTATTTTTTATTCAATTTCATCCATTGCTTGTTCAATATTATAAGGTGTTAGGTCGATATCGACATCTTGCCCTGTCGCTAACTGTGATAACAAATATCCTAAATAAGGTCCGCTCGTTAAACCAGAAGAACCTAATCCATTGGCGATAAATAGATTCTCAATTTCAGGAGCTGGACCAATTAATGGAAGCGAGTTTGGGGTGAATGGACGGAATCCAACTCGAACTTCTTTAAACGTTGCGTCGTTTAATCCTGGTGCTGCTGAAAGAACGTTATTCAAGATTTCATGAATGCCTTCTGCCGTTGCACGGTGATCAAAACCAACATCATCTTCATGCGTTGCACCGACAATCACTCGCCCGCTTCGATTCGTTAAAAGATACAATTTGTTTAAACCGATAATTACAGGCCAATTACCTGGGTCTTGTTCTGGTAACTCTAAATGAAGTATTTGCGCTCGTTGGGATCGAACATTAAATTGAAGCCCTAGGTCACGCATCAATTGATTTGACCAAGCACCAGTTGTATCAATTACTTGGTCAGTAGCTATTTTTTCTTGGTCAATTTGAACTGCGCTCACCCGATTTCCCTCGCGAATAAGTTTTGCATCTGCATTTATATACTTCGCCACATGTTTCTGGGCTGCCCGAAGTAAAGAATCTTTCAGGGCCCTGCCGTTCACTCTAGCTCCACCGGCGATGTGTACAGATTTAAACTCTGTTCCTAACGCTGGAAAATAAGCTTGCGTTTCATATTCATCTAACTTCGTAAGTTCTCCGATTTCCGGCGCGTCTTTTCTTCTTTCCACACCTCGTTGGTACATTTTTTCAATAATTTCTAGGTCGCGGTGCAAATGAAGGGCACCAACCTTTTCATACCCCGTATTTGACTCTCCGTCTTCAGTTAATTGTTCAACCAAATCGGGATAGTAGCGTGCTCCATTTTTCACAAGAACGTACCAATCTTTATTTCGACGTTGGGTTAACCATGGGCAGACGATACCGGCTGCTGCGTGTGAAGCTCTTCCTGGTTCTTCTCGATCTATAATCGTTACGTCTTCACCTTTTTTAGCTAAATGATACGCACAAGATGCGCCGAGTATACCTGCTCCGATGACAGTAATCATATGTTGTCCTCCTCGTTCGTTCACTTTCGTTAGTATGTAGAATGACTGATTTCTTCATTTTCACATAGGATTGGATGGATTTAAAATCATTTGGATTGTTTAAAAGGATATTTCCAAGGAAATGAAATAGATAGAGGAGGCGGTTTTATGTTTTTCAACGGCTGGGAACCACTCATACGTATCCTTATTTTAGGGATTACGAGTTACTTTTTCTTAATTTTTTTCTTACGTATTTCTGGTAAACGTACACTATCTAAAATGAACATGTTTGATTTAATTATTACCGTTGCAATTGGTTCCACATTTGCGACGATTATATTAAACAGTAAAATATCCATATCTGAAGGGATTGTAGCTCTCGGTCTGTTGACGTTTTTGCAGTATCTCGTTGCTTGGTTGTCTTTCCGATCAAAATTATTTCGTAACCTAATCAAATCAACACCTGTTCTGTTATTTTACGAAGGAAGATATAAAACAAAAGCCATGAAAGTTAATCGTGTTCATCGGTCTGAGATTTTACAGTCCGTTCGTGAACAAGGTATTGGATCGCTGGATCAAGTGAAAGCTGTCGTCATGGAGACAAACGGCTCCTTATCAATTATTAGAAAATCTGAAAATGATGATGAAAATGCTTTGCAGAATGTTACTGAAATCAGTGGGAAATAGCTAGAACAACTTGATCGGATGGTGAGTATTTAGATAATCGATGACTGTTTTCGATTGAGGCGAAAACATTTACGTATTGAAACGAAATCTCGATGACAATTATTATACTTCATGAACTCAATTGGGTGTCGAGACGAGCTCTCGATGACTTTTCGCTTACTTCATGAACTCAATTGGGTGTCGAGACATGCTCTCGATGACTTTTCGCTTACTTCTCAAACCAAGTTGCGCATCGAGACAGCTTCCCGATAACATTCCGCTTACGCCACAAAGCCATTTACGTATCGACGCAAGCTCTCATATTCCGCAAGCTCCTTTTCCAAGAAAAAACAAAGCCTGCAAGCTAGTTCCGTTGCTTGCAGGTAAAGTAAACGATTTATTTTTTCTTCTTAATCACTTCATCATGTTATTTTTTTCAACCCCCGCTGCTTACGCCTTCTCGCTAAGTCAGCCGCAACAACAATCATCATTTTTTCTTTTTCACGTGGCAATAATTACATTTGTCAACCTCATCTGAATATTCAAAATATAACGGTTCCTTCTGTATTGTTTCGTTCAAACTTCTATCCCTAATTTTAAACATCAACCGACTCAAAGCCCGGCAAATCAACTTTCCGTATGCTGAGTTCTACCTTATTTTACAGATTCTCACTCACTATTAAATCAATATAGCTATTAAGTCCTGTTTTCCCCTTCTAAGGGTAGATTTAATCGTATTTTCAAAAAATTGTTTCTGAGTAAACGAATCAATTATTTCCAGTGTGCCCGATAATATTTGTAGTTAAAAGCGATAAAAACAATCGAATTCAATATTCATTGTATATAAGATTTTAATTGTAAAAAAAGTCTCCTTCTCATAGTTTTATCACTATGAGAAGGAGACAAGTTGTTAAATTAGGGTAAAATTATTCTGTAACTTTGTTAGCATCAACAGCTCTTTGATGCTGTTCTAACTTATTTTGTTCTTGTTTCAACTGGTTTCCTTTTTGGAATGCTTCTATAGCTCGCTCTTGATCTCCTATCACTTGATAACCTTGAGATAAGTAGATATAGGTGTCCGCCAACGCTTCAGAAGGCAGGCCTAAACGTAGAGCTTGTTCAAAGTATGGTACAGCTTCCGATTCCTTACCCACTAACATTAAGCTTTGTGCGCACTCATAGTTAATGGAAGCATAGAAAGGATATATTTCAGCTAATTCAACTAAAAGTGATTTTGATTTGTTTAATTCACCATTTTCCCGTAGTGTCATTGCTTGATTTAATTGTTCTTCCATCGTATTCACCCCTTATGATGGACGACCTAACATATGTATTCGACTAAAATCCTGAAAAAGTGGCTATCCTTTAACAATCGATAGCCACTTTTTTCATGTTGTTCTATTCAGTTTATACGTATGAAGGTTTTTTCTCGAGCATTGTTCCTTCTTCAGCGAACCGTGTATGCCAAGAAAAGGCTTTTTCCAATACGTGTGGTGTCTGACCGCCACGCATTTTCGCTTCTTCATAATATTCGCGAAGTTGTTCTTTATACATTGGGTGAACACAATTGTCGATAATCTTTTCCACTCGTTCTCTCGGTGCTAGACCACGGAGATCTGCATATCCTTGCTCTGTAACAAGAACGTCTACGTCATGTTCTGTATGGTCCACATGAGGAACAAATGGTACGACACTAGAAATGTCACCGTTTTTCGCAATCGACTTTGTTACAAAGATTCCAAGTCGAGCGTTTCTCGCAAAATCACCAGAACCGCCGATGCCATTCATCATTTTCATTCCGCTCACATGTGTTGAGTTCACGTTTCCATAAATATCAAACTCTAATGCCGTGTTAATGGATATTAATCCCATTCGACGGATTAATTCCGGCTGGTTCGAAATCTCCTGTGCACGCATGACAAGACGATTTTTATATTCTTCAAAGTTCGCAAAAACCTTTTTCATTTTCTCTTCAGATAGTGTGATCGAACACGCAGAAGCAAAGTTAACTTTACCAGCATCCATCAAATCGAACACCGCATCTTGAAGCACTTCAGAGTATACCTTCAAGTCTTCAAAGTCAGAATCCAATAAACCGTGTAAAACGGCATTTGCAATGGATCCGATACCCGATTGAATTGGTGCTAAGTTTTTCGTCAGTCGACCTGCTTCTACTTCATTTTCTAGAAAGCGAATGAGATGATCTGCCATCTGTTTTGTTTCCTCATCTGGAGGTACAATTGGTGATGGAGAATCTGCTTGATTTGTAAATACAATTCCTTTAATTTTGGCTGGGTCGACTCTGATTCCTTTTTCACCGATTCGATCTTCAGGTTGTGTAATGTTAATTGGTCCTCGCTCACCTTGTTTTTCTAGTGAAAACAAGTCATGGACGCCTTCAAGAGAAGTTGGCTGTGCCATGTTCAATTCAATTAAAACGTTTTCAGCATATTCTACAAAAACTGCTGAGTTTCCAATTGATGTTGATGGAATGATCAAGCCATCCTCAGTAATCGATATCGCTTCCACAATAGCATAATCAATTTTGTCTAACGTTCCTTGGCGCAACATTTCAGATGTGTGAGACAAGTGTTGATCGACAAAATAAAATTCACCGTCGTTTAACTTTTTACGCATCGTTGCATCCGCCTGGAATGGTAAACGTTTGTTTAGAATTCCCGCTTCAGCAAATAATTTATCCACATCAGAGCCTAGAGAAGCTCCCGTGTAAACGTTTACTTTTAATGGTTCGGTTTTCGCTCTGTCTACCAGGGCGAAAGGTATTGCTTTTGCATCGCCAGCTCGTGTGAAACCGCTTAACCCTAACGTCATACCATCCTGAATCCAGGAAGCAGCTTCCTCCGCTGATACGACATGGTTTCTTAGTTCCGGCTGGTGAATACGTTCATAACCCTTTTCCATAAAACACCCCGCCTTTCAATGTAAACCTTTTCATTTATAGTTTACCCGATTCAAGGCTGTTGAAGGGCGTTTTCAGATAGACGCTACTACTTCATGAGTGAAACAGTAGATTTCCGTATGAGCCAGCAAATTAAAATCCTAGCAATTTTCTGAAATAACTAGAATGTGTCTGACTAACAGGAATCCTTGCGCCATCCTTCATTTTTAGTTCAAATGTAGAATGTGTATTCGGATAAATCGCTTCGATATGATGAATGTTGATCACAAATGAACGATGGCAACGGATAAAACGATCGCGCGGCAGGAAAAAGTCGAATTCATTCAACGAATTTCGATGTGTGCCGGATGTGTTACTACCAATAACATATGTCTTCCGGTTCTTCGCTTCAATATACAAAATATCCTCAAAAGGCATCGGAATCCACCCGTCTGCCACTTGGACCGTCACGACGGACAGAGCGTCACTGAGTGCAGGGAAAACTGCGGTCACACAACCCGCAATACGTCCGTTGTGTCTATACGGAACTGCCATGCCATAATAAGGCACACCAAATACGTCACGGTCGATATATTCCGAAACTTTCTGTTTTAATTTTAAAGCTTTTGCAGTAATTGTACCCTCAACGACCGGATCACCAGGCTTGATTTTTAAATCAATTCGTTCACTCGGCCGGTAGTAAAGGTAATTTTTAGTATCAGAAAGAACGATTGATGTTTCTTCGGTATATAAATCACCAATGATATCTATTAACGTTTCTGCACGAATGTTTAACATGTTCATCACCTAGTTTACGTTATTCATCGTTATAAGTTTATCAAAGATATGAACGCTTTCTGACATTAACCGATCCATTGAATGAGTACAAAGGTAAGCACCGAAAGAATGATTGATCCATATAAACCTGCCTTTAACGCGTTGACTCCATTGCTTCTGAATGAGGACAGTTGGACATTTAATCCGATACCTACCATTGCCATTCCCATAAGCAGATAAGATACATCAATGATTCGGTCAGCTATATTGTCTGGAATCTGAAAAATGGTATTCAATGTACTCATAATCGCAAAACCAAAAATAAACCATGGCACCATCGATAAAGAAAAACGTTTCGGCGATTGTTCTTTTTCGATTTTGGCAAATAAAAATCCGATAAAAATAATGACTGGAACAAGCAATGCCACACGGATCAATTTTACTAATACAGCTAGATCGACAGCCTCACTTCCACCGGCAGCCCCAGCTGCAACGACGTGAGCTACTTCATGCAATGTCGAACCGGCAAACATACCATATTCATTACCAGTGAAATTCATATATTGATATCCTATAGAATACACCAACGTAAATACAGTGCCTAATAAAGCGATTGTTCCTGTAGCAATCGCAATATCGTTATTTTTTGCTTTGATTTGCGGTGCCGTTGCAATAATTGCAGCCGCCCCGCAAATGGCCGTTCCACAAGCTGTTAAAATACCGAGCTTTCGATCGACTTTTAATAGTCTACTAAACGCATAAACAGCTGTAAAACCAATAACTACTGCAAAAATAGCCAATAAAATAACACGCCAGCCCGCTTCGTAAATTTCATATAAATTTAACTGTACCCCTAAGAGAATGATTCCTAATCGAAGTAATTTTTTCGTAGAAAATTGAATGCCTGGTTCAAGCTTTTTATTTTCTTTAAAAATCATTCGCCAAACCATTCCTAATAATATAGCAATGACGAGCGGTCCCATAATCGTTAGAAATGGAAGCTTCGCCAACTGAATGGCTAATGAAGCCAAGATTAACGCAACAAGTAGTCCGGGAAGGTAATCTTTTTTGAAAAAGTTCATAGAGACACTCAACTCCTTTTATCTTCTTTCACTTTATAAAAGGAGAAGTGATTAGTAAAATAGATAATAATGATTGTTTCTATTAGAAATATTAATAGTTACAAATTTTGAAGAAAGGAATTTGCTGATATGAATGTTGACGCGTTCCGAACCTTTTTGACCCTTGCCGAGTTAAAGAGTTTCACGAAGACAGCTCAAGCTCTATATATCTCTCAACCGAGTGTCAGTATGCATATTCGGTCGTTAGAAAAAGAGTTGAATACAGAATTGTTTATCCGCTCCCCAAGAAAACTCCAAATCACACCAACAGGTGAATTGCTCTATGAACGCATTAAACAACTTTTCTCAATCTACGACCAAACGGTTGAAGATATTTTAGAAATTCAACAATCTGTTCAAGGAGAACTCTCCATCGGTGCGAGTTTTACAATTGGAGAATACATCGTTCCTTCATTGATCAAGAACATGCAAACAGCTTATCCTGATGTGCAGTTTCATATTACGATCGGGAATACAGATGAAATTATCCAGCTCGTTCAACAGCTAGATGTCGATCTCGGACTGATTGAAGGCCAAACGAGTTCGAAAGACTTACACGTAAAGCCATTTATGGAGGATGAGCTATTTATCGTTGCAGCTCCAAGTCACCCATTATCTACAAAGGAAACCGTATTGATCGATGATTTACAAGACCAAGTATGGATTAGTCGTGAAGAAGGGTCGGGAACACGTGAGTATCTGTCCCACCTCATTCGATCTAACGGCTTACGGCCAAAATCCATGTTTTCTATTTCGAGTAACCAAGCGATAAAAGAAAGCATTATTGAAGGAATGGGTTTATCTCTAATGTCCAAGCACGTATGTAAAAGAGAATTGGAACAAAATCTGCTGACGAAGCTGCCTCTCGATAAGGAACCATTCACAAGGACTTTCTCAAGTATTACTTCACCATTGCTCGTCAACAAACGTAATGTAGAAGCCTTCATGCGTGTGATAGATGAGCTAGAGTGATGGTTGTGGAGCTTCGGTGGTTTTGTGCGGAGCTTCAGTGTTAATCCGCGTACCTTCAGTATTACTTCGCGGACCTTCAGTGTTACTTCGCAGAGCTTCAGTGTTACTCCGCGTACCTTCAGTGTTTTTTCACAAAGCTTCAGTGTTAATCTGCGTACCTTCAGTGTTACTAAAGTTTCAATGCTTAGAATACAAAAGACACCGACATCAGTCGGTGTCTACCTTCTTACGATTCGCTTTCTTCCATTTTTGTGATTCTCACTTTTCCAATTGTACGTCTATCGAGCTCCAATATGGAGAACTTCAACCCTTCGTACTCAAACTCTTGATCCTGTTTCGGAAAGTCAGTCAGTTCTTTTAAGATAAAGCCTGCCAAAACATCCTCTTCTTCTGGTATTTTCGTTTGAAATAGAGAGTTTAATCGATGTAGTGTAATTTTTCCATCGCAAATGATTTCATCTTCGGAAAGCTTCTCAATTAAAGGATCGTCTGTTGGATCAAGTTCATCTTCAATTTCAAGCCCAATCATCGCTTCAATTATATCTTCCATACTTAAAATGCCTTCTGTCCCACCATATTCATCAAGGACAATCGCCATATGTTTATTTTCTTTAATCATACGCTTGAACACCCATTCGCTATTATGAAACTCATACACGATAAGAGGGTGCATATCGGCAAAGTCTGTAAGTTTTTTATCTGGTTCGGCTGACCATTGAATGAGGAATTTTGAATGAAAGATTCCAATTAAGTGATCAATCGTCTTATCATAAACCGGATAGCGGGTGTATGGATTAGCGATGACAATCTCTCTCACTTCTTCATACGTTGAATTATGAGATAAGCCGATGACTTCAACACGTGGCGTCTTTAATACATCTTTTACATTCAATCGATTAAAATCCAAAACACCGATGATTCGGCTTGATTCATCTCGCTGAAACGTACCCTCTGAATCAGCTAATTCAACCATTGTTCGCAGTTCTTCTTTTGAGTAAGTGTTGTCATTATTTTGTCCTTTCGACAAAGCTTTCGTGAGCAATCCAGTTAACCAGTTTAATACAATCGTGAATGGTTTGAAGATAAACGTAAAAAACCGAATGACCGGATAAACAAGCATGCTGATTCGATCTGGAAAAGCCGCCGCTACCGATTTTGGAAAAACTTCAGCGAAGACGATGACTGTAATGGTTAATATGGCGGAAGCAATTCCAACATTGATGCCTTGTTGAATGGCGAATGTCGTCACTAATGTCGGTAGCAAGATATTTGCGATATTATTTCCAATCAAAATCGTTGTGATGAATTCACTCGGTTTTGAAACCAAGTCCAATAACTTCCCCGCTTTCGTGTTTCCTTGATTGTATTGCGTCCTTAAACGCATTTTATTGGATGCTGTTAATGCCGTTTCACTACCTGAGAAAAATAGTGAAACGAACAGCAATAATATGATGGCTATGATCATGAGCTCTCCTCCATCTCAATTAATATGTATGCTTCTTACTATAACCATTCTTCCTTATTTACATTTCACTCTTATGGAAATTATAAACTCGTTCTACCAATCATGCACACGATTAAATATATATATTTCTACTTTTAACAAAAGTATCTTTACAAAAATACGGAAGTTGATTATAATACAGCTAACCTAATGTTTCCCTAGAGAAACATTATTTTCCTCGAGAAACTCAGTCGTTTTATAAAATAAGTAAGTAGGTGAAGTCATGAAACGTAAAGTAGAGATTAGTCAATTAACGGTTTCTTATTATGGAGATGAAGTAGTTAGAGCCTAACTGAGCAAATTGAACCGAAGTATTTACGTGATGAAACGACAAATGAAGAAGAGATTAATCCACATTCTTTCATTGACCCTGTCGTAGGAATTCAGATGGTAAAAGATATGCGGGATGCATTTGTAGAAGTCGATCCAGACAACAAAGACTATTATGAAAAGCGAGCAAGTGACTATTTAGACCGACTTGGTGATATTGAGAAAGAATACGCCGCTCGATTGGGCGAGCTTCCTGAAGAAAACAAAGTATTAGTGACAAGCGAATGTGCATTCCAGTACATGCTTGATCGGTATGACATGAAAGAAGCGTGTATTTGGAAAGTTGACACCGAAGAAAATGGGTCTCCTGTACAGATTACTTCTTTACTGAAATTCATTGAAAAAGAAATTGTACCTCTTCTTTTCCTAGAATCGAATGTGGACCCAAGACCTATGGAAACTGTTTCAAATGAGTCAGGTGTGGATATATTTGGGAAACCAATATATTCAGACGAGATTGGAAAGCCTGGTGATGAAGTCGATACGTATGTTAAGTATCTAAAATATAATATCAATGTTATCTCTGAAGGTCTTGGCCAACAATAGAAAAATCGTGAAGCTCATCAATTAGATGGGTCTCCACGATTTATTTTATTATTATTGACTTTTGTCAGAGACTTTCACCAATAACTTACCGATATTGTTACCTTTAAACAGACCTAAAAATGCTTCAGGAATTTTGTCAAAGCCTTCGACAATTGTTTCACGGTATGTCAGCTTGCCCTCTTGCAACCATTTACCTAATTGCATGGCACCTTCTTTGAATCGATCTGTATAGTTGCCGACCGTAAACCCTTGCATCATTGCACTTTTCTTAATGAGCGTCGTTTGTACGCGTGGACCAAGGTCCGCTTCTTCTGAGTTATATGTCGAAATTGCCCCACATACCGGAACGCGAGCAAATGTATTCAGCTGTGACAAAACGATATCTGAGATTTCGCCACCGACGTTGTCAAAGTACACATCGACCCTATTCGGACACGCTTTCTTCAAATCTTCTGCTAAATTTTTCGTTGTTTTATAGTTGATTCCCTCGTCAAAACCTAACTCATCTTTTAAAAATTGAATTTTTTCATCAGACCCTGCAATGCCAACGACATGTGCACCTTTGATTTTTGCAATTTGTCCGACGACGGAACCGACGGAACCAGCGGCACCAGATATGACTACAGTTTCGCCTTCTTTCGGTTGGCCAATATCTAACAAGCCAAAGTAAGCTGTCAATCCCGTCATGCCGAGAATCCCTAAATGCGTTGAGATTGGCGCTACTGACGGATCAATTTTCCGAACTTCATTCGCTTTCGCGATATAGTATTCTTGCCAACCAAAGCTGCCGATGACAACGTCACCAACGGCGTAATGATCAGACTTTGATTCGATTACTTCACCGATTGAACCACCTTCGATGACTTCATTTAATTGAAAAGGCTCAATATAAGACTCAGCATCTACCATTCTTCCACGCATATATGGATCGACGGAAACATAAAGTGTGCGGAGTAAAACTTCATCTTGCTGAATGTCGTTAATTTCTTCTGTCTTGAATTGGAATGTCTGTTCATCAGGCATCCCCTTCGGACGTTCTGCTAAAGTGATTTGTCTATTTTTTATTGTCATGGAATTCCCCTTTCGATTGATCGAAGTATATTCCTTTTTCATCCTTCGCAAATCTTAAGAGCACGTAACTCATACACTGTCATAAAGTGAATTATTAAATTAGCACTCTTCATATAGCCTATCACAGCTTCCAATTCGCATGTCAATTCAGACCTCTTAAAAAAGCATGCCGTAGTTAGATGCACGGCATGCTTTTCTCTCTTATAAATAACCCATTTGCTTAGCTTCCTGGGTTAATTGTTCTCTGAATTTAGGGTGGGCAATTTCAATTAAGCCTTTTGTTCGTTCGCGAATTGTTTTACCTCGAAGTCTTGCACTTCCATACTCCGTTACAATATAATCTACATCGTTTTTATGCGTTGTTACTGGAGCACCTTTTTGAAGTGTAGGTACAATCTTCGAGATTTCATTATTTTTCGCAGTCGAATGTAAACAAATCACACCTCTTCCGTTCTCTGAAAGATGGGATGCGAGTTGAAAATCTGATTGACCACCTGTCGATGAAAAATACGTATTACCTACTTTTTCTGCATTTACTTGTCCTAAGAAATCAACTTCAACGCCTGCATTCACAGTCACTAAGTCGTCGATCTCTTGTAACTTACACACATTATTCGTTTGGTTAACTGGCAGCATATAAATATCATCGTTTTCATGCATGAAATCGTATAGTTTTTTCGAACCGTAAGCGAATGTTGCGGTCATCTTTCCTTTTTTAAATGGGTTATTTTCATTCGTAACTGCTCCACTCTTAAATAATTCGATAATTTTTTCTGGAATCATTTCCGTGTGGATCGTTAAATTACGATAATCTTTCAGGTTGTCAATAATCGCGTTTGGAATTGAGCCAAACCCAACCTGCAATGTGTCACCATTTTTAATTAAACTAGCAACATGTTCCCCAATCAGCGTATCTTTCTCTGACTGACCGGGTGTACTTGGCAATTCAGGTAATGGTTGGTGGTGCTCAACAATTGCTGTCACTTCGGAAATGTGGATTTGATTTTCACCATATGTCCGCGGCATATGCTCATTGACTTCCACTAAAATCGTCTCTGCCTCTTTTACCATTGAAATGGTATGGTCTGCATTTGTACCCATTGAAAAATAACCATTCTCATCCATTGGAGAGACAACAGTCATCACGACAGGTTTACGGGCGATTTGTTTCAATAACTTCGGTAGATCTGAAAAGTGATTTGGCAATAAATCTATTTTTCCTTCATTGAATGCTTTACGCTCAGAACTACCTAAAAACAAACTCGTTATCCTTAATTTATCTGGGTCAACATCAATTAATTCACGTGTAGTCAACATCGTAAATAGGCGATTGTCATTTAAGCCCTCATAATTTTCCAATTGTTTGATTAGTGCGTCCGGTTCAGCACAACCTAACGGAGAAATGATATCTGTTCCAGGTTGTATATGTTGAACAGCTTCTGCGACTGTTAGTAACTTTTCGTTGTACTGTGATTGGTGACTCATTAAGAAATTCCTCCCTGATGTAAAAAGCTACTATATATGATATCTTCTTTTTAGAATTTTTCCAATCAAAAAAAGACGGTTAGTAAGTTCCAAAAAGTACGCCCATAAACTGCGGGAATACTCTTTCTGTTAAAAAATTATCATTATGATAAAATGACTCACATATATTAAGAGAAATTTTAGCGAGAGGCTTAGTTTATTGAAGAAAGTTTATTTAGAGGGAGGGGTGAAATTGAAGAAAACAGTGTATTTTTTAATTGCTTATGGTGTGATGGTTAGC
This sequence comes from Allobacillus salarius, assembly GCF_007559425.1. Lineage (GTDB taxonomy): Bacteria > Bacillota > Bacilli > Bacillales > Alkalibacillaceae > Allobacillus > Allobacillus salarius. The sequence goes on along the minus strand of NZ_VMHE01000029.1, from coordinate 8,918 downwards.
ATTCTCTATATTTCTCTCATCTCACTAAATTTAAATCCTTTTTATTTTGAAATGAATGAGATAGAAGAAGGTTATACCATCGAGAATCACTTTCATTCTCGTGATTACCTAACAGAAAATATTGATGATGAACTAATGTTTGCTATTACTCGCAGTCCTGTAACGGCTTCTAACCAATTATTTCTATTTATCGTATTTATATTGCCAATTTTATTCATAAGTATTTTTAATTTAAAAAAGAAAAAATATAGTTATAAACCTAAAGAAACATTGATCATATTTGGGTTAACTCTCATCATAATTGCCTCTTTATACATTTATATAACGAATAGCGCCAGTGACTTGATCAGCTTAAAGCAGTAATGGAATTTGTTTTGTTATGCAACTCTCCGTTACAATCCAAACTTATATACATTTCCTCTTCGTCGACTCGGTATTTTGCTTCGGCTTTCTTCAGATTTCACCTAAGATTGACACAACCTTGTCATTGGCTAACAGTTCTACTTTCAAGTCTGTAGTGGATTTTCAATACCAAGTTATGGCCCATGCCGAGGATGCACTAAAAATGGCCTCAAACATTTTAATCATATGATTGATGCCATTATTTATTTTTTTAGATTGGCTATGCCCCTCCGTTTTTTTGATTCAATTGAGTCTTAGACACTGAAGAACCATAAACCACCAACAATCCAAAAAACCAAAACATAGAGAATAAAAAGGCCTTTATAAAGCTTATTAATTTTTGGTGTCACTTTTTCTTCATCGAAATAACCATGTAATTCAGCAGGGAAATAAATCAATAAAACCCACGGAAAAGTAATTCCTATGAAAAATAATGGATTTCCGTATTCGGCAACCATCACCTCACTACCAAATAGGAGAAGTGGGATGAATAAGAAAGTAGATATAACTAAAATCATTCGAACAGGTTTACCTTTTTCACTAAACAAGAAACGATCTGCTTTATTAAATGGATCATTTCCCATATCCTCACCATCACCCTTTGAAAATATTTATGTATTTGGTTTATTAATTACAATTCTTATCTCTTTAATAAGTGTAAACGAAATTTTAAAGAGATGGTAATTGATTAAAAATGGCAACAAAACTAATTGAATCAACCACGAGGTATTATAACTCGGCAGAATTTGCACGTCACGTAAACGAACAGCAAGGGACAACTTACACTGATGTGGGTAAAGCAATTACAGGATTAGGAGTTTCAATAGTTAGCTTGCTTATCACCAAAAATATCAAATACAGTATTGCATATGGATTAGGTGCGACCTCGGCATTATTTGGTTTAGATGCAGTAGCTGATGCCTTTGGACGCGCTGCTCAAACAGAAGAATTTGATAACATCCTTAAGCAAATGGGACCAAATGATTATGTAATGATGTTTATTGATTCTTATCAATGGAGTTCTGGGAGCGGAAATCATTACACTAATTATCAAGAAGTTAAATATGTGTTGCTCTAAATGAAAAACAGGGGGGGTCCTCCTGTTTTTTATGGTTTGCTATTCTATTATTAAATTTATTTACCAATTATTATGAACAATTATTGAAATGGATGCAATAAGAACGTTATTTTTTTATTATCCTTTTAAATTCCCAAGTTAACTGTCGCGGTACGAATTGAGGCGGGTGAATCTCAAAGTCTTTACCTTTTCCCCTTCGACCAAAATCACTACCACCTAGACAAACAAGGCCTCATGGTGTGATATCGTAGCAAGTACAACTAAGTCTCACCTAGCAATGGCGGTTCAAATGGGATTATCAATCGGGATTAGACATTTTCAAGAAAAAAACTTCCAAAAGTTAAGAAACAAGGAGAATTACACCACTGGTGATCTCCTCGTTTTTTATTTCGCTTAGATATTTCTTGTCCTTTTTACTATATAATCCACGTTCATTAAAAGGATAAATAAAAAATTATTTATTCCAAACCAAAACGGAAAACCAACTCTCTTGTTCCGTGAATCTTAATTCATTTTTTTCTCTTCTTTTTTAGAATTTCAACATAAATGGTTGTTTTTTAAAGATAAGTTTCTCTATATAAGGTGTAAGACAAAAAATGAAAGGATTTGATTTTATGGCGACCAGAGTTATTGCGACAGATTCACAACTAATGGACAGAGACGAGTTATTAAGGTGGTATAATGAAGAGGCGCAGGCAAACTTCTCCGACCTCGCAGAAGTTGCTGCTTCTGTAGGAATGACTACTTTGACAATTGCATTGAGACACCGAGTTAATGCATATGTAGCATTAGGTATATCAGCTGCCTCAGCTCTATTAACTTATGCTTCAGCTATTGTGTTCATTAATAACAGCTTAACACAAAGTGATTTGCATAACACAGTAGAACAAATGCTTGATTCAGGAGGATCATATTTTAGAGTCGTTACTCGATATGTTGAATGGTCTTCTGGTAGCGGGAATCATTACACTCGTTACACAGAACATGATTATTCTTGGTTCTAAAGGAATATAAGTCTTGATGGTGATACAATATGCCCCCCTCAAAGTAGAATCTAAAAACTAATTTGAAGGGGCATTTTTTATCTAGAAGATTATACTTTTATTAACTTATCAAATTACTAGCTTCATTTAACAAAAAGATATACATAAGTACTAAAATCATAAGAACTATACCAGATATAACTGTTGTTGATAAAGGTTTGTAGTTATCTTTTTTTCTAATTAAATTATATACACCTATTATAAAAATTGGCATTATAAATAATATGATTATAAACAATTGATTAGAAGAATTTGCAGGAGTTTGAGTGATGGTAAACAATAGTTCATCATCAATATTTTCTATGATATACTCTCGAAACTGAAAGTCGTTTCGTATTGAATAATTTTCACCTGTATTTTCAATTTCATAATAAAAAGGATTTAACCCTATTGAAATAAAAGAAATATAGAGAATACCAATAATTGTTACGTAAGAAATTAAAAAGTACAGCTTTACCCTCAAAATAATCGCTCCTAACCAATTGATTTTAAAAATAAGGTTTAAAATCATTAAAGTGTATTTTGCTTATTCTGAATTATAACACACTTTTTTATTTCATTTTTTATTTATTAGAGTCGATTTCATAATTGCTCTTTTTTAGAAATTTCATTTGTCAAGTTAAGTTAGACAAAACCATATCCGGTACATTTTCTGAAAATACTTCTCGTGGTGTTTTATATCCTAGAGAGTTTCTAGGGATTTTGTTTCTGTGACTGGACACTGAAGAAACAACTTATTGATTCACTTCATTGAAGTCCATTCTCTTGTGTAGTCCATCTCTTCGTAGTAAACCTTTTGAACGCTTGTTTAGTCCCTGTTGAGACGGGCAGCCTGGATCTGCAAGAATATAGATATATCATGATTATTACTTAAGCTTTTCCAATTGGAAAATTCTTTCCCACAATCAAAAGTAATAAATTTGAATAGATTCGTTGGAGTCTGGCTGAGCCAGTTCGTTAGTTTATGTTCAATATCAACTACTTGTTAGTCTTTAGGTTTCAATATTATAGACGCTGTTGAAGTTCTTTCAACTGACATGGTGACAGCACTTTTATGTTTTTCTCACAAATGTATCGCCTTCCAGATGTTCGAATTCTGCTTCGAATTCCGGATAGTCATTTTAGTGTTCTTTCATTCCTCGTTTAAAGGATTGCTTTCCACGCTATTCATGGTATCCATTTGGCTTGCGCTTGCCTTTCATCGGTAACGATTTATATCGAATATCGTGCTGTTTGTGAGCCGACGGTAAAACGTTCTCATTGAACAACCCATCGTTCCTGCCAATAATCATATCTGGTGCCCAACCAGATTCAATTTTTTCTTTGATAAAGGTGATTTGGGCGTGATTAAATTGCTTCTTTTTGGCGCCTCATTTTTTCTTGTTTTCCTTATACTGATCGAAATACGTTTGAATGGTGCCACCATCTTTAAGGAAATTGATAACGTTGTAAACCGTTTGTTTTTACTTTTCATTCCAACATCAAAATACGTTTTTATCCAGCTCAGTTCTTTCATGGTAAGATGGGTATAGGCCATTGATGGTCACCCCTTTTTTAGTGGCTGGAAATTTGGTTTGAGTGTACCACAAATAGCTCATTTAGTTGTCTAGCTTACAATCCGAGTAAATAAAATCGTATAACGGAGCTGTTAAAATGGTCACGAGTAGTTTGTTTTTGATTTTGATATTCATCGAAATGTTACAATAAATTTTAAGACGTGTATTTTTACGCTCTGTAAAGGGGAACCTTGTCGAAAAGAAAGAATTTCGAGTTGAAATTACTCTCAAAATAGTTATCTTGATAATCGCTTTAATTTCTGCGATTTTTATTATTGTGAACGGCTACGAAGATTACTTCAAATGGCTTTGGATTGCTTTAATCGGATGTGGTCTAGGAATACAGGCTTTGTTTGAGTGGTTATATGTCAAGAATTCAAAGGAATATGTTATTACTATTATAACAATGGTTGTCGGAATATTACTGATAACTTTCTTTTATTAACTTGAATTCTTTAAGTATTCATAAATTCATTTTAAGATAAAAACTCAATTCGAAGTTCCACTTGCGGATCTTTACAATGGAACTTCGAATTGGTACACCGTTTCTAACTGGGAGCTAAAGCAGTGGCAAACACTGCATAGATTACATTGGTTTAAAGTCTATAAAGCTGCTACTTATCTTTTATCAAAATTCTCTTTGAATCCCCAGAATGTAACCGGCCGTATTCTTCCGTCTTTGACCGCTCTAATTATCCGTAGATTAATATCCTGCTCTAAGTCTTCTTGTTCTTGAGATGCTGTTTTGTTAAGAACCTTTTTAATTTTAGGTTTCATAATTGTTAACGCTTCCAAAACAACTTCATTTATTTCAGATTTGTCTTTCATATCTCTGCCCTCCTAACATACTGATTTGCTAACTCTTTTCTCAAAAAGTTAATGGCATTTCTCTTTAACTTAGAAACGTTTTGCGGACTATTGCCAAAGTAATCAGCAATTTCTTTGTTACTCCATTGATTGATAATAGATAAATTCAATATCTTTTTTTGTTTCTCGGATAATCGTTCGAATGCCAAACTTAAGTGTTCGTTTTCAATTAATTCTGCAACGCTATGTGATCCCTCAATAACTTTATTAAAAGTCGACATATCATTACTTTGAATAAAGTCTATAAATGTTCCAGACTCTTCTTCAGTGGAAATTGGCTGATCTAATTTTAAAAGATTTTTCCGATAGTGTTTTTTTCGGGATTTATCAAACTGGATTGAATAATTGTTAGCCAACACGTCGATATACTTAAATATTCTGTATTTTAGATAGAACTCTTTAAATAATTCATTTAACTCTTCATCCGCTTCGCTATCCCTCTCTTCAATAATTCTCTTTAATAATTCCTTATGATATGTGTAGTGCAAAATAAAAATACATAGTTTTGCAACGGAAAAGTACACAACGTTGCAAAGGTCTTTTATGCAAAAAAAAAGACTTGCCAGCCCAATCAAATAACTCTACTGTTATTGGTGTCTAATCAAAACACAGTGGAGGTTGAAAGGAATGCTGGCAATGTCTGAAGTTAATTGTATCAAACTTTTACGAAATCAAAAATCTAATTCAATCAATTCAATAGCAAAAACCCTTGGTATTAATTGGAGAACAGCGAAAAAATATGCAGATCATGATGATATACCTCAAGAAACATCTGTGAGAAGACGAGGTATGATGTACGAAGAAAAATGGGGAGACATCGTCTCAGATTGGCTAATTGAAGACCAAAAATTACATCGTAAAAATCGACGAACAAACAAAACAATTTATGAACAATTACAAGTGCTGGGATTCACAGGTTCATACCGGACAGTGTGCCTTTACATTCAAGATTGGAAAGAAGGCAAAATCAAAGAAGAGTCCACAAAAGACCGTGGCTATGAAAGACTTCAACACCCTCCGGGTGAGGCACAAGTTGACTTTGGAACAATGGAAGCCGTTAAAGATGGAAAATATATTGATATTCATGGTTTATCTTTAAGCTTGCCTTATAGTAATGCAGCGTTTTGTGTTCCATTACCCGGAGAAAACCAAGAATGCTTTCTTTATGGCCTGAAAACAATTTTTCAACAATTGGGTGGTGTACCTAAAACCATCCGAATTGATAATTTAAAAGCTGCAGTAATTCGTCCGAGAGGACGCAATGAAGAGGTTCAGTTTACGGATGATTTTTTGCGATTTGCGAATTACTACGGCTTCGAGATTCAGGATTGTAATCCTTATAGTGGTCATGAAAAAGGGCATGTTGAAAATAAAGTAGGTTACATTCGATATAACTTTGCGACTCCTTCGCCAGTCATAGAATCGTTTGAACAACTAACCAAAGAATTAAACGAACGATTAGTGGAAGATCGACAACGAATTCATTATGAAATACAGATAAGGATAGAAGAATTATTTCAAGAAGAACAGAAATACTTATACGGCTTACCGGCTAATGATTATCCAATTTTTAAAGAAAAGTGGGTTCGTGCAAATAAATATGGTGAAGTAACAATCGATCAAAATAAGGTGCATATACCAAAAAGCTATAATTTCGGTCAACTTCGATTAGTTTTGTATTGGGATTCATTTAAAGTGGTATCTCCTAACGGAGAATTATTATATCAAGACTATAGACCATATATGCAGAGCAAGAGAAATATCCCTTGGGAATCCGTACTAAGTTCGTGGTTAGATAAACCACGAGTCGTAACTTATTCTCGTTATAAACCTTATTTACCTACACGTATCTTCGAATATATTCGAATTGAAAACTTGGAATTGAGGAAAGAACGGATCCGATGGCTTATTCACTGTTTAGCCCGGCATGATATGAATCAAATCAACGAAAAGTTTTATGAGTTGGTCGAGGAACATTCGACTACAAGTCAAAACCATCCCTATGAAGTCAATTGGTCGATGTACGATCAATTACAACATATTAACAAGAGGGGTGATTTAACATGAATTCTGATATCAAAGATATGTGCAAATCATTACGGCTGGCTTATGTAGCTGAAATCTATAATTCTATTCCATTTGAAAATAAGGAACAATATCTAAAAAACCTATTTGAGAAAGAGTTTGAGTTACGAGAAGAAGCGAAAGCAGATCGGTTATTAAAGAAAGCAAAGTTCTTGTATTCAAAGGAGCTAAACACCTACCAATGGGGAGACGAAGTGCATTTTCCACCCCACTTGGCAAAAGATGAATTATTATCCCTTCAATTTATCAATCGTTTTGAGAATGTCATATTAACAGGAGCACCCGGAACCGGGAAAACACACTTAGCAACTGGACTCGGCAGACAAGCCTGCCGAAAAGGGTACGAAGTTCGGTTTTATCGAGTGTCTGACTTGGTTGACCAATTAGAAAAGGCATGGCAAGAGGGAAAGTCACAATCCTTTAGGAATCGATTTAAGAAAGTAGACCTGATCATTTTAGATGAAATGGGATATATTCCATTTAGTAAGGATGGAGCTGAATTGCTCTTTCAACTCATTTCAGACTGGTATGAACAGAAAAGCATGATCATTACCTCGAATTTGGAGTTTAGCCAGTGGAACAGAATCTTTACTGATACAAGATTAACAGCTGCCTTGGTGGATCGTGTGATCCACCACGCACATGTATTAAGTTTTACAGGGGATAGTTTTAGAGTGAAAAACGCGTTATCTAAGCGAACTTAAGTGTTACCAACGGGCTGGCAATCTTATGTATTTTTTATTGCAGAATTATGTACTTTTCTATTGCAAAATACATGATATTCGTCTTTAAAGAAACTCATAATGATAGGTTGAGAAAATAATTTTTTATTTGCTTCTAAAAATTGATTAAAATCATCCATGAAAAATCCTCCTTTCTAATTAAAGAGAACAATTCCATCAATAATAAACCAAATTTCGAACAAATGTTCTGTTTTTCTATTATGGCATATTTTATCAAAAAAATTAAGAAGGAAATTTACTTTTTTGGCAATTAATCTCCTTAGACTTTTAGGAGGTGAATCTTCATGGAATTAGATAATGTAATCGATTTGATTGGGAACATTGGTTTCCCAATTGTAATAACACTTTATCTGTTGTTCAGGTTTGAAAAGAAAATTGATGAGTTAACAGAGACAATAGCGAAATTAATTAAAAAGCTGTAAAGAGATCCGCAGTAATCTTCTGATTAAGTCTTTAAAATTAATTTAATCTATGAATTGCAAATTCTTTAAAAATCGGAAAACAAATTTCCCCTACGTTTTATTAATTAAATGCATGCATCACACAACAAAAGGAGACGACTTAATTGACAATTACAACTAACACTGTTTTAAGTCTAGGTGATTCTGGAGAAGAAATATTAAGCTTGCAACACTCGCTAGTCAAGAATTGGGAGAGTTAAATAATTAAAGTTAGATGGAGGTTTTTTTAAAAAAGACTTTTATGAAGTTTTATGAAGTTATAAAAATGAAACTTTAACCATGTATCGAACCAACTCCCTATGCCTTGAAATAATCCTTGTGATTTAGAATGAAATATTCTATACCCATCTATACCTAAAAAATCTGAAAATCTATCTGATTCCTTAATAGGAACAATTTCAGTAGGACACTTTTCATTTCTCCACTCATGATATTCTTCAATAGTCTTTTAGGATATTCCAATCCGGGAGATTTGCCACATTTTTATGAGTTAATGATAAAGATAGGTAACCAATTAAATTATGTTTGGCATGTAAAAACTAATTGAGTGTGCCCACCTTCGTATTCTATAAAAAAATAAAACCGTACTCTAAAATCAGGGTACGGTGTATAGTGCAAAATAAAAGTAGTGAGAATTGCAAAGAAAATCTTAGAACCCTGCAATTATCATAATACAAAGAAAG
>NZ_VMHE01000028.1 GCF_007559425.1 Allobacillus salarius | reverse complement strand
TTTGTTTCTTTCCCAATCAATAAGAAAGAAACCGAATTGACTTCAGGCTATTTTGTTTAGTTTTCAAGGTTCGAAATACTTTTGTTGCGCACTACTTAATATAGCACAGCTTCATTTGAATTGTCAACAAAAAAGTTGGTATCTCTTGTTTTTTTGACAACAGAATCTATTATACGGATTTAGTCGATTCATGTCAACGGCTTTTTAGAAGTTTTTTATTTGGATACGTCTCCGTCCCAATCAAGCATTCCGCCTTGCAGGTTTTTCACATTGTAACCTTGTTCTTCTAATTGTACTCCTGCTCTATTACTTCTTCCGCCAGATCGGCAAACCATTACATATTCTTTGTCTTTAGACAATTCACTAATGCGGGTTGGGATATCTCCTAGTTTAATATGTTTCGCTCCAGGAATAATTCCTTCCGCCACTTCATCATCTTCACGAACATCAATGATTTCTAAATCTGGTCGGTTCATCTCTTGCTTCAATTGTTCTTTGTTTATCAAGTCAATTTTCTTATCTTCCATCGAAAAATCCTCCTTATGACGAAATGTATTCCTATTCTATATCCGAACCCGAGCTCATGTCAATTAAATACCACTTCCAATTTTTACTTCGTTACTCACAGCATCTATAGAAGAGAAATCTCTTCATATTAAATAATCACCCACTGTTCGACCTTTTATACAAAACAGGTTAAAACAAAATAAAACCAGCCAGACCTCTAGCAGACCTGACTGGTAGTAATTGAAGTTAGTTCGCTACTATATTTACGAGTTTCCCTGGTACAGCGATGACTTTACGTACAGTTTTCCCTTCAATCCATTCTTTGATTTTTTCATCTGCTAATGCGATTTCCTCGAGCTCTTCTTTCGTCGCATCTACTGGAACGGAAACTTTCGACCGAACTTTACCCATAACTTGAAGAACAATCTCTACTGTATCTTCTGTCAATTTACTTTCGTCATACTCCGGCCATGTTGCATACGTAATCGAATCCTCGTGTCCAAGCAGTGACCATAGTTCTTCACCTAGATGCGGTGCTATTGGTGAAAGCATTTTGACAAAGCCTTCAACATACTGCCTCGGAATGACTTCAGCTTTATAGCCTTCATTTACAAAGACCATCAATTGTGAGATTGCTGTATTAAAGTGAAGGTTCTCATAATCCTCGGTTACCTTTTTCACCGTTTCATGATAAACCTTATCAAAGCTTTCATTCTCTTGGTCTTTCACTACCTCTTTCAACTTACCGTCTTCATCGACAAAGAGTCGCCAAACACGATCAAGGAATCTTCTTGAACCGTCCAAACCATTCGTGCTCCAAGCAACGGATGCATCCAGTGGGCCCATGAACATTTCATAAAGACGAAGTGTATCTGCTCCGTGAGTATCAATAATATCGTCTGGGTTAACAACATTCCCTTTTGATTTACTCATTTTTTCGTTACCTTCACCTAAGATCATGCCTTGGTTAAATAGCTTTTGGAATGGTTCTTTTGTCGGCACAACACCGATATCGTATAAGAATTTATGCCAAAAACGAGCGTACAGTAAATGCAGTACCGCGTGTTCAGCTCCGCCGATATAAATATCAACTGGAAGCCATTTCTTCAAAGTTTCGAAATCTGCTAATGCATCTTCATTATGAGGATCGATATAACGAAGATAATACCAACAGCTTCCTGCCCATTGAGGCATTGTGTTCGTTTCTAGACGTCCTTTTTTACCGGTTTCTTTGTCTGTGACTTCTAACCATTCTGTAATATTGGCTAATGGTGATTCCCCTGTACCTGATGGCTTTACTTCGTCTGTTTCCGGAAGAATTAATGGAAGGTCTTCATCATCAAGTGCAGACATCGTTCCATCTTCCCAGTGTACAATTGGAATTGGTTCACCCCAGTAACGTTGACGACTGAATAGCCAATCACGTAGTCGGTAAGTTGTTTTACGTGTTCCGATATTCTTTTCTTCCAACCAGGCGATCATTTTTTCGATAGCTTCGTCTTTATTCAAACCGTTCAAGAAGTCTGAATTAACATGCGGTCCATCGCCAACATATGCTTCTTCCTCTATGTTTCCACCTTCAACGACTTCGAGGATTGGCAGTTCAAATTTCGTTGCAAATTCGTAGTCCCGCTCATCATGTGCAGGAACCGCCATAATGGCCCCGGTTCCATAAGACATGAGCACATAGTCCGCAATCCAAATCGGCATCTTTTCTCCACTAGCCGGATTGATCGCATAAGCACCAGTGAACACACCTGTTTTATCTTTCGCTAAGTCCGTTCGTTCAAGTTCACTTTTCGCCTGGACTTGATCTTGATATTGCTTAACTGCATCTCTTTGTTCATCCGTCGTAATTTTTTCAACAAGTGGATGTTCCGGAGAAAACACCGCATACGTTGCACCAAAAAGGGTATCTGGACGTGTTGTGAAAGCATCAAAACTTTCATCAGTGCCTTCAATTTCAAACGTCAATTCAGCACCTTCTGATTTTCCAATCCAGTTTCGTTGCATATCTTTCAAGCTTTCAGGCCAATCCAAATCATCCAGGTCCTCTAACAGACGGTCTGCGTATTCAGTAATTCTTAAAATCCATTGACGCATCGGTTTACGGATAACGGGATGGCCACCACGTTCACTTTTCCCGTCAATAACCTCTTCATTGGCGAGTACGGTACCTAGTTCTGGACACCAGTTCACTGGTACTTCATCCATATAAGCTAAGCCTTTTTCATGCAATTTCTTAAAGATCCACTGTGTCCATTTATAATAGCTAGGGTCTGTTGTGTTGATCTCCCGGTCCCAATCATAGGAAAAACCGAGGGATTTAATTTGACGCTTAAACGTTTGAATATTTTTCTCTGTAAATTCTTTTGGGTCATTACCTGTATCAATGGCGTATTGTTCAGCAGGCAAACCAAACGCATCCCATCCCATTGGATGCAACACTTCATACCCTTGCATCCGCTTCATTCGGGAAAGAATATCGGTTGCTGTGTAGCCTTCCGGGTGACCGACATGAAGTCCTGCCCCCGATGGATAAGGGAACATATCTAACGCATAAAACTTTGGCTTATCTGAGTTCGTATCTGTTTTAAATGTTTTGTTCTCATCCCAGAACTGTTGCCACTTTTTCTCAATATCTCGATGATTGTAAGACACAATCCTTCCTCCTTCACAACTGCTTTTCTTTTATAAAATATAAAAACTCCCGTCCAAAAAATTAGGACGAGAGTTAACACCCGTGGTACCACCCAAATTAGTACGAATCGATCGTACTCACTTGATCCTTTAACGCAGGAGACGGCACAGACTACTGTTGAATTTCACCTATGCAACTAAAAGGGGAGTTCAAAGCATTGCAAGAGCAACTTTCACCAACCGCTGCCTCTCTGTAAGCTTGCTGTCTGCCTTTACTAGTCCTTTATCATCGTTTCGTTTCTTATTACTGTTGATTTTATGTAAGCTCTATACTTTTGTCAAGACTTATCTTTACCTTGACGCAAATCCTTCATATACCAAGCATCCATCGTAAAGTGTGATGACTGACCAAAAGGCTGGTCGAGTTGATCAAAGCCAAACCAGCTATATAACCGATTTGCGGCTTCTAGTTTTTTAGACGTTTCCAAATAACAATAGTCATAATGCTTTTCAGCAAACTCAAGCGCGACACTTATCAATTTCACGGCTATTCCTTGACCTTGATATTCTGGTTTTACATATAACTTTTGGAGCTCGCAGACTTGCTGTTCACGGTCGAACGATGCAATCCCAACCCCACCGACAACTTCTTCCGCTTCATTCACCGCGACCCAATAGCTGGCACCTTTCTCTTGGGCGTAAAATTGCGCAAGCTCTCCCAATTGCGGGTCAAAGTAAGCCGTGCCAGGAATATCTAACTCGAATGATTCTAAGGAACGCTTGATAATCTCCTCCATGGCTTGATTGTCTTTTACTTCGATTTCACGAATTTTCATGATCTTATCCACCTCTGTTTCCCTTTAACTCTCACCCAAGAAATAAAGGAATAATCATTAACACAACCGCACTAAAGACCAGCACATAAGTAACAGCCCGGGGAAGCTTTACATTTTTACTTCCTTGGTACCATCCAGTAAATTGCAACTTATTCCGGTATAAAACAAATATCAACAATAAAATTGCTATTGCTCCAAGCCATTTAAGCTCAATCGTCTGATCAATGGATGCGTATATTTCATTCAATAAAAACCAACCAAGACCACCAAGCAAAAACACGATCACTGCTATCCGGAATAATTCCAATACGAATCGCATATATCTTCCTCCTCGTCTCAAATCTATTTGCGCGTTATAATAGAAGAAACTAAAAAAACGAAGACGTTAGATTGGAGAAAATCATTATGTTATCCATCATCCCATTTATCCATCAACTATTCACAGATACCATCCATGAAGGTGATATCGTCGTTGACGCAACGCTTGGAAACGGACACGACAGTTTAGTGCTTAGTAACCTCGTCGGAGACAATGGAAAAGTTTTCGCTTTCGATATTCAACAAGAAGCGATTGACCAAGCTAACCAACGATTCTCAGAAAATAACCGTCATAACATTTATCCCTTTTTAAAAGGCCATGAATTGGCAACCGACATTCTCGATGAACATGCAATTGACGAAATTGATGGGGCTATATTCAACCTCGGCTATCTACCAGGAAGCGACCAACAAATAACGACGACTGAAACAACGACCATTCAAGCCATTGAACGACTACTTAATCGTCTTAAACCAGGTGGCCATATTGGTATCGTCATTTATCCTGGACATCCGGAAGGTAGGCAAGAAAAAGAGGCAGTCATGGATTATCTCCGTAATCTTCCATCGAAAATAGCAGACGTCGCCAAATACGAAATGGTGAACCGAAGTGAACGGGCACCTTTCGCAGTTGTCATTCAAAAAAAGTGACGACTAGCGACGTTTCCACTTCCTGTACATTTTCCCATTCCAATAGACTAAGCTTGCTCGCCAGCCTGTTGCCTTAACCAATGACTGGACTTTCCCTCGTTCATACGGCAACTTGTTTGCTTTACGGTCCGATAAATAGAGCCCAATCAGTCCATCGACAATTAACCGGTGGAATTTTTGGTCGGGCAATCCTTCAGTCTCTACTTTTGCCCGCTCAATAAATGCATTCATCCGAGAGAATAGCTGTTCATCCGCTTCATAATAAAAACAAAAGTTCAAATCCCCTTCTTCACGGTCCTCTTCTTGATCAATGAAATAATCAAGCATAATATGCAAACCTTGTACGTAAGGGAAATAACTTGAAAAGATCTCCTTCGCAACATTTCTTCCTTTCAATCCGTAAGAGATAATGCAAAAGATCCCGAGTGTCGACCCACTCGCAGCGGAAAATTCATACCACGACAAATCATTCGTTTCACATTCTTCTTTATACCATCGTTCTAAACGAGACACCCGCTCTTCCTTTTTCACATGCTTATGTACTTGGAGGTCAATATATAAGGATGCAAGTCGCTTTAATGATGGATAAAGCGCTTCATAATTCGGAATCTGTTGGATCGTTTCTTGACATGTATCAACCAATGCTTGTAAATAACCACCATCATCCTGTTCTTCACGCATTGCATAGAAGTTAGTCCTTTCACTTGAAGGCTCCGGTAACAACGCTTCATGCATCGACATATGGAGTTGGCTAAAATCTTTTGGATCGAGTGAGGTGCTTCGGTCACATAGATTATCCAAATAGTCACTGATCGTTTGATAGGCAACGATAAACCGAATCGCAAGCTTCCAATTTTCTTGAGCAAGCGTGGCGTAAATCGAACCGCCTTCACAATGAAACGTTTTTGAATCGATACTATTTAATGCTTGCGTTCGCAGTTCTTCATTCGGAATCGCACGTGCTTTTTCTTTCCACTCGTCCAAACGGCGATTAACCTCTGGAAAAATATCAAAATAAGAAGATCGGATGACATCAAAGATAGATGTCGGCACTTTCGGCATGTTGATTCCTCCATTCAATGGCGCAATGTTTCTTATGATGTTTAGTGTGTCCGCTGTCGTTTTCCTTCAATAAATTGAACGATTTCTCGCATGACCTCTTCCCGTTCAGGTTCATTCAATAATTCATGGTATAACTCATCATATACATGGATGGACTTCTCATTAACCTTAATTTTATTAAACCAATTGATGCTGACATCTTTATCGACTAGCTGATCCTTTCCACTTTGAAGCATCAACGTTGGGATGTTTTTATAGTGATTGACATTTTTATTCGCTTGTTCAGCTGCCTTCTGAAATTCTAAGAACCACCGGATAGACACCTTTCTTAAGAACAGTGGATCATCCTTATCTTGGGCGACAAATTCTTCATTTCTCGTTGCAGCAGACGATTGAATCCCTGTTTTTACACGTAAGCTTGGATAGAACGGATTCATTAAATTGGCAATTGCACGCAGAGCCTTATTCGGCCCAGAACTAATCCCTACTGCAGGAGAGGATAAAATGACTCCATCAAGAGATGTATTCATCGTTTGTACGAAACGAATGGAAATTAAACCGCCCATACTATGTCCGAGTAAAAACACCGGTAGTTCATATGTTTTCGCTTGATCAACCCATGTCTTCACCGTTTCAATATATTGTTGGAATGAACGGATATGACCTCTTTTCGATGGAATATTTTCACCTTGACCAGGTAAGTCTCCGTAAACAACATGGTACCCGTGTGTGCTTAATTGCTCGACCACCCAATCATATCGACCAGAATGCTCGAACGCTCCGTGGACTACAACGACAACAGCTTTCGCATTTTCGGTTTCTTGTATTTTCATTTTCTAACCGACCTCCTTACACTGCATATACATGTCTTTTTGTTATAATAATCATAGCATAGAAAAGAAAGGAAGGAATAATATGATACTCCCATATAAAGATTTTTACCCTGAAATAGACGACTCTGCTTTTATCGCTGAAGATGCTGTTATTTCGGGAGACGTGAAAATCGGCAAAAACGCAAGCATCTGGTATAAAACTGTGATTCGCGGAGATGTCGCACCTACAGTAATCGGAAACGATGTGAATATACAAGACCAATCATTGCTCCATCAAAGTCCGGATAATCCACTGATCATCGAAGACGGCGTAACGGTCGGACACCAAGTGATGCTACATTCAGCAGTCATTCGAAAAAATGCGTTAATTGGAATGGGGTCAACCGTTTTGGATGGTGCAGAAATTGGCGAAGGTGCTTTTATCGGTGCAGGCAGTTTAGTGACACCTGGAAAAGTAATACCGCCAAATACGATGGCATTCGGCCGACCTGCCAAAGTGATTCGCGATATTAATGAAGAAGATTTGAAAGAAATGAATCGAGTAAGAAAAAGTTATGTCGAAAAAGGCCGAGTGTATAAGAAAATTCAAGAAGAAAATTGATGAGCGAACTTTAGTGGTTGCTTGGCACATATTTTTCTGAGTTCGGCACATAAATACGTCCGTTTGGCACATATTTTTCCAACTAGGGACCATTTATGTGAATTTGGGGCTCATATCAGGTAACGGCGGACGCATATTTTCCCAATTAGGGTTCATATTCCAATAAAAATTCTTTGATCAATTGAGTAATGACCTCAATCAGGCAAACCACGCCTGATTGAGCGAGACACTTCAAGTATTCTTCAAATCATCCACAAAAGTTCATCACTTTATTTTCACAAACAAAAAGCGCCGCACTCAATGCGACGCTTTTCCGTTTTATTTATTATTTCTCACTAACTTTTTCTTGCTGTTCATTTTTCTGATCGTTACTCTTCGAATCATCTGACATCAATTCTGTTGTAGATTGCTTAAATTCCTTCAATGCTTGACCGGTTGCTTTTCCAATTTCAGGTAGCTTTTTAGGTCCAAATATAATGAGCGCTAATATAATGATGAGTATTAGACCCGGAATCCCTATCGAACTTAACAAAAGTGTTCACCTCCAAAGAATTGTCCTCTTTACTCTCTTTACCGGTCGTATTTATGCTTTATGGCTCTTCGTTTTAGCTTTCGCTAACTGACCGCCTTCATTCATATACTTTTCGATTCCCTCAGCGGCACGATAAGCTAAAGCACCAATCGTTGGCGTCGGGTGGTGGCTACCAAACTGCGGAAAAGCAGAACCTCCAACGACGAATAGGTTATCTACATCCCACATTTGCAGGTAGTTGTTCACAGCGGAAGTCTCTGGATCATCTCCCATGACAACACCACCAGTATAGTGTCCACCTGCATAAACATGATCGAACTCTTCTGGTAATGCATCTTCTTCGACAATATCGGCGCCCATTTCTTCCATGATTTCACGACATTTTTCTACGCCGAACTTACCGATATTTCGTTCATTATCACCGAATTTGTATGTTGCACGTAATAACGGATCACCGAATTCATCCGTATAATTCGGATCCAAGTCAAGGTAATTATGCCAATAAGACATTACCGTTGAAGTATACCAAATATGCAAACCTCTATAAGCGTAGAACAATGAATTTTCCTTGAATTTCTTACCCCAACGAGGTGTATCGCTTGGTACGATGTAGTTACTCTTAATGGCAGCATCACCATACTGTCTTAATTCAATCGCACCTCCACCAATGAAGTCTAAATCGGAATGGTCAAAGTTATCCGCCGCATAATCATTGACTGCAGCGCCAAGTGCACCTGCACCCATATATAAGTTAAACCGTTTGTTCTTAAAATATCCTCTTGCACCGTGAAATGCGGAGTTATACTGACCGTTGAAATTCCGGCCGATGATTCCTTTTCTTGTTTCAGGGTCATACTGTTCACCGATACCAGATAACATCAATAAGCGATTATTTGTAAATGCGAAAGCCGATAATACGACAACATCTGCTGGTTGTTCGAATTCCTCACCTGTTTCTTCATCTACATACATGACACCTGTCGCTTGTTTGTTCCCACCATCATAAAGAACTCGTCTTACGTAGGCTCGTGTACGCAGTTCAAAATTATCATGTTCTAAAGCAGTCGGAACAACGGTTGCGAGTGGGTCAGATTTTGCTGAGAAATCACACCCATGTCTTGTACAGAAAGAACAATACATACATGCATTTAAAGTTTGCCCATCTGGATTTGTATAATTTTGAGACATATTTCCTGCCGCAATTTGAAAAGGATGTAAGCCTAGATTACTTGTTGCATCTTTAAATAGCTTTAAAGCTGGTGTCTCTTTTAAAGGTGGGTTTGGCCATTCATTTTTCCGTTTAGGTGCTAATGGATCCTGCTCACCAGAAATGCCAGCCATTTTTTCCCACTTATCATAATACGGTTCCATTTCTTCGTAAGTAATGCCCCAATCCTGCAGATTCATATCTTCAGGAATTTTATCTTCTCCGTATCTTTCAATTGTTTTACTTCTCATTTCAAAATCATAAGGCCAGTAACGATACGTAGCACCAGCCCAGTGAACACTTGCACCACCAACGTCAAATCCGAGCTGCATTTGCTCTCTTGTTCTTATCGGCAATGCGGTTTCATCTAGTTCACTTCGAGAAGTAACTGTATCGCTTGATAATGGCTGCATAATTTCATAGCGACTATCATATTTCAGTTCGTCTTTTTGACCGATATAGTCGCTTCTTTCTCTATGTTCGCCTCGTTCCAATGCAACGACATTCTTTCCCGCTTTGGCCATTTCAGCACTGATGATTCCACCAGCCCAGCCAACTCCAACAACTACGACATCGACTTTATCAAGTTTTGTTGCCATCTATAAATTACCTCCTTGGTATTCCTTCAAGCTCATCGGTTCTTTAGATAAGAACTCTTCCGCATCGATTTCATTCGCCCAGCCCATCCGAGGACCAGGATATTCAATCATTTTCCAACCTTGCATATCCTTATTTCCACCATAAACCGGATCAGAATACACACCTTCAATCGTTGTCTGACGCAAGAGTTCAAAGAATATACTTGATTGTACACCCTTCAATTTGATTTCATTCGCTTCAAACTTACGAAGGATCTCATCTTGTTGTTCGCCTTCAAGTTCAGCAAATTTACTTCCGAAATCCTTTTGACTTACCTCTTGCATTTTTCTTAATCCATGTAGGAATACTTCTCCACGATTAAGTTTCGTCTGAAGACCATATTCACCTGATTTTTGAGGTTGGAAAGGTCCCTTCATATATGTTTTGGCATTGTAACCGTAATATCCAGCCAACTGTTTATCAATAAAATATGGTACACCTAGCTTAATCGCTCCTGGACCATTTTCATCTTCTGGATAAATTCGCTCACTAGCATAAGCTAATGTTTCAAAATCCTCACGACGCTTAAAGAAAGTACGAGCATTTTGCAGTTGTTCTACTTGATCGCTATTCGCTCCTTCCTCAGCCGTATCGAACTGACCGAATAGACCACCTAGTACTAAACCACCGGCTACACCACCAGCCGCATAACCTGATTTCTTAAGAAAATCCCTCCTAGAAGCATTCTCTGGCTCTTCTGTATGGCCTTTGTTTTGATCCTTGTCCACCATAATGAACCCCCTCCACAAAGATTAATTGACTAAAATTAATATTTATTTATTTTTAAACCTATATAAGGTTTAAATCACTAACTCAAAAAGAAAGCTCCTAGGTAACTATGAATCATCACCCAGGTTTCAATTCGTTTATAAACCGGTAACAATTTAACCCTCACGTGTCTTTCTACTATGTAAGAACACCATAGTGATTTAGCTGGCTCGTCAACTAATTTAAACAGCCAAACGCCCCCAATTATTAGACAAAATTGGCAAAAAAACAAGTCTTTTCGAGCCTTTATAGGGTAGCATACCCAGAAACCAAGCTCATTAAACGAAAAAAATGGTAAAAAGTAATTAAGGATATTGGCACAAAAAAAGGATTTGTTTTACTCTTAAAACAAATCCTTTTCGGTATTGTAAATTTGCTATTTTAGATCATCTTGCTCGATTAATAAATGATCAACTTATATCTTTTATATCTCTCCAACCATAAACAAGTTCGTTTAACACTTTGCCCATTATTTCGCCCATGAGTCTCTTTTATTTCGCTTTTTAAATAGCATTGTTATACATTAAAAGCTTTAAGATTTCTGCACCTATTAATATGACTGCCAATAAAAAACATTGTGTCGCATATTTGGCATTCTTTATTCTCGCAAAATGTATCCCCTTTGTTATAAAGAATAAAATTGCCGAGAATTGGATCACTTCTGCATAAATGATAGCGTTCTGTCGGTCTAAAAGCATAAAAATTAAACTGATTACACTTACGGTTAAAAATGTAATATCTAGTTTAGAAAATCTTCTCCCAACAGATTTAATTACCTTCATTCGGCACCTCCTAAATTCCAATCAAACCATCCACCATGACCGTCTGTATCACCAATAACCTGTGTCTCGGATTTTCCATCTATAATGGAATCCACGCGAAGTTTTCTGTCGTAAATATTATTATAAATATGAAAAACGTCCCTGTTTCTCCCTATTTCATTAACCTGATCCATCAGTTCACTTTTAGCCGCTTCAGGCATTTGATTGGCTACGTGAGTATGAAAGATACAAACTGCTGTATGAACAGGAACATCTTTTATTATCTCAGGGAGTAAGTCTACACCATTTCCTGCTATTAAATTAGGTGGATTTACCCTTAATTGATCAACTGCATTTTCAAGGTTTTTTAGTCGTTCTTTATGTTCAGGCCAAATAAGTGCTTTTAACCATAAATATTCGTCTTCATCGGTAAGATTGGTAATGTTTAAGTCTATGCCCAATCGATCACTGACCGGTGGAATTGATGTTAATAATTCCAAAGGTATTTCACCATTACGTACTATGGATGTTAAATGAACAATGGAATTTTGATTGCCATAGACTTGCTCGTCACCATAAGAATAGGAATAATGATCCCAAAGCAACTGCAATCTTGCACTTGTCCCGATTTCGATGAGTGAAAGTGGTCTTTTGATCTGGTTGTATATATAACAAAATACAGGATAAAGATAGGCACACCTTCGTACCTCATTTGTTTGGACAAGCTTGTTTTCTAAGATGGCCCTTACTTCATTTTTATTTTTCATACAAAAATCCTTAAAAAAAGGAAACGGATTATCCTCTCTACTCACCTGATCGACGATGCTAGGGTAGAATTCCTTCAATTCATGTTCTTCACCTTGTAGCAACAAATAATGAACAGCGCCAAAAAGTAAGTTAGGGATTGGTTGCCCTTCTCTTGCATACATGCTTAAATCCAACAATTCGTCATCTGCTGCGATTTGGTTCGATAAATCTTCATATAGGTCGCTCGAGCCATGACATTCTAATGTAGCAAAGTTTTTAAATCTTTCAGCGATCCTTTGGGACATAACTTCCCCTCCATATCGTTAGCTCCATTTGTTCCTAAAACACCATCCAACTTAGTTTCATCATTCATCTTCGTTATTTTTAGAAAAGCCAATTTTATAAAAAATCTTTCCGCTCCTCAGTAAATAGATTCCGAATATAAAATGGATCACTACCATTACAAGATTTTGAACAATGAATTGTGTTTGCTCAAATGTATTTACACTGTTAACAGAAGAAGTAAAGATAAAATTGGATATAATCTGAAACGCTTTTGGAAGGGAATAGATGATTAAAACTAATCCGGCCATCTTCATAAAAAGATAAAATAATGAGCCAATCTTATCTTCGTCTTTCGTAGACAAATTGTTAAAGGCTAATTCCACAACGGCCTTCCCGTCTTTAAGTAGGTAAATCCCAATGATCAAAAGGATTACAGGGTACACAACTTGAAAGATCAGCGAAAAACGATAAGAGCTTAAATTCTGATTCGTCATCATATCCGGTTGATTATAAATAGACATAAATTGAAAAACCACAGGAGTAATATGGACTAAACCCCAAATAATCGTAAGAACCCCGACGATTTTCAATCCAGACTCGAAAAGAGCTTTTGGTTGAACCACTTAAAAACCTCCCATTTACAGCTATTTCATTTCTTATATGTATTGCTTAAAAAAGAATGTCACTCCAACATTTCTCAAGCATTTTCAATTACTTGGTCCGGTTATATAAGTTCGGGCGCCACTCCGTTTACCTGGAATTGCGCCCTTTTCTTTTGTGTTTTATTAATTCAAGTAGTCACTATTTCAAATAAATTTGCAATGATACTTTATCATTAGCATAGGACCAAACCGTATTTTCAACCTTTAAATTAGCGCTAAATCTTTCAATCCAAATCTGTTTTGCATTCAATAACGCTGATAGTTGAGCAGAGTTAAGTGTCACTTCTTCGGTTTGTTCATTTTTTTGGTAAACAAATACTACCTTTACTGAATCTCCTTGATTCGTGGCTACGGTCATAAAATTTACCCCTTTCTGTCATTTAATCGACTATCTATATTGAAACTTCGAGTCACTCTTCTCTATAATCTCAAACTACAATTATTAGGATTTGATTAGATAATGATTCGTTCATACATCTAAATATTAATTTCAAGTAACAGTTATTGTTGAACCTTTAACCAAAAAACGCACTTGGATACTTTACTAAACCAGAAACATTATCAAGTGATCCTTTCTGCAATTCAATAGCCATGAACACATCCTCTGGTACTTCAAACGGTGCCTTAATTTGCCATAAAGATGATTTTCTAAAACCGAACCTTTGATAGTATTCCGGATAGCCCATTACAATAACTGACTGGAACCCGAGCTCGTTTGATTTTTCTAATGCTATTTGTATTAACGCTTTTCCTATACCTTTGTTTTGATAATCAGGTAATACAGAAACGGGTGCGAGTGCTAATGAATCAACTTGTTCATTGTCATCACTAACAATTAATATTTCAGATAACAATATATGTCCCAGTATTTCATCGCTTTCTTTATTGACAGCCACTAATGAGAGTTCTGGAATAAATCCATCAGATTTTCTGATTCTTGCAACCAGATTATGCTCATCCTTGTCACTGTGTTCTGCAGATTCGAATGCTGTCTTTACAACGTTCTCTGTCGTTTTATAATCATTTACCTGTTCTTGCCTAACGAGAAAATTCATTTTATTTATACAACTCCTAAACAATTAAACCGGCTTGCTAAGAATCCCCCCTAGGGAAGTTGAAGCCACATTATCGATACTATATTTACCTTTAATAACTTATATTTCTTGAATCATCTCGACCCTGTTGCCGAAAGGGTCTCTGAATTCAAAACGATCAAAACCAGGAATCGGAACTCCTTCAATAGGTTGAATGTCTTTTTGCTCCAAAACATTTTTCCAGTATGAAACATCATCTACCAAATAAGCTATATGAGCTTTTGTTGATAGTCTGTCAGAACCTTCTTCTGTCCCTACGTGCACGCTTCGATCACCGACTTTTAACCAAAATCCTCCACGCCCCTTAAGTGATTCTGGTTTCTCAATTTCTTCTAGACCTAATACGTCGCAATAAAACTGTTTCCCTTCTTCTTCTGCACCCTTTGGAATGGTAATTTGTGCATGGTGTAATCCAAGAATCATCTAAATCTCCTCCTATATATTAACAACTCCAATGTAGCACTACCTCACTACAATTCGGCTCAGTTGTAGCATTGATTTTAGTAACTGTAAAATCTTATTCTCTAAGCAGGGAATAAACGTATGTATCATATGGTTTTCCACCTTGATACATATAGTTTCTTAAAACCCCCTCTTGTTGAAAGCCTGCTTTGCCTAGTAATTTATTTGAGGCTTCATTTTCAATAAAGACGACTGCACCTATACGAGCTAACCCCATAACATCAAAACCATAAGAAATAACCTGGGAAACTGCCTCAGAGGTATATCCCTTTCTCCATTGTTGAGGATGAATTTCGTATCCAATTTCCGCACGTTTATGTTTGGGTAACCAAGCATTAAAGCCAATAGTTCCAATTATACCTTGGGTGTCCTTTCGCTCAATTCCCCATCGTATACCTCTTTGTTCTCTATAGTTTTTTGAGAATATATCTACGATTTTTACTGCTTCTTCTACATTTTTTAACGTTTCTTGGCCGTAAAAGCGTGTTACGTCCTCGTTAGAAAAACAAGCAAAAATGTTTTCTGCGTCTTTATCTGTTAACTCCCTTAATATCAACCTCTCAGTTTCTAGTGTAGGAAACATATGATTTCTCCCTTTATTCAGTTCGTAAAATAGTAATAGTCAATTCAGATTTATAATTCATAACAAATCGTTGTTCAGAAACAAGCCCGCTTGTTAAAAATGTTAAAAAGAACTAAGTTACACATCATTTTTCACAGTTGACTCTAAAGCTTCATTTTTCACTTCTACTATGTATTCGTTAAAAACGTGTGCTTTTCCTCCATTCTTTTCATACCAGTCTTTAACACGTTCAACATGTTTTTTGTCATTTCTTACGTTAGATTCAATTTTTAAATAGCTCTCATAACTGTCATATTCCCATATGGCAAAGATCTCGACAGTGTCTGTGTCGTCTTGATTTTCCTTCATCCAACGACCTATTAATCGTGAACCATGTTTTAGCTGGTTAGGTAGGTTGTTTTTATTAAAATGCTCATTAAATTCCTCAACAAATTCTTTTTTAACAATATAATACTTTCTTCTATAAACATGAGATCCTCCAACTAGTATAAAATTGTTATTCACTTGCGAAATTGAACGCCATTCCTTTCTAAAGCAATGGCGCCTAATAGATTACCAATGTAAAGTACGATGGTTATTCAATCGTAAACTGCGCTGCCAAATAGTAATCATCATAATCTCCCGGCTCCCTAACATTGGCCATACTTTTAATTATTCGATAGTTACCGCTATCGAGATTTCCATAAAGCGATTCCCAATCAACTGTAAACTCCTCAGTTTTAGACGGCGGTAATTCATAGCCTGGTTCCGCAAATCCGTATTCATCTACAATTGTCGGTACCTCATACCAATTGCCTTCGACTTCCTCTTCCAACAAAAAGTCTTCGCTATAAACACCTTGTTCGTCTGAGTTATTTTCAAAGATTACTGTCAAACCTGTTGTTGAGATGCTGCTTTCTTTAACAGTCATAGAAACACCTTCAAAATTATTGACCGTATCGTATTGTGTAGGGCTCTGGTCATTTTCTTCCTTTGTTTCTGCATTACCTGTATTACAACCAGCTAAGAAAAAACTTACTAGAAACGTATAAAGAAGAATTTTTACATTGCGTATCCTCCATGAAAACTTTATTTGATTTTGTTTCTATAGCTTTTGACGTGTATAATTTAATCATATCACAAATCTGAAAATTTAAAATTTACATTTTTTAAATTAAACATCAATAAAAAAACAGCTGCTATACGATATGTATAACAACTGTTTTCTTGATTTATGATTTAGTTATTTTCAAAGAAACGCTTTAACTCATCTACTTTATCTGTACGTTCCCACGTGAAATCTTCATCTGATCGTCCAAAGTGTCCGAAAGCTGCTGTTTTCTTGTAAATTGGCCGCTTCAAATCGAGCATTTTCGTAATACCAGCTGGGCGTAGGTCAAATACTTCTGGAATGACTTCAGCCATTCGTTCCTCAGAGACAGCGCCTGTTCCAAATGTATCAACATTAATAGAAACAGGTTGCGCGACACCGATGGCATAAGCCAATTGTACTTCACACGTTTCAGCAAGCCCCGCGGCGACGATGTTTTTCGCGACATAGCGAGCGGCATAAGCGGCTGAACGGTCAACTTTCGTCGGATCCTTACCACTGAATGCTCCTCCGCCGTGACGTGCATAACCACCATAGGTGTCTACGATAATCTTTCTTCCTGTCAAACCGGCATCTCCTTGAGGTCCACCGATGACAAACCGTCCTGTTGGATTAATAAAGATTTTTGTTTCATCATCCAATAAATCTTCCGGAACGATTGGTCGAATGACGAATTCCATAATATCTTTTTTGATTTGTTCCAACGTAATTTCTGGATGATGTTGTGTAGACAAGACAATCGTATCAATTCGTCCCGGTGTACCATCTTCTTTATACTCAACCGTTACTTGCGTTTTTCCGTCTGGTCGTAAATACGGAATCACTTCCGTTCGTCGAACATCAGATAACCGCTTCGACAGTTTATGAGAAAGTGAGATCGGCAGAGGCATCAATTCCTCGGTTTCATTCGTTGCAAAACCGAACATCAATCCTTGGTCACCTGCACCAATTGCTTCAATGTCTTCGTCCGTCATTTGTCCTTCTCTTTTTTCATAAGCGACATCGACTCCAGCAGCAATATCTACGGACTGCTCGTCAATGGAAGTCAATACAGCACATGTTGCATAATCGAAACCATATTTCGCCCGTGTATAGCCAATTTCTTTTACTGTATCACGAACGATCGTTGAGATATCGACATATGAAGTCGTTGAAATCTCTCCGGATACTAAAACAAGACCTGTTGAAACCATTGTTTCACACGCGACTCGTGCATCTGGATCTTCTTTTAAAATTTCGTCCAAAATGGCATCTGAGATCTGGTCACTAATTTTATCCGGATGGCCTTCTGTGACCGATTCAGATGTGAATAATCTTCGTTTCCTTTCCATATCTATTTCCTCCCAAGAATTATTACGGCACTCTCTCCTGGTCAGACGACAGCATCACTCTCCATACTCCTCGTCAAACGGCGAGTAATCGAGTGATGTCAGAGACGTAGTTTTAAAATCGATTAAAAACGTCGAACGTCTTCAATCCAACAAAAAAACCTTCCCCCTTTATCCATGACAAAAGGGAAAGGTGATTATCCGCCTTCCGCTCTTATCGTCCAAGGGACACCTTGCATCAGGTTAGCACCTGTCACAGTCTGTGATGGTTGCCGAGCTTCATCGGGCCTGTTCCCTCCGCTTTCTCTGGATAAGAGTTATTCCGTTTCTGCATAATCATATCGTTAAATGACGCAACTTGTCAATTATATATCCCTTATTTCTGTATTATGTTAGCCCCCATATTAAGTCTTCCTCTTTGTAACCCTTGTCCATATTAATGAAAAAACAATAAAAACTACAAAGCAAATTGCAAATTGAATGAATGTAGTAACAAACCAATTACCTCCTAAGTTTAGCCCCTCTGTTACTTGCAACACAGCAAAAACCAGAAAAAAGATTAAGATGGATTTTGTATCCATGATATATGTACCACCTTTCTATAATAAGGTTTGTTAAAGTCCATTGTTGATGATTGGATTCAATTTTGGTTCTCCACAATTTATCGACGGGTTTGCTCCGTTTATCGGCGGCTTTGCTCCGTTTATCGGCGGCTTTGCTCCGTTTATCGACGGGTTTGCTCCGTTTATCGGCGGGTTTGCACCGTTTATCGGCGGGTTCGCTCCATTTATTGGCGGCTTTGCTCCGTTTATCGGCGGGTTCGCTCCGTTTATTGGCGGCTTTGCTCGATTTATCGGCGGCTTCGCTCCGTTTATCGGCGGAACGCTTTTACCCTTAGGACGCGCAAGGTTTAGCGGAAGTTCTTTTATTTTATTGACCCGCTAGAATCGATTTGATTTGCTTTATCGCGCGAGACAATGATTCGTCGGGAATCTCTGTAATATCTACCCACCGGACATCATGACCTTCATCATTTTGACCGATTTCTGTCTCATCTGTCACTAAAAGATAACGAAAATCATAATGAAAATGACCTAGTTCACCTTTCCTCTCATTCGCTGGGATGTAATGAATATTGACATCAAAAGGATAAAGCTGTTCCTTATGTACTGAATGAAGACGCGCTTCGATGTTTGTCTCTTCCTTCACTTCACGAATGGCCGCTTCTTCTGGTGTTTCACCTGGGTCAACATGACCACCCGGTTGCAACCATCTTTCCAATGATTTGTGAAAAAGCATCAATATATGATCCGGATCATTCGGATGTAAAACAAATCCGCTACCGGTAATATGTCCCGGTGACACGCTGCGGTCGAATAATTCTTCGCTCTCTTTAATGAAAGAAATGAATGGCGCAAGGTTTTCTTCCTCTTCCGGAAATTGATGAATGTACGTCTGGAACTGTTTTAATGTTTCTTCTTTATTGCTTTTTATTTCCATGTAATGAACCAACCTTTCACCAAAAAATATCGTCTGTTGAATCTCTTATTCAAAGCATAACATAGTATATTTCTCGCATGAACGACAGATTTAGAGATTGAAAGATAAAACAATCCATCACTTTCTCATAAAAGATTGGTAAAGTACCCATGAATGTTGTTATAATTTAGTCACAATTATTTTCACCATTAGTATGGATTAATTTCCTCAATGTGTTATACTAATAACCAGATTGAAACAGCACACTTTAACTTAAACGTAAAGGATGATGAATGAATGAGCACTAATACACTTGATTCGCTCGTCGCTCGCTTGACCGATTTAGACGTGAATCATAAAAATCTTTCAGTTGCTGAACTTGTTGAAAAAGTATTAAGTCGTGAAGAAGGCGTCTTGTCTTCTACTGGAGCGATTCGTGCAACAACTGGAACATATACAGGTAGATCACCAAAAGATAAGTTTATCGTTAAAGATGAAGAGTCCCAAGATCATGTTGAATGGGGAAGCGTCAACCAACCAATTAGCGAAGATAAATTTGAAAATCTATTTCATAAAGTGATTGATTACTTGGAAAAGCAAGATGAATTGTTTACGTTCAACGGCTTTGCCGGTGCGGATGAAAAATACCGCCTGCCAATCCAAGTCATTACACAATTTGCTTGGCATAACCTATTTGCCAACCGTTTGTTTATCCGCCCATCAAAAGAAGAGCTAGAAAATCATAAGGCTGGATTTACAGTTGTTTCAGCACCACATTTTAAAGCGGACCCTGAAGTAGACGGTACAAATTCCGAAACATTCATCATTGTTTCGTTTAAACATAGAATCGTTTTAATTGGCGGGACGGAATATGCAGGAGAAATTAAAAAATCGATTTTCTCTGTCATGAACTATATGCTACCGACTAAAAATGAAGTTCTTCCAATGCACTGCTCAGCGAACGTCGGCGCAGAAGGCGATGTTGCTTTATTCTTCGGACTTTCTGGAACAGGAAAGACAACATTATCGGCAGATCCGAGCAGAAGCTTGATCGGTGATGACGAACATGCATGGAGTCAAAACGGTGTATTCAATATCGAAGGCGGATGCTATGCAAAAACCGTGAACTTATCTGCTGAAAAAGAACCACAAATTTTTAACGCGATTCGTTTCGGTTCCGTATTGGAAAACGTCATTTTGGACGAAAATCGTGAAGCAGACTATGACGACACGAGCTTAACGGAAAACACACGTGCCGCTTACTCGATTGATAATATCGATAATATCGTCCGTCCAAGTCGTGCCGGACACCCAAATACAATCATTTTCTTGACTGCTGATGCTTCTGGCGTATTGCCTCCGATCAGCAAGCT
The DNA here is from genome assembly GCF_007559425.1 of Allobacillus salarius. Classification (GTDB taxonomy): domain Bacteria; phylum Bacillota; class Bacilli; order Bacillales; family Alkalibacillaceae; genus Allobacillus; species Allobacillus salarius. The sequence continues at coordinate 1,965 of NZ_VMHE01000028.1, read as the reverse complement.
ATCAAAAGAACAAGCGATGTATCATTTCTTAAGTGGTTATACGAGCAAACTAGCTGGAACGGAGCGTGGTGTCACAGAGCCACAAGCGACATTCTCTGCGTGCTTCGGTTCACCATTCTTGCCATTACCAGCTGCAGAATACGCTAAAATGCTTGGTGAGAAAATCGATGAGCACAACTCAGAAGTTTTCCTAGTTAACACTGGCTGGACAGGTGGCCCTTATGGCGAAGGTTCCCGTATGAAACTTGGCTACACACGTGCCATGGTTCAAGCAGCATTGGAAGGCGAACTGAAAAATGTCGAAACGGTACAAGACGAATTCTTCGGTCTTCATATTCCGACAGAGTGCCCTGGCGTACCAACTGAAGTCCTTCATCCGAAGAAAACATGGGCTGACAAAGATCGCTACGACCAGCAAGCACAAGACCTAGCGAAGAAATTCCATGAGAACTTCAAACAGTTCGATCATGTGACAAAAGATATCGCTGAAGCAGGTCCTACTTTTAAAGGTTAATAGATGTTGATATAGGAAAAGAACCGGGAAATCGCCCCGGTTCTTTTTTATAGGTTGGTGACCCTAAATTCAAAAAGGAAATGAAGAGAACAATATAATCGACTGAAATGTAGTTAATGGTTGTGTTTTGGGTGAATAGCAGACTTCTATTCGACCAAAGTTTGATTCTCAGGTATGATTTGGGTGATTAGAAGCCTCCTATTTGACTGAAACTGCAATTCCACATGTGCTTCGGGCGATTAGAGGCCTCCTATTCGACCGAAATGGCTATTCTGCATGTAATTCGGTAGAATAGAAAGTAAGTACATAGTGAATTAATCACTTTCATACGTTCATACAAATAGATAATTAACACAATCAAAGGAGTGCTAGCCAATGAACAAACAATCAGTTGCCATTTATATTGGACTGCTGGCTATTATTAACCTTTGTTATTTTGCTCCTGAAATATATAAGACCAACATCCGAGATGAGTGGGTGAATAATCAATCTAGTGCAGAGAGTTACTTTGGCTCCCTTAGCCAGCTTAATTCCTTTACATTAATGATTGAGATTACTTTAATCGGAATGATTTTGGCTGTGAGTATTTGGTTTATCTACAAGAAACAACAGAGGAATTTAACTGGTTTCCTCACCATTAATTTAATCGTGTCATTTATCATGGTTGCGGTAGGATTAATCATCGCTGCAACACTGAATGCAGCTTGGGGTAATTTCATTCAACATCAGATCGGACCGATTGCATTGACAATCGCATTGTTCTTATATCAAGGAATCATCCTGTTGTTGAATCGCTGGAAGAGTGTTATGGGGTAATCCAATATATAAATTAAAAATCGATATTTTATTTAACTAATGAGAAGTCAATTTAAATGGGAGTGTGAATATTAACGAACCAAATAAAAATAATAAATACCAGATTCTCCGAATATTTTCCTTAGTTTTCATTGTTTGTGTTTTTCCCAGTAACCCAGCAACGTAAGCATTCAATAAAGCAAGAGAAAACTAGAGACTACAAGATAAACAGTTTTTCATCATATTTGTTCAACTCAAGCATCATGATTTACACCACCCCATCGGGTAGGCTTTCGTCAGCCAGACTGTTACGGTAAATTCTTACGCCTATTAGCCGAGCTTATAACATGTAGCTTCTTACTAAACAACGTGTTAATCAACGCCGAGAGAGCCTTTCAGAGCGTTACTTCTTCATTCGATACTTCGATATAACCCTTCAGTTTTAGATAACACTAAAACAGCCTGACCTTTACCGAAATTGTGTCACACATTCATTTGAGCCAGGAACATTTCGCACCCACTAAAGCACCCATTTGCTGAAGATGAAAAATATTATTTATCAATCTTCACCATTTTAAACGTAAGCGTAAAGATAACCACACCTATAATTCCACATCTCACTCCTCCATACTATAACTATCTTGATATGAAGGAGG
>NZ_VMHE01000027.1 GCF_007559425.1 Allobacillus salarius | reverse complement strand
AAGGCGGCGAACAAGATAAAGTAACATGACTAATCTAAGACCTTAATTTTTTTGTCCAATTTACTGTTGACATTCCATTATTTCAGCATGCTATCTTTGATTGGAACCCTCCTATTCAAAGATAGAGCATTATTTCAGCACGCTATCTTTGATTAGAGCCCTCCTATTCAAAGATAGAGCATTATTTCAGCACGCTATCTTTGATTAGAGCCCTCCTATTCACAGGTAGAGTATAATTTTGGTGCACTATCTTTGATTAGGACTCTTGTTAAGCAAACGGAAGTCAGTTTGTTATCTCACAGCTATAAAAAATCCGAACGACATATTCGTTCGGATTTAAATTAATCCATTTCGATATTCATTTTTGTTTCTGCAGGTTTTGTTTCGACGATGATTTCGCCTTCACGGATGGAGTAAAGTACTGGAGCTTGCGTCCGGATTGCTTCATATTCAGATTCTGAGTCAATGACAATTAAGTTCGCCTTGTTTCCTTGCTCGATTCCGTAAAGCTCTTCGATTCCCAATGTTTTTGCTCCGTTTGTTGTTACAAGGTTTAGAGCCGAAACAATGTGATCATAATCAGTCATATGACAAGCGTGCAAGCCAATTTCAGTGACATGCATTAGATTCCCATCTCCGAGTGGATACCACGGGTCCATGATTGAATCCAATCCAAAACTAACATTGATTCCTTCGTGGAGCATTTCTTTTACTCTTGTTAGTCCTCTTCGAACTGGATTATCATCGAATCGTCCTTGCAAATGTAGATTCGCTTTCGGCAGGGCAACGAAATGAATGCCTGCTTTTTTTAATGTTTGGAAAAGCTTGTACGTGTAGGCATTACTATAAGAAGCCATTGCTGTCGTATGACTTGCCGTTACACGATGACCGATGCCTCGTTTCAATGCTTCTCCTGCCAAAACTTCCAAGTATCTCGATTGATCATCGTCAATTTCATCACAATGAACATCGACGAGTTTGTCGTATTTCTCAGCTAATTCTAATATACGATGAACAGAGCGAACGCCGTCTTCTCTTGTTAACTCGTAATGTGGTATTCCACCGATGACGTCAGCTCCCATTTCTATTGCTTCGATAAGAAGTCTTTCCGCATCCGGTTTCGTATAAAGTCCTTCTTGTGGCATAGCAACGAGTTGAAGGTCGACCCACGGCTTAATTTCTTCTTTAACTTCCAATAAAGCTTTCATACCTTTTAACTCTGGGTCACCGACATCCACATGCGTTCGTACATGTTGAATTCCATGTTTAATTTGCATTTTCAACGCATTTTTTGCACGTTGTTTAATATCTTCAATCGATTCATCGACTAACTGCTTTCGTTCAGCCCAAATTTCAATTCCTTCAAATACAGAACCTGTCTGATTCCAGCGAGGCGTACCAGCTGTCAACGCATAATCTAGATGAATATGCGGCTCTACATAAGGAGGCAACACAATTTTTCCTTTAAGATCAATCGCGTTGTCATCTTGTTCTTGCCCTTCTGAAGTTGAAATCTTTTTGAACCTACCGTCTTGAATTTCAAGATCCCAAAGACCTTCCTGACCATATAGTTTAGCATTTGTTAATAACATACAACCATCTCCTAGTTCATCTATCTTCTAAACTTAGCATCATGCGATGGCGTTCGATTAAAGCCATCAAAATGAGACCGCATTTTCAGAGTAAGCAGTCTATGTCATCGTAAAAAGACGATTGCCCTCAACTACAAGATTTTAAAAATGAAATCGAATGTTTATTGAATTCATTTGCTTGGTCGATATTGCATACGTGACCACAATTATCTAAAACAATCAGTTGGCTTGTATCTTGATCAGCTATATCTCTTTTCAATGTTTCCAAAAACAAGTAATCTTCATCGCCCATGATATATAAGGCAGGTTTCTTCATCGGTTTTCCTTTAAACTTCCGTAGAAGCGGATTGATGTCCTTTGTTAGCTTGAACCATCTCAAAAATTCTTTTTGATATATTTTCTTTGCCTCACGGATAAATAAGTTTCTGGACTCTTTATGGTACTTACTAGGCATAATAATCAGTGCCAGCATTTTATAAATCCATGTGAAAGGTATAACGTTCTTTAGTAGATTACCGATTTTGATCAACGTATTTGAACGGATATTCATCTTCGTGATGGCGCCTCCCATCACAAGGCTCTTTACTCGTTCAGGATGCTTTTCGGCGAGAATTCGATTGATGATCGTCCCAAGGGACACACCTACGAAATGAGCCTCTTTTATCTTTAAATGGTCCATTACTTCAATAACATCTTCACTTACTTTATCAAAAGAATAGTGCTTTAGTGGTCTTTTTTGATTAAGATCCTTTGAACGTCCGTGTCCTCTTAAGTCGAGCATAACAATATTGAAATGTTTTTTAAAATCTTTGATTTGGCGATAAAACGTTGCAGAGCTTCCACCTGCTCCGTGTACAAATATCACCCATTCAGTTGAACTGTTATGTTCGTAAACTTTATGGTATAACAAGATATTCTATCCCCGATCGTTTTGGTTTATCCTTTTCATGCTGTAAAACTTTATACTTATCTCTGAAAGCTTATGTTCAAATCAATCGTCAAGCTATCGCGAATTATATTTTCCCTTATTTTGCGATTAGTTACGCTCAAGATAGCGATATAGAGTAGATTTGCTGATCCCTGTTTGTTCTTTGATTTCTTGTAAACTAAACTTCTTACTCTCATATAAACTTAGTGCCCGTTTCACATTGGCGTCCGGTTTTCGAGGGCGACCAGTACTCGCTCCCCTGCTTTTCGCTTCATGAAGGCCCTTTCTCGTTCTCTCACTAATTTTTTCTCGTTGAAAATCAGCCAACCCACTCACTAAATCGAGCAATTCGTATTTCGTCGTTTGGCTCGTATCTATGTTTTCATCAATCGTTTGAATAAATGCACCTTTTTCGTGTATTTTTTCAAGTAATTCAGCTAGGGAACGAATAGAGTCTGCTAATGTGGCGAGTTTCGTTACGAGTAATTTGTCTCCCTTTTTTAGCTTATGAACTAATTGATCCAACTGTTGACCTTGCTCGCTTGATTGTTCATTTTCAACAACAATTTCTGTACAGTTTTCCTGTTGCAATAGCGCCAGTTGTTTTTTATAATCTATATTTATGTTTGCTTCACGCAAATAACCAATAATCATTTAATATTTTACCTTCCCAAAGCTATTTCTTTTATACTAACACAGCATTAGGCCTTATAAACATTCATCTGACGAACTACACAAAAAGTTCATTTTCATTTAAAAAACATTCCCAAAAACGTTCCTTTTTGACACGAAAAGTGTTAAACTATCTCTATTGCTTTTTATCGAACGGAAAAAGCCACAAATTATAATGTAGGAGTAGAGAAAATTGATAGAGAAAATAAAAACATCTTGGTTTTCAAACGTCCGAGGAGATATTCTCGCTGGTATCGTCGTAGCATTGGCTTTAATTCCAGAAGCCATTGCTTTTTCTATTATAGCAGGTGTAGATCCAATGGTCGGATTATATGCATCGTTTTGTATCGCGGTAATCATTGCATTTACAGGCGGTCGTCCAGGGATGATTTCCGCTGCAACAGGTGCGATGGCACTGCTCATGGTTCCTTTGGTGAAAGAGTATGGCCTAGATTACTTACTCGCCGCAACCATTTTAACAGGTGTCATCCAAATTTTATTTGGTATTTTTAAAGTAGCGAAAGTAATGCAGTTTGTTCCTAGAGCTGTCATGATCGGCTTTGTAAACTCATTAGCAATTTTGATTTTCATGGCTCAAGTGCCACATTTTATCGGAATTAATAACTTAACGTATGTATTTGTTGCGATTACGTTGTTGATTGTGTACTTATTGCCACGATTTATCAAAACGATTCCGGCTCCGTTAATTGCAATTGTACTCTTAACAGCCGTTGCACTATATGCTAATTTTGACTTGCGAACTGTCGGTGATTTAGGAGCGATTCAACAATCATTACCATCCTTCTTCATTCCGAACGTTCCATTTACATTTGAAACACTCATGATCATCTTTCCTTATTCACTCGCATTAGCGATTGTTGGTTTACTAGAATCATTATTAACCGCTTCAATCGTTGATGATATGACGGATACGGACAGTAACAAAAACAAAGAAGCACGTGGTCAGGGAATCGCGAACATCGCAACAGGATTCTTCGGCGGAATGGCTGGCTGTGCGATGATTGGTCAGTCGGTCATAAACGTAAAATCAGGTGGTCGTGGCCGCTTATCAACTTTAGTCGCTGGTACTTTCTTAATGTTTTTGATTCTCGTTTTAGGTAATTTGGTTGTTCAAATACCGATGCCTGTTTTAGTTGGAATAATGATTATGGTATCCATTGGAACATTTGATTGGACATCCTTTAAATATTTGGTAAATGCACCAAAAGCAGATGCAGCCGTTATGGTCGTGACGATGGGAATTGTTGTAGCGACACATGATTTATCTAAAGGAGTCATAGCCGGTGTATTGCTAAGTGCAGTATTTTTCGTCATCAAAATCTCAAAGATTCAAGTTCAAAAACAAATACTCGAACACTCAACGGTTTATCACGTTACAGGGCAACTGTTTTTCGCCTCTGTCGATAATTTTGTCGACGCAATCGATTTAACAGACCGTGAAGGAAAAATTACGATTGATTTTTCACAAGCTCACGTATGGGACGACTCAGCTGTCGGAGCAATTGATAAAGTTGTGTTAAAGTTAAGTGAAAACGACAACGAAGTGACAATTACAGGCTTAAACAAATCAAGCCAAAAGATTGTTAATCAGCTAGCTGTTCAGCGCATGAATACGGAAGTAGTTCAGGAGGGGTAAAGATGTATCGACGAATTTTATTAGCGGTAGATGGTTCGAAGCACTCCGAGCGTGCAACCGAACAAGCAGTAACAATCGCTTCTTTAATTGAGGATAGCTTGATTGAAGTTGTACTCGTCGCGGATTTCTCTAAAGCCAAAAACGAAGTGCTACATTCCCAAGGCAAAGAAGAACTTGAAGTATCCAGACGAAAAAAGTTATTGAACATCGAGAAAATCATTCAAGAAAAGAATGTAAACTATGAAGTAAACATTCTACATGGCGAACCTGGCCCAACAATTGTTTCCCACGCCAATGATCAGCAGTTTGATTTGTTAGTGATCGGAAGCCGAGGATTGAATACACTTCAAGAAATGGTCTTAGGTAGCGTCAGCCACAAAGTCGTTAAACGAGCGAATTGCCCTGTGTTAGTCGTTAAGTAGAGATCATGAAATCTTTTTGTCATTTCATCGTTTTTCGTATAGAAAATATTGAATTCAGTCTATAATGAAGCTAACAAAATTGTGTAAGGAGTGAACTTCATGCGATTGAAAGTTCTCTATATAACGTTATTGTCATTGTTTTTATTAGCTTCATGTAATACATCCGATGACACTTCTACTGCTGACCAAGCGGATGTAAAAGAGATGGTCAATGAGTATAGTGCTGGTAATTTCGGTGATGAACAAGCTTCTATTACATCCACCGAATTGATCATTCAAGAAAACAACGAAGAAAAACGATATGAATTACCGGAAGATGAGTTCTTCGTCTCGATTGCTCCATTCATCAATCAAACACATCCATGTGGTAACCACAGTCTGACAGGCTGCCAAGGTGAACTGGCAAATGAAGAATTTGAGATTACCATTACGGATGTTGACGGCAATGTCGTATTTGATGAAAAGCGTAATTCTGGAAAGAACGGGTTCGTTGATTTATGGCTTCCAAGAGATCAAACGTATCAAGTTTTAGCCAAGCATGATGGAAAAACGGTTGAATCTGAAATCTCTACTTTTGAAGATGACGGTACATGTATTACTACCATGCAATTGCAGTAAATTTTCATGATGTTTTCATTTACCGAACTATCGGGTATAGTAAAATAGCTAGTCATAAAATAAAACCGTAGACGCGTTCCCACGTCTACGGTACAACAGTCGAACTCCATCAAGAGGAGACGGCGCTATAGGTTACAAAATAACCCCTTTGCCGGTCAAAGCATATGAGGGGTTATTTTTGTGGTCGGACATTATAAACGCGATTAACATCCCGAAGGAAATCATAAGCGTTAATGCACTTGCAATGTCTATAGGCGTCACCTCCCTTCCTCGGAAAAATCCAAAGAAGGTCATTCTGTAACGCCACCCCTCATATCGTTCGTCGATCTGTTGTTGCTAACAGTATAACAGAATGCGAACTATTGTTCTATTATATTTTCTTATTTTTTCGTCCATTGACTATGAACTTCAACACCTGCATCCACCAACAAATTGTGTAATGGACATCTTTTTTCTACGGTTTCTTTCAACAACGCCAAAGCTTCTTCGGATTCTTCCGTTTCCACTTCTACTTGAATCGTAACCGTTTGAAAATACGTTTGTATGCCCTCTACTCCTTTAAAACCTCTTGGATCCAAGCTGCCATTCGTATTAAAATCCAGTCCCGTGTAAGTAAAGTTCAAGTCTTTTGCAGCGTATGAAGCCATAATGGAAGTACATGCTGAATAAGCACCTAGGAAATACTCCAACGGATTTGGACCCGCATTTGTTCCACCTAAACGTTCTGGTTCATCTACGAAAAATGGTGCCAAATCTCTTACATGAATCATATTTTTTAATCCTTCTTCCAATTTACCATTTACACTTAATGTTGCTAACTGTGGTTTTGTCATTTTAAAAACTCCTTTGTTTATCTTAATTGCTTAATAGATTACTACAATGAGAATACAAATCTTACCGCAAATAAACTTAACCGCATACGATTTTCATTTGCTTTAGTTGTTTTATATTTTTCACTCCAGCTAACACCATGGAACTACTGAAGTCTTGAAGAAAATTAGCTAAAAACTGACTTACACCTTTCTCACCATCGATAGCTAAGCTATATACATAAGGCCTACCAATCAAAACAGCATCTGCACCGAGCACTAACACTTTCAACGCATCACTCCCTCTACGAATACCGCTATCAAATAACACAGGAATTTTTCCATTTACGACTTTCGCAATTTCAGGCAAGGCATCGATACTCGAAATCACGCCATCTAACTGTCGCCCGCCATGATTGGAAACAATCAATCCATCCACGCCGCAATGTATTGCCTGAAGCGCATCTTCTGGATGTAACACACCTTTTAATAGAATTGGCAAGCTGGTCATTCTTTTCAACTTTTTAATATGCGACCAATTCAAAGCTGGGTAGTTAATCTGTTTAATGATTCCATCAACGATTGTGCTGTCATTCACTTCAGCAAGCGTAGATAAGAAAACATCGTCAGATTCGAAATTCCCTTGACCATAACCATCCGCCAACGGTGAATACCCATAAGACAGATCTTTTTCCCGAAATCCTAACGTCACGGTATCGATCGTCACGACTATTGCTTCAGAACCCGCTTCTTCCGCTCGTTTCACAAAACTATAAGAAACATCTTCAAGCGACGTCCAATACAATTGAAACCATTTCGGTCCATCACCCGATTGACCCACTTCTTCAATGGAAAAGCTAGAGACCGTACTTTGAATAAAGGGGATATCATACTTTGAAGCCGCACGCGTCACTGCAAGATCCCCTTGGTCATCCGCTAGCTTCAACACCCCGACAGGCGCTAAAATGAAAGGCGTTGGATACGTGTTTCCAAATAGTGAAATTCTCGTATCTAATTCGGAAACATCATTCAGTAATTTTGGAATGATAGAATACCTTTGAAATGCGTTCTTGTTTTTGCGCGCAGTTTCCTCTGCACCAGCACCGGATGAAATATAACTAAACGCTTTTGGAGATAGTATGTCTTTGGCTGCTTTTTCGATTTCCTCATAGCCAATCGGCAGTGGACTCTCTTCAACCGATTGAACGATATAATCGTTGCTTTTGTATGTAGAAATGACTCCTCACCCTTATCAACGTAATATCCTTCTTTGTTACTAGTTTATCATTCATTTTATAATATCGCCTAGTATACATTACGAACCCTTTGTTCTAAGCAATGTTCAAGCTATTTTCACATAGAGGTAAATGTTTTTATGATATAATAAAATCTAGGAAAGATATGTGTAAATGATTGGGAGATTTGTATGAAAAACGTAACCATTCAAAGAAGCAGTGACTCATCTTCATTGGTCAGTCTGCTCATCGATATAAAAAATTTATTAAAAGGAAAAGTGTTAATTGCGAACGTTTTTCCAGTGTTCACGGCTTTCTGGTTAGCGCTTTATTTCCAAGGAGAGCAATTCAGCGATCATATCGGATTATTCTTCTTGACGTTGATTGGTAGTACCCTCGTTATATCAGGAGCGTTGATGCTGAATAACTGGTTTGAGGTAGATCTCGACCAAAATATGGACCGTACACAGGAACGGCCAACCGTCTCAGGGAACTTCTCTTTACGATCTGTTTTGTTAGCTGGTATCGTTACAACGATTGTTGGACTGGCTATCATGTTTTTCACAACAAATGAAGCCTTGCTCTATTCCTTTTTAGGCTGGTTTGTCTATGTTGTACTTTACACATTTTGGTCAAAACGAAAATATGCATGGAATACACTAATCGGAAGTGTATCCGGAGCATTCACACCATTGATCGGCTGGGCTGCCATCGCACCTGCGAATCACATCGTTCCGATTACATTGTTCGTGATTTTACTCATTTGGCAAGTTCCACACACGTTAGCCATCACAATAAGACGATTAGAAGATTACACTCGGGCGGGTGTACCGATGTTACCGGTTGTTCGAGGTGTACAAGTCGCAATGATGCACCACTTGATTTATATCATTGCCTTGCTCCCTCTCCCATTCTTATTGATTGAACCATTAGGTTGGATCTTTTTCGTAGTCGCCATTCTTTTGACAATTATTTGGGTGATTCATGCGGTGAAAGGGTTCCAAGCAAAAGATCAAAAGCAATGGGCACAAACCAGTTTACGCTTTTCATTGATTTATCTAATTTTGCTATTCCTTTTAATGGTTATCCTAACCATTTAACTGTTTCATCAAAAAATGACCTCGTTATCAATTCGAGGTCATTTTTATTTGAAATTTAGTCATCTATTCTGTTCGGAGTATTTTTTCCATAGCTTTTCCTTTAGCCAACTCGTCAATGAGTTTGTCTAGGTAGCGAATCTCCTGCATTGTCTCCTCTTCAATATCTTCTACTCGTACACCGCAGATTACGCCTTTAATTAACTTTCTTGATGAATTTAATTGGGGAGCTTCTGCAAAAAAAGTTTCGAAATCTACTTCGTTTTCTATTTGTTGATCAAGCTCTGTTTGAGAATACCCGGTTAACCAACAAATAATTTCATCAACTTCTTCTTTCGTACGATTCTTTTTCTCTGCCTTCGTGACATAATGCGGATAGACACTTGCGAAACTCATTGTATAAATCTTATGTTTAGCCATTTTTTCCTCCATTTTTAACTTGTAATGTAGCTAGTAACTTCTCTTCCTATCTATTTCTTATAATTTTAATTTAACACTAAATAAAGCAATTACAAAATCAATGAATAAAGGGATGCTACATCAATTGCAATTAGCATCCCTTAGTAGTGTGTTATTCTTTTCTCTCAGAGGAAATTTTTATTCCTCTTATCCTCTATTACTCGACTTCATCGTCGTAGTCATCTTCTTGTTCTTCTCGTTCTTATTTTCTTTTAGCTTCTTCGGCTTTCTCTTTAGCTTTCTCTCTTCATCTTCTAAAAGTAAAAAGATAAAATCATCATTTTCTTTTAGCTTTTTATTCACTATAGTGATACTCATTAATTTACTTAGGATAGCGAGAGCAATGTAAGTCAATTATCCTTAAAAACAGCATCGCAAATAACACACAAGTTCTTATATATGTAAAACTCAGAAATAAAAATCCCCCGAAACATTCGTCCGAGGGTACATAAAAGTACATTTGAAGTTTTAGTCAAAAATTCCTTAACCCATTGCCAACAAACTATTATAACCGTATTAACGCTTCACTCTCCACACGATTCGACCGTGCACACCAGGTCGAATATACTTCGAAAGCAACCCGTGTTTTGGTGAACCGATAAAGCTAACTAGAAATACAATTCCAGTAGCAAAAGCCATGGAACCCGAAATGGATGTATCAATCCAAGCTGCCACATAGAAACCTGCTACTGCTGAAATGACTCCAAAAAAGCCACTTAATACGAGCATAACCGCTAGTTTATCAGTCCAAAGATACGCTGAAGCTGCTGGTGTGATTAACATTGCAACGACCATGATGGCTCCTACCGAATCAAAAGAGGCTACTGTCGTAACGGAAACCAAGCTCATGAATAAATAGTGCATAACCATGACTGGTATACCGAGACTTGCGGCAAGTGTAGGGTCAAAGGATGTTATTTTCCACTCCTTATAAAAGGCAATAATGAAAAATAATACAACGAGAAACACTATCATCAATAAGGCTGTCGCTTGGGGGATCTGGCCAATAACCGGTAGTGTGATCGTATGAAAAGGAATGAAAGTGATTTCTCCCATTAAAGCATGCTGTACATCTAAGTGTGCGTTACCGACAGACGTGGAAATCAAAATGACGCCAATGGCAAAGAGAGTGGTGAAGACAATTCCCATAGACGCATCATGCTGCACACGCAACGAATGAAGCCATTGGACCAAAAAGGCTGTTACAAGACCAGCAAGTATTCCTCCAACCAACATAGCTGATCCACTAACTTCTCTAGTGACTAAAAAAGCAATGACAATACCAAGTAAAACTGTATGGCTTATTGCATCAGCCATCATGGCCGTTTTTCGAAGAATCAAGAATACGCCGACCAGTCCACAGGATAGCCCCACAAGCGCTGCTGTCACGATAATCCATGCTGTATAGGTCATTTATTTCACCCCTTCTGATTTCAACACGGCCTTGGCTTGTTGCTGTCTCTGTTGAATTTTTAACTGGATATATTGAATGAGCAGTCCCTTTTCTTTCCCGAACACAAGCGAAATAACGAAAAATCCTGCAGCCACAACCACAATAAATGGTCCAGTTGGCCAACCACTCCCCCATGAACTTGTCAATGTTCCTAAAGCCCCTGAGATGCCTCCAAAAGCCGATGACAGGATCAGCATCGATTTAAACGAATGACTCCAATAACGGGCACTCACTGCCGGAATAATAAGCATCGCAGCCATTAAGATTACGCCGACTGCTTGGATGCCGATTACAATCGTTGTCACAAGTACAGCAGTATAAATCGTATTCATGCCTCTAAGGGAAAGCCCAATCCCTTTCGCGAAATTTTGGTCAAACAAAAATATTTTCCATTCCTTAAAGCCGATGGCAATGACAAAAATGACGAGTAACGCTAAGGCCATCATCGTTAGTACATCGGACCGAACCATGGAAGCAGCCTGCCCATAAATGAAGCTATCGAGACCACTTTGGTTCCCTCCAGCAGACCGATTCGCAATTGTCAAAAGCATAATTCCAAATCCATAAAATACCGCAAGAACCATGCCCATTGCTGAGTCTTCCGATATTCTACTGGAACTAGTGATCCATTGAATGAGAAATGCACCAACTAAGGCACTGCATGCAGCTCCAATAATAAGAAATAGTAAATTTTTTTCGCCAATCAAAAGAAATGCAAGAACAACACCTGGCAAGGCAGCATGCGATAGAGCATCGCTCATTAAATTTTGTCTTTTCCAGTAAGCCATGCACCCAATCGTTCCTGCTGCAAGACCAAGCGTTGTGGTACTTAGAAGAACCCAACCTAAATTACTATTCAGAAGTAGAGACAACATGTTGAAATTCGCCCCCGATCAATCGCATATTGCCACCATAGGTTTGGGCAATGTTTTCTTTCGTGAAAATTTCATTTGTTTTACCATGCGATATGATAGTCCGATTCAAAAATAGTACATGATCAAAATAATCCATCACCGTTTGCAAATCATGGTGAACAACCAATACTGTTTTCCCAATTTCATTTAGTTCTTTAAGCGTTGCCATGATCGCGCGTTCTGTTGCAGCATCAACCCCTGCAAGTGGTTCATCCATAAAGTACAAATCGGCTTGTTGAACAAGTGCACGTGCTAAAAACACACGTTGTTGCTGTCCGCCTGATAGTTGACTGATTTGCCTATTGGCATAGTCTTCCATCCCCATTTTTTTCAGTGCTTCAAATGCCAACTCGCGGTGCTTCTTGGATGGCCGCTTAAGCCATCCAATTTTCCCGTATAGACCCATTGTCACAACGTCCAAAGCATCAGTTGGAAAATCCCAGTCCACTGATCCTCTTTGTGGAACATAACCAATTCTTTTCTTTGCCTTCTGAAAAGGAAGGCCAAAATAGGTTACGTTCCCTGTCAATAATGGATGCAAATCTAACATCGTTTTCATTAAAGTCGACTTACCAGCACCGTTCGGTCCAACAATCGCTGTGAGTGACCCTGGCTCTACCTCAAAGCTAATATCTTCTAACACTGTATTTTTACGATAGGATGCCGATAAGTCTTCAACTTTAATTATTGAATTTCCCATAATAAATCACTCCCTTTTTTATTTATTCAACGCTTCATAAATAACCTCAATATTATGTTTATACATGCCAACGTATGTGCCTTCCTCCGTGCCAGGTTCTCCCATAGCATCAGAGAATAGCTCCCCGCCTAGTTCAACATTTATACCATCACTTTGCGCGCCTTCAATGACGGCTTGAATGGCATCCTGATTGATACTACTCTCTACAAATATAGCTGGAATCTCGTATTCTTTAATAATCGCAATTGTATCGTTAATGTCAGAGATCCCGACTTCATCCTCTGTACTAAGTCCTTGTAGACCTATGACTTCCAAACCGTTCATATGGCCGAAATAACCAAAAGCATCATGAGCAGTTACAAGAACCCGCTGTTTCTCTGGTATCTCCGTTAATTTTTCCGCATCTTGTTTTAATGCATCTAACTTTTCAAAGTATGCCTGTTTATTCTTCTCAAAGAGTTCTGCATTTTCTGGTGAATATTCTTTTAACTCTTCTACTGCAGCATCTAAAGCTTGCTGCCATAAGTTAATGTCAAACCAAATATGTGGATCAATAGCTCCTGCTTCATCTATTAAAATCGATTCATCTGGTAACGTTTCACCAACAGCAAGAACAGGCTTTTCATCACTAATCGATTTAAATACTTCTACCATGTTTGCCTCTAAATCTAAGCCGTTATAAAAAATAATGTCCGCTTCAGCGACTTTGGATATATCACTCTGTGTCGGGTTATATAAATGTGGATCTACGGATGGTCCCATTAAACTCTCAACTGTTAATTTATCTCCACCAATAATGGATAAAGGTTCGCCAATTTGTGCAATCGTTGTGACGACATGAATCGTTTCTGCGTTACTCGTATCAGCCGACGTTCCATCATTATCACCACACGCAGCCAACAGTAAGAATAAGCTTAAAAAGAAAATACTTCCCCATTTTTTAATCTTCATCTTTCACTCTCCTTTGAATTTTGTTTCCCTAAAGAAACTTTTGTTAATAACATTATACACATATTTTTTTCATTCACAAAGCATTTTTTGGTTTAAGGAATATTTATTTCCCTCAGGAAACTAATTTGTCTAGATATGTTATGCAGTATGAAAGATATTTTGCCTGTACATTTTCGTTCATACAGAAAAAATCCCCGAGCGCTAAGCTCGAGGATTTCTTGATTACTATATGTCTTATGGATATAACGTAATTTAATCTAAAAAGTTTTTTTAATTTCATTCATTTTTTTGTGAGTTTGCATTAAATTTTCTTCAACAAGGCCACACTCTCAACATGATTCGTCTGTGGAAACATATCTACGGGTTGGATTTCCTCCACTTGATAACCATTTTGCACTAAATACTTCATATCCCGTGCTTGTGTTTCTGGGTTACAAGAAACATATACAACGCGCTCTGGTTGTAACTTAACAACACTCGACAGAAATGCTTCGTCGCTTCCGCTTCTCGGTGGATCCAATATAACGACATCTGCTTGTTCGCCGCGCGCTGCCATTTGAACCATAAATTTGCCTGCATCACCTTGATAAAATCTGGCGTTCTTCACACCGTTACGTTTCGAGTTTTGAATCGCGTCACGAACTGCGCCTTTATTCAGTTCCACACCGATGACTTTGCCTGCTTTTTCGCTTGCAACTAAACCAATTGTCCCTATGCCACAATAAGCATCGATGACTGTTTCCTTTCCAGTCAGCTTGGCCATTTCAATTGCTTTTGCATATAGTTTCTCCGTTTGAACTGGATTGATTTGATAGAAAGATGAAGCTGAAATTTCGAACTGCAAACCACAAAGCGTGTCTTTAATTGTGCCTTTGCCGAAGAGTACTTTTTCCTGATCACCGAGGATCATGCTGTCCGATCTGGTATTTACGTTCAATAAAATCGTCGAAATCTCTGGGTGTTTTTCTCTTAAAGCTTTCACAAAATTCTTTTGACCTTTAAAGATCGGTGAAGCTGCAACAATGACAACCATGATTTCACCGCTATTTTTACCGACTCTTACAAGCACATGGCGCAAAAATCCTCGGTCTGAATCTTCGTCATATGGCTGCATTTTAAAGGATTTCATCATTCCTTTAATTGTTTGGATAATTTCATCGGCTTTCGGATCATGAATAATGGAACGCTCCATCGGTACGATGCGATGAGAATTCGGTGCATATAAACCCGTGATGACTTCCTTCTTTCTATTCAAACCGAATGTCATTGTATTTTTATTACGGTAATCATAAGGATGCTCCATCGTCAAAATGGGTTTCAGCTTACCGAATGGCTTCATTAAATCGTTCACAACATTCTGTTTGAAGCGTGCTTGAGCCTCGTCCGTCATATGATGAATTTGACAGCCTGCACTCTGTGCATAGTAGGAAGCTGGTGAACCCGCGCGGTCTTTCGATGGTGTAATGATTCGCTTAAGGTCTGTTTTTGGAAATCGGCCCTTTTGTGAAATGAGTACCTCTGCTTTTTCACCTGGCAAGAAGTTTTCTACAGAAAGAGACTTGCCTTCCCACTCAAAAATCCCCTTACCTTCATGTGTTAAGCCAGTGCAAGTGACTTCTGCAATCGTTTTTTTCTTCGATTTCGGTTGGTTTTTATGCTGAGGTTTTGAGTTATTCGTTTTTTGATGTGGTTTTTGATTGGTTGGCTTTTTAGTTGAACTGCGTTTATTTTTCTTCACTTTATTTCTATTGTTTTTTTGTTTCATGTTTATTCACGACCTAACTTTGTGCTTTATATAATATAAATTGATATTTTTACTGAATCGATAAGTACAAAACATTATAACATTTCCCCATGTAATTAACATGATGCAGCCGTTTTCAGGTAAAACTGCTGTATTTTACTACACGATTACTGATTAATATTTTTACATGTAAAGTCCAAACGCAACGATGAAAGAATTCATACTGTATATAAAGGGCCTTTACAAGAGGTTCTTTAATTCTTGAAGGAGTTGATACAAATGTCTTGTAGCTACGGTGGAGGATTTACTTTAATTGTAGTTTTGTTCATCTTGTTGATTATTGTTGGCGCAAGTGTATTTAGCTGTGGAGGGTATGGATACTAATTAATTTTACTTACCTCTCCCAATCTTAAAAGAACACCATGCTGAAGCTACGGGTATGGTGGACACTTATTTAAAGATATTGATGAGGAGGCCTGATTGTAAAAGGTCTTCTCTTATTCGTTTTTCATAAAATGATGATTTTTATAGGTATCTAAACATACACAACGACTCTCCCCTACATATATTGCCATATATAGGTGTAATATCAGTCTTTATCTGACACACAAGATGATGTTGAGAGGAGATGGAATGTCATCATGAATCGAAATAGGAGAGGCTTTTCTCCTCGTTTTTGTATATTTCCTGGATACAATTGGTGCGGTCCAGGATGCCATGGACCAGGTCCTCCAATCAATGCGGTAGACGCTGTCTGCAAAGCCCATGATTTATGTTACGACCAATATGGACCATCTTGCGGTTGCGACCGTGAGTTTCTTGATCGGTTAAGTCATTTAATGAATCCGCACACAGAAGAAGGACGCCGTGCGAGGTTAATGTATAACTATATGAAGATGCAGACTTTCTTTACCTGTGGGTTTTATTAAAATGAGTAGATACAAGGCAATGAGAATTCCAAGTTTTAGATACTTTTGAGTCAATATCTCTTCGATTTGTGGAGGGATATTTTTTACAAGAGCCTGGAAAAAAACCTCGAACGATCAGTCCGAGGGAAATAACGATAAGCTGAATATGAACTTATTAATCATCTAAACCTTTTTCACTATCTCCGTCACACTCTCGATATGACTACTTTGCGGAAACATATCGACCGGCTGGATCTGTTTCGTTTCATAACCTGCTTCATCCAATATTTTCAAATCACGAGCCAATGTTGATGGGTTGCAGGAAACGTAGACGATTCGATCAGGTTCCATGCCGACCATCGCATCCAGTAGTTCTTCGTCGCACCCTTTTCTTGGTGGATCGACAACAATCACATCGGGTCTTAATCCTTGGGCGTGCCACCAAGGCATGACTTTTTCGGCTTGTCCGACGTAAAATTCAGTGTTGGTCAATCGGTTGTGTTTCGCATTATCCTTCGCATTATCAATCGCTTGGCGGACAATCTCGACGCCATAAACTTTTTTAGCGTGCTGAGCGAGGAATAAAGATATCGTTCCTATACCGCAATATGCATCGATGACCGTTTCGTTACCGCTTAACTGCGCATACTCTAACGTTTTCGCGTACAGCTTTTCTGTTTGTAGTGGGTTAATTTGATAGAAGGAATGTGCACCGATTTGGAATTCCAAGTCGTCAATTCGATCGGTAATCGTATCGCTACCCCAAATCGTGTTCGACTCTGGACCCATGATGACATTCGTTTTCTTCGTGTTCACATTATGAATGATACTTTTCACGTCCGGGTCGATCGCTAGGATTTTCTCAATCAGCGCATCCTTTTTAGGAAGTTCTTTCGTGTTGGTCACGAGTATGACCATCATTTCGTTTGTATGTTGTCCTGTTCGTACAATGACATGGCGAATAACTCCTCGGTGGGTGTTTTCGTCATATGGTTCGATATGGAGTTCTTCAAACAGATTCGCCATTTCTTGGATTAACTTATCGTTTTGTGGGTGTTGTACCGGACAAGAGTCCATGTCGATGATGTTATGGGATCGTTTTTGGTAAAATCCTGTGATCACTTTTCCATCTCGTTTACCGACTGGAATCGATACTTTGTTGCGGTAATCCCATGGGTTTTCCATGCCGATTGTTGGGTGGACAGGGACATCAGGCAAATGGGCAATTTTTCGCATCACGTCTTTTACTTGTTTTTGTTTCATTTCAAGCTGGCGTTCGTATGTCATATGTTGTAGCTGACATCCACCACATTGAAAGAAGATATCACATGGCGGTGTCGTCCGATGCTCACTTTCCTCATATAGTTCAATCAATTTGCCGAAACCGAAATTTTTCCGTGTTTTCACGACTTTAACCTTCGCTTTTTCACCAGGTAATCCGTATGGAATAAACAAAGGATAGCCATCTACTTTCGCAACGCCGTCTCCTTCGTGTGTTAGATCTTCGAATGTAACATCGATATATTGATTTTTTTCTACAGGTGCTTTTGCCATATTTCATTCCGTCCTTTATGTGTTGGTGGTTTCATTATATAGGAAGTACCTCTTTTTTCCCAAACCTAAGGAAAATTCAGTTGCTTTGTAACATTTTTTCTTAAAATGAAATAATTACTTAACCATTATGTAATTCCAATAACTTGCTAACTAATGTATAATGTATAATGTATATAAACAATTCAGAATTGTTAAAGACATAATAGTTGCGTATACCTTTTCAAAAAATATTTGTAAATGACCAAGGAGGAGATTTCATGTACATAATTGCTAGAAATGATAATGGAAAAACAGAGTACCTTAAAGATTCAAGTAGTACGTCGAATAAGACCTTTGATGATTTCTCTGCTGCAGAAAACTTCGCAAAAAAGTTGAATACGCATACGCAAGCAAACAAAAAGTGGTATGTCTTGGAATTGGAAGATAAACAGGAAGATGAAGCCACGCCTAAGTAAAATTAAGTAGTTCAAGGAAGGGATAAAAGTTAATCAAATTCCCTCCTTGAACTACTTTTTATTTATTAATCACTATTCGCTTTCTCCAAAATGTTCCTCTGGTACGAAAAATTCTATATGCTTGTGAAGATTCGTGAACGTACCCGGAAGCTTTCCTCCGTATTCACCATCAATATTCAACAGCAATTCATCTCGCGGCTCGACAACAATTTCTTTTGCATGAGTGTATATGACTTTATCGTCATCAATATGTTGTCCCCTCAACGCTTTGTTTGCCAATAACAGAAACTCAGCTAAGTTTGTTCTCTTCAAAATCAGCAGATCGAAATATCCATCGTTCATCACAGCATTGGGGGCGAGTTTTTCAAAACCACCAATTGAATTCGTATTCGCAACTAGAAAAAGCATGATTTCCTCTTCACATACATTTCCGTCATATTCAATTTTGACATACGCCGGGCGTATAGAAGGTAACATCTCGACTCCCTTTAAGTAATACGCAAGCTGGCCTAACAACGCTTTTTGCTTGCTGGAAGTTTCATACGTTAATTCTGTCAGTCTCCCACCACCGGCGATGTTCATGAAATGTTTGTCGTTCACTTTCCCGATATCAAGCTTTTTTGAGTAACCTTTCAAAATCAGCTCAGTCGCTTTTCTTGGATCTCGAGGTAGCTTTAACGCTCTGGCAAAATCATTTGTTGTCCCCATAGGCAATATGCCGAGTTTAGGCCGATAAGGTTGGTCCGCATAACCATGAATCACTTCATTCAGCGTACCATCTCCTCCAGCTGCCACGACGAGATCATACTGTCGTTCACAAGCGGTTTGTGCAGCTAATGTAGCATCACCTTCACCTGTTGTGGCATGCGCTGATGTTTCATAGCCTGCCTTTTCCAACAGTTCCAAGACATCAGGTAAATACTTTCGCATGCCTTCTTTACCTGATGTCGGATTATAAATTACTCGAGCACGTTTCATCGTCTCACCTTCGTTCAGCTTGTACTCTTTCGTCGTTGCACATCGTTGTTGTTGGATTATATTCTTTTTATCGTTTGTCTATTTCTTCTTTTAAAATTTTGTTGACCATTGGTGGATTCGCTTGACCTTTTGTTTTCTTCATCACTTGACCGACTAGGAAACCAAGGGCACGGTCTTTACCGTTTTTATAGTCAACGATTGATTGTTCGTTTTCATTTAAGATTTCTGTAATGATTTCACGCAACTGATTTTCATCAGAGATTTGAACGAGTCCTTTTTCTTTGACGATCTTCTCTGGGTCGCCGCCTTGCTTCATCAGTTCTGTAATGACTTTTTTCGCAAGTTTACTAGATAGCGTTCCTTCGTCGATTAATTTCGTCATTTTTGCCAAGCTCTCTGGAGTAACTTTCAAATCACTTAATTCCAGTTGTTGCTTGTTCATATGCGCAGAAATATCTCCCATCAACCAGTTGGTTGCTTGTTTCGCATCAGCACCGTGCTTGACGGTTGCCTCAAAGAAATCGGACATTTCTTTCGTTGACGTTAAAACTTCTGCGTCATATTGATCAAGGCCTAGCTCTTCGACATAACGTTTCATCCGCGCTTCCGGAAGTTCAGGAATGGACTGGCGTACTTGTTCCTTCCACTCATCACTAATATAAAGTGGCACTAAGTCTGGCTCAGGGAAGTAACGATAATCGTCCGATCCTTCCTTGATCCGCATGAGAACTGTCTCTTTTGTTTTCTCATCATAACGACGTGTTTCTTGAAGGATTTCTCCTCCCATGCGAAGTACTTTTTCCTGACGTTTTTGTTCGAATTCAAGTCCTTGGCGAACAAAGTTAAAGGAGTTCAAGTTTTTCAGTTCTGTTTTCATCCCGAATTCTTCTTGTCCGACCGGGCGCAAGGAAAGGTTCGCATCACAACGAAGGGAGCCTTCCTGCATTTTCACGTCTGAAACACCGGTGAACTGGATAATATTGCGCAGTTTTTCTAAGTAAGCATAAGCTTCATCAGGTGTGCGGATATCTGGCTCAGAAACAATTTCAATGAGTGGTGTTCCTTGACGGTTGTAATCCACATAAGAATAACCGTCATCACCGTGTGTTAATTTCCCAGCATCTTCTTCCATATGCAAACGAGTTATCCCGATTTTTTTCTTCTTGCCGTCGACTTCTATTTCAATCCAACCATTTTCACCAATCGGTTGATCAAATTGAGAGATTTGATAAGCTTTCGGGTTGTCTGGATAGAAATAGTTTTTTCGGTCAAATTTTGTTTCTGTTGCAATGTCACAGTTTAGCGCCATCGCAGCTCGCATCGCAAAATTGACGGCTTCTTTATTCAACACCGGCAATACGCCTGGGTAGCCTAGGTCAATTGGATTGACGTTGGAGTTCGGTTCGTCGCCAAAAGCGTTTGGGCTCGGGCTGAAAATTTTCGATTCCGTCTTCAGTTCGACGTGTACTTCGAGTCCTATGACTGTTTCAAAGTTCATTAGTTGACACCCCCAATGGCTGGCTTCTGTTTATGATGCTCTGTTTGTTGCTCGTACGCATGTGCAACACGATAGACATTGCTTTCGTCAAAGTGCTTTCCAATGATTTGCAAACCAATTGGCATGTTATTATCCGAATGGAAGCCACAAGGAATGGAAATCGCTGGTACACCGGCTAAGTTGACTGGAATGGTCAAAATATCATTTGCATACATCGTTAGTGGGTCGTCGATTTGTTCACCGATTTTAAACGCTGTTGTCGGTGAAGTCGGTCCAACGATGACATCATAGCTTTCAAAAACTTTTTCAAAGTCCTCTGTAATCAAACAACGAACTTGCTGTGCTTTTTTATAATAAGCATCATAATAGCCTGAACTTAATGCGAACGTTCCTAGCATAATACGTCGCTTCACCTCGTCGCCGAAGCCTTCACTTCTTGATTGCTTGTATAACTCAATTAAGTTGTCTGCATTCTCAGCGCGTTTTCCGTAACGAATTCCATCAAAACGAGCGAGATTGGCAGAAGCTTCAGAGGAAGCAAGCATGTAGTACGTTGCAATTGCGTATTTCGAGTGAGGTAAAGAAACTTCATCCACTTCAGCACCGAGCTCTTTTAATGTATCAATCGCTTGATTAATTTTATTGGCAACTTCTTCATCGACGCCTTCTTGGAGATATTCTTTTGGCACTGCGACCTTCAAGCCTTTAATATCACCCGTCAATGCTTCTCGGAAATTTGGAACGTCTATGTTTGCACTCGTCGGGTCCATCTCGTCTACACCTGAAATGACTTCAAGAATTCGAGCGTTATCTTCAACAGTTCTTGTCAGTGGACCGACTTGATCGAGTGATGACGCGAATGCTACCAATCCAAAACGAGAAACTCGTCCATAAGTAGGTTTCATACCGACTACACCACAGTAGGATGCTGGTTGGCGAACAGAACCGCCTGTATCCGAACCTAATGCAAATGGTACTTGTCCGGCTGCCACAGCTGCTGCTGAACCACCACTGGATCCTCCTGGCACATAGTCTTTATTCCAAGGGTTTGTCGTTTTTTTATAAGCCGAATTCTCAGTTGAAGAACCCATTGCGAATTCATCCATATTCAATTTACCGATATTGATCGCATTCGCATTTTTAAGCTTCGTAATAACGGTTGCATCATATAATGGGTCCTCGAAATTGCTGAGGAATTCACTCGCACACGTCGTTTTTAGATCTTTCGTCATAAT
The DNA here is from genome assembly GCF_007559425.1 of Allobacillus salarius. Lineage (GTDB taxonomy): Bacteria > Bacillota > Bacilli > Bacillales > Alkalibacillaceae > Allobacillus > Allobacillus salarius. The sequence continues at coordinate 3,819 of NZ_VMHE01000027.1, read as the reverse complement.
ATTATCTTTGATTCCAATCGGCATACCAAACAATAGGAATTGATCGGCATCGATTCCTTCTTCGTCCAATTGCTTCGCTTGTTCCAATGCCGCTTCTTTATTTAATGTCAAAAATGCATTTACTTGGCCATCGGTTTCTTCAATCCGGTCAAAGCATGCTTGGGTTAATTCAGTAACCGTAATTTCTTTGTTGCTCAACTTTTCTTGTAGCTCTTTTATTGTTAAATCTAATAAAGACACCTGGTACCCTCCTTATTCCAAAATCGATGGCACACGGAATTGCCCATCTGCTTGGTCTGGTGCATTTTTTAATGCTTCTTCTTTCGTGATCCAATCTTTCGGTTCATCTTCACGGAATACGTTTTTCATATCTAGTACATGCGTCATCGGTTTGACTTTACTTGTATCTACCTCACTCAATTGCTCGGAGAAGTTAATGATCGAGCTTAATTGCTCACTATATTTTTCCGCTTCTTCATCTGTAATCGCAAGTCTTGCCAAATTAGCGACATGCTTCACATCTTCAGTTGAAATCTTTTTAGACATTCTGGCACCTCCAATATTTACATCCATCTATATGTAACATTATGAATCAAAAATAACCTTACAATACTCTCTATCATAGCAAAATAACCGTTCGCATGGCAACGATTACTATACGTTAAGAACCCTTAAATAAATTGGGTCCAAGATGGTGACTCAGGGGATTGTAAGGCTCTCTTGTTTTAGCTAGCAAGATTTGTGGATGGGCCCTCGACTTCCTCTTGAAATATCTTTCTATACAAAATAATAAGATTAGACTGACAAATTTATTTATTTCCTTTATAATACTTAGTATCACGAAATAGTTTAGAGGAGGAATTACATGGCACAACGTAAGAAGCGTTCAGAAGTTCCTGTTGAACAAACATGGAACTTAGAGGATTTATTCTCGACTCCTGCTGATTGGGAAGAAGCGAGAATGGAATTGGAGGATGAGTTGCCGACGGTCACGCAATATGAAGGGCGACTGCACGAAGGTGCCGATGTTTTGTTTGATTGCCTCGAAGCTCAAACGACGTTGATCGAAAAAGCGACACTCGTGGCTACATATGCCAACCTACGAAGTTCAGAAGATGGAACAAATGCAGAAAACCAAGCGAATTCTGCCAAAGTTTCAAGTACACTTGCCGCAGTTGGTGCTGCTCTCTCTTTTGTGAATTCAGAGATCTTGGCATTACCTGAAGGTACCATTGAAAAGTATCTTAATGAAAATGATCAATTAACTGACTATCAATTGGTTTTACAAGATTTATTGGAAGAAAAACCATATACTTTGTCTGCTGAAACGGAAAAAGTATTAGCTTCACTCGGACAAGTAACTGATGCACCTTATATGATTTATCAGCGGAGCAAATCTTCGGACATGGATTTCAAAGATTTTGAACACGATGGTGAGACATATGCGAATTCATTTGCTTTGTTTGAAGATGAATATGAACTTTCACCTCAGACGGCGATTCGTCATAAAGCCTACGAATCGTTCGTTGAAACATTAAAAAACTATCAAAATACATTTGCTGCTACGTATTCCACAGAAGTGACGAAGCAAGTGACATTAGCAAAAGTTCGCGGCTATGAAAACGTCACACAAATGTTGTTGCAGCCTCAAAAAGTAACCGAAGAAATGTATCATAATCAGCTGAATGTCATTCAGAAAGAATTGGCGCCACATATGCAACGTTATGCCAAATTGAAAAAGCGTGTACTCGGTTTGGAGAAGATGTCTTTTGTCGACTTAAAAGCTCCATTGGATCCAGACTTTAATCCTGAATCTTCTTATGAAGAAGTATGTGATACTATTCTCAATGCGTTACAAGTGATGGGCCCTGAATATACGGATGCGATGAAAAAAGCGATGACCGAACGTTGGGTTGATTATGCCGATAACGTCGGAAAATCAACAGGTGCATTTTGTGCGAGTCCATATGGCTCCCACCCCTACATCTTACTGACGTTTACTGGCAACATGCGTGGCGGATTTATTTTGGCACACGAACTAGGACACGCAGGGCATTTTTATTTCGCAAATCAAAACCAGCGAATCTTTAATACGCGCCCTTCTACTTATTTCATTGAAGCACCTTCGACATTAAACGAGTTGCTTCTAGCCGATCACCTATTGGAAAATACGGACGACCCACGGATGCGTCGTTGGATTATTTTGCAACTACTTGGTACGTATTACCATAACTTTGTAACGCATCTACTCGAGGGAGAATATCAACGTCGGGTTTATTCTTTGGCCGAGCAAGGCATTCCGTTAACCGCCCACACTTTATCTGAACAAAAAGGTAAAGCGTTGAAAAACTTTTGGGGAGATACCGTCGAGATTGATGAAGGTGCAAAGCTAACTTGGATGCGTCAGCCACACTATTATATGGGGCTTTATCCGTATACGTATTCCGCTGGTCTCACTGCTTCAACCGCTGTACATCAGTTGTTCAAAGAAGAAGGCCAACCGGCGATCGACCGTTGGTTGGACGTTTTAAAAATGGGTGGCACGAAAACACCGCTTGAATTAATGAAATATGCAGGAGTCGATATGTCGACACCAGATGCTGTAAGAAAAGCTGTCGCGTATGTCGGTTCACTCGTTGATGAACTTGAAAAAAGTTATGAATAAACAATTTGGAACAGAGCTGCTCCGAAATGTGGCTCTGTTTTCTTTTGTTTCGATTACATAAATACGACTTTCTAGAAGAAAAGCTTGAAATCCGATAAACTATAATTAACTGGAGGGTTTTACATATGGTTAAAAAAGTGTGGGTTTCTCATAGCGGTGGAAAAGATTCAATGCTCGCTTTACATCGAATGATGAACCGATCAGATATTGAAGTCGTCGGTTTGCTGACGACAGTCACTGAAGGATTTGAGCGTTCAACCACCCATGGCATCCGGGAAGAACTCGTCGATTTACAAGCCGAACTTTTAGGATTACCGATGCATAAAGTTTTTTTACCGAAAGATCCATCCAACGAAAATTACAACCTACGAATTTTCGATGCCTATTATACCGCTCGTGATGAAGGGATTTCTCACATTGTTTTCGGTGATATTTTATTGAAAGATGTTCGTGACTATCGGGAAAAACAAGTCCAAGAATCTGGATTGGAAGCGATTTTCCCATTATGGGGCGAATCGACAGATGATTTAATCCACGCATTCATGGATCTTGGCTATGAAACAATCATTACGACAATAGATCCTAAAATCGTTCCGTTGTCTTTTTTAGGAGGAAAAATAACGGCAGACTTATTAGAATCCCTGCCAGAGAACGTTGATGTATGCGGCGAAAATGGTGAGTTCCATACCTTTGTCGTTGACGGCCCGTTATTTGAGCGACCACTTCCTTATGAAATTAGTGAACACACGCATGAAGGTCCTTATTATACATATATCGATTTAGTTAGGAGCGAAACAACATGACAGATAAGCATACAGAAAAATCAAGTTTGATTCCCGACATGGTTATTGGCGTACTGATTGCTATTGCCGTTTGGCTCGTTACAGATAACCTAGTAACTGGAATTGCCATAGGTGTCACGATCGGTGCAGGCCTTAATGTAATTAAAGAAATGAAAAATCGGAGAGACTAGATTCGGTTAGTTGTAGGATTGATTGATGTCTGTACAACTTTTAACTTACGGATGTGCTTACCAGCAGTTAGAACACGTTCTTCAGCAGTTGGATGTGCTGGTTCAGCAGTTAGAACACGATCTTCAGCAGTTAGAGGCGTTGGTTCAGCAGTTAAAACACGATCTTCAGCAGTTAGAGGCG
>NZ_VMHE01000026.1 GCF_007559425.1 Allobacillus salarius | reverse complement strand
CTCTCGATGACATATTGGGCTGATGGATACGTGATAAGTGCATCGAGACGGGTTCTCAATGACAAAATGAGCTGATGGATACGTGATAAGTGTATCGAGATGGGTTCTCAATGACAAAATGGGCTGCAACATACGTGAAAAATGTGTCGAGACATACTTTTGCGATTAAATTTCAGCCCACAGTCAACAGTAAGAGACCTAAACGAAAACTCTTCGTTTAGGTCTCTTTTTTACCATCAATCACTGTTTTCACTTAAAACAATTTCTTCTATATGAACATCTTCTAAATCTTCATTCTCTGTAGCATTTATTTTTCCTTTATACAGTGATTGACCATCGGATAAATCAAAGATCTGAAGGTACATTTCTTTGTCCGTATTGGTTACTAAATAAAGGTTTCCTTGGTGAGTTAGCGAAGGATAAAAAGAAATACTGTCGACATCTATTAAAAGGTCTTCTGAGAAACTACCTTCTTCAATTTGATAGCTATTAATTCTCAACCCTTCTGCGAGTTCATCATAATAATAAAGCGTCGAGCCATCGAATGAATCTACATGCCTCGTTGTAAAATCTTCAGGCATGTCTAACTCTTTCATTTGTTTATTTTTCACATCATATGCATATAAATTTTCGTTAGTTATCTGTTCTGTATGCGTTGCCTCATCGAATTGATAGGCCTGTTTTCGAATGACAATATATTCATTGGGTGCCCATTCTACAGATCCTCTTAGCGTAGTAAAATTAACACTAGAATTTTCATCAGACTCTTCATCTCCTGACAACAATACCTTTTGTCCAATCAATTCCTCGGTATCGGCATTGATTTCCATTAGATGAATTTCTGTATAATTGTCATTTCTTGTGTTCACATGCATGTTAGCAAATACTTGAATAACGTTATCATTCATTTGTACATCCATGATATTTGCAAAGGAATAGTTATTTCCTGGGAAATCCACATCTATAGAAGATGATTTTTCTGTATTTTTATCCAACCAAGAAGCAGTCAACGAAATATCGTTTTCATATGTTCGATTGAAATTTGATTCAACAATAACCAACTGTTCTGCATCTTCATAAATATGGCCGCTATAGAAATCTTTCCCTCGCATAAAGCTTCGATAGTCATGCTCTAACCTTTGCTTCGTTACTTGAAAAGTTCCATCAATTTGATCAATTAAATTCAAATCACTTTCATAAGTTGAACCCTTTTGATCAAGCTTAAAACGATTGTACATTGACTCTTTACTGTGCACACCTAATAAAGTAATCGGTTCAAGTAATGTTTCATCACCGGAAACGGTCTCGACCGATAATTCCGGGTTTTCACTGGATGCTAGTGCTGTGTACACATAATAAGTTCCAATGCTTAAAACAACAAAACCAATTAATACAACAGTTTTTATATATTTCTTCATTCATTCTCCCCCTTACACACGAATTTTCTTGTCTAGTAGCCGCTTGCTGAGCCAAATGGAACCAGCCAAAACGATTACTCCCAAAGCCAATATTATCAAGAGCACTTCACCGTTATATAAAAATGAATGAAAGATTGTCTCATTTAAAATCAACGGTAAAATGACTAACAGATTTGCCACTACAACAAACGTTCCTCCAATCAATGCGCCCTTCAAACGGTAGCTTCTTTCTAATAAAATTGCCGTGAAAAGAATGACAACTGTTAAAATCCCTGCTCCATAGAAACTCATGAATAATTCAAATTGATTCGGAACAATTAACAGTAAGATTTTATTAAATTCTATTAATTGTCGAAGAGTGACTTCCATTACATATTCACCCGGAACTGTCCACCTCATCACCAGCATTTCAATTTGAATAGCAATCAACTGAAATCCAACTAAACTTAACGTTGCAAGCACAATTGTCGTTAACTTTGCGAAGAATAGATTGATTCGTTCGGTCGGTAGCATTAACAAACGATAGACAAATGTATTTTTCCCAAACCAATCACGATACCAAATCAAGAAAACATAAAACAATATGGCAGCAACACAAATCATAATCGGTCCAATGAAAAACAAACTATTAACAACTCGATCAAACGAAAAATAACCAATAGTTTGTAAAACTTGTGAAACCGATGACCCATCGTTTTGTTGAAGCATTTCTACTTGAGTCAGATAATTGTTCTTAGAAACAAACACACCTACGAGTTGAACAATGAACGTAAACCCCATCAAAATAATCAACAATTTCATGACACGATTTAATTCAAAGTTTAATAACTTAAAGAAATTCTTCATTGAACGAACACCTCCCGAAGTACATCGATGACTGACTTCCCTTCTGACTCTCGTACATCTTCTGTCATGAATTCTTTTTGAATTTTACCGTCATTCAATAAGACGACTTTGTCGATCAAGTGTTCAATATCGCCAATCTCATGCGTGGTAATCAACACACCACGGTCTTCGATTAAATGACTTGTAAAAACTTCTGCGATTTGTTCACGGCTAAAAATATCAATCCCAGAAAACGGCTCATCCATTAATATGTAATCTGCATCGACGGCTAGGCCGAGCAATAAATTAACTTTTGCCGTATTTCCTTTTGATAAACTCGCAATTTTATCTTTACGATTTAACTTAAAAAACGCCAACATGTCGTCTGCGCGACGTTGATTCCAATTTTGATAAAAATCTTTCATAAACTCCATCGCCATTTCAATCGTGAAATGCGGCAACATAATCGTTGCATCAGGTATGAACACAATTTTTTCGAATGTATCTTTTTTCACTTTTTCTCCGTCAACTAAAATTTCTCCCGCTTGAAGTGGCGTCAACTTCATAATCGCATTCATAATCGTTGTTTTACCCATTCCGTTTACACCAATCAAGCACGTGATTTGCCCTTTCTCAGCTGTGAAAGACACTTGATCCAAAACCGTTTTACGACCGAAACGTTTCACAATATCTTTAACTTCAATCATTGTAATCCCCCTTTTCTTTATAATGTGTTTCTATTAATTTCATCGCATCTTCCAACGGTACATTGATCGACTTAACTGAATCCACGAATTGAGAAACAGCTTCATCAATTAATTCATTTCGTACACCACGCAATACATCCTGGTCATGCGTTACCTTGCTCGGCTGGTTTTTCTCTGTTTTGATCAACCCTTCCTCCTCCATTTCTTTATACGCCCGCTGAGCTGTATTCGGATTTATTTTCAACTGGCTAGCTAACTCTCTTCTTGAAGGAATCACATCTCCTGATTCCAGAAAACCCTTGGCGATTTGCAGTTTAAAATGCTGAATCACTTGGATATAAACGGGATCTCGATTGTTAAATTGGATGTTCATCTTTTTTGCGCTCACTCCCATCTCAAAGTGTATTAACTGATTAATACACCAAGAATAAAAAAATATGACGAACAGTGTATTAACCACTTAGTACACCGTCTGAATGTATTATATGCTTAATACACTAAAACCGTCAACCGCTTTTTTTAAAAAAACAAGCGATATGATAGAATACATGGGAAAGGAAGGTCGAAAATGAAATTCGTATCATGGAATGTGAACGGCCTGAGAGCCGCCATCCGAAAAGGTTTTCTAGATTATTTTCACGAAATAGATGCAGACTTTTTTGCCGTACAAGAAATTAAATTGCAAGAAGGGCAAATCGATTTGGAGTTAGAAGGATACCATCAATTTTGGAATTATGCTGAACGGAAAGGGTATGCTGGCACTGCTGTTTTTACCAAGCATGAACCACTTAACGCCTACTACAATTTTGATCATGAAACCGTTCAACCAGAAGGTCGACTCATTACATTGGAGTATGAGAATTTCTATTTTGTCACCATTTACACACCGAATTCTCAGCGCACATTGGAGCGTCTACCAATTCGCTTAGAGTGGGAAGAACAGTTTTATGACTACATAAAAAAGCTAGACAAAATAAAGCCTGTCATTCTTTGTGGAGACTTAAATGTCGCCCATCAAGAAATTGATCTCAGAAACTATAAATCCAATCATGGAAATTCCGGCTTTACGAAAGAAGAACGCGAAAAGATGACTCGGCTTCTCGATAATGGATTTACGGATACGTTACGCTATTTCTATCCACAAGAAGAAGGACTATACACCTGGTGGTCGTACATGAAGACCGTTCGTGAGCGAAATATCGGTTGGCGGATTGATTACTTTATTGTATCCGACCGTCTTCGTGACAATTTGAGAACAGCCAATATCCACGCTGATATTTATGGAAGTGATCATTGTCCGATTTACTTAGAAATAATTGATATATGAAAGTGAGGAGGTTTTAGCATGGAACGTCCATCAAGAGTCATGACCATTGCAGGCTCAGCCGCTGGAGGTAGCGCTGGCATTCAAGCTGATTTAAAAACATTTCAAGAGCTAGATGTTTATGGAATGAGCATTATCACTGCCATTGTCGGAAAACATCCTAAAACAAACAAAAATGTTCACCCCGTAAATCTGGAAACAATTGAAGCTCAATTTTCTACAGCAATCAAGCAAATTGGTGTGGACGGTATTAAGACTGGCATGCTGTTCTCAAAAGAAGTGATCGAGCTGGTTGCCGTCTTAATCGAATCCACGAACATCAATCATCTAGTTGTTGATCCCGTCATGATTGGAAAAATGAATTCCAAACTATTAAAAGATGACGCAATCGAAGCATTGAAAAAACACTTACTCCCACAGGCAACAATCATCACACCGAATGTCCCTGAAGCATCCGTGCTGCTCGATAACCGACCAATCTCAACCGTTAATGATATGAAACAAGCTGCCATCGATTTACATCGACTCGGCTCAAATAATATTCTTGTCAAAGGCGGTCGACTGGAAGGACCGGCCATTGATGTGTTGTTTGACGGAACAACCCTAACAACATTGGAAGCACCACGGATCGATACCGTAAACACAAGCGGAGCAGGCTGTTCCTACTCCGCGGCGATTACTGCCCAATTGACTAAAGGAAAAGATGTGAGTGAAGCCGTCTTGGATGCAAAACGGTTCATTACAACTGCCATAGACCACAGTTTTGCTTATACAGATATTGTTGGCCCAACCTACCATGCAGCGGAGCGGAAGTATGGTATAGCACATGAGATCAAAACAGAAACAACATCAGTTTAGAAAATTAAGAAAAATACGTATAAAGGGTTAATTTTGTTCTCCAATTCATGTACAATAGTATGAACAGATTAAAGGAGGAATCAAAATAACACAATGGACAATTCCGATTCTTTTTTGCGCAACTAAATTTTAAGTAAAATTTTTTGCCACTTGCAAAAAGAGCGGGATACCTGTGTCTATTTTGATATGAATACTATATATTTTTTTAGTGATCGAAAAGAGATTGTTTCATTGGACACAGAGGCACCTCTGTGTCTTTTTGTGTGGCTTGATCGGAGTGATTCTCTACTATGTATCTATTAAAAATGAACGAAGTTTCAATGGAAGTGGACGGAAAACCTTTATTTCAAAATGTCTCAATCGAAGTGAAAGAAAATGAACGAGTTGCACTGATTGGAGAAAACGGCACTGGAAAAACAACTTTAATTAAAGGAATTTTGGGTATTGAATCAATTAATAATGGACAAATATCATGTAAAGTTGAAAATTATCAGATTGGTTATATTCTTCAAGAAAGTGACATAGATGTACAATTGCCTTTAAAGGATTGGGTAATGCATGACCACCCAAATTATTTTCATAAAGTGGACTTAGAAGCTTATACCGAGCAAATGCAATATTCATCTCACCCAATTGTAATTGAAAAGTACAATGAATCACTTAAAAAATACTTAGGTCTTGACGGCTATCAATGGGAAATTAAGGTGGAGAAATTACTTCATCAAATCGGACTATATCCAGAGACTTGGGCCATACCTTTTTCTAAATTAAGTGGTGGTCAGAAAACGAAAGCTAAACTTACTAAAATGATGTTATTGAACCCAAAATTGATTATATTAGATGAACCGACGAATCACTTAGATTTACAAACAACCGAATGGCTTGGTCATTGGCTATTAAATTATAAGGGTACTGTTTTATTTATCTCACATGAGCGTTCCTTCATAGATCAAATTGCTACTTCGACCTACGAATTAACCGATAATGGTACAAAAAGATATTCAGGAGGCTATTCCTCATTTAAGAAACAAAAAGAATTGGAACTGAAAACACAAACCCTTCAATATGAAAAACAAGAACAAGAACGAAAAAAATTGTCTCAAGCAATCCAACAATACAAACAATGGTATGTCAAAGCCAGCTCTAAAGCGAGTGTCCGTGATCCATATGCTCAAAAGAAAACGACTAAACACGTAAAGAAATATAAAGCAAAAGAGAAAGCTCTCGAACGTTTGAAAGAAAATGAAATTACTAAGCCAGCAGAAAATCCAACGATAAAGGCTGATATAACACCTGGTGATTTTTTTGCCAAAGATTTAATTCGACTTGAAAACGTCTCAAAGTCGTATGAGAAATATTTGGTTATACAGGATGTCAATTTGCATCTAGAGCGGGGCGATCGATTAGCTGTAATCGGTGAAAATGGTAGTGGGAAAACCACATTGCTAAAGCTTATGATTGGTCTGATTAAACCGAACATCGGTGAGGTGAAACATCATCCTCAGATAAAAATTGGTCATTTTTCTCAGGAACTACAGAACATAAACACAACCAATACCATTCTAGATGAAATCATGGAGATTCCTAGGATGAAACAGTCTGATGCACGAAACATTCTCGCCAGCTTCTTATTTAGAAAAGAAGACGTATTTAAGCAGATCAGTGACCTCAGCATGGGTGAAAAATGTCGGATTGCTTTTGTAAAATTATATTTTTCCAACGCAAACTTATTAGTTCTCGACGAACCGACGAATTATTTTGATATCCCGTCTAGGGAAATTATCGAGGAAGCATTAGTCCAATATCCTGGAAGCATTGTGATGGTAACCCATGATCCTTATTTATTAAGGAAAATCTCGAATAAAGTAGTTTCCCTTAAAAATAAACAAGCGAATCTCTATCTTGGAAGTTATCAAGAATGGGAAGAACACAAAATGCTCTCACCAAAACAGCAACAACTAAAAAATGAATTGGAGCGACTTGAATTAAAGTATTCTGAATTGCTGGCGTCTGAACTAGATGATGATTCACTCTTGAATGAGATTCAATCTGTTAAAGAGAGAATTGGTTTCATTCAAGATAAATTAAACAATTAAGAAGAATGACTAGACCACAAGGTATTGTAGTCTAGTCATTCCTTATTTCTAAGCCACAACTTAGAAGCAATTATAAAAATCGTCCGAGAGAATAAGAAAAGCCTCCCTCAGACGATAAAACTATTCATTTACTGATTTTCTTTCGTCGGCCCCATTACCCCAGGCACTTCCAAGCCTGCCTGACGTAACAACACCGTCATTTGTCCACGGTGGTGAATGTTATGCTGGAGAAGTATACTGAACACTTTTCCACGAGGCATTGTCTGACCTAAAACCTCCACTTCTGCCAACATTTCGTCATCTGATAATCCTTCAACGCCCTGTTGAATTTGTTCCGTTACTTTTTTAAAGACTCGAGCAATCTCACTCGCTTCTTTCGGAACAGTGGTTGGATCATCAACGGTGTCAACTTCCAACCCCGCCTGTTTACCGAAAGCTCCCGTTACGACTGTAATATGCCATGCTAGCCAGCCAAGCGTATTATGACCTTCAACGATTGATTGGTCTAACTTGTCATCCGTTAACGCATTATAAACTTGAAGTGTTCCATTCGCATAATTCTGCCAGTCTTGAAGAAAATCATCTGTTGTTCGATACATTTATCCCACTCCTTATTTATTGATTTCACTCTATTACAAACATAGTAAAAGAAGTGGAGAAATACAAGAAAACCACATTGGATGTTCTTTTAGATAAACTCTATGTGAACCGACTGGTTTCTACTTCACTTAATTTCATATCCGTAATCGTCCCTTGATGAAAATATAATTGCCATCTTCCATCAATCCATTTCCAGATCGAATTTCGGAGCGTATTGCGATTCCTCGTTTTGTCGGTTAGAAAATAGGTAGCTAATACTACGTCAGGTGCTAGTGGATGAATTTCATAATGATGTATTTCCATTTCGGCTATAGCCACACCAGCTCTCAGACATTCTTCTATATCAAACATCCTACCTGAACTCCCAATTTCGAAAAAATCATCTGCTAATATATCTGCTAGTTTTTCTTTGCTTTTACGTACCTCTATGTTGATATGGGTTTCTTCTAACCTTCTTAGTTGGTCTTTTAATATTGGATTCATTAAAGTTCACCTTGATTATCTTATTTTTAAATCGATGGTACTTATTTTAGCATACTCTAGTTGTAATATTCCGATAAATTAAATATAATTAGCTAAAATAGCTATTATAGCTAATGAGGTGATCCAATGATTGTCAATTCAACCGAACTTCAAAATAACTTTGGAAAATATCTGATGATGGCCGCCTATGAAGACATTGTTATCACACGAAACGGAACGGAAATCGCCAGACTTACGACAAAACAACAGGAAAATCAAATAAATTGGGTTCACGAAAGGATGCCGATTGAAGGATACGGTCAAAAAGCAACTTATGATGAGTTTCTGCGCTTACGTAGTGAAACAGAGGAACGCTATGAATATATCGATGGTGAGATCTATTTACTTTCCTCCCCAAAGACAGCGCATCAGTATGCAGTAACTAGATTAATTGCTTTATTTCATAACTTTTTTGAGGGGACCGATTGTACACCGTTCGTAGCACCTTACGACATCGAACTAATGAAACCTTCTGGAGAAATGAATATGGTACAACCTGACTTAATGGTAATCTGTGACCTGGATGAACACTTAGGAGCAGATGATTACTACAAAGGTGTGCCATCGTTAGTTGTTGAGGTTTTATCAAAAAGTACGAGAAAGAAAGATCTCTTGATTAAAGCAGATTTATATCGCCAAACTGGTGTTCAGGAATATTGGATTGTTAATCCGGAAAACAGGCAAATTATCATTTATCAATTCGAAGACCAAGACATTAAGGAAATGGTGTCTTTCAGTTCAGAAGATACAGCTAAATCGTTTATATTTGATGAACTAGAAATTGAATTGAGGGGTTTGTTTAAAAAATAATTGAGTAAAGTGTTGAAGATTAACTAAATTGCATTCCGCCAATTTCTGATTACTCTTCAACGCTTTATAATGTCAACCACTATTGAGAAAATGACAAGATTAACTTAACACAAAGGCTGACATTTAACATAACCAGATGAATCAATGTATTCAGCTAGTAATTCGCTAAGATCACTAACTCGAGGATAACCAATCCATTGGTCCTGTTTTGTATAGCTTAATTGACATAATTGATTAATAAATTCTTGATCCTCTGCAGTTGCATACCTAATGTTCATAATATCTCCTCGTTTTTTTATATTCATAATTTCAACTACCTTCTGCGTTAATGAAATAATATCTAAAACTCTTATATACCCCCGAATTATTGATCGTTATCCATTCTCTTTCCAAAAAATACTTTTTACGAATTTTACCTTATGGTTTGTGTAATCACTTACTGCAGTTGAAGATTGTTTTAAATATTCCTTCTTTAATTCTAAATACTCTTCTCTTGCTTCAGGATTAGAGTTTAGATAGTCTCTAAAGTAAATAAGGTTCTTCCACAGATCCTTGTGATACTCTACTAAGTGTATAAAGTGAGTCTTCTTCTCATAAGTATCATCCGTAAACTTTGCTAAAACAATTTCATCGGGTCTTTTGACTTTCAACCTTAAAAAATCCGCTTTAGATAGGCCTTTCAATAATGGCTTGTCGACTGTAGCTAAATCATCAACACCTACAACAATGTCTATCAAGGAACAGCCCACGATTTAATCTCTTCTGGCTTTCCTTGTAGTACCATCAGTAACTGTCCATCCTCATTAACACAGACACCTGCAGAACCTTTCCATACCTTCATACTTGGTAACCCCCTACTGTCTATACAAGTAGTACTTCTATTAAGCTGTCTTGAAATCCTTTATAGAGTGAAGAATTTCAGCAAAAGAAAAAGCGTTCGAAGACATATCGAATTAGGATTCCTTCCTATTCCAACATTATCTCAAACGCTTTTTACATAATTTAAAACCTCCAGGTTGTATACTCTAGTTCTTTGAACACTTAGGTCTAAAAATCAATATCAATCGCCTATTGTAATAAAATTATCAAACGAGACGTTAAATTCTCTTTTTCTGAATTCTCTATACAAGAGATAGGATACTTTGATAAAATTAGGTATAAGTGAAAGAAGGTGTATAATGAAAACTCAATCTCTAATTGCCAGGCAACCTGATGAATTAAAACAGTTTGAAATGAAGAACGATCGCTTTTATATGATAAGTTTAAGACATGTTCATTTTGGTCCAAAATCATTTAAGATTATCCTAGAAAATAAACATCAAACATTAGAAGTCATTTATGATCAATTCGATCCAGCAGTGCCTGTAAGTTACTACGTTTGGAATTTTCGATATGGTACAGAAATGACTCGAACTGATTTACAACAGGCTAATAGGGAATATCCTTCTTCAGCGAATAAAGATTGTTATTACTATTTCAAAGTTCAAAACTCAGAATTTATCGAGTGGAACGATATTACCTCTTCGTTTAAAAGTAAGGACTTTCCTGAACTTGAACACCATTTATACTTTACAGATAATGATATTTTAGAAGTATTGAGTCTTTATGAACCAAAATTTGTTGTGGTAGATAAATAAGCCTAACTACCAACCAGAAACAAATTAAATTTTGGTTTCCTGGCTGCTTAATATTTGGAAAAATATTAAAACCTTGTTATAGAAAAAGGTCCATAAGTGAAAATGGAATTCCGAATGACAGCGCCTTACCAGAAGCGACATTCAAGGCTAAATATATTACCGACGAGTTTTTTCTAGTCAGGAAGAGATGGACATGGCATTATTTGATTATGTACATTGGTTTAATAACATCCGCATTCATGGGATTACTATCGTACCTCACTTGGTTTCATATCTAGGTAAGTATTAAACCACCATCAATAAAATAATAATTTATAATCTTAAACATATTGACAGTTCAACTCAGTTCTGGAATAATGAAAACAATTAAATATTTATATCCTTTAATTTAGTCCTGTGAGGCTTATCAAGGAAGCGACAAACTTTAGGTAGAGATACGTATGTCAAATCCCTTTTTTCCTCATGGAGAAAAGGGATTTTTTTAAAAGGGTTCTGGCTAGGTTCATTTTGAATCTGACAGAGTAATTTAATCTACTAGCTAAACACATTCCTTACTTGTAACTTTTAGTACGTTTAGAAACTACTCTAGATGAACAACTCTAGACGAACACCGAGAATAATTCAGTTAAAAATGTGAAATGAGAGACCAAAAAATTTCCATCAATTTATAAACTAAATAAATGAAACCTTTAAACAAATCCAGAGAGGTTTGCAAGGTTGCTCGAAGATTACGTGTTTATCTATGGACACGTATACCTCTTTGCGACCTTCGCAAAGAGGTTTTTTTATTATTACCAGAGGAGGCAAGTCACAAATGAACCACTTTTTTTCGATCGACCAGTTATCCCAGTCTGAGATTATGATGCTTTTAAAACTGGCCAAAAAATATAAATCTTATAGTCCAAACGTAGACAAGAAAATTTTTGGTGCCAATTTATTTTTCGAGCCAAGTACACGAACGAAAATGAGCTTTATCGTCGCACAGAGAAAATTAGGAATTGACGTATTAGATTTCAATGAATCCGTATCGAGTACAAAAAAAGGTGAAAGTTTATACGATACAGCCAGAACATTTGAAGCCATTGGCGCTAACTTTCTAGTTATTAGACATCAATCGGATCGTTGGATGGATGAGCTAAAGGATATCTCGATTCCTATTATTAACGCAGGTGCAGGTAAATCTGAACACCCTACGCAGTGTTTATTGGATTTACTAACTATATATGATTCCTTTGAACAATTTAAAGACTTAAAAATTTCTATAGTCGGTGACATCAAACATAGCCGTGTCGCCCATTCAAACATCAAAGCATTACAAAAGTTAGGAGCTGATGTCTATGTTAGCGCACCGCCAGGTTTAGAAGACGACAAGTTAAAAACACCAAATATTACTGTTGATCAAGCGGTAGAGTTAAGCGACGTCGTTATGCTATTGCGCGTACAATCTGAACGTCATATTGGCAAAAACGAAACAAAAACAGACTATCTAGAAAAGTACGGTTTAACAAAATTAAGAGAGAAACGAATGAAAAAGAATGCAATTATTCTTCACCCTGCACCGATAAACCGAGGTATAGAAATAGATTCAACCCTCGTAGAATGTGATCGTTCTCGAATCTTTAACCAAATGGAGAATGGTGTGTATGTAAGAATGGCTCTGATGATGAAACTATTACAAGATTGGGGAGTGTTAAAGCATGAAAACGTTATTGAAGAACGTAACGCTATACTCTAATGCGAACGAGTTAGAAACGAATGACGTATTAATTACCGATAAAAAAATTACCAAAATCAGCAATAGAGACATTGATAGTGAGAATATCGACAACATTATTTATTGCAATGGGAAATTGTTAGTACCAGGATTTATCGATGTACATATCCACTTACGCGAACCAGGTGGTGAGGAAAAAGAAACGATCAAAACGGGAACAAGCGCTGCCGCCCGAGGAGGTTTCACTACGGTTTGTGCAATGCCAAATACAAACCCAGTTCCAGACTCACTAGAAAAAATGAATCAACTTCATGAACGAATAAAGAAAGACGCTTTGATCAGAGTCTTGCCTTATGCCGCAATAACGGAAGGATTACAAGGCGAAACGATCGTCAATATGGAGGAACTATCGAATGCTAGTTGTTTCGCCTTCACAGATGATGGGGTAGGCATTCAATCCGCAGATATGATGTATCGTGCGATGAAGCAAGCAGTAGCCGTTAACAAACCAATTGTAGCTCACTGTGAAGAAAATTCTCTTGTATACGATGGAGTAATCCATGAAGGAGAAGTCAGCAAGAGATTAAATCTTCCTGGTATTCCTTCGTTGAGTGAATCAGTCCAAATTGCACGTGATGTCCTACTAGCTGAAGCAACAGGCTGTCATTATCATGTCTGTCATGTCAGTACAAAAGAGTCTGTGAGAGTCATTCGGGATGCAAAAAAGGCCGGTATCCATGTCACTGCTGAAGTATCTCCGCACCATTTAGTTCTTAATGAAAATGACATACAAACAGACAATGCTCAATTTAAGATGAATCCACCACTTAGAAGTAAAGAAGATCAACACGCATTACTTGAAGGATTGCTCGATGGCACGATTGACTTTATTGCAACAGACCATGCACCGCATACAGCATCAGAAAAAGATAAAGGATTTTTAGAAGCTCCATTTGGAATTGTCGGTTTAGAGACAGCTTTTACAATTTTGTACACCTCCCTTGTCGAAACAAAAAAAGTAACCCTGAAGCAATTAATTGATTGGCTAACGATCAAACCTGCAAAAACATTCAACCTACCTTTTGGAAAGTTAGAAGAAGGAAATCTCGCAGACCTTACATTAATCGATTTAGAAAAAACGACTACCATTGATAAAAACAAGTTCTATTCAAAAGGAAAAAACACACCATTTGATCAATATGACGTCCGAGGAATTCCTGTTCTAACTATGTTTGAAGGTGAAGTCGTATATGAGGAGGAAACTAATGAATAAACGTCGACTAGTTTTAGAAGATGGCACTGTAATGGATGGAATTGGATTTGGTTATCAAGGCGAAGTTAATGGCGAGATGATTTTCAATACAGGAATGACCGGCTATGAGCATGTGTTGTCAGATCCCTCGTATTGTGGACAGTTAGTCGTCATGACGAGTCCGAAAATAGGGACAAACGGGATTAATCAGAATGACTGTGTGTCCGCTTATATGAATGGGTTAATTGTTAAAGATTACGGTAACTCTCCGAATCGTTCTCAGGATGCAAAAGACTTGAATTCTTTTTTACTCGATCAACAAATACCCGGACTTGCGAATATTGATACAAGGATGTTAACAAATCATATTCGTAAATTTGGAACATTAAAAGGTTCGATTGTTGATACCGACACCCCCATTGATATGACGATTAAAAAGTTGAAAAATGTAAAAGATTCCACAGATCAAGTTCAAAGAGTATCTACTCAAAAACCATATGTAATCCCAGGCAAAGGGGCTAACATCGTCATCATCGACTTGGGAATGAAACACAGTATTTTAAAAGAATTGACTGTGCGAAATTGCCAAGTAACTGTGGTGCCATATAACTATTCGGCTGATCAAATTTTACAGTTAAAGCCAGATGGCATTTTCATTACAAGCGGTCCTGGAAATCCTAAAGATACTCCAGAAACAATCGAAACGATTCAGTATCTACCGAGGCATATTCCAGTATTCGGCATTGGCTTAGGTCATCAAGTGATGGCTTTGGCACTTGGTGCTGACACTGAGGAAATGTTAAACGGTCACCATGGCAATAACTATCCAGTCAGAGATCTTTTGAAACAAAAATCATATATGACAAGCCAAAATCATCTTTACTCGGTTAGTAGAAACTCTCTACAAAATACCGACTTAGAGATCACGCATATTGGATTAAATGACGATTCAATCGAAGGCCTTCGCCATAAATCCTATTCTTATTTTTCAGTTCAATTTCAACCGGAAGGGAAACCAGGACCTGAAGATATGCACTATTTGTATGATGAATTTTTAAAAACAATACAGCATCATCAAGAAAATGAGGAGGATGTTTATGCCGAAAAATACTGATACTAAAAAAATACTAGTCATTGGATCTGGACCTATTGTCATCGGGCAAGCAGCGGAGTTTGATTATTCCGGAACCCAAGCTTGTGAGTCACTCCGCGAAGAAGGCTATACTGTCATTTTAGCAAATTCAAATCCAGCAACGATTATGACCGATCACACTGTTGCTGATAAAGTTTATATGGAACCATTGACGATTGAGTTTTTAAAGAGAATCATTCAAAAAGAGCAGCCCGATGCTCTCCTCCCGACTCTCGGAGGACAAACAGGATTAAATCTAGCAATTGAACTTGAGCAAGCTGGTATTTTAAAAGAATATGGTGTAACCCTTTTAGGATCCTCTCTAGATGCGATAGAAAAAGCTGAAGATCGAGAGAAATTCCGCTCCTTAATGAGAGAAATAAATGAACCAGTTCCAGATAGTCGAATTGTCACAACAGTTGAAGAAGCTTTAGAGTTTGCGAGTGAAATTGGGTATCCACTTATCGTCCGCCCTGCCTATACATTAGGCGGAACAGGTGGAGGTATGTGTTATGACCAAAAACAATTGAAAGAAATTACTCGCGCAGGCCTTTCTCTTTCACCGATGAATCAATGTCTTATCGAAAAGAATATTGCCGGCTTTAAAGAAATCGAATTTGAAGTTCTCAGAGATAAAAATGATCAAGCAATCGTCGTTTGTGATATGGAAAATGTAGACCCAGTTGGCATCCATACCGGAGACTCAATCGTCGTCGCCCCTTCCCAGACATTGAGTGATCAGGCGTATCAATTATTAAGAAACGCTTCCTTAAAGATAATACGCGCCTTAAAAATTGAGGGTGGATGTAATGTGCAGCTAGCCCTCGATCCAAACAGTTTAACTTACTATATTATCGAAGTGAATCCGCGCGTCAGCAGGTCATCAGCCCTTGCTTCTAAAGCAACCGGTTACCCGATTGCTAAAGTGGCAGCCAAAATAGCGATAGGCTTAACTCTAGATGAAATAATGAACCCAATGACTAATACAACAGGCATGTTTGAACCGACACTCGATTATATCGTTACGAAATTCCCTCGATTCCCATTTGATAAATTTACATCAGGCAATCGCTATCTCGGAACCCAAATGAAGGCCACCGGCGAAATCATGGCCCTTGGACGTTCATTTACAGAATCGCTGTTAAAAGGTATTCGCTCGCTTGATATTGGTGCTGAAGAATTCAGACTAAAACATATCGAAGAGTTATCAGATACATCTATTATTGATAAATTAACACGTGCAGATGACGAACGTATATTTGTTTTAGCTGAAGCTTTACGACGTGGTATGACGGTCGACGCTATTCACCACTGGACAAAGATCAATCATTATTTTCTTCATCAATTGAATAGCATTATCACACTTGAAAAAAAGCTAATTGCAAACAAACTTTCTGAAGAGTTACTGCAAGAAGCAAAAAAAGTCGGATTATCAGATCGACAGATAGCTAGATTATCGAATCAAACAGCAGATGATATTTTCCAACTTAGACGTGAGACAAATCTCTTCCCTGTTTACAAAATGGTCGATACATGTGCAGCAGAGTTTGAGTCAGTTACGCCGTATTTTTACAGCACATATGAGAAAGAAAATGAATCCAATCGATCTACACGAAAAAAAGTTCTCATTCTCGGCTCTGGTCCAATACGTATCGGTCAAGGCATTGAATTTGACTATGCGACCGTCCATTCCGTGTTAGCAGTCAAAGAAATGGGTTACGAAGCGATCATTATGAATAATAACCCTGAGACTTACTCAACTGATTTCACTATCTCAGATAAACTCTATTTCGAACCGTTAACCTTGGAAGATGTGATGAATGTCATTGAACTCGAAAAGCCTGAAGGCGTCATTGTCCAATTTGGCGGCCAGACAGCCATTAATTTAGCAGCTGGATTGAAGCGGCACGGTATAAACATTCTAGGAACAAGCTTGGAATCAATCGATCGTGCGGAAGATCGGGACAAATTTGAACAACTTTTAAATGACTTATACTTATTACGACCTAAAGGAAAAACCGTATTAAGATTGGAAGAAGCATTTAAAGTCGCAAATGAAATCGGATATCCAGTATTAGTACGACCTTCTTACGTCATCGGTGGAAGTCGAATGGAAATCATTCATGGTGACGATGAGCTACAAACCTATTTGGAGAAGTCAGTCGGTTTGGATAGCGAACATCCCATTTTAATTGATAAATATTTAACAGGAATCGAAGTTGAAATTGATGCGATTAGTGATGGTGAAACAACGATTGTTCCAGGAATTATGGAACATATTGAACGGGCAGGCGTCCATTCAGGTGATTCAATTGCTGTGTATCCCCCACAACGCGTAACCGAGCATATTCGCAATACTTGTATGGAAGCGACGAGACGTCTTACTGAAGAACTAAATGTTAAAGGACTAATAAACATTCAATTTATCATTAAAGATAATCACGTCTACGTTCTCGAAGTCAATCCGAGATCCAGTCGAACGATTCCATTTTTAAGTAAAGTAACTGGAGTTACCATGGCTAACTTAGCTACAAAGTGTATCTTAGGTGCAAAATTAGCAGACCTAGGTTTTGAAACAGGCATTTTACCAGAAGGTGATCATGTCGCAACGAAAGTACCTGTCTTCTCATTCGAAAAGCTTCGAAGTGTCGATACGACGTTGGGACCTGAAATGAAATCGACCGGTGAAGCAATCGGTTATGATAGCACATTAGAAAAAGCTCTTTATAAAGGGTTAGTTGCTTCAGGGTTATCGATTCCGACAGAAGGGTCTGTTCTCTTAACAGTAGCAGATCAAGATAAACAAGAAGCACGCGAAATCGCTAAAAGTTTTTTCGAGCTTGGGTTTAAATTATATGCAACAAAAGGAACAGCACGGAATTTACAAGAAATTGGTCTGCCAGTCATACAAGTGGATAAAATTGGTTCGGATAATGATAATGTCTTATCCCTTATCAGGAATCAATCTGTTCAATTTGTAATTAATACATTAACGTCAGGTAGACAGCCAAGATCAGAAGGATTTATGATTCGCCGAGAATCAGTTGAAAATGGAATCGCTTGTCTAACAAATCTTGACACAGCACGTGCTATTTTACGAGTCATTGATTCTAATAGCTTTAGTGCGAGACCAATGATTAATAAAGAGGTTGTTCAACTATGATCAACAAAGTAAATATTATGGTTATTCTTAAAAAGAAATTCATTGCAAAAGATACAATAGAATTCGTTTTAAAAAACGAGTTTATTAGTCACCATGCCAGTCCAGGCCAGTTTCTTCACATACTAATAGACGGATTGACGTTAAGACGACCTGTCTCTATTGCTGACATAGATAAATCTTCGAATGAAGTAACGATTGCGTTCAAAATTGTTGGGACAGGGACGAAGAAGCTTGCCTCTTATGAGCCAGGACAATCAATTGATGTGCTTGGTCCACTCGGTAATGGATTTGACATTAGTAATACACATCCGAAAAAAGTTTTACTAATCGGTGGGGGGATTGGTATTCCCCCTCTATACCATCTAGGAAAAAGACTATCCGAAAATAATGTGAAGATTATTTCTATATTAGGCTATCAAACAAAAGAAAGTGTATTTTATGAAAGAGAATTCCAAGAACTTGGTGATACGTATGTAGTCACTGACGATGGCACTCATGGTTACCAAGGAGTAGTTACTGACGTTCTTACAAAAGTAAGCTCGTTTGATACTTTTTATACGTGTGGACCAACGCCAATGTTAAAAGCAATCAAGGAAAGATTATCAAATTCTGATGGTTATGTTTCATTAGAAGAACGGATGGGGTGCGGAATTGGTGCTTGTCTTGCATGTGTCATACCTACAAGCGATGGAGAAGGCTACAAGAAAATATGTCAGGATGGCCCTGTCTTTCACGCCAAGGAGGTTAATTTATCATGAACTTATCTGTAAATTTACCTGGATTATCAATGAAAAATCCCATTATGCCTGCATCTGGATGTTTTGGATTCGGACGTGAATATAGTTCATTCTTCGATTTAAGTACATTAGGTGCCGTCATTATGAAATCAGCTACTAAAAATGAAAGGTTAGGTAACCCTACGCCTCGTGTAGCAGAAACATCTTCGGGAATGCTTAATGCCATCGGTTTACAAAACCCTGGTGTAGAAAAAATTATAGAGTCAGAAATTCCTTTTCTAGCAGATTATGATACTTGTATTATCGCCAATATTGCGGGTAGTTCGGTTGAAGAATATGAATATGTCGCCGAATCGTTTAATCAAACTGACCATGTAGATGCACTCGAGTTAAACATTTCTTGCCCCAATGTAAAAGAAGGTGGAATTCAATTTGGAACAGATCCATACATGGCGGCTTTTGTCACAGAAACCGTAAAAAAAGTAACAAATCTTCCGGTCTATGTGAAGTTGTCTCCAAATGTCACAGATATTGTAGCGATCGCAAAAGCGGTTGAATCAGCAGGAGCAGATGGACTGTCTATGATCAACACATTAACCGGAATGCAAATGCACCTTCCAAGTCAAAAGCCTTTAATTGCCAATAAAACGGGTGGCTTATCTGGCCCAGCAATAAAACCAATCGCCATTCGAATGATTTATGAAGTGAAACAACAAGTATCCATTCCGATTATTGGAATGGGAGGAATAGCTAACGCCGAGGATGTTTTAGAATTCCTTCTAGCGGGAGCCAATGCTGTTGCTATAGGCACAGCAAATTTTAATAACCCGTTCATTTGTCCAGAAATTATTAATGGGCTACCAAACGTTTTAAATAAGTATGGTTTTCATTCAATTAACGAAGCTGTTGGAAAGGGGATATTTCATGAACCAGCCGATCTATCTAGGTCTTGATTTCCCAACATGGGAAGTAACTGAAAATTTTTTAATGACCCATCAACTGCAAGGCGTGCCCGTTAAAGTAGGCATGGAACTATTTTATCGTGAAGGTCCTTCCATTATTGAAAAACTTAAACAAAATAACCACCCGATTTTTCTAGACTTAAAACTTCACGATATTCCAACCACCGTTAAACGTGCAATGCATAATATCGCTTCACTTGAAGTAGATCTTGTTAATGTTCATGCGCTCGGTGGCAGTCAAATGATTGAATATGCAAAAGAAGGATTGCTATCAACAAATAGTTCTAAACAAACAAAATTAATTGCTGTGACCATACTGACATCAATGGAACAAACGATGATGAATCATGATTTAAACATCCAAGGGGATTTACAAGAACAGATTGGACGGCTGGCCTACCTGTCAAAACGACACGGCGCAGATGGTGTCGTATGTTCTGCGCACGAATCAACATTCATTAAAGAAAAATGCGGAGAAGACTTCCTAACTATAACACCAGGAATTCGATTAGAAAATTCAAGTAAAGACGATCAAAAAAGAATCGCCACACCGAAAGTAGCACGTGAGCAAAAAGCTGATTATCTGGTGATCGGCCGTAGTATCACAAGAGCAAAAAATCCTAAGACGGCATATCAACAAGCAATGAAGGAGTTGAAGACAATATGAACCTAACGGAAGAAATTACAAAAGATTTACTTACAATTAAAGCTGTTCAAATTGATCCACAAAATTATTTCACTTGGACTTCAGGTATTCAGTCACCTATTTACTGTGATAATCGCCTCACCATGTCGCATCCTAATGTTAGAAATAAAATTACGAATGCATTTATAAACATGGTTAATCAGCTTGAGGTGAAACCTGACGTCATTGCTGGGTGTGCTACAGCTGGAATTCCACATGCTGCATGGCTTGCCAATGAATTAAACTTACCCATGATTTACGTTCGTGGATCAGCAAAAGCGCATGGAAAAGGAAATCAAATAGAGGGTAAACTTGAAAAAGATCAAAATGTACTCGTTATTGAAGACTTAATTTCAACAGGAGGCTCAGCTCTAAATACAGTAGATGCGATAAAGGACAGTGAAGCTCATGTTGTTAGTGTTTTCGCGATATTTACATATGGGTTAAATAAAGCTGCTAAGCAGTTCGCTGAGTCGCAAGTACCATTTCAGACAATTACAAGCTTTGATCAGTTAATAGATGCTTTGTTAAGCACGAAAGACATCAACGAATCAGACAAAAATGGCCTTCTAAGGTGGCGAGATTCTTTGTAGATTAATTACTATCAGAATTTCTTTGTTTCATTAAAAAAGGAACACCTAAGATATAGGTGTTCCTTCCTTTTTATTTTACGGTTACTCTTTCAACTCCAACAAAGAAACCAATTCCACGTGCTATACACTCGTTTCTTTCCAGTTTTTCCGTTTCGAATATTTGCCCTTCGCATCATTTCTTCTTGAACTTGTAAATAAATCTCCCTTGGAATGATGGCTTCGTGGTTATTTTCTACATAGTATTGTGGAACGTGACCATTGTTGACAACTCGCTTTTTCGTTAAAAAATCTACGGTATATGTTTTTTGAAGCAATGCATCTCCGATATACTTTTCGTTTTGGAGAATCTTTTTAATCGACTCCGGTCTCCACTTAGACCGTTTAGCTGCGGTAAGTATTTCATCCGCTTCAAGTCCACGTGCTATTTGAACTAAACTTGCTACTTCTAAATATTCCCGGTAAATCCGTTTAACGATTTTCGCTTGTTCTGGGTTAATGACTAGTTTGTTGTTCTCATCTTTGGTATAGCCTAGAAAGCGATTATGGTTCACTTGCACCTCACCTTGCTGGTATCGGTATTGTATTCCTAGTTTTACGTTTTGGCTAAGTGACTGACTTTCTTGTTGTGCTAGGGATGCCATGATGGTGAGCATAATTTCTTCTTTTGCATCCATTGTATTAATGTTTTCTTTTTCAAAAAACACAGGTATTTCTTTATCTTTTAATTGCCTGATGTATTTTAAACAGTCCAGCGTGTTTCTCGCAAATCGACTGATGGATTTTGTGATGATCATGTCGATTTTTCCATTCATGCTATCCTCAATCATCTTATTAAACTGTTCACGCTTTTTGGTATTTGTCCCAGATATTCCATCGTCCGCATAAATGCCTGCCAACTCCCATTCAGGATTGTTCTGAATATAGGTAGTGTAGTGTTCCACTTGAACTTCATAACTAGTTGCTTGTTCTTCGCTATCTGTTGATACACGACAATAAGCTGCCACTTTTAATTTTTTCTTATCCTCTGCATCAACATTTCTCGTTCTTCTCCTAGCTGGGATAACTGTTACGCTTCTTGCTAAGACATTTTAAGTCACCTCTTCTTTAATTAAGCTGTATACATATTCTGCTTGTTTAATTGGATTGTCGTATTTGTTTTCCACTTTT
Organism: Allobacillus salarius; assembly: GCF_007559425.1. Lineage (GTDB taxonomy): Bacteria > Bacillota > Bacilli > Bacillales > Alkalibacillaceae > Allobacillus > Allobacillus salarius. The sequence continues at coordinate 6,411 of NZ_VMHE01000026.1, read as the reverse complement.
TCGATTGTAAATGCGAATGGTGGTGTAAATGATTCTTCTCTTTTGTTCTATTTAATCGACCTAGCTTCTTCGCTCGTTTAAATCTCTCTTCTTTCAACTGTTCAAATTGGGATTTTGAAATTAATCTAGGGAATATTCCATTCCCTAGATACCTTTCATCTGTTAATATTCTTGTAATTCCTCCATGTGATCGGTTAATACCAGAATCATTTGCTGCATTAGCTAGAGACTTTCCAGACAAGTATGACTGAATTAAAAGCTTTAATTGTTCAAATTCTCTGACATGTATTTCAATTTTCCCGTCTACTATTGCATATCCAAAAGGTGTGTGTGCCATCAGCGTTCAATCCTTTCTCTAAGTGTAATGCCACATTTCAAATGAAATCCTATCTCATAAGTAAAAGTGCCAGGTTCCGACACAATTCAGAATTGTGTCGGCCTGGCACCTTACACTATTGGACAACTCCTATGAGGGAGGTTATTGTTAAATTAAAGCAAGTAGGCGATTTTTTATGACAAGACTTCTGAAAGTTAGTAGTACCGGTCGATGATTAAGGCTGAGCCATTACCTTTGGAAAGTGAGGTATTATAAAAACAGCAATAAGATAAATTTCAATACGAAATTATCTTATTGCTGTTTTTGATTTATATTCCAAACTCTTTTTTAATATAAATTTCTTTATTTAGTGTAACAGTTTATTTACCTTTAACTATTACTTCATCATTTTCAAGTACGATATCTACATGTTTTACGTCTGTATGATCTAAGTAGTAATCTGTGATTTTGTCGCGTACTTCTTGTTCAACAACACGACGTAACGGACGCGCACCCATTTGTTCGTCGTAGCCTTTATCAATTAACCAATCTTTGACATCTTGTGTAACGTCCATTGTGATTCCTTTTTTATCTAATGTTTTTTGAACATCATCTAATAATAAGTTCACGATGTCTTGTAATGCGTCTTTATCTAAATGCTCGAATTTAACGATACCATTGAAACGGTTAAGGAATTCAGGGCGGAAGATTTTTTTCATTTCATCCATAATATCATCAAACTCTTCATTTCCATCGCCAAAGCCAGCATTAGAAGTACAAATAATAATTGTGTTTTTAAAGTTAATGACATTACCTTGACCATCTGTTAAGTGACCATCATCCATAACTTGTAATAATAAAGTTAAGATTTGTGGATTCGCTTTTTCAATTTCATCAAATAAGATAACTGAGTATGGGTTACGTCTAACTTTCTCTGTTAATGTGTTTGAATTATCATCATAACCTACATAACCAGCAGTTGTTCCAATCATTTTAGATACAGCAGTTTGATCACTATATTCACTCATATCTAAGCGAATTAATGCATCTTTATTACCGAATAAATCAATTGCTAACTGCTTCGCAAGTTCTGTTTTACCTACACCTGTAGGACCTACGAAAAGGAAGCTACCAATTGGGCGGTTGCCCTCATCAAATCCAGCACGGTTACGACGAATTGCACGAGAGACAAGATCAACAGCTCTATCTTGACCAATAATTTTATCTTTTAAACGCTTATTAATATTTTTCAATCTTTCGATATCACTTGCATCCATTTGAGATACAGGGATACCAGTTAAACGTTCAATTGAATCAGAAACGTCTTTTACAGTAGCTTTAGTATTATGTGCAACATTGCTGTTTTTTAGTTTATCTTTTAGTTCTTTAATTTCTTTTTGGATTTTGTCAGCTTCTTTATATTCTTCATTACTCACGGCTTTACTTTTATCATCTTGTAATTGTGCAATGCGCTTTTCAATTTCCACTTTATCTATTGCGGGACTTTGTGCTGACAAGTGAGCTGCAGTAATATCTAGTACGTCAATAGCTTTATCTGGCAATAAACGTTGAGGAATATATTGAATGGATAAATCTACACAAGCTTTTAATACATCATCTGGTAGTTCAACATGGTGATGTTCTTCAAATTTTTCACGTATACCCTTTAAAATATTAAAAGTGTCATCAGCACTTGGTTCATTAACAAGTACTTCATTAAAACGACGTGTTAATGCAGCATCTTTTAAAATATTATTCCGATATTCATCTTGTGTAGTTGCACCAATAACTGAAATTTCACCACGACTTAATGCAGGTTTAATAATATCTGATAGCCCTTTGCTACCAGAATCACTGCCAGTTGAACCTGAACCAATAATTTGATGGATTTCGTCAAAGAATAACACAATATTTTTCGCTTCTTTAACAGCTGCAACTAATTTTTGAATATTTTCTTCAAAAGCACCACGATATTGTGTACCAGCTTCTAAGGAAGAAATATCTATTGAGATGATTTCTTTATCTTTAATAGATGATGGTACATTGCCTTTAACTATAGCTTGTGCTAAACCTTCAACAATAGCTGTTTTACCTACACCAGCTTCACCAACTAAAATAGGATTGTTTTTAGTACGTCTACTTAAGACTTCAGCAGTTTCTTGGATTTCTTTATCACGACCAATTACTGGGTCTAATAAACCATCGCGTGCTTCTTGTGTTAAATTACGGCCAATTTGATCTAAATAATTACCTTCATCATTTTGTCTTTGAGAATTAGATTGTTGAAATGCATGCGCGTTTTGCTCAGCAGAATTCCCACCTTGCTGCTGTCGTAATTGTGCTAATTGTTCCGGAGAAACTTCTTTGCCATTGATATAATATCTTTTAGTACCACTATTGACAGATTCTTGCATATCTTGGAATATTCTTCTGAAAATTGAATCAAAATCATTATTGAAATATCCGTTATTCATACATATCACCTCTAAAAAATTTTGAGAGTATAAAATATCTCCTCTAATACTATCCAATAATTTAATAGTCGAGAGCAAAAGTTTTTATAGTCTATTCTTGTTTAAATACAACTTTAATATTGTTATCCTTCTTCTGATCAAATACTTTGTAAGCTATTTCTGTAGGATTAAATACTTCATCTTTAATCATCTCGTAAAGTTTAGGCATTAGATGAATAACAGGAGCCTGTCCTCCCCAGTGATTACCATGAAGGTTACTAAAACCGAATAGTCCACCATTATCTAACTTCCAGTTCGCTGGTGTTTCATTAGAATTGTCACACTGAGATTCCATGTCGTTATTGCAGTAGAAACATTCTCCACACCGAATATTAAAAGGTATTACAACACGATCTCCTTTCTTTAGTTTTTTACATCTTTTCCTATCTCTTCAACAATACCCATCGGTTCATGTCCAATGACAAAACCAGGTTCCATGAATAAATCACCTTGATGATATAAATGTAAATCTGAACCACAAATCCCAGATGCTGTTATCTTTATAATTTCATCAGGTGTTTCAATAATCTTAGCATCTTCAACTTTTTCCATCTTCATCTTCTTATGTCCTTGATAAGTGACTGCTTTCATAAAGTAACACTTCATTCTAAGTATTATTTACAAGCATACTAATATATACCTCTTACCTGGAATTATAAACATAAATCTTTAATCTTCTTTTTTAATTTCTGGATATGCTTTCTCTACACAATGTTCTGAACAATAGTTTTCACAAATATTTTCCATCATAAATCCATCATTAAATAATTCTCTACATTCTGGATTTTCGCAAATTCTAAATCCTAAAGCACATTCAGAATCATGTCTTAAATCACTGATTTTATAATCTAAACCGTCTTGAATTTCTTGTTCACTTGCTCCATATTCTTTAGCAAGTTTTCTAAAAAGATTTTTACTTTCTGTACTTAATTCTTCTACATAGACTTTTCTCATTGTTCCCCACTCCTTAATAAAATTTTTAGTAGTTTTTTGTTATTTCGCCTAATCGTTACCGAAAGGAAAGTTTTTTCCTTTCGATAGCAGACAGACAATACTGCCAGTTATTTTCCTGTCAGCAAAAAGCGTTAGCTTTAGATAAAAAGTTTTAGCAGCAGATCGCCCTTTATCTGCACCCTAAAAGTTTTTACGTTTGTTGATAGGAAAAATGAAACACAGATAGAAACATGATAGTGTCATGTTTCTTGCTGATGTTGAATTGGCATGTATTAATAGCGAACGACTTTGTCGGGAGCGTGTCGCGTGGCGAAAGAAAAACTAACTAAAATAGATCTTTAAGGAAAGTTCTCAACTTTCTTCATTATTTAAATAATCATTAACGACTATTACTTTAAACTCAAAAGTATGTTTCCTTGTTTTCATACAAAAGCGCCCCTTAAGTTGGATATTAAGTCCAACTTAAGGGGTGCACGTCAAAGACAATGGGGAGATTAATTTTAAATTTATGGATGATTTTATCAAGGAACTAAAGTACCAGCAATTCATTGAGCTTAAGAAATATCTAAAAGTTACAGGACTTGATAATTATAACCTTTCAGTAGAAGAAAGGAAGTTACTACTACTAATTAAAGAGGCAGTGGCTATGCTGCGATAGCCTATCCCTAACTTCCTTAATTCAATAATTTTCTCTTTTTGCTCATTAGTCATTATTAGCACTCTCTGTCGTTGAGTGCTAACTCTAATTATTATATACACCACTTTTTAAAATCTGTCAATAGTTTTTTATTTTTTCACTAAAAAAAATCGCTCTATATAAAATGAAAAATATATTATTCATTTTATATAGAAAGTCATCCATTCTGTCAACTCCCCTACTGAAAGTCTATTCTATCAACTCAACCCCAAATTCCAGCACTTCCAACACCAACAACAAAAATGATTCCGCCCGTTTATTCACATAAAATAAACGAAGACGAAACCCTATAAACCTTATTACATCAACGCTTTAACTACACTTATTCATCTACTCTTGACATCAACGCTACCACCTCAACATGAACTGTATGTGGGAAAAGATCAACTGGTTGAACTGTTACTAATTCATAACCAAATGGTGTTAATTCTGTTATATCTGAGGCAAATGATTCTGGGTTACAAGAGACATAAACAATTCTTTTTGGTTGTGCACGACCAATGCGGCGCATAACTTTTCCACCAGCCCCAGAACGAGGTGGATCGACCAACAATAAATCAGGTTGGCCAAACTGCTCTCTTACTTCATCAATACCGTTACGCGCATTATTTGCTAAGAAATACGTATTATGAACATCATTCTCAGTTGCATTACGTTTTGCAGACTCAATTGAGCTCTCAACGATCTCGACTCCTGCTAACGATTTCACTTGCTTCGCAAAAGGTAGAGAAAACGTTCCAACGCCACAAAACAGATCAAACATCGTCTCATCAGCTTGTGGCTTACCGACTTCAAGTGCTAGTTCAACTAATTTTTCTGCTTGTTTTGGATTCGTTTGGAAAAATGTATTCCACCATAAACGATAGCGAAAACCAGCCAGTTCATCGTAAATGTAATCTCTTCCTGCCAAAATAAACGTTTCTTCTGCTTGTATGCTGTCCGCCCATAAAGTGTTCTCTAACCATAATAAACTCTTAACATTTGGATATTTATTTGTGATTCGTTGAACCAGATCATTCACTTGCTCTTTCAATTTACCATCTGGGCTTTCAGTCGCTACAAGTGCAAGCATGATCTCACCTGTCGCAAACGATTGACGAACCATCAAATGACGTAAAAGTCCTTCATGTTCATCTTTTAAATAGCCTGGCAATTCATGTTCTTTTGCCCACTTTGATACTTCTAATGCGGCTTCAACCATATCATTTCCCGCAATTAAACAAGTTTTCATATCGAACACTTTGCGGAAGTTACCTTGTTCATGAAGGCCCATATTCCCTTCTGGAGAAAATGTGAATTCCATCTTATTACGGTAGTTCCAAGGAGTTTCTGCACCAATCGTTTCTTTAACTAAAGCTGCATTAAAGCCTTGTTCCTCTAACTGACGTTTCACATAATTTGTTTTATGATTTAGCTGTCCAAAGTAACTCCAGTGTTGCCAAACACACCCTCCACAAATTTCAAAATGCGGACAAGGTGCTTCTACTCTTTCAGAGTTCGTTTTCAAGAACTCCGTTACATGTGCACGGCTTCTTTTCTTCGTCGGCCGTTCAACTTGAACATGGACTTCCTCACCTGGGAGTGTTAATGGTACATTTAATTTGAGCTTTTTTGGATTTCCTTGTTCATTCTCACGCCAAACAACCGCTTGTCCATTCCCTTTATGATCTAAATGATTAATTGTCGTATCAAAATAACGTTTCGGTTCAGTCATTCTCTTTTCACTTCCTAAACAACTTTAATTTTAATAGGTAATGCCAATATATCATGAAATCAATATGTATTATAGAGATTATAATATAAATACTAAAACATAAGAAAAGCTACTAGACACGTATGTGCTAGTAGCTTCGAATTGCCCGGCAACGTCCTACTCTTGCAGGGGAAAAACCCCAACTACCATCGGCGCTAGAGAGCTTAACTTCTGTGTT
>NZ_VMHE01000025.1 GCF_007559425.1 Allobacillus salarius | reverse complement strand
GCTCTAATCGTGGATAGCGCCTCCAAATTCATTCTTATCTTTGAATAGAAGCGCTCTATTCCTGAATAGCGCACTTAATAGTCATTACTACCTAAGCCCTAAACTGGTCCAATCGCTCGAAATATTCATGCAGGAAGTCATAAAATAGTTGTTCTGTCGGTAGCAACGTTCGTTGCGTCGGAATGATGACACCTACTGGGCGATGGATGACTGGATCATTAATGCGGACGGTTGTTGCGGTACGTGGAATATTATCAATTAACGTCATTTCGGGCATGAGCGCTACACCGAGTCCTGCAGAAACCAATCCTTTCAATGCATCAATGTCAGTTCCTTCAAAGGCAATCTCCGGTTCAAAGCCTGCATTCTGACAAGAATCTAGCACGAGTTGGTGGAACATATAACTTTCAGGCAGGATACAAAAAGGATCATCTTTTAATTCGAGCAAAGAAATCGATTTTCGTTTTGCCAATGGATGATGAAGAGGTAATAAAGCGACAATTTCTTCACGGAATAGTGTTCGACTTTTAATCTGCACATCTTGTTCATCACTCGGAATGGGTGCAGTAATCGCCATGTTGTAATCGCCTTTTTTAACGCCACCGATCAAGTCATTGAATAAGGCATTGTTCATTTCGAATTTCGCATTAGGATATTTTTTTCTGAACGCATATATAATTGAAGGCAGTGTGTGAGCTGCCATGCTAATTGGGAAGGCGATTCTTACAGTCCCTGAATAAGGGTTTAGTAATTCCTTCACTTCTCGTTTTGATTCTTCCGCTAAATTGTAAATTTGCGTGGCTCGCTCGAGAAAAATTTGCCCTGTTGGCGTTAAACGGACATTTCTTCCTTCACGAATGAATAACTTAACACCGAGTTCTTCTTCTAAGTTATAAATGGAGCGACTGACAGAAGATTGCGAGACGTGCAATTCTTCTGCTGCATCAGTCATATGCTCTCGTTTAGCTACTTCCATAAAATATTCCAGTTGTCTAAATTCCATCATTTACCTCCATTCATGCATTTAATGCATAGGTTTGATGTAATTGTTATATTGAAACGATTATTTGATTCATTATATGATAGATAAAAGAGAAAGTCTATCACGTGAGGGGTTGTTCTATGTCTATCAGTCAATTGAAAGAAGTGAAGACGAATCAAGTAAATGAATATATAAAAAATGTTTATAAAAAAGTTGAAGAGCGTAATGAAGGCGAATACGAGTTTTTGCAAGCTGTTAGAGAGATTTTTGATACAATTAAGCCGGTTTTATATGAATATCCTGCTTATATGAAGTTAAATATCTTGGAGCGTATTGTTGAGCCTGATCGGATGATTTCGTTCAAAGTGCCTTGGGTCGATGATGAAGGCAATGTTCAAGTAAATCGTGGATTCAGAGTTCAATTTAATAACTTGCTTGGGCCATATAAAGGAGGCCTACGTTTTCATCCGACGGTGAACTCCAGTATCGTAAAATTTCTAGGTTTTGAACAAATCTTTAAAAACGCGTTGACCGGACAGTCGATTGGCGGCGGAAAAGGTGGCGCGGATTTTGATCCGAAAGGAAAATCTGACCTTGAGATTATGCGTTTTTGTCGCAGCTTCATGACGGAATTGAGCCGTCATATTGGACCAAATGTTGATGTGCCTGCAGGAGATATCGGTGTTAGCGAACAAGAAATTGGTTATTTATTTGGTCAGTACCGAAAAATGCGCAATAGTTTTGAGCCAGGCGTATTGACAGGTAAACCAATCGCATTTGGTGGAAGTTTAGGACGGAAAGAAGCAACTGGTTACGGCACCGTCTATTTTGTGAAAGAAATGCTTGAAGACAATAATTATAGCTTTGAAGGTGCAAAAGTCGTTGTTTCTGGTTCAGGAAATGTTGCTTTATATGCCATGGAAAAAGCGACTGAACTTGGTGCGACAGTCGTTGCTTGTAGTGATTCATCTGGCTGCATTTATGATGAAAACGGTTTGGATATCGAATTTTTGAAGCAAATTAAAGAAGATGAAAAAGAGCGTGTTCAGCATTATACAACCGTCTATTCAAAAGCGAAGTATGTAGAAGGCTGCGAAAATATTTGGTCTTTTCCTTGTGATATTGCATTGCCGTGCGCCACTCAAAATGAACTAGATATGGACGCTGCGAAAGCTTTAGTGAAAAATAATGTAAAAGCAGTGGGGGAAGGCGCGAACATGCCTTGTACGTATGATGCAATAAACTATTTATTGGAAAATGACATATTGATGGCTCCAGCAAAGGCGGCCAATGCGGGCGGTGTTGCTGTTTCAGCGTTAGAAATGGCCCAGAATAATATGCGGACACATTTGACGAAAGAAGAAGTCGATGCTCGTTTGCAACAAATTATGAAAAATATCTATGCGGAAAGCATTGAAGCCGCGAAGAAATACGATGATTCTGAGAACCTTGTTGTTGGAGCGAATATCGCAAGCTTTATAAAAGTCGCCGATGCGATCGTTGCACAAGGGGTATAGATAGTATAAAAAATGCCAATCCAGAGCAATCTAGCTCCGGGTCGGCATTTTTTGTTCCGCTTAATGCATGTAATTATGCAAATAACGTTCTTTTCTCACGCGTTCCCATTTATCTTCATATATTTTCTTCTTTTTCTGTTGGTTAGTTTTATCGAAGAATTTAATTGTATCACCGAGTGCGCTTTCTAATAGTCGAGGTTCATTGACTTCTTCTAGTACATCGATGGCTTTCTCATAAGTTTTCCCAGCAGCTTTTTGATCGGGATGATCTTTATTTTCCAAACTATATGCATATTGCATCAGTACCATTCCGTAGTCTCTTTTCGGGTACGTTACTAATTGACGTAACTGCTCCATTGCTTTTTCGTAAAATGGTACGGCTTCACCCCATTTAGCCTGGCTGAAATAGGTGTATGCCATTTCAACATAGGCTTCAATGAAAATACCTTTGTCTTGAATGAATGAGTTTTCCAGCAGCTCAATGGCCTCATTCAAATACGAAACGGCTTCCTTATATTCATTCCTCGTTGAAGAAATTTTCCCTAAACTAATCAAACTGTCGATTTTATACTGAACAAAACCATCATTCGCCAATTCAACAACTTGTTTGAAATAATGAACAGCATCATCATTTTGTTTTTTGATCGAATGCAGGTTTCCGAGCTTGATCATTTGGTAAAGCACTAAGTCATATTCTTCGTCAACATCAGAATCTAATTGGTCTAATGCAATCGTGTAGTATTTGATCGCACGACCGAACTTTTGTAATTTCTCTTCAGACTCAGCAAGCAATAGGTAGGCTTGTGACTTTTTGTAATGATCTACATCGTCCTCGTCGTCAAACTGCTTCACCGCTTCTGACATGATTCGTCTGGCAAGCTTATAATCACTTAAAAAAGCGATATGACTGTATAGCAAGAGGTCATCAATTGTCGGGTTTTCTAGCTCCTCATACAGCCCTTGAATGATCGCCGCACCTTGTTTTTGCTCGCCGACTTGTGAGTAACTGATTGCATTAATGAGTGTTAGAACATGAACCAATTCGCTGTTTTCTTGGTATTTTTCTTGAAGCGGATCGATTTTGCTCAAAAGACTCCGAAAATTTGCTTTCTTAAACTCATCTTTAATGTCTTCTAGATCTTCCTTGTTTGTTTCCGTGATCAGTGGTTGAAGTTGTGCATCAATATCAAAAATATCCATAACGATTGTCACCTCGATTGTTCTTCTATGAATAGTTTATCAGTGGTACGGCAAAGAATGAAGTGATGTTCATTGGCTTGTTGGATTATTTGGTTCTCGCGGCCTTTTGGGAATGTTATCAGAAAAGATGTCGCGGCCATTTCAGATAAAGATACTAGAAAATGTCCTTGAGAACAATGTCCAACTTTGCTATTCATTCTGTCATATGCTACAATACATATATGAGCATATAATCATATAATATACATTACAAACAATTCATACCGGGAAATGGGGTAGTATATATGGAAAGCAAGCAAAACACAGATAATTTAACCGTCATTGATGAAGAAACGTTATTTGTCGTTTCGCAAACGTTCAAGGCGCTCAGTGACCCGACGCGGATTCGCATTCTCTATTTGTTATATCAAAAAGAATGTTCGGTCAACGAAATTGCCGAAACTGTACAGCTGAAACAGACAACGGTATCTCATCAGCTGCGGTTTTTGAAAAATCTTCGGTTGGTCAAATTCCGCCGCGAAGGTACAACGATTTTTTATTCACCGGATGATGAACATGTGATGAATACTTTAAAGGAATCAATTAATCATGCTAGTCATATGTAATTGCTTGTTTTTGAGGGAAAATATCAGCAGTGCAGGTAGTAGGGGGTACGCAAGTGGGACACGATCATGATCATTCACATTCAGCCAATAAAAAATCATTAATGATCAGCTTTATACTGATTACCGCATTCATGGTTGTTGAAGTCATTGGGGGGTTATTGACCAATAGTTTGGCATTGCTTGCGGATGCGGGGCATATGCTCAGTGACGCCATTTCACTGGGAGTTGCGTTTTTGGCATTTACGCTTGGTGAACGATCGGCCAATTACAGCAAGACGTACGGATATAAACGATTTGAAATATTAGCGGCGGTATTTAATGGTGTTACATTAATTTTGATTGCCGGATTTATTTTTTATGAGGCCTATCAGCGATTTACTGACCCACCTGAAGTTGCTTCGACGGGCATGTTGGTCATTGCCACGATTGGACTCATCGTCAATTTGATTGTAGCCTGGATTTTAATGAAAGGGGATACGGAGGAAAATCTGAACCTGCGGGCAGCTTTTTTGCATGTGTTGGGTGATTTATTAGGGTCTGTCGGTGCCATTGTGGCAGCCTTACTCATTCTATTCTTCGGTTGGGGATGGGCAGATCCGCTCGCGAGTGTGCTGGTAGCATTGTTGATTTTAATTAGCGGTTATCGTGTCACGAAGGATTCGTTTCATGTGTTGATGGAAGGCACGCCGAAAAATGTTGACTTGGAAGAGATCATTCAAACGATTGAGGATGTCCAAGGTGTTCATTCGATTCATGATTTACATGTTTGGAGTATTACGAGTGGACAAAACGCTTTATCTTGTCATGCTGTAGTCGACCCTGAGCTTTCGATACGTGAGTGTCAACGTATCTTGAGAAGAGTTGAATCGGATTTAGAAGAAAAAGGAGTCGGTCATGTGACGATTCAGCTAGAGAGTGACGATCACGGACATGGAGATTCAGTCGTTTGTCATCATGATCAAAAGGTGTAAATGGAAAAGAGAGACAGCCGTTTTGCAAAAGGTGCATTTTAATTTGATTGCAATTGTGTGAGGCTAGCTAGGAGTCGGGCGTCTGGTCGCGTTTATCGGGCGTCTCGGCGCGTTTATCGGGCGTCTCGGCGCGTTTGTCGGGCGTCTCGGCGCGTTTGTCGGGCGTCTCGGCGCGTTTGTCGGGCGTCTGGTCGCGTTTATCGGGCGTCTCGCCGCATTTGTCGGGCGTCTCGCACCGCCCATTAAATTATAAACGCCCATAATAAAAGCCCACAATCAACGTTCGTGGGCTTCTCAATAACATTATTTTATCTGAATATATTTTTCACCAAGCAGTTCATTTTCTTCATATTGATCTGAATTCAGATGCTCATCGATAAAGCTGGCTACATTTGTCTGTTCCACATCATACATCACTTCAATTTCTTTTGAAAATAAAAGCTCTTCTTCAGCGAGTAGTTCGGTTAGCGTCGGTTGTGCTTTTGGTTCTAATTCACTTACGCCTAACACTTGTTTCAAACCTTGAATATAAGCATTCAATGGACGTCCGCCGACAATATTGATCCTTCTTTTCTTCATTAATCATTAAAATAGAAGGGAAGCCCATAGCTCCGAGGTTTCTCGCTTGTTGGAAGTCTTCGTTCAGTAATTTTTGTGCACTGGACTCTTCCGCTTGTGTAACAATTTTTTCACCATCGAGCCCCATGTCATCCACTATTTTCACGAGTACATCTTTGTCGGATATATTTTTGTTGAAAGCAAAAACAGCTTCACGTGTTCGTCGTAAATAAGTGCTTGCAACATCATCCCCGTACATATTTTGAATGACTTTAAACACTCTTGATGCAGGATAAGATGACTGCACGGGGTTGTCTTGCATGAGTGAACCGTCGATTGGCATGCGGGTTTGTTCACCGACTTCGCGCCAATGTTTTGTGACATCAGCAGGAGAACGAATAAAAAAAGTTCCACTTAAAAATGAATTGTTTAAACTATTTAAAAACTCTTACAATAAAATCAATTTGCATCTACAATTGATATAAGATCAATTTTTAAATGAGGTGATGCAATTGATTTTGAATCACATCCGGGTATTAGATTTATCACGATTGTTGCCAGGTCCTTATTGTACAATGATGTTAGCGGATTTTGGTGCGGAAGTCATTAAAATTGAAGACCCTAATCAGGGCGATTATTTACGAGATTTTGATCCGAAAGTCGATGAGAATAGTGCTGTATTTCATTCTCTCAATCGAAACAAAAAGAGTGTCGTTCTAAATCTAAAAGATGAAGCGGATAAGCAATCTTTTTTGAGTTTAGTCGAAACAGCTGATGTCATTGTCGAATCATTTCGCCCAGGTGTCATGAAGCGTCTTGGCTTGGATTATGAGACGTTCAAGTCTGTGAATCCAGGTCTTATTTATTGTGCCATTTCAGGCTATGGCCAGAATGGTCCACGTCAACAAGAACCAGGACATGATGTAAATTATTTGGGTTATGCTGGTTTACTGCAATTAATGGGAGATAAAGAGAGGAAACCGATTGTACCGTCGACCCAGATTGCAGATATCGGGGGAGGAGCCTATCCGGCCGCGGTTGGCATTCTGCTATCGATTATCGAGCGAGAAAAGACAGGGGAAGGTCAGTTTGTTGACATTTCCATGTTGGATGGCGTCGTTTCTTGGTTACATATGATGCTGCCAAACCATGTAGCGGGGGAATCACCAGAGCGTGGATCGGAGTTGTTGAATGGTGGTTATGCGTGTTATCAAGTATATGTGACACAGGATGGGAAGTATCTCGCACTTGGTGCAGTTGAACCGAAATTTTGGGAGGCGTTTTGTGAAGGAATCGGCCGTGAACATTATGTTCCGTTACAACATGCCGCTCTTGATGTTCAAGATGAGATGATTGCTGAAATTGAAATGATTATGAAGCAACAATCGCAGTCGGAATGGCTCAAAACTTTTGAACAGTTGGAGGCTTGTCTGACACCTGTTCATACGTTCGATGAAATGCTAGAAAACCCTCAACTAAGAGAGCGAGAGATGATCCAAGCGAGTGAATCTGGATTAAAGCAAATGATTGGGAATCCAATCAAACTATCAAATAACCAACATCAACTGTTCGGTGCTTCGCCGGAACACGGGGAACATACGGAAGAGGTGCTTAAAAAATTACCAATGAACAAAAAACGAATCTAGCAAAAGGGGTTGTTTACAATAGAGGATTGGTTAGAACTAAACGTAGAAGTTTACATAATTATTTACGGTATTATTTTATTATGGTTCAATATTGATTATTTAAAAGATTATAAAAAAATCAAAAGTGGATTGGAAGAGATTTCGACAGAAGAAGAACTTGATGTCACGCCTGATAGCCTCTCTATAATGGCCATTGGACTCATTTTTAATTTCATTCGTAGGTGGCTTTTTTATCTACTGGCGGTTGTCATAACAGAAAGTCCATTGGTTATCTTGATTTCAGCAGTCTTTTTTGTCATTAGTCTGTATGATACATTATTCAATTACAGCTTGGAGAGAATCAAGAAATCCAAGATTGGATTGTATTTGTCTGTGGTTGACACCATATACATTGTGAGTTTTATTGTTTACTTAGTGTATTAGAGGATATTCATAAGTATTGCGGCATACTTGAGGATTACCTATAAAATTCTTTTCCTTTTGAGAGCAAAGCAAAGTGAGCAGTAATGGAGGTTATTCCGTTTTTTAGTCTGTTACAACTATAAGAATTTTATATTTAAACAAAAGTGTACATTTCTACCTAACAAAGCACCTTTATCATTAACGTTCATTTGTTCATTAAACTGTTCTCTTTTCAATGATTTTATGAACATTTCTAATGTACAATAGAGACAGATCAGAATAGATGATAAGTTAGGTGATAACTATAATAGCTGTAAAGAAGTTTATTTTTGCCGTACTCGGATTACTTTCATTCGCGATGGGTGTAATAGGTGTGATCATGCCGCTCATACCCGGTATTCCTTTTTTCTTATTTGCTTCCTATTGTTTCTTGAAAAGTTCGAAACGACTGGAGAATTGGTTTAAGAGTACAAAGTATTACGAGGATTACGTTGTTCGTTTTCTAGAAAATAAAGGAATGACGATGAAAGAGAAGGTACGAATTAATATTGTGGCGGACTTTTTCATCATCGTTTCAATCATTATTGTAGATATATGGGCTGTAAAGATTATTATTTTCACGTTAGGAATTATAAAGCATTACTATTTCATTAAAAAAATCCCTACGTTACCACCTAATCAAGTAAGCGATGAAAGACAATCCTATTAAGGTTTTTATATAAATTAGATGACAATCGGTAACCGAAAAATGGACAAGACTATTTTGAACAGAAACCATTGTGCTATAATGTGCATGGAATTAAGTAAATAAACAAGCAACTAGGTGAATAATTTGACTACAAAACGTGTGTTACCGATCTTATTTTTAATCATGTTTCTCGTTATGCTCGGATTTGGGATTATTATTCCCGTCCTTCCTTACTATGCGGAAGAATTAGGCGCATCAGCTACTGAACTCGGTTTATTGATGGCCGTTTATTCGTTCATGCAATTTGTCTTTGCACCAATGTGGGGAAGAGTATCCGATCGAATTGGCCGCAAGCCTGTGATCATGCTCGGTATTTTCGGACTATCTCTATCGTTCTTTCTTCTCGCATTTGCATCACATCTTTGGATGCTTTTTGTCGCAAGAGTTATCGGTGGATTTTTATCAGCCGCCAATATGCCGACAGTTATGGCGTATGTAGCTGATGTGACGTCTGAAGAAGACCGCGGCAAAGGAATGGGAATTATCGGAGCGGCGACTGGGCTTGGGTTTATTTTTGGCCCTGCTGTCGGTGGGGTATTTTCAAAAATAAACCTTGAAGCTCCTTTTTACATAGCAGGAACAGTGTCGTTATTAACAATGATTTTCGTGTTCTTTATTTTGAAAGAATCTGTGCAGCTTTCTGATCGGAAGCAGCGGCCGAAAGTAAAAAGAACAAAAGCAATCGGACAAGCAATGAAAACCCCGATGGCGATGTTGTACTTTTTACAATTTTTCATTGCTGTATCGTTATCCGGTCTTGAAGCGACGTTTGCATACTTCGCTGCTGTAAAAGCAGGGTTAAATGCAGTGTCGATGGGTTACGTTTTCATGATTATGGGTCTTGCAAGTGCGGCGGTTCAAGGTTCGATGGGGACGCTGACAAAGAAATTCGGAGAAATTAAAATCATTCAAGCGGGAATTGTTGTTTCTGCTTTAGGTATGGGCTTGATTTTGTTAACACAAAACTTCCTAACCGCAGCCGTCTTCTTAACGATTTTCGGTATCGGGAATGGAGTCATTCGTCCAAGTGTGTCTTCCTTACTGACGAAACAAGCCAAGTCTGGATATGGGGAAGTGACTGGTTATTTATCTTCTTTCGGTTCGTTAGGAAGAATCATTGGTCCGGTTCTCGGCGGTGCATTGTATATGGTTTGGATTGGCTTGCCATATGTATCAGGGATCGTCCTTTCTGCCATCGCATTTGGATTGTTCATGATTTACATCAAACGGAATAAACTATCTATTGGATGACAAACTCAGAAAATTTCTGGGTTTGTTTTTTAAATGCTTAGATTGGTGACAGCTGTTAAATTCATATAATATTTGTGTTAATCGATTTATTTTTATCTAAATATCTGTACTAATTTGAATGACCAAACATTTAAGTAACGATTTTTTCGGGTAAGGTGAACATAGAGGAGGAGTTCGAATGAAGTATGTCATTATTGGTGGTGTTGCTGCAGGGATGAGTGCAGCGATGGAAATTTACCGAACGGATGAAACGGCAGAAATTGCTGTTCTTGAGCGCGGGAAAGAATATTCTTATGGCCAATGTGGTTTTCCATACGTCATTAACGGTTATATTCCTGATTTGGAAGATGTCGTTGCTCGTCAGGTTGAAACATTTAGAGAAAAATATGGGATGGATGCACGTACGTCCACAGAAGTAACAAATATTAATGCAAAAGACCAAATCGTTTATGGAATTGATTTAGAGACTGGAGATGGATTTCAAGTTTCTTACGATAAGCTACTGATTGCAACGGGTGCCAATCCTACTGTTCCACAATGGGAAGGAATTGAACTAAAAGGTGTTCATACATTGAAAACGGTGACGGATACCAAGGGAATTATGCATGACTTGGATGATGATGTAAAGCATGTGACAATTGTAGGTGGAGGCTATATCGGTCTTGAAATGGCCGAAAGCTTCAAAACGTTAGGCAAAGAGGTGACGTTGATTCAGCGTGGCGATCAAGTGGCACCGATTTTTGACTTAGATATGGCAGAACTCATTCACGAGGAAGCTAAGCGGAATGGTATTAATCTGAAGCTTGGTGAGTCCGTCACAGGCCTTACTGGAACGGATCGAGTGGAAGGTGTGAAGACTGACAAAAATACTTATAAGACCGATCTCGTTTTATTGGCCATTGGTGTCTTGGCGAACACACAGTTTTTACAAGGAACCGGTATTCACTTAAATCCAAGAGGAGCCGTTCTAGTAAACCCTTATATGCAAACATCTCTTAAAAACATCTATGCAGCAGGCGATTGTGCAACGGATTTTCACCGGGTGAAACAAGTGAATGACCATATTCCGCTCGGAACAACTTCCAATAAGCAAGGTAGAATTGCTGGTGCGAATATGGCAGGAAATCCGCTTCAATTCAAAGGTATCTTGGGTACGTCCATCATTAAATTCTTTGATTTAACTTTGGGCCGAACCGGTTTATCTGAACGCGAGGCCCAGCAGTTGAATTTTCCCTATGAAGTTCAAACGACAAAAGCAAACTCGCATGCCGGTTATTATCCTGGCGGAGAGACTCTTCATTTGAAACTGATTTATCACCGTGATTCGAGAAAACTACTAGGTGGTCAGATTATTGGCAAAAAAGGTGTCGATAAACGTTTGGATGTGTTGGCGATGGCCCTCCATCATGAGATGACCGTTCATGAATTGGTGGATGTCGATCTTTCTTATGCACCGCCGTATAACGGAGTTTGGGATCCGCTTCAGCAAATGGGACGGAAAGCGTAAGCTGTTTCTTCGACAGAGAAAAGTTCTTTCGTTACGATAAATATAGAAGAAAAATTAGAGGAGTGATTGGGTGAAAGTACTCGTAGTTGGTGCCAATGGGCAAATCGGTAAACATTTAGTTTCGTTTATTCAGGAAACAGATGATTTACAAGCAAAAGCGATGATCCGAAAAGAGGAACAAGCGTCCTATTTTACCGAATTGGGTGCAGAAACTGCAGTGGTTAACTTAGAAGGTGAAATCGACGACATCGCTGAAGCAGCAAAAGATGTGGATGCAGTTGTCTTTACAGCAGGTTCAGGACCAAAAACCGGGAAAGATAAAACGATTATGGTTGATTTAGATGGTGCTGTGAAAACCATTGAAGCAACGAAAAAAGCTGGCGTCAAACGCTTTGTCATGGTCAGCTCATTTGATACGACACGCCAAGCTATTCAAGAAGCACCTGAATCCTTTGCGCCTTATGTGGCTGCGAAGCACTATGCGGATGAATGGCTGAAAGCGACCGATCTCGACTACACCATTGTTCACCCAGGCGGACTAACGAATGATGAAGGAACGGGAAAAGTAACCGTAAGCATGAGCGGTGAAATGGGGAAAGTACCACGTGAGGACGTTGCGCGTGCCATTCTCGTCACATTAGAAAATGACTCAACAATCGGAAAAGAGTTTCAGGTCATTGGTGGAGAAACACCGGTGGAAGAAGCGGTTAAATCTTTTTAAGTGTGAAATAAGAAGCGCTTGGATTTTTGTAATCCAAGCGTTGTATTTTATTTGGAGTGGTTGGTTCGCGTTTATCAGCAGTTAAGTTGCATCTATCAACAGTCAGCGCGCAAACTTCAGCAGTCAGCGTGCAAACTTCAGCAGTCAGCGCGCAAACTTCAGCAGTCAGCACACAAACTTCAGCAGTCAACCGTCAGCCACAATCCTACTGAACATTCATCACTTCAATCAATTCAATAATCTCTTGATCATCGCCAACCTCAACGTAAATTTCCTCTGTATTTTCGATGATTTCTTGATAGAATTCTTCACCTGCAGGGTGTTGTCCATCCCATCGTAATGGAACGTTGTAGATATTGATTGTTCCGTCTCCGTTACCGCTGTATGTTACAGAGCCAGCAACTAGGCGTGCGCCGGATAACTGGATGACGTCTTCAGGATAACTGGCACTCGTTTCATCATTTGGGTTCAGTGGTGTGCCGGCTGGAATATGACGAACATTTAATGAATCAACGTCTTTCAATTCGCCATGTTGCAGCCATACTCTTGCGAATTCGACTTTCTCATTTGGATAGTCAACGAGTGGGTCTGTCCGTTCAACAACTTCATTATTTTCATCTGTTGTATCCGTATTATTTTCTTCCTTCGTTTTAGATGAATTGACTACTTCTTGTTCCACTTCTTCGGATTCCTCTGCTGAATCACTTAAAACTTCGGTGTCGTCTGAGGATTTTTCTTGCGTCTCTTGGTCATCGGATGCTTGACATGCCGATACAAAAAGTAAGAAGCATATTATTAATATCATTCGTATATCTTTCATGGTTAAAACTCCATTCGTTCTGCAATTATTTTAGATTCAATCCATAAAGTCCTTTATTGATAAAATCATTGATCAGTTGAGACATCTCTTTTGGACTCCGATCCATATTGTTGTATAGCCATAGTTTCATCATTTGGATACTACCATTCACAATAAAGGAGCTAATATATTCAGAAATGCTCGGGTCAATATTTTTCGCGGTCATTCCTTCATTCAGTATAAACCGATAAGCAACCGATGTCACCTTTCGTTGGAAAGTTGAATCTCCTTCATAGTTTAATAACGTTTTGCAATCATCCGCTCTAGAAGCAAGATAGTCTAGCAGTCTTTCGGTCATTTCCTTTGCCTCTTCATCCATTTCAAAGTTAACCGAGTTTAAATATTTTTCCATGTCATTAATCAGTTCGCTCTCAATTTGTTCAACTAAATCATATTGATCGGAATAATGGGTGTAAAATGTGGAGCGATTGATATCAGCTTGTTCGCATATTTCTTTAACCGTCACACTTGAAATGGGTTTTTCTTTTAATGATTCCATTAAGCTATCTTTCAGTACCATCCGTGTATATTTTTTTCTCCGGTCTAGTTTTTTGTTCAATTTCATTCACCTACTTTGTGAAAATTTTATGGATATCCAACACTTAAATGTTCATGTGTTGGTTTTTAGACGCACCTTACAATACTGTTTGTTGTATATCCAACACGGTGTCTATATAATGATATAGTGGAATTTTGTTTGACGCAAGAGAGGGTGCGTGGCAATCGACATTGCAGCGAAGATTATTAAGTATAAAAAATCAATATTTATAACGTTTATCGTGTTAATGATTTTAAGTGCCATTGCACAAGTTGGGGTATCCGTCAATTACAATGTAGCGGATTATTTACCAGAGGATGCCCAGTCGACGAAAGCAATGGATATTATGGATGAAGAGTTTGATGGTGCTGTTCCGAATACGAATGTCATGATGAAAGACATGACAATTCAAGAAGCACTTGAATTTAAAGAACAATTAGAAGCGATTGATGGTGTGTCGGACGTCACATGGCTGGATGATACGGTCGATTTGAAAACGCCGATCGAAATGGCGGATGAAGATATCGTTGAATCGTACTATCAAAATGGAAATGCGCTCTTCAATTTTACGATTCGTGAAGGCGATGAAGTTGCGGTAACTGATGAAGTCTATGAATTGATCGGTGAGGAAAATGCCATGGCGGGTGAAGCGCTTGATACGGCGACCCAACAAAAAATGGCGTTAACCGAAACGCTATATGCGGCGGCTTTACTGATTCCAATTATTATTATCATCTTAATTTTATCAACGAATTCATGGGCTGAACCGATCTTCTTCCTGACCGCCATAGGTGTGTCGGTACTCATCAATATGGGGACGAATATTTTCACCGGGGAAATTTCATTTGTGACCTCGTCAGTCGCGCCGATTCTGCAGCTGGCCGTTTCGCTCGATTATGCGATATTTTTACTCCATAGTTTTAGTGACTATAGGAAAACGGTAACCGATCCGAAAGAAGCGATGATACTCGCGATGAAGCGGTCGTTCCCAGCAATTATCGCTAGTGCTTCAACGACCTTTTTCGGGTTTATTGCGTTAACGTTTATGAATTTCGAAATTGGTTCAGACTTAGGGTTCAGCCTTGTGAAAGGGATTGTTTTAAGCTTTATCAGTGTCATGGTCTTTTTGCCTGCAATGACCATTATGTTCTATAAGTGGATTGATAGAACACAACATAAACCGATCATTCCTGAATTCAAGCGTGTTGGAAAATGGATCATGAAATTTAAGGTTCCAAGCTTATTGATCGTCTTTGCGTTAATTGTACCGGCATTTTTAGCTAAAAGTGAGACGAATTTTATTTACGGAATTGGTGATCAACCTGAAAATACAAGAGCTGGAGCGGATATCGTAGAAATAGAAAACGAATTCGGTAAAAACACACAAATGGTATTGCTCGTTCCGCGCGGTGAGGTTGCAAAAGAAGAGGAACTTGTGCAGGAACTTGAAGAGATGAAGCATGTGACAAGTGTGATTTCTTATGTAAACACGGTTGATTCAACAATCCCGCCAGAATATCTGGAAGAATCACAGATTGAGCAGTTCTATTCAGAAAATTACAGCCGGATTATTTTACAAACAAACACGGACAAAGAAGGAGAGACAGCCTTCAATGTCGTTGAACAAATACAAAACACAGCGAATCAATATTATTCAGAAGACCAAGTGTACTCACTGGGTGAAAGTGTGACGCTGTATGACATGAAAAATGTCGTTGAACGAGATAACACAGTTGTGAATGTGCTAACTGTTGTCACGATTGCACTTGTGTTATTAGTTTCATTTAAATCGATCTCATACCCCGTGATTTTGTTACTGACGATTCAATCGGCGGTTTGGATTAACCTCGCTGTTCCGTATTTTACCGATTCAGCACTCGTCTTTGTCGGTTATTTGATTGTCAGTACAGTTCAACTGGCAGCCACGGTTGATTACGCGATTTTATTTACGGAAAACTACACGGAAAATCGAAAAGAAATGTCAGCGTTGAAGGCGATTAAGAAAACGGTCGATGAAAAAGTATTTGCTGTAGCTATCTCAGCATCCATCTTATCAAGTGTTGGTTTCATTTTATGGCTGACGTCAACAAATCCAGTCGTATCATCAATTGGATTGTTGCTTGGCAGAGGTGCTTTGCTAGCATTCATTATGGTTGTCTTTTTCCTACCAGCGATGTTGTTGGTATTTGATAAAGTCATTGGGAAAACAACATGGAAATCCAACTTTTATAAGGAGAAATGATGCATGAAACATATAAAAAAGATTCTTCTTTTGCTGACGGCAGTTGTGTTGGTTGCCTCGACGTTACTGACAACCGTTTCAGCGAATACTGCCGATGATGAAGCGGAAGCTGAAAAAGAGTCGCAAGAGACAGGAGAGACGTCGGGAAAAGATGAAGTGATTTATGCCACGTTATCTCCGACTGGTGAACAACAGGAACTCTATGTCGTCAATCGTTTCGATGTCGTCAAAGAAGGAACGATTGTAGACTATGGTGACTATACGAGTGTTAGAAATTTAACCGATATGACAGAAGTCGCTTTGAATCATGACAAGGTCGAATTCGTGGCGAATGATGAAAAATTTTATTATCAAGGAAATATGAATAAGGCTGAACTACCTTGGACAATCGGTGTGACGTATTATTTAGATGGAGAAAAAATTACACCTGATCAGTTGGCTGGAAAAGAAGGAACAATCAAGATTGAAGTAGATGCCAAAGCTAATGGCGAGCAAGGGAAAGCGTTTTTTAACAACTATATGTTGCAAGTAACATTACCTTTTAATTCAGAGACCTTCTCCAATATTCAAGCACCAGATGGTATGGTTGCAAACGCTGGAAAAACACAACAAGTCACATTTACGTTAATGCCTGAAAAAGAAAAGACATTTACGGTTGAAGCGGACACGGCTAACTTTGAATTCGACGGCATTGAAATATCCGGCGTTCCATCTTCTATGTCCATTGAAGATCCAGAGACGGATGAGATGACAGGAGATATCCGGACCTTGTCCGATGCGATCGCTGATTTAAATACAGGTGTCAGTGATTTAGTAGTTGGAGTTAGAGAAATGAACGATGGTGCATCGGAATTGGTGAACGGTTCCGCTCAATATCGAGATGGAATTGCTGGACTTGACGGGTCATCCGGTGAGTTAATTGGCGGCTCAAAAGAAATTGAAAATGCACTACAATCGATGAATGGGTCATTAAGCGATGTCGACGTCGATACGAGCCAGCAGGATCAATTGGTCGAAGGACTTAAACAGTTATCGGCCGGTTTAACGGATATGAAAGACGGTCTGCAAAAGCTTAAAGACAATTATTCTACTGCTTTTCAAGCGTTAGATGGAGCGATGAATGGAATTCCATCTAATTTAACGAAAGAAGAATTAAATGCACTACAAGCAATGAAAGCTCCTCAATTCACAGAAGAGGAAATCAAAGCATTGCAGGAAGCAGGCATTGAACAAAAGACGTTACAAAAGTTACAAAATGTCCAATCAAGCATGGAGCAAGCTTCATCGACGATTGGTAAATTAACAACAGCTTATGAAAAAGCACAAGTCGCAAAAGGCACTTATTTTGGAACTCAAGATAAACCAGGTGCAAAAGCAGCTCTTGGAGAAGTAATCGGTTCATTAGAAGAAACAATTGCTGGATTAAATGAAATGACGACCAATGTTGATACGATGGCGAGCGAGATTTCATCTGCGTCTAGTGGCATGGAAGGCTTGCAACAATTAAAAGATGGAATTGCCAGTTTAACGAAAGAATACGGCTCCTTCCATACCGGTCTTGCTGAATACACAAATGGTGTCAGTGAACTTTCGAATTCTTATTCAGACATTCATACAGGAATCAATGAATTCGACCAAGGTGTCAGCGAATTGGAAGAAGACGTCGTTGAATTAAAAGACGGCACACAAGAGCTTCATGATTCAACAAAAGATATGCCGCAAGAAATGACCGAAGAAATCGATGAGATGATCTCACAATATGATAAATCAGATTTCGACCCCGTTTCGTTTGTATCTGAAAAAAATGAACAAGTGGATCACGTTCAATTTGTCATTCAAACGAAAAGCATTGAAGTAGATGAACCAGAAGAGGAAGAGCCAGAGAAAGAAGAAAAGAGCAGTTTCTGGGAAAAATTCAAAGCATTATTTTCTTAAAAAGACAGAAGTTTCTCCTAGGTAGGAGGGCTTCTGTTTTTATGTAATAGAAGAGAGAAATCATTTCAAGATGTGCGTGCGATTGGTATAATAAGCAACAGAACATGTAACCTAAATCTCAGGGTTCAATTGACAATTGAAGGAGAACAAAATGATTTCACGGAAAGTTATTTCAGCATCCATATCTAGCTCAATATTTGCGATTCTCCTAGGTCTCATCATGCCAAACCCGTTCGGGGAGAGTCCTTCATCCATAACGGGATATTTATCTGCATTTACATTAAGTACACCGATTTATTTAATGTATAGCTTCCCAGTGATTTTAACTTACGGGGTGCTAGCTTCTATTCTAAGTGATAAAATGAGTCAATTTTTCGCATCGAAAATGAAGGATGATCAAATCGAGACAATTTTATCGGGAATATTACACGCCTTGTTTGGTCTTATTTTATTATTCTATAGTTTAGCTGCGTCCATTTTATTTTTTGTCACTGACCGAATACTATTGAGCAAAAACAAGGAATATAAACCATTACAAGCGATAAATAGCTTTGCATTTCCTTTTGGTGTTTGGCTTATTTTTATGGGAATTGTTTATGTAGAGCATATCGTGACGAAATAAAAGGTTGGGGAAGATATCATTCCCCAACTTTTTTCATCGTTATTGCCAGAGCTTCCACGGATACTCATAAGGAGGTGTGGAGGTGAATTCCATGACCTCTTTCGTAGTCGGATGCTCCAACACTAATTTATTAGACCAAAGAGCAATCTGTTGACCTGGTTTATTGACACGTTGTCCATACTTTTGATCCCCGTAAAGCGGAAATCCGCGAGATGAAAGCTGAACACGAATCTGATGTGGTCTTCCAGTATGAAGTTTCACGGATAACAATGAAAATCCTTTCTTTTCACTGGCCACTTCATAATCGAGAATTGCTTTTTTAGCTTCCTTTTCGTTCGGCTTCGCAGTACGTACGATATTTTTTCGGTGATCTTTCACTAAATAATCTTCCAATTGATCTTTTGCTTTTGATGGAACACCGTGCACGACAGCAAGATAAGTCCGTTCAATCGCTTTTCTTCGGAGCTGATCGGATAAGCGAGAAGCGGCTTTTGAAGTTTTGGCGAAAACCATTGCCCCTCCAACTGGACGATCTAGTCGGTGAACGAGAGCCAAAAACACATTACCTGGCTTCTTATGGCGGATTTTAATGTCTTCTTTTAGCAACGTCAATAAATCTTTATCTTTCGATTGATCTTCCTGAACCGGAATATTGACCGGTTTTTCGACGACTAATAGATGATTATCTTCATATAAAATAGGTACGTTCATTATTGTGCTCCTTTACGGATTGAGATGTGGGTTCATTATCTCAAACCAACTGAAAAATGAAAAGCTATTGTCATCTATCCCTAGAAATGATGAATTTATGTTACATTTATACTTATGTGTATGAAAAAAGGTTGGTAATAACATGTATTTGATGATCGCTCTTATCGTAGGATTAGTTGGAGCATTCTTAATCTATAAACGACAAGTTCAACTAAAAATTACAACATTAGCAGGTGCACCAATTATGGCAACGGGGATTGTCATTGTTAGTGTGTTCAATCATGTTATTCAAAATGATTGGATTGAATTGACCTTATTTATCTTCTTTTTAGTTAGTTTACTTTTACTCGTTTTCTATCTGATCAATGAGACGAAAGAAGGCTTATTCTATGAGCGACATTTAGAAAATCCCATAACGAGTTTTGGTATCGGTACATGGATTGCATCGATTTCACTTGGAAATGTACTTATTTCTGTTTATGAACCGAATGCCATTACTATTGTTTTCTACTCGTTAAATATCGGACTTTTATGGACAGGTTATATCACGTGGACCATTAGAAACTATTCTATTATTTTACAGCATTTCAACGAATATATAGATAAATTTCAAGGTGGTCTATTATTATCTACTGTCGCTACGCAGTCTGTAGTTATTTCGGGCTATTTTGTTTTCGGCGATCAATTTCCTGTTCCACTTGCGCGCAAGCTGATTTGGTTTGGTTTATTGCTATATATTATGAATTTAATTTTAATTACGAATCGATACGTTAAATTACTATTTACGGAGATAATTGATCGTTGGACGAATTCAAACTGTATTATTCATGGTGCACTATCAATCACGGGTGTTGCAATAAGCTTTGCTTACCCGGAAATATCTTCGCTACATTTTGTTGTTTGGGGTTTAGTTCTATTATTATTTATTCTCGTCGAATGGATCGAATTGTTACGTGCATTTTCCCGTTACCGGAAATATGGTTGGAATGAAGGGTTCATGGTTTATTCGCCAACTCAATGGTCACGGATTTTTACGTTTGCAATGTTTTTATACTTTACTGAAAGAATATTTGTAATTGGTCAAGACTCCATTCACACATGGGTGAATATGTTTTTGTATGGAATGTCATTCACTATTGTTTTATTATTCATCGCTCAATGGGTGATCCTAGGAAAATCATTAATTAATGAATTTGAAGAAAAGAAAGCGATGTAGCTTTATAGCTATATTGCTTTTTTATTCATAAAAATTGTTAGGCACCTAAAAAGTTAAGTTTATATATTGCGTTTAATGCAGAAAAAAGGTAAGATACTCTTTGTGATTTAGTTAGGGAGGTAAGTAATTTAGTGAGGAATATACAAGAAAAGTTAGGCTACCAAGTAGGAATGGTGGCTCATTTACTAGAAAACCAATATAACGAACAACTTGCTGTTCACGGATTAACGGTTGCACAATCAAAAGTTCTTTTTTTGCTTGTTGAAAATGGTCCGTTATCACAAGTGGAATTACAGCAATATTTATATATTAAAGGATCGACAATGACAGGGATTATTGACTCGTTGTTGATGAAGGACTTGGTTAAGAAGGCAGATAGTGAAGTAGATAAACGATCAAAGATTATTACGATCAATGAAAAAGGAAGAAAACTCGATCAGAATCTCTGGGATAATCTTAATGGGAAAGAATATGAATTAATTGAAGGATTTTCAGAAGAAGAGGTAGCTTTGTTCATGAAATGGCTACGACGAATGAAAAATAATTTACTTAAACAAAAGGAAGGAGCGAAGTAGATGGAACAAAAACAACAAACAGAGCAGCTAGGTACCGAAAAGATTTCGACACTGCTTCGTAATTTATCTGTTCCCGCGTTAATTGGTATGTTTGTCATGACTTTATATAACGTCGTTGATACGGTTTTTATTTCCTATGGTGTTGGAATCGAAGCGGTTGCTGGAACGACAGTAGCTTTTCCAATGATGATGATTATGATCGCTGTTGCTGCGGCGCTTGGCGTCGGTGGGTCGTCCGTTATTTCCAGACGTCTTGGCGCTAAAAAACCGGAAGAAGCGAATTTAATTTTTGCCAATATCATTACGCTAATCCTTTTCGCTAGTGTCGCTGGAGTACTCATTTCGTTGTTTGCGTTAGAGCCGTTACTGTTGTTGTTCGGCGCTACACCGTCAACGATCGGCTATGCGATGGATTATATGTTTCCGATTTTATTAGGGACATTTTTCTTTACGAGTGGCTTTGCGGCCAATAATCTCGTGAGAGCGGAAGGAAATGCACGATTTGCAATGGTTTTAATGATTATTCCAGCTGCTATTAATATTGTACTTGATCCAATCTTCATTTTTGGCTTGAATATGGGCGTGCAAGGAGCTGCAATCGCAACAGTTATCTCACAAGCGGCTGTTTTCGGTATGATTTTTAATTATTATGCACGAGGAAAAAGTTCGTTAAAATTTGTTTTTGAGAACATGAAGTTGAAAGCTGCAATAGTTAAAGAAGTGTTATCTGTAGGAATGCCAGCATTTATTCAACAATCTGCTGGAAGTATACTAGTAATTGCTGTTAATGCGATGCTCATCGAATACGGTACAGAGTTTTATGTAGGTATTTATGGGATTATTCAGCGGATTGTCATGATTATGGCGCTTCCAATCATGGCTGTCATGCAAGGTATGATGCCAATTGTCGGGTACAATTACGGTGCGCAAAATTATGACAGAATGAGAGAGACGATTTGGTTAACGATGAAAGTTGTAACAATCAGTGCTACTTCCATCACAATTATATTAGTAGCCATACCTGAACCGTTTCTACGTATTTTTACGGCAAACCAAGAAGTCATCGAGGAAGGTTCAACAGCAATGCGGATCTTATTCTCTTTATTCTTTGTTGTCGGCGTACAAATTGTCGCAGGAGGATTATACCAAGCGTTAGGAAAACCGAAACAGGCATTGATCCTGTCATTGTCCAGACAGCTATTGATACTCATTCCGCTCGTATTAATTCTTCCACCATACTTCGGAGTGATCGGCGTTTGGCTAGCATTTCCGATCTCAGACATATTAGCAGTCGGTTTAGCGGGTTATTTATTATACCGTGATCGAACGCCGATGTTAGTAAAAGGAAAAGATGAAGATTCAGAAAAGAAGAATGTACCTGCAATGAGTTAAGTCATATAAGTTCAATTAATCGCCCAATCGTGTAGCGTTTGCTATTCTATGATTGGGCGATTTTTTACGCTTTTTATTAAGTATAATCACTTTTAGAATTGTATAAGACATTTCGATGAGAATACTGATTCGTTCGGTCGAATAGAGCGACTCTATAAGACGTTCCGAGCAAAAATCCGGTTCGTTCGGTCGGATAGAGCGGTTCTATAAGACGTTCCGAGCAAAAAAATGATTCGTTTGGTCGAATAGAGCGGCTCTATAAGACGTTTCGAGCAAGAATCCGGTTCGTTCGGTCGAATAGAGCGGTTCTATAAGACGTTTCGAGCAAAAAATCGGTTCATTGGGGTGAATAGAACATCTCTATAAGACTTTCCGAGAAAAATGCATGGCCGCTCGGTCGTATAGATCGTCCTAGCTAGATTTTTCTAATGAATATAAAAAATAAATACCATCATTTCATCAAATTTTCACAGAGTCACTATATACTTGATAGTAGACGTCCTATTGGAGGAGCAAAACATGATACTTACAACAAAAATTTATGCCATTGCAATGATCTTAATTTCAATGATTGTTGCAATCGCTATCTATTACATAATGACAAACGCATCAAAGGAAGAGAAACGGAAACAACTGAATGAACTGACTTCACAGCTTGTAAATTTCGTTCTTTATATCTGGTTAGCTAAAATTTTACTCAATCTGTCACTCTTCCTCGAAGACCCACTAGCTGTTTTGGCTTATCCTAGTAATGGAGAGGCTTTTTATCTAGCTACTTTATTTACCGTAATTACCATTGCAATTCAATCCTATCGGGGAAAATTACAGGTTATTCCTTTGGTGCTTACCTTTATCCCTGTCTTTTTAATCAGCGTGTTTTTCTTTGAGTTTTTGCAGCTCACAATCATGGATGACTTGTTCGTGATTGGAAACATCATCGTATCCGGTTTATTGATCGTTTGTTATTACTGGGTACATGAAAAAGTGTCGGTAGATGTGTTGCTGATGGTGATGCTAGCTGGTTGGTCTGCTGGTATGTTGGCACTTACATTGATTCAACCATTTGTCACCTTATTCGATTATTTGATGAAGCCTTGGTTTATTGGTCTGTTTTTTGTAGTGATGTTTTCACTGATTTTATTGAAACGTAAAAGGTGGGAGAACTAATGGGCGGAATTGAAACAGATACGTTTGTATTAGTCGGAATCTTAATGGCAATCGGCGCAGGAGCGTTATCATTTTTGTCCCCTTGTGTGTTACCGATTTTTCCGGCTTATTTATCATATATTACAGGAATTAGCGTAAAGGAATTACAAGGCAATCATACGAGTAAAATTCGTAAACAGTTGCTCAGTCATTCCATTTTCTTCTTGGCAGGTGTTTCACTCGTCTTTATTGCACTTGGCGCGAGTGCTTCTTTCTTAGGACAGTGGGCACAAGAATTGCTCGTTGGCGAATCGGGCTTGCTTATTCAACGAATCGCCGGTGTATTCATTATTTTTATGGGTTTCTTTGTTGCTGGATGGATCAACATTCCAACATTGATGAAAGAAAAGCGTATGCATTATACAAAGAAACCAGCGGGATTTTTAGGAACATTCTTAATCGGTCTCGGTTTTGCTGCTGGTTGGACACCGTGTATCGGCCCAATCTTCGGTTCAATCTTATTGCTCGCTGCAAGTGATCCAGGGCAAGGAATCTTGTATACGGTTTTTTATGTAATAGGTTTCATCATACCGTTCCTTGTGTTGACATTCTTCCTAGGATCAACTAGATGGATCGTTAAATATAGTGGAATCATTATGAAGGTTGGCGCGGTTTTCATGATTGCGATGGGGCTCGTCCTATTCTTCGGTTGGATGCCTCAAATCTCCGGATTCCTATTGGACCTAATCGAAGGCACTTGGATGGAAAATCTTGGTTAATGGAGGCTATCTTATATGAAAAAATGGATTTTACTTGTAGTGGTTGTGTTGATGGTAGGCTTTGCGGTATATGACTTTATTGGGTCATCGGATGATACAGCTGATCAAGATGGAGAAAAGGTTGTCATCTATCCCGAATTAGATGACCCAGACCAAAAAGCTGGAACGGGCATTAAACAAGGGCAATATGCACCAGATGTAAAGTTAAAAACTACAGAAGGTGAAACGGTACGACTGTCTGATTATCGAGGCAAACCTGTAATCTTAAATTTTTGGGCGACTTGGTGTCCACCTTGTCGAGCTGAAATACCTGATTTTCAAAAGTTATACGATAATGAAGATGTAGAAATTCTAGCTATTAATATGACCGCTTCAGAAGATAGCCGGGAAGGTGTCATTGATTTTGTTGAAGAATTTGAAATGACCTTTCCAGTTTTAATGGATGAGGAAGGGAAAGTCACGAACCACTTTCAAATTACTGCCTATCCCACTTCATATATCATAGATTCTGAAGGACGGACAGCTTATGTCGTACAAGGCGCGATGAATTACGACTTCATGCTTCAAGCATTAGGGAAGATTCAGTAGAACTCTTTCGTTATAATGAGCTTGAGGTGAGTGCTGTTGGGCCAAACACTATTAGTGGTTGAAGATGATCCGGTCAATCGAAAGCTAGTCAAAAACGTTTTGTCAGAAAACGGATATATTGTCGTTGAAGCAGCGGATGGGGAAGAGGCGAAGGAAGTTTTTTTGAGAGAGCACCCTTGTATGATTATTCTTGATTTGATGCTACCTAAAATATCTGGTGAAGAAGTTTGCCAGTGGGTGCGTAAACAAGAGCGGAATGAAGTTTCAATTATTATGTTATCGGCAAAGGCAAGTACGGAAGATCGAATCAACGGGTTAAGATTGGGTGCAGATGATTATTTAGTTAAACCATTTAATCCCGAAGAATTGCTGGCTCATGTGGAAGCGGTACTAAGACGGACAGGACAGTATTGTCAGAAGATCATCCATGATGGATTATGTATCAAGCCACGTAAAGGCGAAGTGCTGTTATTTGATAAAAAATTAACCTTAACAAAGCATGAGTTCCAATTACTCTTTTATTTTATGGAGAATCCCAATGTCGTTGTGACGAGGGAGGATTTGATCAATCAACTCTATCCTTTTGCTGATCAAACAGTGATGGACCGGACGATAGACGCGCATATTAAAAAGCTTCGTAAAAAGATTGAAGTAGATCCGAGTAAACCTAAACGAATCCAAACAGTTCGGGGAATGGGATACCGATATGAGGTCGAATAACACGACTCAACATCAATTATAGAGAAACGCACAGGAAATTTCCCCTGTGCGTTTTTTGTCCTTGAAGTAAATTAAAAATCATACTTCTTGTCTTCTTCTTCCTTTATCTTTTGGTACGTGTCAGCTAAAATCATTGTGTCCTCAACAAGCCGGTCAATCCGAAAAAACACATCATCATTAATGATTTGTTTCTGGGCGAAATCTTTTTCTTCTATAAATACATACGATTGAACGACTTGTGCTTTCATGTAGCCTAAAATCGGCTTTAGATGGTGCTCAGGAATCAAATAGTGTTTCGGTGTTCCAGCTGTTGCCAGCATACTGACGACCTTATCTCGCAACGCATCGACAGGCAGTAAATCAAAAATGTTTTTTAATGTCGCTGGGATGGAAGCTTGGAAAATGGGTGTTCCTAAGATTATTGCATCGGCATCCATAATGGTTTGTGTTACGTATTTTGTATCTCCCACGTAATCCAGATAATTTCTACCGTCGCTGAATTGAATATCGTAATCCGCTAAGTCGACTAGTGTCACTGTATGCTTTGGGTATTTTTCTTTAAGTGATTGAACGGTATAATCTATAGCCGTTCGTGTTTTTGAACCGACGATGGAGCCGGATAAGGTAACAACTTTCATAGCTTTAATCCTCCGCTCGCTTCGATGTATATTTTTTGATCGCTGGCATAATTTCATTCCCGATGATTTCGACTTTTTCTTTTAATTGATCGAGTGTGACGCCACCGAAATCCATTTGGGCGATATATCGTTGATGACCGAATAACTCATGTTGATACAAAATCTTCTCGATGATTTCTTGTGGACTACCGACATTTAACACATCGCGTTTATCGGCACCTTGAGCGAAATGCTGTTTCGGAAAACCTTGGCCATTGGTCAGCTTCATCCCTTCATTGATATGTGGGTAGACTTCTTGCATTGCTTTCTGTGTTGTCTCTGCAACATTAAATAATCCCGCAGTTGCAACTGGAAGGTCATCTGGATTATGACCATTGTTGGCTGCTGCTTCGCGGTAAACATCGATGGAGTGCTTAAAAGAAGTTGCTGGTCCACCAAGAGTCGCCAAGAACATTGGTACACCTGCCCTCCCAGCTTTCATTGCACTACCAGGAGGACCGCCGACTGCACGCCAAATGGGCAACCATCCTTCTTTTGGTCGGGGAATCACTTTCGCATCTCGCAATGGCGCTCGATACTCACCTTCCCAATTGATCACTTCATTTTCGTTAATTAATTGAAGTAAATCGAACTTTTCTTCATATAGTGCTTCATAGTCTCGGAGGCTATAGCCGAGCAATTCAAAATTACCCACTCTTGATGCGCGTCCGGCAATGATTTCGGTACGACCATCCGATATGAGATCGATTGTTGAAAAGTCTTCATACACACGAACAGGGTCAAGTGTACTAATGATAGTTGAAGAGCTGCCGATTTTTATTGTTTCTGTCGCCTGAGCAATCGCCGCTAACACAACCGAATGTGCTTGCGTCGTGAAATATTCTTGGTGACTTTCTCCAACAGAGAAAAAGTCGATCCCAGCTTGCTCAGCCAACTGAGCCAGTTTAATGATTTCATTTATTCGTTGTTGATTGGAAATTCGCTCTCCTGTATAAGGATTTGGTATATGATCACCTAATGTATAAATGCCGAATTCCAATCCTTGATCAGGATTAATTCTGTATTTTTCCATGGACATTGATTGCACCTCGTAGCTATTTTTTTTAGTCTTGTCATCATCCTAAAGATTAACATATTTCCTTTATAGACTAGAATAAATTTGTTTGGTCTAAGTAACGAAATGATTTTTCTGGAAATCAGTTTTCTCTCAAATGACATTATGGTAAAATACTTTTGTTTGACGATTTGAAACCTTCTAAAGTTTCCAATCGTCTTTAGTTATAGAATGATTTTTTAAGGGGAGAGGTTATGAGTAACGTTGCATTGGAACTGACGAATGTCAGGAAGAAAATTAAAAACAAAGAAATCATCAAAGATGTTAACTTAGCAATCCGGCAAGGAGAAGTATATGGATTTATCGGGCCAAACGGTGCGGGGAAGACGACAACGATTCGTATGATCGTTGGATTAATGGACCTTAGCGACGGTGAAATCAAAATTTTAGGAAAAAGTATTGAAAAAGACTACAAAGCTGCCGCTCGTAATTTAGGGGCAATCGTTGAAAACCCAGAAATGTATCCGTTTATGACCGGACGCCAAAATTTACGTCATTTTGCTCGAATGTATGATGATGTACCTAAAGGTCGAACAGAAGAAGTCATTGGGCTTGTCGGTCTTGAAAAAGCAATCGATGAAAAGGTCAGTAAATATTCATTAGGGATGCGTCAGCGTTTAGGGATCGCTCAAGCCATTTTACATAAACCGGCAGTGTTAATTCTTGATGAGCCAACAAATGGTTTAGACCCGGCTGGAATTCGTGAAATCCGTGATTATATTAGAAGATTGGCAGTCGAAGACAATGTTGCTGTTATGATTTCCAGTCATTTGTTATCAGAAATTGAACTCATGTGTGACCGGATTGGCATCATTAAACATGGTGAGCTCATTACCGAGCAGTCTGTAAAGGAAGACAGCGAAGAAGCTGATCAATCAGAAATTAAAGTTGTTTTGGATGTGAAAGAAACCGAGGAAGCGATAAAAGTATTGGCAAGCCTTGAATTGAAAGCCGAAAAAGAAGGTAGCCAACTTGTTTCATTGATGACTCGTGAGACGATTCCACAAGTTGTATACAAGCTTGTTGAAGCAGGTCTTACTGTATATGGCGTGACAGGCGTCAAACAATCCTTGGAAGACCAATTCCTTGAGTTGACAGGGGGGAATATCATTGAGTAATTTTTTCAGTCTCTTATATAATGAACTATTTAAAATTTACATCCGAAAATCTACTTGGGTGATGTATATTATTCTAGGTTTGATCGCAGTTGGTGGTGCCATTATCATTTCAGCCTTTGACGATGTTCAACCAACTGAATATACAGACAATTGGAAAGAAGAACTACAAGAAGAAAATGAGGCACTCCATAAAGATAACGAAGAATTCGGATACTCTTTTAATGACGATCGAATTATGAAAAATGAATATTTATTGGAAAATGATATTCGTCCATTAAATTATGGGGCTTGGCAATATACGTTGGAAAATGTAGGCCTCGTTGCTATTGTGAGTCTCTTAACAATCATCATTGGCTCAAGTATTATATCAAACGAGTACAAATGGGGAACGATTAAATTACTGTTAATACGTCCTATATCAAGAAACGTCATTTTACTCAGTAAGTTTATAGCAATATTCGTTTTTGGATTGTTTACGATGATCTATCTATTCCTTGTTTCAATGCTTGGAGGAGCGATATTTTTCGGGTTCGAAGGATTTAATCCAAGTACCGTCATCATGACAGCAAACGGAATCGAATATGTGCCGATTGTCGGTGAAGTGATGTCTGAATACGGTTATCGAATCGTTAACTTGATTATGATGACAACACTTGCTTTCATGATCTCAACTATCTTTAAAAATAGCTCTGTCGCTATTGGTGTAGGTATTTTCTTGTTGATGGGTGGAAATATAATTACAGGTATTTTTTCACAATATGAATGGTCAAAATACCTATTGTTCGCAAACTTGGATTTGAAAATGTACGAAACGGGCAATATATTAATTGATGGCATGACATTAGGCTTTTCCATTACGATGCTGATTGTCTACTTTGTTGTCTTTGTCGCGCTTGCTTGGCTCTTTTTTAATAAGAGAGATATCGTTAATCAATAGTAATAGTAAATGAAAATACCGCTTCAGTGTTTAGATGACCTGAAGCGGTATTTTTTTGGATTATCGGCTTTATACTTTCGATATGTATCATTATCGGAAGTAAAGCAATAATTAAGAGAATAATGATTTATTGGAAGTATACTGATTAAAATGGGTTTTATCGATTTTGGCGATAAGACTCCATACTCAGACGAAGCCAGGGTGGAGATGAATCGCCTTCGGACAAAAAATGACAATAGTCATCTTCCTTGTCCGAAAATGAGGTTATTACTTCCCAAAACACAAGCTGGTAGTCTATAATGAGAACATACGTTTTCTTGTTAGGAGTGAAGTAATCTTGCTGGTAAACAAAGCCTATCGATTTCGAATCTATCCCAATAAACAACAAGAAATCCTCATTGCAAAAACGCTTGGATGTAGCCGTTTTGTCTTTAACCACTTCTTAAGCGAGTGGAAAAAAACTTACCAAGAGACAGGTAAAGGGTTGTCGTACAACAACTGTTCCAAGCAATTAACACAACTAAAAAAAGAATTGGCTTGGTTAAAAGAAGTCGATAGTATAGCCATGCAATCTTCTCTGAAACATCTCTTCGACTCCTACACACGATTCCTCAAGAAACAGAATCAGGCCCCACGTTATAAATCGAAAAAGAACAACATTCAATCCTATACAACAAAATATACAAACGGAAATATCGCCATTTTGGATAACAAAATCAAATTACCGAAGCTAGGCCTCGTTACGTTTGCGAAAAGCCGTGAGGTTGAAGGACGAATTCTGAATGCGACGATCAGACGCAATGCTTCCGGCAAATATTTTGTTTCGATTGGGGTTGAAACAACCGTAAAAAAATTACAAAAAACCAAGTCATCCATTGGCATTGATCTCGGAATTAAAGATTTTGCCGTCCTTTCTGATGGTACGATATACAAAAACCACAAGTATTTTAGAACTCTGGAAAAGAAATTAGCCAAAGAACAACGAATTCTTTCCAGGCGTCAAAAAGGAAGTTCGAATTGGCATAAGCAACGG
>NZ_VMHE01000024.1 GCF_007559425.1 Allobacillus salarius | reverse complement strand
TTTCCGATTGCGGACGAAGCTGTTTGGGTGTCGAGAACCCCTCTCGATGACATTTCCGATTGCGGACGAAGCTTTTTGTGTATCGAGAACCCCTCTCGATGACATTTTCACTTGAAGAAAAGTACATTAGTATGTAGAGAGCACTCTCTCGACCAATCCAGCATTATCTTCATGAAGCAATAAGACTTAAATTAATAGAAAAATTAATTTTCGACAAAGTTATTGACAGGAGCATGGAACCTGTTGTACCATAATTTTTGTGTCTAAGAGACATATTTCAATAAACGGCGGCGTAGCTCAGCTGGCGAGAGCGTACGGTTCATACCCGTGAGGTCGTGGGTTCGATCCCCTCCGCCGCTATAAAAAGGGATCGGTTTTCTGATCGCAAACCGGTCTCTTTTTCTTTACATAAGGCCCGTTGGTCAAGTGGTTAAGACACCGCCCTTTCACGGCGGTAACACGGGTTCGAATCCCGTACGGGTCATAATTTCATAAGCACGTAAAAAGTTGGAGAGAAGCTTTTAAGTTTCTCTCCAACTTTTTTTTACATAAATAAAAACCTGTTCATCTTTTTCGATGAACAGGTTGAGCGATCATATATTGAATGACATTCTTAATATAATCATCATAGACAGCAATTATCCCCGCTTAGCACCTCGACCTCCACGACGAGACTCCGTGTGTTTTTTTAGTGAGGCGAGTTTATCTTCGCTATCCTTCAAGAATTTGTTCATTTTGGATTCGAAGTTCTCTACTCGTTTGCGTGGTTGCGGACGGTTATATTTCTCATTAGCTTTCTTGATGGATAAGCCAATTTTTCCGTTCTTCTCTACATTTAGTACTTTTACAGTGACTTCATCACCGACAGAAAGGTGGTCGTTAATATCTTTTACATAACGATCTGCAACCTCACTGATATGAACCAAACCTGTTGATCCTTCTGGTAGCTCTACAAAAGCTCCGAAATTCGTAATGCGGGTTACTTTACCGCTTAGCTTGCTGCCTACTTCGACTGACATAAAAAAAATGCTCCTCCTTAAGAATTTAAAAGTATATTCTAATACATTATATATATCCGATTCAAAAAGTGTCAATAAGAAGGCTCTTCATCTGGTAATTTAAAGATGATTTCACCATCTTTTGAGAAAAAGTAATCTTTTCTGGCGATTTGAAGTAAATAATCAATATCACTCAGCTTTTCCACTTCTTCTTTCAACGCTTGGTTTCTATCCGTATATTGTTCCATTTGCTCATTCAGTTGCTCGTATTCCGCTTGCTTTTCTTGCATTTGCGCACGTTGTTGAAAATGATAGGTTGTCATTCCACCACCAATAAGCACAAAAAGAACGACAAAAGCAATTAGACGACGAAAGAGAAGTGTTTTTTCGCGCGATTTTTTCGCCATTTGTTCTTCCTGTTGTTTCGCATATGTTGAGTTAATTCTTGAAATATTGTTTCGTTTACGTTCTCTTCTTCTTCCCATGCTTCTGTCGCCTCCTATCTTTTCATCTTTGATTTAATGCGGAATAATAGCTTATCTTTTATTCTACTACATTTTGTAAGAAAAGAAAGTCCACTTCGCTTGATTTTTTCTGGAATTAGTGGTCCAATGAGCCACCAAACCATTTTACCTATCAAACCGATGACTTTTTGAAGGATGTGTAAAATGAAAACAATCAAAGTGAATACTTGTAAAAGAATCCAAATGATCGGTTGAAAAAAGATTCGATTTATAATTCTCCAAACCATCCCGACAAAGCCTTTTACAAGACGTACCAACTTGTCCAACAACCACAAATACCAATTTTGCAGCAGGGCATAATAAACTGAGATGCCAAGTGCAACAGCTAGAAATAAATAAAACTTCAGGATTCCACCATTAATTTGATATAAGAAGTAAAAGAGGACACAAGCTTCCGTTAAAAAGAATACGATGTCAACGCCGATTTGCCGCCAAAAAGAGGCGGGCCGGAATAATTGCTTGTACGTATCAAATGTAAGTGCTGCTTGAATGCCACCCGCAACCATCACGGCCATCGATAAAAACTGTACGCTTAGCGTCATTTGAATAGCTTACCTAATAAGCTCTTTGATTGTTTTTGGTCGTTATCGATGTAACTGAATGATGCAATCCTACCTTGAATCGTTAGAAGCCCTTGTTCGACGTTTAAATTTTTCATATGCAAGTTGTGGCCTTGAATGACGAGATAGCCCTGTGTTGTTTTTAATAGAAACTCTTCCGTATCAAAACTATCAACATCTTCTACACCTTGAACTTCGAGCTTTCTGCGGTTGACTAGCTTTAATTCGTGATCCTTTTGTTGGCTTCTTCCTTGGTTATACGTTGTTTTTTCATAAGACATGTCCTTTCCCTCCTATCAATACAAAATATGAGGGAAATCTATAAAACATGCCTATAATCTATTCTTCAGTGTTAATTCTTTCTTCATTGATAACTGTGTATAAGTTTTCTGCCTGTTCTTTGTTGACTTGTTCCCGCAAATCTTCTATTTTAATCGTTAATTTTTTCTGAGCAAAATGAATCGTCAGCTCATCTCCCACTTGAAGGTTTGATGATGCCTTTGCTGGTTGACCATTCACTTGAATTCTACCTTTACCGGCGATTTCTTTGGCGACTGTTCGCCTTTTAATAATTCGTGATAACTTTAAAAATTTATCTAAACGCATGTTATTCCTCTCCTTTTCGCAACACTTTCGCTTGATTCCAGTAGTTTTCCATATCTTCTAAAGATAAATCTGTCAGTTCAACCCCGTTCCTTTTTGCGATGGATTCAATGTATTGGAAACGGTTTTTGAATTTTTGGCTCGTTCGATGAAGCGCGATTTCCGAATCAATCGATAGTAAACGAGCAACGTTCACTAATGAAAACAGTACATCTCCGAATTCCAGCTCTATTTCGTTTATATCTTCTTTCTCGATGACTTCTTGTAATTCCTTTATTTCTTCTGTAACTTTTTCAAAAGCAAGCGCTGCATCGCCCCAGTCAAACCCTACTTTTGATGCTTTCTTCTGCATTTCTTGGGCGTAAAGTAAACGAGGTAAAGCTTCCGAGATACCTTCCAATAGAGTCTCTTTTTTCGCTTTCCCTTTACTTTTAATTGCTTCCCAATTGGTTGTTACTTCATCCGCTGAATCGACTTCGACGTCTCCAAATACATGCGGGTGACGTTCGATCATTTTTTCGGTGATTGAACGGATCACATCGTCAACAGAGAAGAATCCATTGTCTTCTCCTATTTGACTATGTAGCATGACTTGAAGTAACACATCACCAAGCTCTTCTGCTATATGGTCGTCATCCTCTTCCTGAATCGCGTCGATGACTTCGTATGCCTCTTCAATCAAATACGGACGAAGTGATTCATGCGTTTGTTTTCGATCCCACGGGCAACCGTTTGGTCCACGAAGCGTTGCGATAACTTCCCTTAATTGGTTAAACGTATGTGTTAATGCATCACTGGATTGTGGCGCAACATATAAAGTCGTTAAATCACTGAAAGTTCCTTCACGATCGAGCTCATATAAAGGTACTGTCATGACTTTTTCATCTTTACTCCCTGCAGCGTCAACGATTGTCACTGGATAATCTTCC
The DNA here is from genome assembly GCF_007559425.1 of Allobacillus salarius. GTDB lineage: Bacteria > Bacillota > Bacilli > Bacillales > Alkalibacillaceae > Allobacillus > Allobacillus salarius. The sequence goes on along the minus strand of NZ_VMHE01000024.1, from coordinate 30,723 downwards.
GGCAAGTCTTCCATTAATGTCAGTTTAATATCTGAAGCGACAAATGAATCATACACTTGTGCGATTAATAAGTGATTTGTAAATTGAATGGTAGACCGTTTTAATGCTGTTCCGTCCAATAACTGAAAGCCCTCGATCGGATCGATTTTCAATGCATTAAAGAGCGGATCTAAAAAGCTCTGGCCACCATGAAACTCGATGTGAAGATGTTCGTCAGCATGCTCCAGCAGTAATTGAACCGTTCGCTCTGCAACAAATGGATGTCCAGGCAATGCATAAACGAGATCTTGTTGTTGGGCAGCTTCGAGTAATCGTTTCGAGATGTCTTGATAAACATCTTCAAATTGTTCATGTTTTTCATATACATGATCAAAGCTTTTAAACGTCACACCCTCTTCTTCTAGCTCTTGAATGACAGGGTGTTGATTCGTTCGAACAAAGACTTCATTTTTGTGGTTTGTTAAAAACCGGTAAATCCCTAATGGTAATTGGTCAAGCGTCCCTGCGCCTAACCCGATCACGTGAATCGTTTGACTCATTGTGTTCACCTGCTTTTTTTCAGTATGTTTTGGAGAAAATTTTTAGGAAAAAGCTTCATTGCCCACGCCATCGTGAATACCGTGATGACTCCGACAAGACTCAATGCAATCGTTGGCACAATCAAAAATAACCGTGTGGCATGGATAGAGAACAGCTGGGCCATGAAAACAACAACGCCATACATCAAACCGATTGTAACGACTGCTTTTATATAAAATAACACGTCTATGTGAATACTTGAACGTTTCATCCAAATCCAAAAATAAATAATGACTAGCGTTGCCGCTGCAAGAATTGAAGCGATGCTTGCGCCAAGTATGCCATAGATTGGAATCAGCCAAAAGTTACTCGCAATTTTTACTGCAAACATAAAAACAATCCATTTAAATTGCTGTTGTGTATAGCCAAGACTTTGCAACAAAACAGATAAGGTAATAATTAAAGACAATAAAAAAACGAGCAGCATCAACCACTGAATCGCCGTTGTCCCATGTTGGTTCAAGTAAAATAACGGATTCAAAAATGGCATAATGGCGATTAACCCAACTGCTGCGGCTAGAGAGAAAAGAAAAGTGAGGTGGACTGCTTGCTCCGCTTCCCGCTGCTTTCGTTTTGATTGTATACTAGGAATTAAAGCAAATGCGAGGGAAGAACCGAATACTAACCCTAATTGAATCATTGGATTACCACGATCAAAGATACCCTTTTGTACTTTAGATTCTTCAAAAGACCATCCATACTCCTGAAGAAGTGGAATCATTGTCATCACGTCGACAGCTTGGAAAATCAAGTGAAGAACATACGTTAAACTGTAAATGAACACACCAGCAAAGAACCATTTAGCTGTTTGCCTAAACGGAATGTTATTTGGCGGTACTTCCACGGAGTTCTTCCGCCGAAGAAACTTAATCCCTAAATAGACCACTGCAACAAACGTGCCGATAATCGTTGCCAGTGCAGCAAGCGTTCCGAGCTCATACAACGAACGATCCGTTGAAACGACGTAAAATGTAATGCCAATAATCAAGATGACACGCACAAATTGCTCGACTACTTGTGAAATGCCGACCAAATGTGTCTCTTCATAGCTTTGAAAATAGCCCCGTAATAGTGAAATCATCGGGAGAAGCAAAAACATAAAGCTGCTAATTCGGATTGGTTCTGTCAGTTGTATATCGCCCATCATGTTTGCCCAAGTTTGCGCAAATAAATAAATGACCAACCATGCTAAAATCCCCAGTCCTGTCAGCAGATAAAAGATCCGGGTAAACAATTGCCGTGACGTCTGGTTTTCTGAAAACTGCTGTGTAACGGCACTTGGAATGCCATACAGCGATAGGATAATGGCCAATGAGAGTAAAGGATAAATTTGCTGATACACATATAACCCTTCGTCTCCAGCAATATTTTGCAAAGGAACACGATAAACCATGCCTAAAATCCGACTGATTAACCCCGTGATCGTAAGGATGATTGCGCCCTTCACCCATTTATTTGTATCACTCATAAATATTTCACTTCCAACGATAATTCAATCTTTTAAACGATTCTTCTTTAACTTTATCATAGTTTGGAGTATTTTAGCTGGTGATCATGTGTACCTACGAGGTTATTTGAACGGTTAACGCAATCCTTTGAACGGATAGCATACTGATTTCAACGGTCGGCTCATTCCTTTGAACGGTCACGCACGTTCTTTGAACGGTTAGCCCACCGCTTTGAACGGTCACGCACGTTCTTTGAACAGTTAGCCAGACGCTTTGAACGGTCAGCGTGACGTTTTGAACAGTCTCACGCGTTTTATGAAAAATCAGCCCGCTGAATTGAACAGTCAGCACAGTTCCTAAAGAGATCATGTTTCAGGCATGCAAAAAGCCTACCGGACTCTTTCCAGCAGGCTTTCATGAAGTCTATTCCATTTGGCGGCCAAGGAAGCTGGCGGCTGTTTGACAAAGCTTGATCTCCACATCGGTGACAGAATCTTTATCCGAAAATAAGACGACACTTCCGACAGGGTCACCATTGGAGATGATCGGCTGAATTAAATACGATGCTACTTTCTCTTCAATGCCATCAACGATTTCCAATGTGTATTCGTTCTTTTCGACAACCGCTTCTCGATCTTCCATTGCTTTTTCAATGAGTTGTCCAATGTTCTTATTCAAATAATCTTTTTTACTAACGCCCGCTGTAGCAATAAATTCATCCCGATCTGCGATGAGTATTTTTTGTCCAACTGCTTCAAAAAGCGATTGTACATATTCATCAGCGAATTCACTCAGCTCATTAATCGGAGAGTATTTTTTTAAAATAACTTCTCCTTCTCGGGCAACAAAAATCTCGAGAGGGTCGCCTTCTCGAATTCTCAATGTTCGCCTAATCTCTTTCGGTACAACAACTCGTCCGAGATCATCAATACGGCGTACAATTCCTGTTGCTTTCATCTTCGAATCCCCACTTTCTTTGATGTACTTGCATGGGTGAAGCCTTGCTAAAGGATCCTGGCTAAATCACCTGCTAGTAATTGTTAGTATAAATCAGTGGCGATGAACTATTCATTGTTTGAAGAAATTTTTGCCTGATGAAGCTTAGAAAGGAAATCTTCAAGCTGATCGTGACGAATTGCTTTATTATGTCTGGAGAACTGGAACACAATTTTCAACTGTCGGCCTTCTGTACCGAGTTGGATCATTCGTCCATATTCGTTGGCCAATTCAAATAGCTTTGCACCATCGATTTGTTGGCTTTGTTCCGCTTCCATAAGGCATTCAATTTTTTGTTTTGACTCATGAATCGATTCAATTTTGTTCTCTTTTCCATATAGACGTATTCTTGAAATTTGCAGTAAGTTTCCAACTTCATCTGGATACTCACCGAAGCGATCTAACAATTCCTCATTCAAATCGTACGTTTCTTGAATTGACTCCAGAGCTTGAATCCGTTTGTACATTTGAATTTTTTGTCCTTCATCTTGAATATACGATTCAGGAATATATGCGTCCAAATCGAGACCGATTTCAACTTCGAATGGTTTTGCTTCCTCGTAAGGAACCCCTTGTTGTTTCGCACGAACTGCATCATTCAACATTTGTGAGTATAAATCGAACCCTACGGAATCAATAAAGCCATGTTGCTCCGTTCCTAAAAGGTTTCCTGCACCACGAATGGAGAGGTCACGCATGGCGATTTTAAAGCCACTGCCAAGTTCGGTGAATTCCTTAATCGCTTCTAGACGCTTTTCAGCAATTTCGGACAACACTTTATTTTGTTGATAGGTGAAATACGCATAAGCTAATCGGTTCGAACGGCCGACACGCCCACGGATTTGATAAAGTTGGCTTAATCCCATCTTATCTGCATCGTTCACGATTAATGTATTCACATTCGGGATATCCACACCGGTTTCAATAATTGTCGTACTGACTAACACATCCGCTTCGCCTTCTAAAAACTCCAACATGATATTTTCCAACTGGCGTTCATTCATTTGCCCGTGCGCATAAACTACTCGTGCATCTTCAACAAGTTCATTAATTTGCGCGGCGACCCTGTCGATCATATCGACTCGATTATATAAGAAAAATACTTGACCGCCTCTTGCCAATTCACGCTCGATGGCATCACGAATGAGCAGTGGATTATATTCCACTACATATGTTTGAATTGGAAAACGATTTTCGGGCGGTGTTTCGATGACAGATAGATCTCGCACGCCAACCATTGACATGTGTAATGTTCTTGGTATTGGTGTCGCTGTCAGCGTTAATACATCCACATTCGTTTTCAGTTGTTTAATTCGCTCTTTATGCTTCACGCCGAAGCGTTGTTCTTCATCGACAATTAATAGACCGAGATCTTTAAACACAACATCTTTGGATAAAACACGATGCGTTCCGATAACTACATCGATTAATCCTTTGCGGAGCTGATCGATCGTTTCTTTTTGTTGTTTCGGTGTTCTGAATCGGCTAAGCAGACCAACATTTACGCCGAATTCTTGAAATCGTTCTTGAAACGTATCGAAATGCTGTTGCGCCAAAATCGTTGTCGGAACCAACACAGCGGCTTGCTTTCCTTCTACGATTGCTTTAAAAACTGCCCGGATAGCCACTTCTGTCTTGCCGTAACCAACATCCCCACAAAGTAGGCGATCCATCGGTTGTGGTTTCTCCATGTCCGTCTTAATTTCTTCGATGCAACGAAGCTGATCTTCCGTCTCTTGATATGGAAAAGCCATTTCAAAGTCTTTCTGCATTTCTGTATCTGGACCGAACTGATGGCCGCGAGCCGCTTCACGCTCAGCATAAAGCTTGATTAAATCATCAGCGATATCTTCAACAGATGCTTTAACCCGTGACTTAACCTTCTTCCATTCACTTCCGCCAAGTCGATATAACTTAGGCTCTTTACCTTCTGAAGCGACATACTTTTGAACTTGATCGATTTGATCTGGCGGCACAAATAACTTATCGTTTCCTGAATACCGAACGACCATATAATCTTTATGGAGTCCATTGACCTCCAGCGTTTCAATGCCAAGGTACTTTCCGATTCCGTGACTCGTGTGAACGATGTAATCGCCTTTATTTAATTCTTGATAGCTTTTAATTCGCTCTGCATTGGAAATTTTTTGGCGTCGACGTTTTTTCGGTTTTTTCTTTTTAAATAGTTCTTCTTCCGTTAAGACAGCTAGCTTGTACGCAGGCATCTCAAAGCCTTCGTTCAAGTCGCCTTGCAAGACAACAGGCTCTTCCATTGGAACGCTAATTGGGCGGACGCCTTTTCTCGCAGCAATGTCGTAATCATCAAGCACGCGAAGAACACGGTCGACTCGCTCTTCGTCCACCGCATAAATGACTACTGAAAACCCAGCCTTACTCCAACGTTCCATCTCACTTTTCAACAGATTCATCTGACCGTGGAACTGCTGCATTTGGCGACTGGAAATATTCACTAAGTTATCGGGCTTCGTGTTCGGTATATGTCGTAAAAACAACGAAAGATAAATTCGTTGATGGTCAATCTTCTCGAACACTTCGTCCCACGTAAACGAAAATGTTAAATCTTCTACAATCATCCGTTGATCGAGCAGATCTGTATGCCATGTCGCTTCTTCACGGTCTAAACGTTCCGCAGTCTCTGTGATTCGGCTCATCTCATCGAATATAAACAGACTGTTCTTCGGAAAATAATCTACTAAACTATGAACATCTTCATAGAGCAACGATATATACTGATAGATTCCATCAAACGGCTGTCCTTCTTTTAACCGCTCGATATCATGAGATAACTGCTCATTCAATTGCTGTTTCTCTTGCTCGGAATGAATGTTTTTCAACGACTTTTGTAAAAGCTTTTCTAGCTTGTCACCTGCTTTTTTCATTTGCTCTTCCGAAAAAATCCACTCTTCCGTTGCAGTGATTTCTATTTGATCCAACTCTTCGATGGAACGTTGCGAACCAACATCGAAGTACCGGATCGATTCGACTTCGTCATCAAACCATTCAATTCGTACCGGATAAACGTTCGTGAGAGGATAGATATCAATAATACCTCCACGCTTACTCGCTTCTCCTGGAGCAGATACCATATCTGACACTTTATAGCCCATTGTTACGAGACGCGCCATCGTATCGTCTAATGAATACTCTTTTCCTGTTTCAATGGTAAGTGACAAGTCACCTGCCATTTGTTTTGGTGGCATTAGCCGCTTCAATCCTGCAATAGGAACGATGAAAATGCCGTTTTCGTTCTCCTGCCAACGATTTTTCGCCTCAATCCGCTGTGATTTCAACTCAGGGGAGGCAGTCATAATCTCAGCGGGCAGCATTTCATTGATAGGATATAAATATAATTGATCTGGATTTTCCATCAAGCCGAGCAGATCTTCGTATAATTGTTGCGCTTGACTCAATTGATGTGTGACGACGACTACCGGCCGATTCGTCGACTCATGGGACATTACCATTAAGAAATTGCGCAATGAGTTTGTTAATCCAGAAACAAGCTGTTCACGCATTTCACCCTTAATCCCATTGATAATATGTACAAAATCATTTTGTAAGCTTAAATAATCTTTTAAACCTTTCATCTGCTCTCCCCCTAGATTGATACGTTCCTATGCGGATTGTTTACACGGAAAAATGCCTTGGCGAATACCAAAGCTACTTAGTGAATAAAATTATCATTTTCAAATAAACTTGGATTATGCGAGAGCGTATCTTCGCAAGTTTCGCAAACTAATCGTAACATCAAATCACCTTGCTGATTTTCTTTCATCATATGATTCGATTCCTCAGCTGATAACTCTTGATTCAATAAATCCATTACACGCGGGTGCTCGTTCAACTCACCCATAGATTCGCCACAATGCCGACATGTCATCTTAATTGCCATCAATGTCCCTCCTTAACATAAGCTAGTGACTAGCTTTTCCAAGAAGGAACAATATTATTCTTTTGATTAGCTAAACGAACCCCTCTAGTTGAACTTGTTCATGACTTCTGCAAAAGGAGTTTCCATCCACGCTTCACAAGCATCATACGTTTTCATGATAGATGGGTTAATGATTTCCTTTTCTTTTTTAGAAAATTTACTGAGCACGTAATGGACAATGTCGATATTCGTTTCAGGTCTTCCAATTCCAAAACGAACACGGTTAAATTCCTTTACCCCAAGATGTTCGATGATATTCCTAATTCCATTATGACCACCATGCCCACCTGTATGTCTGAGGCGTATTTTCCCCGTCGGAAGATCCAAGTCATCGTAGACGACGAGCAAGTTTTCGGGTTCAATATCGTAAAAATCCATTGCCTGTCTGACAGATTGACCAGATAGATTCATAAAGGTTTGCGGTTTCAGTATGAGCACCTTTTCCCCTTGCCAGTTTTCAACAGCATAGTGGGCTTCAAACTTTCCTTTTTTAAGCTTCCAACCATTCTGTTTCGCCAAGCAATCAATTACATCAAATCCAATATTATGTCTTGTATGTTTGTATTTTAAGCCCGGGTTCCCTAAACCAACAATACATTTCATGACATTCCTTATCTCCTTTTTGTCCATCGACTAGCAATTTTGACAGCGTAATTCTCACCAACAACGGAACGAATAGTCCCTCGGCATTTCATCAAAGTTTACCCTAAGAAGCATTGCGTCATGCCGGTCTAATCAAAAAAATACAACATGAAAACAGATCGAAGCGCAAACGTGCTCCGATCTGTTTATTTCATGCTATGAAGACGGACTTATTTTTCTTCCTCTTCTTCATCATCTTTCGCATTAACCAACTCTGGTTCTGCTGGCTCTTCACCACTATCTTCTGTTTCAACTTCTTCTTGCTGTGGTGGTAGAATTGTAATGATGGTCGTTTCATCTTCGTCCATAATTTCGTAGTTTTTATCGCCTTTAAGGTCACCGACAGTGATGACATCACCAATGTTAAGCTCAGAAATATCGATTAGAATCTCTTCAGGAATATTTCCTGGAGTCGAACGGATATTCAAGACGTGCATTGGTTGCTGTCTGACACCACCATCTTTTTCACCAACTGCTTCTCCTTCAAGGCGAATGTAAACTTCTACGTCTACTTCTTGAGACATGTCCACCATATAGAAATCAACATGCGTCAATTCACCTTTGATTGCATCTTGTTGATAATCATACAACATTGCGTCGTATGCATTGCCGTTATCCAATTTAACAGAGAATACAGCGTTTCTACCTTCGTCACGAACTTTCTTAATCAAGTCGATTCCATCTACAGAAATATTAACCGGCTCTTTCCCTTTTCCGTATAGAACTCCAGGAATTTGCCCTTCACTTCTCAAACTCTTTGTATTAGAAATACGTAAATCCGTTCTTGCTTTACCTTCAATTGTTGCAGCCATAATATTTCACTTCCTCCATAAATAATTTCCAGTATATTTGTATTCTTTTCTATTATAACCTTTTAGTCATCATTTTTAAAATTTTAACCTGTTTAAACGAAAATTAAACATTAACTAAACAACGTACTGATTGAACGATGCTCATGTACACGCTTGATTGATTCGGCAATTAACTCACCGACAGAAAGTTGCTTAATTTTGCTTGAAGTAATTTGATCCGTCAATGGGATCGTGTTCGTCACAATCAATTCTTTGATTGGTGATTTTTCAATTCGATCATTTGCCGGGCCAGATAACACTGGGTGCGTACAACATGCATAAACTTCTTTTGCACCGCTATCCAACATCGCTTCAGCTGCTAATGTAATTGTACCAGCTGTATCGATGATATCATCAATTAAAATAGCTGTCTTTCCTTCAACTTCGCCTACAATGTTCATCACTTCTGCCACATTTGGCTCTGGGCGTCTTTTATCGATGATGGCAATAGGTGCTTTCAATCGGTCAGCTAGCTGTCGTGCTCGTGTAACGCCTCCGTGATCTGGAGAAACGACGACGACATCTTTCAGCTGTTTTTCTTCAAAATATTTACTTAAAATCGGCATGCCGAAAAGATGATCGATTGGAATATCGAAGAAACCTTGAATCTGAGCTGCATGGAAGTCCAATGTAATCAATCGATCAGCGCCTGCTTTTTCAATGATGTCAGCGACTAGCTTGGCAGTAATCGGCTCACGGGACCTTGCTTTTCTGTCTTGTCTTGCATAGCCATAATAAGGTGAAACGACATTGATCGTACGAGCAGAAGCGCGTTTTAACGCATCAATCATAATCAATAGCTCCATTAAATGTTCATTCACCGGGTTGGAAGTCGATTGTACAACATATACATCACAGCCCCGCACACTTTCTTCGATATTGATTTGCACCTCACCGTCACTGAATCGCTTCACAGAGCTTTTTCCTAATTCCACACCGATATGATCAGCTATTTCCTCGGCCAGCTTCGGATTTGAATTTAACGAGAATACTTTTAAAAATTCATCTTGATATTGACGAGTCATCTTGCAACCTCCAACCAATTATTTTTTATTTAAACGCTCAACGTAACCCTCTTTATTGACTTGACGTGCGCGGGCAATCGACAATGCTTTCTCAGGAATGTCTTTCGTAATCGTTGAGCCAGCAGCCACATAAGACCCTTCCTTTAGTGTAACAGGAGCAATCAAATTCGAATTGCAGCCGATGAATACGCCATCTTCAATAATTGTTTTATGTTTATTTTTCCCATCATAATTGACGGTAATCGAACCACAACCAACATTCACATCGTCGCCGATTTCTGCATCACCGAGATAAGATAAATGCGAAGCTTTACTATTTTGTCCCATCGTTGTCTTCTTGATTTCTACAAAGTTACCGACTTTTACGTCATCTTTTAATAAGCTCTCAGGTCGAACGTGAGCGAAAGGACCGATTTTGACTTGTCGGCCGACTTCACTTTCCTTCAATACACTTTGGTGAACCTCTGTGCCTTGGCCAATTGTACAGTCGATAATCTCACTATTTAATCCAATATAAACATCCGATTGAATGGTCGTTTTCCCTTGAATCCGACAACCTGGTTCAATAACAACGTCCGGCTCAATCACTACGTCAGGACCTATATATGTTTGATCTGGATCGATCAACGTTACACCGTTTTTCATATGTTTTTCATTAATTCGCTTCTGCATTAGCTTTTCTGCTTTAGAAAGTGCCAAACGATCATTGACACCAATTGTTTCTGCATCATCTGGAGTTAAATAGGCAGTTACCTTTTTACCTTCATCTTTAGCAATCTCCAATACGTCAGGTAAATAATACTCGCCTTGAGCATTTGAATTGGAAACATTTTTCAATGCATCGAATAACAATTTATTATCGAAACAATACGTACCCGTATTAATCTCAGTCAGTTGTTTTTCTTCATCAGTTGCATCTTTATCTTCAACAATTTTTGCTACTTCGTTTGATTCATTACGTACGATACGACCATACCCTGATGGATTTTCAAGTTCAGTCGTCAAAACGGTTACGGCGGATTGTTCTTGCTCATGATGTTCCATTAACTGTTTCAATGTATTTGCTGTCAGTAACGGGGTATCTCCACAAACGACAACGGTCGTTCCTTCATTATTTCCAATGAACGGCTCGGCCATTTGTACCGCATGACCAGTTCCCAGCTGTTCTTCCTGCAGCGCATATTCACTGCGGCTACCCAACTGTTCTTTTACCTTTTCAGCGCCATGGCCTACTACAGTAATCAATTGGTTTAACTGCAGCTCATCCAGTTGATCGACAACATGCTCGACCATTGGCTTCCCACAAACGGGGTGCAGTACTTTATATAACTTCGATTTCATGCGAGTTCCTTTTCCCGCTGCCAATACGACAGCATATCTATTCGCCATAATTTCCCCTCCATACATAGGCATACATTATGAATATATCTTAAATAAAAAGTCGATGCAACTGATGACAGGCAGTTCATGCAACTTCTTTTCTCATCAACAAAAAAGAAGCCTATTCATTAACTCCATGAATAGGCTTCTGATCAATCCTTTTTAGGAAGCACCTGCTTCTTCAAGCTCAGATTCTTCTCCAACACGATGGTATTCTTCTAATACAGCATCTTGAATTTTACCTCGTGTATCTGAGTTGATTGGATGCGCGATATCTCTGAACTCTCCGTCTGGTGTGCGTTTACTTGGCATAGCAACGAACAGACCATTGTTTCCATCAATCACACGGATATCATGGACGACAAATTCATCATCCAATGTAATGGAAGCGATTGCACGCATACGACCATCAGTGTTCACGCGGCGTAATCTTACGTCGGTAACTTGCATTATGTATCACCACCTTTAATGAAAACTGCGCTTACAGTGCTTCGTAAGCTTGATCGGTTTCTCCATTCTTTCTTAAACAAAGAATTCGACTTATTAATGTCAATTCAACATTCTCTCGATAAATCCTTCTTTTTATTAAAAAAAATTAAAAAAATATTGCGTTCATATAACCACTTAAGGGTGAACAATGCGTCCACCCTATATGTTACAAACAATCCAGTTGTCTATTGTGAAACGATTATTCAAAATAATTCCCACGAGCAACTTGAATGCGACCTTCACGCTCATTGACTTCCTGAAACTTCAACAAGGAGATATAATCATCAACTCGACGGTCTTCTTCATCATCTTCAGCCTCTGCCAATACACCGATTCCTTTGACGGTTGCATTGAATTCATTCATCAGGCTTACCATGCCGTGAATCGTTCCTCCCGCTTTCATGAAATCATCCAAAAGAATCACATTCGAATTCTCTTTAATACTCCGTTTCGAAAGGACCATCGTCTGTATTTTTCTGGACGAGCCTGATACATAATTAATACTTACAGTAGAACCTTCCGTCACTTTTGGATCTCTTCTAATAATGACAACAGGAACTCTCAACACATCAGCAACAGCATATGCTAGCGGAATACCTTTTGTCGCAACTGTTACGACGTAATCGACATCATACGCTTTGAATGCCGCGCCAAACATTTTTCCGATTATGCGTAACTGTTTTAAGTCACCGAGTAGATCACTCATATAAACATACCCACCAGGCAAAATTCGTTGCGGGTCTTCTAACAGCTCAATGATTTCATCGATTTTCTCTTTACTCAGTTCCATATCGTAATCGGGAATATATCGGACCCCACCAGCTGCACCTGCTGATGTTTGTAACCGTCCAATTCCTAGTTGTTCAAACATGGCATCAATGATATCTAAATCCTCACTGATCGATGATTTTGCCGCTCCAAACCATTTCACGAAAAAAGGCAACGAAATATGTGTATAAGGATTTTCCTTGAAGTAGTCTGTCATTGCTACTAGTCGTTCGCTTCGTCTCATAACCTTTCCACCTTTTATTTTCCGAATATTAATTAATAATATATCACTTAATGTTTGTGTTTACTACCTTTTAGTGGTACTGATATATGGTTAATCCGTTAATGCACGAACTAAATAAACTTCCTGGCAAAAACCTCTTAACCCATTCACGGTTCGTTCAGCTTTTGACAGGTGTTCAGTCAATCCGTAAACGGTCGGTCCACTACCACTCATCAGTACGCCTTCCAAGCCTTGCTTTTGCATAAATGTTTTTATTTGGTCTACTTCTTGATGCATCGCTACCGTAATTGGTTCCAATACATTACCTAGGTGGTTACATAACGAATGAAAATCCTTATTGCGAAGAGCGTTAGCCATTGACTCAGTATCCGGGTGCTCGATTTGATCGATATTCACATTTCCGTACACATCTTTTGTCGACACACCGATACTTGGTTTAGCAAGGACGACCCAACAAGGTGGAGGTGATGGTAAAGTTGATAACTTCTCTCCTCTACCCCTCGCAATGGCCGTTTTTCCTGACACACAAAACGGAACATCCGAACCAATTTCCTCACCGATTTGTTGAAGCTGTTCAGTCGTTTGGCCGAGGTTGAATAACCGGTTCATTCCTCTTAATGCCGCTGCTGCATCACTACTTCCCCCAGCAAGTCCCGCTGCAACAGGTATTTGCTTATCAATCGTAATTTTAACACCGGATTGAATACCGAACTTCTCCCGCATCAAAGCTACCCCTTGATAGGCGAGATTTCGCTGGTCATTGGGAACATATCTTTTTTCGGACACGATCGTAATGCCCTGATTATCTGTTTTCTCAAAAGTAAGTCGGTCTGCAAGATCAATCGACGTCATGATCATTTCGATTTCATGATAGCCATCGTCTCGTTTATGTAAAACGTCTAGCGTTAGATTGATCTTCGCCGGCGCTTTTTCAAAAATCATTATTTCACCTTCTGCATAATTAATTTCTTTGATTGTATCACATACGAGAAATCATTTATAAAGAAAATGTGCTCATTGGTTCTCATTCTATAGGTTTCAATGTGATATGCATGTAAAAAAGGAAATCGGCCACAGTTCAAATGAACTATGACCGATGCAGTCAGTAGGGGGACATGCAGTTGGAAGAGAATACTTACGCTTTATTTTTCGAGTTCTCCTCAGCCATCTCAATTGCCCGCTTCACCATGTTACCGGCATCACGGGACTTGATGCCTCCCCATCCTTCTTTTTGGACCGTGTCGTAAATTCCCATATCTTTTGCGATCTCCTCTTTCAAGCGATCAGACATAACGCCTTTTCGTCTACTCAATGACCACAACTCCTTTTCGGTTTTATTTACGACAGGCTTAGTATATGTATTTCTTAATTCATCAGACATGTAAATTTTGGCGTTAACCACATTGTAAATTGCTGAGACTGCTTTCATTTATAGCCACTATTCAAACAGAAGAGCTTCTACAGCCAATTGACTGTAGAAGCTCTTCTGTTTACTTGCCGTTAAGCCATTTTACTGACTTCATCTGTGAAGGTAATCTCTACGGTTTCAGTAAGTACGTCTGCATAGCTGTAAGAGACTCTTTCAAAAGAATGCTCATCTTGATCTAGCTCAACGATAAAAACAGATGGGTACGTTTCTGCCAACACCCCAAAACGCTCAATCGTTTTGCGTCGACCACCGTTCGCTTTCAATGTTAATTGCTGCCCAATCTTAACATCCAAAGCTTGTTTAATTTCAGCCAAAGTTTTTCCCATACGACTCCACCTCACTAAGTGCTATCTTAACACAAAATGGCCCGAAAGTCAAAAAGTATTTAATTATATCAACATTCCAGCCAAGGTGTCAACATAAATTTTACGAACTACTATTTACCATTTCCTAATTAGCCAAATTCATGCATTCGGAATTCCATTAGACATAAGGCTTCTATTCATCTGTGTTCGCTTTTTCATGTGTCTTAGGTAACTTTTTCATATAAGGTAATCCTGTTCGAAAAAGGCCGCGCGTTTCCAATCCGCCGATCCCTTTTTCTTGGGTTACCGTTTTTTCGATGACGTCATAAATATCCACCTTTTCCATAAAAGGCGTATAGCCAACTTTTGCTGCTACATATACAGGATCCAAGGCATGGATATTAATTCGCGTCGGCGAACTGGCGAAGTTTGCTCCTGCACGGATCAACGACTCAAAGTGTGATTGACATGCACCCGCAAAAATCACAAGCTGATCCAAGTGAGAAACCTTCTTTCTTGCGACACGTACCGCTTCAACGAAATAACGGCTATTTCGGTAAGCACGCAAATCCAGTTCTTCCCCTTTTTGTTTGGAATAGGAGTCATGTCCCGTCAACACTAAAATGTCCGGCTGTACCTTTTCAAGAAGATCAGCTACTTGATGCTGCATCTCGCTTTCTTTGACATGTGCTCCGTGCACTTGAAGTCCAAGCTTGTTATAAAGAAGTATACACTTCTTCAAAAATAGCGCGTCACTATCCATATGAAGCACTTTCGGGCAAATTTGAAACCGCGGTGCATCTTTGATGGAAATTGGCTGTGAATGGTCTCTGAAGGACCTTAAATAGTAATCCTGCCTGAACAGTCGATAAGATTCATGCTCCTTATGGATAATTGATTGCTCCGCCCGCTTTTTTTCTTCTTGAACGACTAGCTTCAAGTCATCAATTGGCGCGTCGACTTCAAGGCGAAAGTTTTCACCGTATAATTGAGCTTGGTCATGATCGATTGATTGGACACGAAACAATAAATCATGTTCATAAGAATGTCTTGTGACAATATCGCCTCTTTGAAGATTCATGGATGTCTCTCCCCCGTAATAGGCTCTCTCACTATCCTATTGAGGGTTTACGTGATTTGTTACACTTCTAATGCCTCTTTCATAAATTTCGTCAGTGTCGAGAACTCCTCCATCGATAAGGATTCACCTCTGCGAGAAGGCTCGATGGCCGCTTGATCAAATACATTCTGTAATTGCTCTTTAGAGATTCGATCTTGAAACCCTTTTTGCAGATTGTTTTTTAACGTTTTTCGGCGTTGTTGAAAGCTTTTCTGAACGACTTCAAAGAACAAGTCCTCATCGACGACATCAACTGGCGGCTTGTCACGTTTTACTAATTGTAAAATCGACGAATCGACATTCGGCTGTGGAACGAAACAAGTCTTCGGCACATTCATGACAACATTCGATGTCGTGTAATATTGAACAGCTATCGACAACGAGCCATATTCTTTAGAGTTAGGCTTTGCCGCCATCCGTGCAGCAACTTCTTTTTGCATCATTACGGTTATGGAATGCATTGGTGAATTGCCCATCAATAATTTCATTAAAATTGGCGTTGTAATATAATACGGAAGATTAGCTACTACACGAACATCAGATGCTTCTGGCATTTTTTCGGCGATGAATGCGTTTAAATCTACTTTCAAAATATCTTCATTGATCACTTGGATATTTTGAAAGCCTTGCAATGTATCCTTTAATACTTCTATAAAACGCTGGTCGATTTCAATGGCAAAAACGTCTTTCGCTTTCAAAGCCAGCTGTTCTGTTAACGCACCAATCCCCGGACCGATTTCGATGACTGTCGTATCTTCAGTAACACCAGCTTTATCAACAATCTTTTTTAAAATATTCGCATCGATCAAGAAGTTTTGGCCTAAACTTTTCTTAAAGGATAGCTTGTGTTTGTCCATAATCTCTTTCGTTCTGGAATAGGTCGCGATCGGTTTGCTCATGAATTGTTCCATCCTTTATCGTTTTCATTCTGAATAATCTCTTTCATTACCGCTTCAAACTGTTTCTCATCAATAGCAAACATGCTTAAACGCTTTTCTAATTGTTTGGCATTGGCATACCCTATCTTCAATTCATTGCCAAGCTTCATTCGACGGTCTTTAGCTTTTGGGCCACCAATTAAGCCATATTGAAGTAAATAAGGCCGCCAATCAATTGAACTCTTCATTTCTTGTCGTACAGCATGTACATCTTCTAACGCTTGCTGAATATCTTCAATATCGGCATGCTCAATCCCTAACCCTTTTCTCTTACCTTTCGCCTTAGTTTTTTCCTTTGGTAGAAAAGCATGCTTACACCCAGGAATATTGGCATCAATCAATCGTCTAAGGCGCTCTCCTGGATAGTCTGGATCGGTAAAAACGATGACCCCTCTTTTTTCCTTTGCATGCTTAATTTGGTCTAATGTACGTTGATTTAAAGCAGAGCCATTTGTTTCAATTGTATCTGCATCTACGGCTAACTTAATACGAACAGTATCATCTCTGCCTTCTAAGACAATTACTTCTTTAATTTTCATACGAACCCTCACTGAATAAATATCGAAAAAAATAAATCCTGCTACCATTTAGTATAGCAGGATTCATAATTATTTTTATTAATATACTTTAATTCGGACTGTTTTTCTTCCGAATGATTTTGCTTTCTCATAAGATGAAAAATGAATGTCGATTTTCTTCCCTTTAATCGCTCCACCCGTATCGCCAGCGATTGCCATGCCGTAACCTTCAACCCAAACTTTCGAGCCTAACGGAATGACACTCGGATCAACCGCAATAACTCTTGGATTCGAGCGTAAGTCAATTCCTGTAGCTGTATGGGTACTCAATGAAGGATTATTCGTTGAATACGCTGTCGCTTGAACAATCATCGTCTGACCCTCTTCTTGATTCGTTTCTTTCGTTTTTACTGTAGACTCAGACTTTGCGGATGTTTGTTGCACATTGTTGGATGATTTCTTTGCGACTGTTTGCTTCGGTGGTTCCTTCGTTCCTTGTGCAACAACGCGGTTTTGACTTTCTTCTGTAATTTCTTCACTTACCAGTTCACGAAAGACTTCTTCACCGTTTTTATACGTAATTTCAAAGGTTTGAACTTTTTTACCCTCTTTACCTTTTTGAACGATTCGCGTTTTACCTTTTTCTAAGGAATCATCGCTTTCCGTCTTCGTGTTGTATGGAATAATTTCATCATATGTTTTCTTCTCTTTATCTACTCGAGTAATCTTAATGATTTCGTTCGATTCTAATTCTTTAGTAGGCTCCATGTTGAGCTGGTCGAGCTCCGTCAGCTTAATCCCTTCTTTTGCGAGAAGCGACTGAATCGTTTGACCTGTCGTCATGACGGTTTTCTTTTCGCCACCATCATTTATTACGACTTCAAAAGCTTTAGATATCGCTAAATGCCGTCCATCACTTAACTCTTCCTCTAAATCAAAGGACAGATGATCATGCTCGTTAACCTCGATGTTCTCTTCTTCTAAAAATTCTTCTGCTGTATTTGCAAAGGTGTGGTACGTTTCCGTTTCATCGTCAATGGTCACGACTACCTCGTTAGAATAGTCCAATTCGATTTCCATGCCATCTTCTAACTCTTTTGTAAGATCTTCAGAAAGATAGTCATGTTCGTCTCGTTCAACACCTAGTTCATTTAAAACTTCTTCAACTGTTTTAGCCATCGTGTTCGTTTCGTGTTTTTCTTCACCGGCTAAGACTGTTACTTCTTTTTTCATAGATTCATAGACAATAAAAAATAATGAAGCCATAGCAACTATTGTTAAAGATAATATGATAAAACCTTTAACACCAAATCGTTTTGAAGCTGTATTCTTTGAGTTCATAAACGAGCCTCCTATACGCAATTGATTATAGTCATACGAAAAAAGGAAGTCAATGAACAATCACATTACAAATTCATTACAGTTTTTACACATTGACTTCATCACGAGAACCAATTGCCCGTTTGATCGACCTAAGAGTCCCGCATGAAACAAAACAAAAGAAAAAACACACACCTAGGCGATCGTTTAAATGATGCTCATTTTAAACTGTATGCCTATGTGTGTGTTTTAGAACATTTAGTTAGTGTTCAAGCATTTACTAGCGTTGTTATTTCGGAATGATTGGTCAGCTTAAGAACCATTAAGCTATTCCAAATAACTTCTTCGCATTATTCCGAGTCACTTCACCGATCTCTTCTAACGTCATTTGTTTCATTTCAGCGATTTTTTCTGCTACTAACAAAACGTACGCAGGTTCATTTCGTTTTCCTCGGTTCGGATGTGGAGCAAGAAATGGACAATCGGTTTCAATCAACAATCGATCAAGTGGTACTTGTTCGGCAACAATTTTGGGATCCGTTGCATTTTTAAAAGTTACTGGACCACCTAATGATATGTGGAAGTTTAAATCGATACATTCCATCGCGTATTCAGCTCGATCATTGAAACAATGCATAATCCCACCGATTTCCTGTGCATTTTCATCCTTCAAAATGTCAATAATATCTTCAGTTGCTTCCCGGTTATGAATAATAATCGGCATCGCCAACTTTTTTGCAAGTCTAATTTGCTTTCTAAAAACTTCTTTTTGAACGTCTACAGGTGATTTATCCCAATGATAATCCAGACCCATTTCTCCAATTGCAACGACTTTTTCATGGGCCGCAAGCTCTTCAATCCATTTCAGATCATCATCCGTCATATCAATCGCATCAACAGGGTGCCAGCCAACCGCGGCATAAATAAACGGATAAGCTTCAGCAATTTCAATCGCTAGTGGAATGGTTTTTCTGTCGAAGCCGACGACAACCATTTCGGTCACACCTGCCGCTTTCGCCCGCTCGATGACTTCATCACGATCTTCCATAAATTGATCGGCATTTAAATGAACGTGTGTATCAAATAACACAGACTCATCCTTTCGTTTGAACAGTTCGAATTAGTTGATTTGTGTTCCGTTTGGTAATGTTTGATCTATCGTAGCCAAAGAGAGAGTACCTTCCTCGTCTTCTCCAGCTAAAATCATGCCTTGAGATAGTTCACCACGCAGTTTGACCGGTTTTAAATTCGAAACGACAATCACTTTTTTCCCTACGAGCTCTTCTGGTTTATAATGTTCAGCAATTCCCGAAACAACTTGACGTTTTTCATAGCCGAGGTCTACACGTAACTTGAGCAGTTTATCCGCTTTTTTCACTTGATCTGCCTCGATGACTTCACCAACACGAAAATCTAGCTTTAGAAAATCATCAATGGCCACTTCGGGAGCGATTTCCTGCTCTTTCGCCTCTTCTTTCTCTTCTTCCTTTTTCGGTGCTGGTGGCGCCATCATATCTTTGATCGCTTGAATTTCCACGTCGTTATCCAAACGAGGGAAGATTGGAGTTCCTTTTTGGACGCTTGTCCCTGTCGGAATGTCATCAAATGTATGCAAGCTTTCCCAGCCTTGCAGCTCTTCGTTTTCTACACCTAATTGACTAAAGATTTTTTGCGGTGTGGACGTCAAGAATGGCTGAAGCATAACGGCAATTTGTCTGAGTGATTCCACTAAATGAGCCATGACATTTCCAAGGCGTTCTCTTTTCGCTTCATCTTTTGCCAATACCCACGGTTCATTTTCATCAATATACTTATTCGTACGGCTGACGAACTGCCAAAGTGTAGACAGTGCTACCGAAAATTGCATATTTTCCATCGCCTCTTCCACTTGCTCTCTTGTCGACGAGGCGACTTTCATCAAATCTTGATCATATTCTGTTTCATTCAGCTGAATTGCTGGAATTTCACCGTCGAAATATTTATTAATCATTGCTACCGTTCGGTTTAATAAATTCCCAAGGTCATTTGCTAAGTCATAATTTGTACGCTCTACAAAAGCTTCCGGTGTAAAAACGCCGTCAGAGCCGAATGGCACTTCACGAAGCAAGTAGTAACGTAATGCGTCTAATCCATAGCGATCGATCAAAGTAACCGGATCGACCACATTCCCTTTAGACTTGGACATTTTTCCGTCTTTCATTAATAGCCAACCGTGAGCAAAAACTTTTTTAGGTAGTGGTAAATCCAATGCCATGAGCATAATTGGCCAATAGATCGTGTGAAAACGAACAATTTCTTTTCCGACTAAATGAACATCTGCCGGCCAGAATTTTTGAAAACGCTCGTCATTTTCCGTTCCATAACCTAATGTTGTAATATAATTCGACAATGCGTCAATCCATACATAGATAACGTGTTTCGGATCTCCTGGTACGCGAACGCCCCAATCAAATGTCGTCCGGGAAACGGCTAAGTCTTCAAGACCCGGTTTGATGAAGTTGTTTAACATTTCATTTTTACGGCTTTCTGGTTGTATGAATTCCGGGTTTTCTTCGTAAAATTCAACGAGACGATCAGCATATTTACTCATCTTAAAGAAATAAGACTCTTCTTTTACCTTTTCAACCGGACGGCCACAATCAGGGCACCGACCATTATCTAATTGACGTTCGGTAAAGAATGATTCACAAGGCGTACAGTACCAACCTTCATATTTGTCCAAGTAAATATCGCCTTGCTGATACAACTGATCAAATATTTTTTCGACAATATCTTTATGGCGCTTCTCTGTTGTCCGAATAAAGTCATCATGAGAAATATCCAACTGACTCCAAAGTTTTTGGATGCCTGAAACAATCTCATCAACGTACTGAATCGGCTCAACACCTTTTTCTGCTGCTTTGCGCTGAATTTTTTGTCCGTGCTCATCCGTTCCGGTCAAAAACATTACTTCATACCCGCGAAGTCGTTTATAGCGAGCAACCGCATCAGCGGCAACGGTCGTATATGCATGACCAATATGCAAATTGCCACTTGGATAATAAATAGGTGTAGTTATATAAAACGTATTTTTTTCTTCTGGCATCCTAGAACCTCCTGTTTTTTAACATATCTTTTCACAAAATGTTAACATTCCATGACAAATTTTTTTAAATTATAAAAAAATGTTCTCTATTTAGCAGTAGTTTGGTAAAATATCAACTAGATATTATTGTACCCATTTAATAGTTTAATTTCCACAGAGAAACAGGCAAGATTGTTTGAAACATTTTCTGACAATTCTTCCTTTACTTAATTGACGGTTAAAAATAATAGTGGTACATTAATGTCATAAGATAGCGAATCTTATATATATGATCGAGAGAGGAGAGAAAGAAACAATGAAATCAACAGGAATTGTAAGAAAAGTAGACGAGCTTGGTAGAGTCGTTATTCCAATTGAATTGCGTCGTACTCTAGACATAAACATTAAGGACGCACTTGAGATTTACGTGGATGACGATCAAATCATCTTAAAGAAATACAGACCAAACATGGCTTGTGCAATCACTGGTGATGTTTCCAATGATAATATCACTGTTGGCGATGGCTCCATTGTGTTAAGCCGAGAAGGTGCTGAACAATTAATCTCTGAGATTAATAAAAAGTTTGACAGTAAATAAATCTATGAATACATCATAGACTGTAGCGTAAAGCTGCAGTCTATTTTTATTTTTACATAGAATTTCATCGTTTTGATGCTCTTTGATTTCTATGAATCGCCTACGTGATATGCTTGATAAACCTCTCGTTTCGATATCGCCCGATCAATCGCTGTTTGCTTAATCGCATCCTTCGAAGAAATTCCCTTTTGGATATAAGTCTCGACATGATCCACTAAACTTAAACTTTCCCACCAAGAGTCTTCAACAGAACTTTCGTCTCCTGGTCCAACAAGTAGAACAAATTCCCCTTTCAACGTCGCTTCACCTTGATCGATGAAATTTTTAACATCGTGAACTGTTCCACGTACGTATTCTTCAAATTTCTTCGTTAACTCGCGCGCTAAAACAATTTCCCGATCAGTCTGATAATATTCCGCCATGACCTCTACCGTTTGTTTAATTCGATACGGTGACTCATAAAAAATTACTGTTTGCTTGATCTGATCTAAGCTAGACAAAATTTCTGTGATTTCCTTTTTCTTTTTAGGAAGAAATCCATAAAACGTAAATGTATTGGCAGGGAGACCCGAAGCAACCAAGGCAACAAGCGCTGCATTGGCCCCTGGAAGGCTCACGACATCAATATGTTCTTCTCGCGCTCGCTGAATCAGTCCAAAGCCTGGGTCTGACACGACTGGCATTCCTGCATCACTGACAAGCGCAATCGAATCGCCATTCCGCAATTTCGACATGAGCTCATCTTCTTTTTGACGATTACTATGCTCATGGTAGCTGATCAATGGTTTGTGAATATCAAAGTGATTCAATAGCTTCTTTGTTTGGCGCGTATCCTCACATGCAATATAAGAAACTTCCTGTAGTGTTGAAAGTGCTCGATACGTTATATCATCCAAGTTGCCAATCGGCGTCGGTACTAAATATAACTTCGCTTCCGATTCATTCTGAAAACTTTTCTGGACGTCGACCATGAAATCGGCTCCCCTCTTCACCGTATAAAATCTTTGCAACCTCACCTGTATAATGACCATCTTCGTCATGAATATAAATCGGTGGCAAGACATCGAGATCCGGTTTACCATCCTTCGAATATTCAATGAGCACAATATTTGCTTCACGACCCTCTTTAGGGTGGACGAATTGAAGACGTTTTGGCTCTAAATTATACTTTTTTCCAATCGTTATTAAGTCTGCCACACGTTGTGGTCTGTGAACAATCGAAACCTTTCCCTTTGAACGGACTAAGGAGCTACACGCTTTTAATACATCATCTAAATTACATAAAATTTCATGTCTAGCGTACGCGAGAAATTCATTTTCGTTTATTTTTTTCTGGCCATCATCCGTGCGGAAATATGGTGGGTTGCATGTCACGACATCAAACCGCTGATTGGCAAGTTCTGCAGGCGGCTCTTTTAAATCACCTTTTACGACCTGGAGCTGCTCTTCAAGCTGATTCAATTTTACATTTCGCGTAGCCATATCAAAAATCCGTTCTTGAATTTCCAATCCATAAATGGTCGCATGGCTTCGCTTTGATAAAAATAAAGGAATGACTCCATTGCCTGTACACAAATCAAGTATCTTCCCTCTCTTAATCGGTAAATATGTGAAATTGGCTAGCAATACGGCATCAATCGAAAATGAAAATACGGTCGGGCTTTGAATAATTCGACGATCTTGGTCTGCTAACAAATAATCAATACGTTCATCACCTTTAAGTTCCACCATAAGCTTTCCTCGTTTCTTCGTTGCTGTGATTCAATGTTTTATTACTTCATTGTTTGTTAAATTTCGTAATTTACTAAGGCTGGTCGCATTTTTAAAATTGGAGAGAAGGCTGATTCAGCGGCTGAAGCTGATTATTCGACGGGTTCATTCGATTTATCGACGGCTTCGAGCGATTATTCGGCGGCTCCATCTGATTTATCGACGGCTTCGAATGGTTTTTCGGCGGCTTCCCTCATTTTATCGGCGGCTCCGAGCGATTATTCGGCGGCTTCTCCCATTTTATCGACGGCTTCGAGCGATTTTTCGGTGGCTTCATCCAATTTATCAGCGGCTCCGATTGATTTTCCGGCGGCTCCAAATAGTTTCTGATTGAAGAAAAACACCCTCTGTCGCTTTCACAACAAAGGATGTTTCACTGTTTCATTCAAAAAACTTCAAACAAAATATGCAATCTTTTTCGCCTCTTGGCGTACCAAAATAGACGTGACAGATGTGAAAACCTTCTTCATAAATTCGTGCTAAATTGTCATACCCTTCTCCTACGGCTTGCATATTTTCTCCATGTGTCTCATCTGCTTCGGAAACATGATCGTTTCGCAAATCATCAAGACGTTGCCGTAAGTGGTGGTTTTCATGGGCCAACTGGTGATTTTCTTCAACCAATTGCACGAGATTGGTTTTTAATTTCACCAAATCCTCTTGTAAATCGGTAAACTTTTTTTCAAAGCTAGAGAAATGCTCTAACATTTCTTTTTTGTTCACGTTACCCACCTCATTGTTTAACAGCTGGAACTGAAAGGGCCCCCTCTTCAATCAGTTCGTCGATGGTATATTCGACAACCCGTTCCAATTCAGTCAATTCAACTTGGACAAGTCGTTCAAGCATATTAAGTCCGACTACTTTCCCTTTACCTTGTGCTGTGTTTAATCGCTCTCCAATGTCTGGAAGTTCTCGTTTTGCATCTTCATACATATCATTCTCATACTTTAAGCAACACATGAGTCGACCGCATAATCCAGAAATTTTCGCCGGATTCAGTGAAAGGTTTTGATCCTTCGCCATTTTGATGGAAACGGGCTCAAAGTCCCCTAAAAAGGTCGAACAGCAAAGCATTCGACCACATGGTCCTATTCCACCTAACATTTTCGCTTCATCGCGTACACCGATTTGGCGTAGCTCGATTCGCGTTTTGAATACAGATGCCAAGTCTTTAACCAAGTGTCTGAAATCAACACGGCCATCTGCTGTAAAGTAAAAAATAATCTTATTTCGGTCAAAAGTGAACTCCACATCGACCAAATTCATATCTAGCTTGTGCTCGTGAATCTTCCGAGCACATAGTTCAAAAGCTTCTTCCGTTTGCTGTTGGTTTTCCAAAACGGTTTGATGATCATGCTCATCAGCAATCCGAATGACCTTCTTCAATGGAAGGACAACATCTTCCTCGTCGACACGCTTATTGGCTATGACGACGTCACCGTATTCAATCCCGCGAACTGTCTCAACAATAACACAGTGATCTGTTGTAATCGCTAAGTCGCCTGGATCGAAGTAATATATTTTACCCGCTTTTTTAAAGCGGACACCTATTATTTCAATCAATCTATATTCACCTCTCCATTTTGAGGATAAGTTGCTCCATTGCCAATGTTGGATGGACATGCATCGCCAATCTTCGCTTCGTCTGCAACACTTCATAAATTGCCGCTTTAATCCGGTGTAACGGCAAATGAGCTTGTTGCTGTTCAAGTCGATCCATTTGATCAATGAAGACTAGTTGTTCCTTTTCATCTAAGTGTAAATAAACGAGATCCTTCAACCATACAAGCAACAAATCAAGACCTTTTTCATGCTGCAGTCGACCATCGAAATGTTGCATCCATGTTTGATGGAGATATATGTAGGATTCCTCATTCGATTGGACAATCCTATCCATTAATTGTACCACTATTTTTCGGCCATTCGCAAACCACTCATCACTTTGTATTTCTTTCGCTTCAACTAAATCAAAACGTAGCGCTGATGCCAAACGAGCATTTGCTTCACTGAGTCCTTCATTACGCAATTGTTGCAAATATGCCTCTTGTGCGAGCGGATAAAAATGAATGCGTTGGCAACGGGATAAAATCGTATCCAGCAACGCGTCTACCTGCTCTGTCAAAAGAATGGCCAATGTTCGCCTGCTCGGTTCCTCTAAAAATTTGAGCAACCGATTTGCTGCGTTAACAGTCATCTTGTCCGCTTCTTCAACAATATAAATTTTTGAATCAGACTCAAAACTAGAATATGTAAATTCTTTTTGCAAAAACTCAATTTGTTCCTTTTTAATCGATTGACCATCTGGCTTAATCCAATGGACATCCGGATGGTTTCCCGATTGAATTCGTTTGCAAGCCACACACTCTCCACAAGGTTCTTCATTTTCTTGCGGATTTTCGCAAAAATAGCGCATGGCAAATAAAAGACTGGCCTCCCGTTTGCCAGTCCCTCTAGGCCCATGAAACAAATAGGCATGTGCTATTCGGTTTTTTTGAATGCTGTTTTGCAACATTTTCGTTGCGACAGGTTGTTTTTCGCCTAGTGTTGACCAGTTCATCATGCCCATCCTATCTATTTAAATCGATTTAAGCGTATAAGTTTACTAGTAATCCTTTAATCTCACCGATTACTTTCAACAAATCGAGAGAGTCTTTTTCTTGGTCTAAAAGTTGGTCGGTTAAATTGATCAACTTTTCATCTATTTGCTCGACCAATGTAAGCTGTCGATTACCGCCCGTTAAATCCCAGCTTCTCGACTGCTTCAACGTCATACCATGCTTGACAGCTTCGTCGATAAATTCATGAATCATTCGTTTATATTTAGCTAAATCTTTAAACGAACGGAATTTCGCGATTTTCTCACCTTGTGCTTGTATTTGGTTAAGAAACTTCGTCAGCTGTTCTCCCTGTAGTTTATCTCGTTCTTGTCCAACCATCGATAAAAAAGCTTGTGAAGGTTGTGAAGTATTCACACGTTTCGTTTGATTCGTATCGATTTTGGTTTGGAGATCTTGAGTGATCTTCATAACGATCTACCTACCTTTACATGAGGCAATTAAAATTTAAAAAACGATTCTACAGGTAATACAAACACCGTTGCTCCGCCAACTTCCACTTGCACAGGTCGTGGGATATAGGAATCTGCATTTCCACCCATCGGCGAAATCGGTGCAACCATTTGTTCACGTTGACTGCAGTTATCGCGGATAATATTAAGAGCCGCATCAACTTGGTCGTCGTCACAACCGATCATTAACGTCGTGTTCCCTTCTTTTAAGAAACCACCACTTGATGCTAATTTCGTCGTCTTGAACTCTTTTTCCGATAACGCATCTTGTAATCGGCTCACATCTTTGTCTTGGACTACAGCAAGGACTAGTTTCATCCTTAACCTCCTTCAGATCCTTTTCTATCATTATAACAAGCTTTGGGGGATTTTATCACTAGTAAATACTTTTAACGCACATTTAATTGGTTTTTGATCAATTTTAAACACTCATTTTGAACAACTTCGGCTGATTGGCTAGCATCGATTGATTGAATACGATCTGGAAAGCGCTCGATCAACAATTCATAAGCATCAAAAACCTTTTGGTGAAAATCAATTTTCTCTAAGTCCAATCGGTTCTGCTCGCGATCTTTATTCGCAGCGATTCGTTCTAATCCTTTCACAGGATCAATTCGAAATAAAACGGTTAAGTCAGGCATCGCATCTTCAATGGCAAACCGGTTCATTTCGTATACTTCATCAATGCCAAGGCCTCTCGCATAGCCTTGATACGCAAGACTACTATCGATGAAGCGATCGCAAAGGACGATTTTTCCTGCTTCCAATGCTGGCAAAACACGCTCGACCAAATGTTGTCTCCGGGCTGCAGCATACAGTAAAGCTTCGGTACGAGCCTCCATTGCTGTATGTTCAGGGTTTAAGATGACATCCCGAATCTTTTCAGCAATCTCTATTCCACCTGGCTCACGCGTTTGAATCACTTGATAGCCCGCTTCAGTCAATTGGTTATGTATATAGGAAAGAGCAGTCGTTTTTCCTGCCCCTTCAACGCCTTCAAATGTAATAAATAATCCACTCACGCACATAAACTCCTCTATATTTGTTCTCGATAAACTGTCATTCCACGTGTTAAATCATATCCGTCATATTGAATCGATTGGAATAGCTGTTCTTTTGAATGGAGAACCTCGAGATCTTTTTCTCGAATTCGCTCCCCCCGAAGAATCAATGGGATTCCCGGCGGATAGGGTGTAACCGTTTCTGCAGCTAATCGTCCGACTGCTTTTGACCACGGAACCCATTCCGTTTCCAAATGGTGGAGCTCTTGAAAACTCAATTCCAATCGCTGAATATCTTTTTCAGCATGTCTACTTGTTATTTTACCATGAAAATCGTTTAATTTGAGCTTATTTACCGACTTTACTGCCTGTTCTAAGCGAGAAAAATCAAATTGCTCATCATAAAAGCCATGGATCACCAATAATTGATTATTTTGTACCATCTCAGCGTATATGCCATTTGCTTGCAGTTGGGCATCCAAATCTCGCATATCGACGTCATTTGAATACAACGTTGTTTTCATCGGATCATCAATTCCCGGACGAACCGATTGCATCGATACGTTTTGTAACGAACTGAGCAGATCCCGAATCTTTTGGATTTGCGAAAATGTTGCTTCCAAGTCCTTCTTCGTACGTGTCGCCAAAAAGTACCGCGCCAAATCAAGAGAAGCCATCACAACATACGACGGACTGCTCGTTTGAACCATTTGCAAATAATGCGCAATCCGTTTAATCGAAATACGTTTGCTGCTACAAACATGTAAATACGAACCCATCGTTAAAGCCGGTAACGTTTTATGAGCAGAATGAACAACCACATCCGCTCCACATTCAATCGCCGATTTCGGAAACGGGGTACCTAATTGCAAATGCGCTCCATGAGCTTCATCGACTAAAACGGGGAGGTTTTTTTCATGACAAAGCTCAATAATCTTTTCCAGATCATATGTCGAACCGAAATAATCCGGATATGTCAAAACAACCGCTTTAATGGAAGGGTAGCGGTTAATAGCTTCTTGGATTGTTTCACGTGAAATAATCGATACACGGTCCACTTGTTCATCATCATCTGGTGAAACGAAAATTGGCTGAGCCCCTGCTAATTCCAGGGCATGCATGATCGATTTATGACTGTTTCGCTGAACAAGAATTTCATCCCCTGGCGAACAAGTCGCTAAAATCATCGCTAGATTCCCAGAAGTTGTTCCATTCACGAGAAAAAACGTCTGTTCTACTTGAAAATAATCTGCTGCAAGTGCTTCTGCTTCCTGAATAACACCTTCAGGTTGGTGCAAATCATCCAAGTTGGATAGCTCCGTTAAATCCAACGGCATCATTTCTTTGAATGGATTTATCTTCTGCGACGGAAACACACGTCCATTTTTATGTCCCGGAACATGAAATGAGACAGGGTTCTCATTTGTATGTTCTATTAATTTATCAAATAAAGGGGTTTGATATTGATTCATGATTATTTCCTCTTCACACTCGTTTATATCGAGCATAGCAGAGCCACCCACAATTGAAAAGCTACTACCTTAAACGAATGGCGGTGCATGTACTTCAAGCTTGGGACACTGGACCAATCTCACTCAATTAAGGGACTATATATTTTCAATTTGGGAACATATTTCACAAACTAAGGATTATAAATTCTTCTATTGGTCACATAAATATTTTAGAAGGGCTTATAAATGCCAACAGTAGTCTCATATTTTTCATATAAGGGTACATATAAAGAAAAAAACTCCTACTGTTTTTGGTAGGAGCATGCTTTTAACCGTTCTACATAATAATCATAACGTTCTTCTTCTGGCGATGTATTGATAATTTCCTTCTCACAATCCGTGCATATAAACGCATATAACAGCTGTAATCCTTCATGCTTCGGCTGATCACAAACCTTGCAAACTTTCATAGATTCTCTCATAAATAACTTCCCCTCCTCTTTATCTACTAGCTTGTCCAGGACGAGAAGCATTTATACATAAATCTATGAAATTTTTAATAGAAATTGTTAAGGAAGAATCAAAAAGTGAATGGCTGCTAAACTTCCTAAACCAAATAGACCGAGAAACCCAACAAACAATGAGGTGAAAATATTAATGGGTATATGAAGACCGAACATCGACCCAAATACATTGGCAAAGAAAATAAACAGTGCACCAATAACCAGCCGTACGACTCCTTTGGAAGCAAAACGCATCAACTTCAACGGCGGACCAAAAAACAAAACAAGCACAATCAATGCGACAATTGCTAAAATGACAACGATAGGATCCATCTGACATCCCCTTTCTGCAATTACTCTATTGTCATTTTATGTTGTGTGTATTTTAAGTAGAACAGATTGTTTATCTATTTTTCAATTTGGTAATTTTTTAAATATATTGATTGTGATATAGTAAATGTAGAAAATTTTTACAAGTAAAACGTGGGCTTTCTAGGATTATATTCTAAAAGTACTCGCTATATCGAACACACAAGTACGATAAGGAGGAACTTATGAGGAAAAAGTGCTTTTTAATAGTCGGTTTACTATTTTTAGTTGCATGTAACCAAAGTGTTGACCAAAAAACGTCTAACCAACCAGAAGACGTACCGAAAAAGCAAAATGAAGAGACGACTAATGAAGAAAACATTTCATTAGAAGAACAATTCATACCTCCGAATTTTACAATCAATCAGCTAGAAATGGATGTACAAGAGAATGAACTGATCATCCAACTTTATTTCACACTTTCTCAAAACCTCTATGATTTACTTCGTCAGTATGAAGATTATTACTTTGCTATTGAATATCCAAAAGCTTTTCATGAATATACGGGGATTTATATATCAGAGCCTATAAGAGGCCCTATACCAACCAACAAAAACCTCTCTTATCAAACGAACATTCACACCAAATGGAACAAAAAATTGTCAGCAAGCTTAATGAAAAACCTTTCAGGCGAAGATGCTAGCTATAATCTACTGATTTTAAATAGTGAGTACGTTCCTATTCATGAATTCAAGGACATACAATGGTACCGGTATGTTAATAAAAGTGAAGGCTAGCTTAGAGTGTTTTCTATAAGACTTTCTGGCATGTTTTCTTGCTCATTCGGGCGTATAGAGCACTCCTATTCGACCTTTCAGCTTGTTTTCCTACTCGCTCGGGTGTATAGAACATCCCTATTTGACCTTTCAGCTTATTTTCCTACTCGCTCGGGCGT
>NZ_VMHE01000023.1 GCF_007559425.1 Allobacillus salarius | reverse complement strand
TGAACCAATAAATTGAGGTGGCAAGTGGGCATGCATTTTTAAATGCCATTTCATACATTTTTTACTTGCCAAATACAGCTAATGAAGAAGAGTTGAGGAATATCGTCCATGAAGTTAATCAATCAGGTGGGTATGTCTTGGAAGTTGAAAAAGAACTTGTTCGTTTAGGATACAAGGTGAAGTTTTTTGACGATGTTTCATTAATTCAATTTCCTCGTTAAGGTTATGTAATGAAATCGTGGCTTGACGGCCTATAATTAAAATAGAACTCCGAGTTCATCTTGGAGTTCTATTTTTAACTTCCCTATTCAAATGTCCATAGAGCAATAACTAACCTATCTAAAAATAGACTTCGGTAAAAACGCAGATACAAGACTATTCGGTGAATTGACAATCTCGCTAATTCTTAAATCTACCGAGATACTACAAAGCATATAAGCTTCTTCTTCCGTCATGCGGTATTCACTCACCAAGTGCTCAATCATGTACCGGATCGCATTTTGAGACGCTTTGAAAATGTCTTCACCATGGCCAGTCGTCACAAAGTAGCCTCGGCTATCCGCTTCTGGTGTTGGAGGTCCAGGAATCTCATAGCGCGGCTCGGCAATTGTTTTCCCTTTATGCAGCTTAAAGCGAACGGTTGCCTCCATTGAAGCTTCAATCGCCGTTCCACATACTTCACCGTCCCCTTGAGCGGCATGCGTATCACCTATGGAAAATAACACGCCTTCCACCCAAACAGGCAAGTAAAGCTTTGCTCCTTTTGTCAGGTGGCGAATATCCATGTTCCCCCCATTCTTTCGTGGAGGGACAATACTGAAATCTCCCGCTTCAGGAAGCGCAACTCCGACCGTACCTGGGAAAGGTTTTAAAAATAAATCAATGCCATCTAAAAATTCAGTTGTGTTTCGCTTTTTCAAATCGAAAATTTTAATCGCTGGATCTTTGAAATCCTCTGCAAGTAAACCAAAGCCAGGAATGAGTGCTGTCCAACCCCAATCCAATTGTTTAAAATCGAGAAATTCGACCTCCAACGTATCGCCAGGCTGTGCACCTTTCACATATACAGGCCCTGCTACTGGATTCACTTTTGAGAAATCAATGTTTGCTACATCTTGTGCTGTAGATCTCTTTGTGAATTGGCCACCAGACGCCTCGGTGATCTCATACGTTACCACTTGTCCAGATTCCACTTCTGCAATCGGTTTTAAAGAATTGTTCCACCCAATATGACTGTGCTCGTTGAAATCATGAATCGTCATATACGGATGATTGTGATGATGAATACCCATTGACTAAGCCCCCTATGCTGTATCGTTTTCTGCAATATAATATAAAAAAGAAGCTCAACAAATTGTCGAAACTCCTTTTTCATAAAATTATATAAATTGTAGTAATTTTGTGTGGGAAAGTCAATGGGTGGTTGGAAGTTTTACAAACTTAGCGATTTCACTGTTAGCACTAAAGTTATAAACGCTTATACTCCGGCGACGACATCAACTTTTCAAAGAAATCACTTTTAGCATCTCGGTAGGCTTCCATATCTTTGCCTTCATATTTTCTTTTTAAATCATCGTATTCTTGTAAGAACTGGTCATTTAACTTTAAAACATCTCGAATCTTCCAAAAGAAATCAAGATCAGAATCGATAACTGTCAACTGGATACCTAAAGGAGGTTCCGCCGCATCATCTTGAAACGCTCGAAATGTATCTGTTTGTGTACTTCCCTCATTAACCCCGTAATGTTTCGTTAACGCAGTAACAGCGCTCGGAAACTCTGCAGCTGTCACTCTCACTTGAATATCCAAATCCCCTTTGGTTAAACTCCCCGGGATTGCTGTACTGCCGATATGTTGATGTCTGCTTCTGGAAGTAAATTTTGAAGGAATGCTTTATGCTTTATAAAGGCTTCTTCTGCTTTTATATACAGTTTGTCGTCGGAGATGAAATTTACTTTTTCCATTGAATGTCCTCAACTTTCAGTAGTTTTAGGTAGGTGAAAACTCATTACTACAGCCTGTAAGCGAATGCTTCGTTTTCATTGTTTAATAAATATCTTTTATCTAAAATGACGTTCCAGTAATCAATTTCAAAGAAATAGATTGCCTTACTAAAAGTATCATAGAAGAAAGGATCAAACTTTAATTCGCTGAACAGATAAACTTCTATTTCTTTATCGTTGTTTCTTTCTGCTTCAAAAATTCGATGATTTCCATTAATACAATATGGGTGATTGTCAGTTAGATACTTACTTTGAAGTATCATTATAGGATTTTTATGATTTGGTTTTATAAGATTAGGATCTCGATTTATATTGCCAGTGTCGACAGCTTGAATAATTTCTTTCGGAGAGATTTTTAGAGGCTCAATGTTGTTTTCTTTAATAAATTCTGTTGCTCCATCAATATCTAGTGCATATTCAAATACCCCCGTTGGAAATTCCGCGTATAACGAAAAAGTCTCCTGACCAATGGGATGTACTACTGGGTAACCTTCATTGGTAAGAATCTGTTCGTAAATATCCATCCATTTTGAGGCAACCATTTTGCCATAACTTGATTGTTTCTTCATCTCTTCAATTCGAATAGTAAAGTGCTCAAGTGGGTCGAATTTATAGGATTGATTTTCATAGTATTCTATTTTACTTTCCATTATAATCCCTCACAAAATTAGAAGTTACTCTTATTATTTAAGGCTATCCTAGTAATATATGATATATAATCTGTTAAGTCTTGCTTCACTCTGTTTAAATAATTGGTTCTTTAACAATAGCGATTTTCTCTTTTTCAAACTCTGTTAACGAACCAACCAGCTTAGGATTGATGACTGCTTCGTAGATTCCTTCCCTTAGTATAAATCACTCTTTTGTATGCATTATAACAAATTTTTTATATTCTGACGGTCAATATAAAAAATTATGTAAAAACATATTTTTTTATATCTTTTTAATTTAAATTGTGCCGATGATGTAATATACTAAGTATATGAATTACGTACGTAAAAAACGGAGAGGAATTTTACTATGGATACAGCTTTTAGTTATACTTTTCCAGCATTAAGGGGATATCAGGCCGAAAAAGAATATTATGTTGTCATGTGTCCCTTACGCTTGATCCCTAAAATTTTTCTATTTAATGAAGAAGAAATACCAGCACAACATAGAGCACAAAGAATTCTAAATAAAAATAGAGTCCCAGAGATAACAAATTACATACTAGATAACACAGACAATTATGTTTTTTCGTCTTTGACCGCTTCAATCGATGGTGAAATGGAGTTTCAACCTTTTAGTAAAGAAAAAACATGGGGCGACCTTGGTCGATTACAAGTTTCGCTAGATTCCCGATTTTTAATTAATGATGGTCAACACCGCAGAGCTGCTATTGAAGAAGCGTTAAAAATTTCGCCTGAACTTGGAGAAGAAACGATATCTGTTGTATTTTTTGCTGATGAAGGATTAAAAAATTCTCAACAAATATTCGCTGATCTTAATCGACATGCAGTTAACACTACTACTTCTATTGGGATTCTTTATGATCACAGAGACCAACTTGCATTGCTTACAAAAGACGTTGTTTCTGAGAACGAACTATTAGTAAGATATACAGATACTGAGAGAGTCAATCTATCAAAGAATTCTCCGAAATTGGTTGCTCTCAATCACGTTTTTAATACCATTCTGAGATTAGTAGGTAAAAGTAAAGGAGACATACTAGACGAAACTGAAGAAAAATTTGTTAAAGAATTTTGGAAAGTACTCTGTGATAGTATTGCTGAATGGAAGATGGTATTCAATAAAGACATAAGTCCGAAAGAGCTAAGAATGAATTTTATTGTCGGACATGGAGTCTTTCTAGAAGCTGTCGGCCTAGTGGGAAAAGCAGCATATGAGCAAGATCCTGATAATTGGCAAAATTATATAAGGTCTCTTAACAAAATTGATTGGAGCAGAACGAACGTCAAAGACTGGGAAGGTCGCGCTTTTTCTCAAAAAGGGAGAATTCAAAAAACCAATCTTACGATCCAATTGACTGCGAATCTTATAAAAGAAAAAGTTGGACTTAAACTATCAGAGAGTGACCAAAAAGCAGAAAGAAAATTTAAGGAGGCCAAAAATAATGCAAAGTAATATCATAGATACAATGCTAAACAAAAATAAATCTCTAATTGAGGAAGCTAAACAGCAAATCAAAGAAGTGTATTTGGAAGATGAGAGACCTTGGGTTGTTGGATATAGTGGAGGTAAAGATTCAACCGTGGTAAGTCAAATCGTTTTTGAAGCGTTAAAAGAGTTAGATCCTAAACAACTTCATAAAAAAGTATTTATTATCTCATCTGATACTCTTGTAGAGACACCACTAATTATCCAATCTATTAATACGACATTACACAGAATTCAATCAAAAGCTTTAGAATTGGGTTTGCCAATAGAAACACATAAGGTTAAGCCAGAGCCTGAGCAATCATTTTGGGCTAACATCATAGGAAAAGGATACCCTTCTCCTAACCAGCAAATGCGTTGGTGTACAGATAGGATGAAGATCGATCCTGCGAATAAATTCGTTAAGGACAAAGTATCTAAATTTGGTGAGGTTATAATGTTATTAGGCGTTCGTGAAGACGAAAGTGCCACAAGAGCAAACGTAATTAATTCTCACACTATCGAAGGTAAGCGGTTGATGAAACACTCAACTCTTACAAATGCATATGTATTTGCTCCTATAAAAAAATTTAAATTAGATGATGTCTGGGAGTATCTTTTAAACAATACTTCACCTTGGGGTGATGACAATACTGAATTATATAAATTGTATGCAGACTCTAATAGCACCGGCGAGTGTCCTCTGGTAATTGATAAAACTGTAAAAGAGTCAGCGGGTTCTTGTGGTAATAGCCGCTTCGGTTGTTGGACATGTACAGTGGTTAGCGAAGATAAAGCACTCAACGGGTTTATCGAGAACGGCGAGGAATGGATGCGTCCACTACTCGAATTCAGAAACTGGTTAGCAGATATACGTGATGACCGTACAAGAAGAATGAAATATCGAATGGACGGTCAAATTTACTTCCTTAATGTTCAAATCGAAGAAATAGACGAAAAATTATATGCAGTACTACCTAAAAAAGGTAGTAGAGCTAAACAGGTAATTCTTATCGATCAATTTAATATTGTTGAGGAAAACGATCTAAGCAATTACTTAACTGAACAAAATATTGATTTAAGTGCATCCGGGGACGACAATATATTAATCAAAAGAAATGATGGTAGCTTCGCACAATTAGGGTTAGGGCCATTTACGTTGGAAGCAAGACAAGAGATTTTAAGATATCTATTAGAAGTTCAAAGGGATTTGGAGCATCCTTCTGACCCTTCTTTTGAGTTAATTCAAGAAGAGGAACTAAGAATTATTAGAAGATTTTGGTTGGAAAAAGGTGACTGGGAAGATAAAATGCCAGATATTTATGAAGAAGTTATGGGATTTGAATTAGATTGGGATTATGACGACCAGCCACTTTTTAACCGTGAACAAATAACTGATTTAGAGATATTGTGCGAGAAAAACAATATAGACTTTAAATTAGTTCAAAAGCTGATTGGCATAGAAAAAGAATATTCAGGTTACAAAATTAAAAGAGGAATATATGAAGAGATTGAAAAAGCATTAACTCAAGATTATTTACACATTTAAATGAAGGGATAATAAACTATGCAACTAAAATCTATAACCCTTGAAAACTTTGGGGCATATAGAAAGAAAAATACTATTGATTTTAGTATTAATAATCCTAAAAAAAACATTATTTTAATTGGAGGACAAAATGGTGCTGGAAAAACCACTCTACTAAATGCAATTAAAATAACATTATTTGGTTCATATGCTTATGGTTACAAGACAGATAAAAGTAAGCCTTATATTGAAATAATCACAAACTATTTAAATTCACAGGCTGTAAAAAATAGTGAAAACCAGTTCTCAATTCAATTAAATTTCTCTGAAGTAGAAGATTATAAAAAAGCAGACTTCACTTTTATTCGTTCTTGGAAACTTAAAAACAATAACTTAACTGAATCTCTTATTATAAAAAAAGACAGCCTTTTATTAAATGAAGCAGAAAAAGAACTTTATCAATCAAAACTCAGGGAGAACATGCCTCCTGAATTATTTGATTTATGCTTATTTGACGGTGAGGAAATCTCTCGAATAATTAATGATGATTTACTTGCCACGTATTTGCAAAACTTATCAAAAGTCGTGTTTAATTTAAGTTTGTTTGAAAACTTAGAAACAGACTTGCATACATTTTCTAATCGAAAAATTAACAGTAATCAAAGTAGTAAAATTGATAAAGAAATTGCTGAATTAAAAAATTCAATTGATGAATATTTAGCGATCAAAGAAGATTTACTAACTGATATTAAGTCTAAGGAAGAATCGGTATCTCAATTATCTAATGACTTATATTCCATTGAAAAAGACTTCGAGACACACGGTGGTCTTTATAAAGAGCAAAGAGATGAATTACTGATCAAGTTAAATTCTATTGAAAATAAAAGAAAAGATATTAGTAATGAACTTAAGGAATATATTGCAACAGTTTTACCATTTTATATAAATCAAGAACTATTGAGTGAAACGACAAAACAACTTGAAGATGAAAATACACAAAAAATATTCAAGGAGTTTTCCAAAAATCTGTCTAATGAAAAGTTAATTAGAATCCAAGCTGACTTAGGACTCGAACACCAAGAAGATCAATTAAGAAATAGTTTGCTAGCTCATATGAAACCAGAAAAACAGCTTATATTGCATGATGCCTCTAATGATCAAAAGAATAAAGTATTTCAAATGAATAGCTTAGTATCCAATAGTCACTCAGATTACTATACTAATTTAATAGAAGAGAATCAGAGTTTGTTGGAAGAAGCACAACTTATCAGGAAAAAACTAAAAGTACATGATGAAACTAATGAGTTCACTAATATGGTTAAGCAAATGGAAAATTTAAAATCAGCTATTGAGAATGAAAAGAACTTACTAGAAGACTTACAATTATCTTTAACGGAGCATTCAAAGCAACTCACAGATCTAGAGGCCAAACTTGAAGAAAAACAAAAAGAAAGATATAAACAAAATAAACAAAATAACGCATTTAATTTAATAGATGATCTAATTAAAACAAGCAAACAATTCAGAGAGGTGCAGATTCAGAAAAAATTACAAGAAGTTGAATCTGAAGCTTTACGAATGTTAAATCAACTAATGCGTAAGCAAAATTATATATCACACTTATCCATATCTCATAAAGATTATGAAATTGTGGTTTTTAATGAAAATATGGAAAAACATAATATTAACAATCTATCTGCAGGCGAAAAAGAAATCATACTACTATCAATAATCTGGGCAGTGTTTAAAGCTTCTGGTCGCCGTGTTCCATTTATATACGACACTCTACTGGGACGTCTTGACAAAAAGCATAAGGCTGCTGTACTTAGCGAATTATTACCTTCAAGTGGAGAGCAGACATTAGTATTATCTACAGATACTGAAATTGATGATCAGCACTATAGTCTAATCGAACCTTACCTATCGCAGGCTTATACGCTAGATTTTGATAATAAAACTCAAAGTGTAGCAATTTATAATGAATACTTATTTTTAGATGAGGAAGATGGTGTTAGAACATGAATTTTAGATTAAGAACTTCTTCTGAAACTGGTGAAAAACTAAAAAGCCTACAAGCCTCAACCAAACTAACACCCAATATACTTTCTAGGTTGGCAGTATCACTTTCATTAAAAATAGAAGAAGAACCACAAAATGAGATAAATGATACTTCAGGTTTGGAATTTAATCGAAATACTTTAACTGGAGAATATGATTATGTTTATAAGGCTTTAGTTACTCAACATATGAAAAAGGAAATTTCCGATGAAGAATTTTTTCCAGATCTATTCAATGCACATCTAGAAAGAGGTATTTCTTTATTGGAGAATGAATATAGACATGCAGGAAATGCAGACCGCTTCGTAAGTAATCTTTTAAAAATATAAATTTAAAGGGGTGAAGTTTATGACACTTTACTTGGACAATAGTGCAACAACCCCTGTGTTGCCTGAAGTTAAAGATGCTATGCTTCCTTATCTTCTAGAAGAGTTCGGCAACCCATCAAGTAAATATTATTCAAAAGCTGACAACGCCAAACATGCAGTGCAGATATCTAGAGAACGTGTAGCTAATTTAGTTGGATGCAAATCAAAAGAAGTTATATTTACAAGTGGTGCTACTGAGAGTAACAACATGATTATAAAAGGTATAGCAGATTATTATAACGAAAAACGCGGAAAACATATTATTACATCTCAAGTAGAACATCCTGCTGTATTAGAAACTTGTAAGTATTTAGAATCAAAAGGGTTTTTTGTAACCTATCTAGATGTCGATCAATATGGAAGAATTGACCTCGAGCAATTAAAAAAATGTGCAGAGGATACACCACCATTGTTAATTACTTTGATTTGGGGAAATAATGAAATTGGATCACTAAATCCTATTCACGAAGTAGCTCAATATTGTTTTGAAAATAACATATTGTTTCATAGCGATGCTACTCAAGTAGTAGGAAAGCACCCTATTGATCTTGAAGACTATCCTGGTTTAAGGTTCCTGTCATACTCTGCACATAAATTGCATGGTCCGAAAGGAATTGGGGCAGCAATCATTAGAGAAGATGAATTAGGATTACCCACTAAGATAACTCCTCTTCTACATGGTGGTGAGCAAGAAAATGGACTAAGAAGTGGCACCTTAGCTGTTCATAACATTGTGGGCTTTGGTAAAGCCGCTGAAATAGCTTTGGATAACTTAGAGTTAAACATAGCAGAGCTTAAACAAAATGAAGTTTACCTTTATAAACTACTTAAAGAAAAATATAAGGATCGTGTAAAATTTAATCATTTAGAAGATAACAAGATCCCCGGAATTTTAAGTGTTACTTTTCCTGGGATTAATAATGAATTGCTTGTAAAAAATTTAGCACCGTACGTAGCTGTTTCTACGGGCTCTGCTTGCAGTACTAGTAAACCAAGTCATGTTTTAAAGGCTATGGGGTATGATTTAGAACACATTCGCTCGACAATTAGGATTTCTTTATCGCCTTCGGTTAGTAAACAAGAATTAGATATTTTTAACCAATTATAAATATAACTTCATATCAAAAAAGCTGTTCCGATTGCTTAACAATCGGAACAGCTTTTTTATTCATAACGCTCGCTTAAACTTGAAATATTAACAACCTCAGCAATAGGCTTAGATAAGTTACCATCTTCTTTAACGATCGGTCCATGAATAACACATTGACCTTTTTGTAACGAAGATAATATTTTTTCCCACCTTTTTCTTTCTGCATTATCATTTGCTATACTGCTTGCTATATTACTAATTTCTTGTTCGGGAGGAGAAAAGTATATTTTTTGAGATGCATTTTGTAACCTAGCTAATTCATCCGAATCAAGTTGCGATTTCAAAAATTGAGTAGCATACCAACCAGACCAACCGAATTTTCTCCCTTCAGTTAGTATTCTTGCAGATGGGGAATTCTCTCGGTGATCTAAATTTTGTGCTTCGTCCATTACTACCGGAATAGGTATATCTTTATTTCCTTCTCTAACTGAATAGTTCCATAAATCCCAAAGAATAAATTCAGTAATCATTAATTGAACATCTCGAGGATAACCTGTTAACTGAATTACATTAACTGTTCCATCACTATTAATGATCTTTCCCCAGTCCATTTCATTGTCAGTGGATCTAAATGGATTACGATCAATTAAATTACTGATCTGAGATACAGCATTTCTAGCATATGAACTACCGATATCTTCTAACTCATACCTCAATTGTATCAAGTTCATTTGCTCGCCGTATTTCTTTACACCATTTCTTGTTGCTTCATAAATAGCGTTTAATTGCTGAACGCCGAGTGTTGTATAAACAGAAGAAAAAACACTTTTAATTCTCTCAGCTACATCAGTCTCATCTTCTTCTAAATCAATTCCTCCTATATTCCTTGTATTTCTCTTAAAAGGGTTTATAGGAAAGCCACTATTATATACGATCCACTGATCCAATTTGTTATCTAATTCATTGACAAACTCTGTTTCGAGCTGATTTGGTAAGAATCCCTCTGTATAATCAATTACGATACTAGGAATACCTTGCAATGCTTGTTCTAGCAATAAGCATTGCATAAAATACGTTTTTCCCTGTCCGGATTTACCTGAAATCAATAGGTGCCGGTTTGCTAATTGTTTATTACCAAATTCCCAGTATATACTTTTATTAGAACCTTCTACCGTTCCTATTAATACTCTTACTTTTTCAATATCAGTAATCGCTTTAGGCGGATTTTTAACTATAGTTGTTTCTGGTGAATTGGATGTTTCAGTTTCTTTAGGAAGCGATTCAACTTGTGCACCGTCATTAACAATTGGTTCTTCAGGAATCTCGGTGTCGCTAACTTTATAATTATTATACAACAACTTTTCAGTAGGTAAATCAGATTTACCACTTGAAATTTTTTCAAATAAATGCTCGATTGATTCTATAACGCCTTTATAACCATTCTCTATTGGTAAATTTAATAATGTAACCTGTTCATCTATTCTAACAGAACTAACATATCGATCATTTTCAAAAGAAACAATTGCTCCTTTTCCAATCAAAGGAACTAATTCTTCAGAAATCTCAAAGTCATCACTTAACAGCTTTGCTTTGATATCATCAGTCAGATAAAAACCTTTTTCAGGCCATAAATCACTCTGAAATAACTTGTTTAGGTTCGATAAAAATAGCTGAACAAAAAATTGCCTATAAAACTTTCTTGAAAAATTTATATTATTAGAGTCTTCATCAGTTAAGTTGTCTACAAGCAATTTTTTGGTTTTATTAATTTGGTCCTTTGCTTTATCAATCACCTGAGAATAATTTTGTCCAATTTTTACTTCAATCGGAAAGAAATGTAATTGAATTTTATCATTCTTATAATCTAAACCGATCAATAATAAATCATCGCTATGAGAACCTTTTACACCTAAATTTTTTGCTGTGAAAACACCGTTACCTTTATTCAGTCCAACTGCACCAGCTACCCTCAACACTTCCTCTAAGCTTACAGGCACCCATAAAATATTTGTATGATTGAAAAAAGCCATAGCATATTTTATTGCAGATATTATACTTAATTTCTCTTTATCATAGTGCCCTTTACTTCCAACAATCCTTAGTAACCATTCTCCATTAAAAGCATTAAAAGCTCTGATTACGTGGTTTACTTTATTTTCATCAATATCAATATTCTTGGTTTTTAAAAATTCTAATATAACCTTTCTGTATTGAGTAGATTTATCAGTAACTGTAATAGCATCATACCTACTTGACGATGAATATTGATCACTGTAATGAATAACAACTAAACTGCTATTGTAGTTTTGGAAAAATTCCAAGTCAACAACTGGGTCTACAAATGTTACCCAATAAGAAGATTCAAAAACATTATCTATACTTGTTTCATCTTCTATTAATGTACGACTCATGATCGCCTGACCAGGATTATATGAATTAAAGCCTTGATTGCTAACATTAGCAGCTAGTTCGTTTAGGCTTTTAGCTACTTGTAATAAAAGAGTTGTATCATCATCAAATTCATACTCTTTGATTCCAAAGCCTGTTACGTAAGAATCCTTATTTTTCATAGAAGGAACTGATGATAATAAGCCATCTAAGCTGATTCCCGTTTTCATTTCACTCATTGGCTGTATAGCATATTTTTCCTCGCCTGTCATTTTGTAAAATGTTAAATGTGAATAGCGCAAACTATCTTTTAATCCATATTTATAATAGAAAATATTTTCCCGAATAAATCTGAGTAAGTCTCTTTCATCATATTCAGTTGATTTTAATTTCAATCCGAATTTTTCGTAAACTTCTTCAGGATTATTTAACTTTGAAAAAGTGTCAAAAGCACTGATTTTGTTTTCATTTAAGTAAACTGATACTTCGATTGGGTTTACGCTTTCTTTACCTGCTTTTTTAACTCTATCAATAAACCATTCAATTATTCCTTTTAAAGCTTCCTCATCGTTTGACATATTCACCAAATTCACTTTAATAGGTGACTTGGAGCCTTTAACGAATAAATAAGTGAAATGCTCCTCAAATTGTTCTAATTTGTCATAAACAACTTTACCCAAATAACTTGTTGCATCTGCTATCGACACTTCACTTACCGGTCTATATTTGATCCATTCCTTTGAATTAGTTTCAGTATCCGGTTTATAAAGTTGATCTTTTTCATCGTATATATAAGGTAATAGTCCATTCGGATTTAATCTATCAAGTATACTTTTATCAATTTCTTCGGAACCAATCATTTTAGTAATTTGTAATTGGTAGCCGACTACCAAGGGATGGAATGGGGTAAGATAAATACTATCTCCTTCTCTTTGGGTCCCTAATTTCATCAAATCGACTCTTTTTCTAGCCTCAGAATCATTACGAATATTTTGTATTTCTTCAATATATTCTCTTAAATAAATGGTAGCTACCTCAACAAACTTACTACTCACATGTGCTAAAGTAGGAAGGGTCTTAGCTTCATTTATAAAGTAGGATTGTAAATTGAAATAAGCATCCTTTAAAGGTTCATTAATTTTTAATTCTTCTGCATATAGTAAGTCTGTTTCTACTCTTGCTGCCAATATATTATGAGCAAGCCACTCTTCTTC
The DNA here is from genome assembly GCF_007559425.1 of Allobacillus salarius. Lineage (GTDB taxonomy): Bacteria > Bacillota > Bacilli > Bacillales > Alkalibacillaceae > Allobacillus > Allobacillus salarius. Next base: position 21,702 of record NZ_VMHE01000023.1, on the reverse strand, counting down.
CCAATTTAAAAAAGTTGAAAATTCAGCATGTCTATAAAATTCCCTGTTACCAATAATCAATCTATTATTATGGAGAATAAAGTCGCTTTGCAACTCTCTCTTCATTTTCCATAACTTAGAAGCGTTAATCGGAGTAGTTTCCGGTAATTCATTAATGATTAATAATTTCATCGGTTTATATTCATTGACCTGAACATAAACAAATAATTCACCTTTGTCATTATAAGCATCTACTTGAGGACGAAGGTCAACTCCCTCATTCTCACTTAATGTTATTAACTTGTTAGGTTGATCTACTTCTACACTTTTCATAAACAAACCAGTATTACCTAATAGTATCTGAGACTTATCTGAGTTTACTTCAATACCTTTAGATGTTGTATTTACTGTATAGCTTGTTTTAAGACTACTAATAAATTCTTCACCAAACGGAAGTATAACTATATGAAACTCTGCTCCTAAGGAAGCCTTCTTATTATGTTTGTAACTAATTCTTGCAAATGTCGGTTCCGTAGTGGATGGTTTCAATTTTATTTTTAAATTTTTGTTACCGATTTGATACTCGATTAATGGCTGAAACTCTTTAGGTACTCTCACATATTCTTGTTTTAAGCTCTTCAGATTCTCGCCACTCAACTCAAAGTTAGCATGTAATTCCACTGATTCACTGTTATTTTCATTAAAGATAATTATTTGTCGTTTTCTTTTACCCGCAGCAGTGTTTTCTTTTAGTGGCTTTTCCCAGAAATCCATATGTGGAACATTTATTTTATTAAGAGTTACTTTTGCACCCTTATTTTCTAACACTTTTTCTTCATTTGCTTGAAAGACATCTGAAAATCGTGTTTCATTCCAATTTTCTTGTTTTAGTAAATTAACACCTTTTTCACTAAAAATCTTTTCTAGTTCATCATCAACAGAATTACTAAACTCATGAATATTTTTAACTTTTTCAAATAACCTAAAGTTTTCATTTAACCGGTTTTTTAATTCAGATGGTGATTTATTTTCAATTTCGTGATCCTTAAATAATCCAAAGTTTAAATAATCTTTTTCACTAATATAACCCTTCTCAATGACTCTAAAAATTTCTTTGAAATCTAAGAAATTTATTTGTTGAATTATTTTGTCTTTATCTAGGTGTTCTAAAATGTATTGAAGAATTGTAGCTTCTTCACTACTTAGGTTACTGCTTTTTATTCTTTCGTTAAGATAATTATATAGAGATTCAGGATGCAATGGCATTCCTTCTTTTTGTAGACTGCTACTACCACCCTGAATACTGTCAAGTTGTTCTGTAACAATACTTAATAGAGCAGTGTTCTTCCAATTATCTTTTTGGTCTCCCACTTCATTTCTTAGTGTCACTAAGAAATCTGGTGTTACATTCTCAGTAGTAGAGGCGATTACTAATTTTATACCATTGATATCCAGTGAGAATGTTTGATATTTAGAACCTGATCTGTGAGTATAAAGAAACGGTTGCATTTCTTTACGTTCTCTTAAAGCAGTAATTAAATCTTCTGCCTCCTTAACTTCATCTAGACGTAAAAAGAAACGGTCTCCAGGAGATATAAAACCACCTAATTTATTAACTAGCATCTCACTTATACTTTTATAAAATAGCTTTGACATATTGGGCATCACCACTATCACTTTTCTTTTCTAGTATATTTAAGTTATCTAACAAATTAACTACTTCTTCTTTTGAATACCTATCGAGTGCAATTCCTCTTTTTTCAAATTCCTCGAACAGTGAATTTAAAGCAATTCTTTCTTTATTCTTAACTGATAAAGCCGTTAATAGTATCAGAAAATCTTGTGTAATATTCAATGTGTATCCAAGGCTCCCTCTAGCTTTCAGAAACTTACCGTGGGCTGCATCTTCAAAAAGTTTCCCAATATTTGTGCAGACATCCTTAGACATACCTTGTCTTAACAAATTAAACAAAGATTTAAAGCCTTCTTCTAAGTTATTGACCTTATTGATTGATTTTAGTTCCATCTTTTCAGAATATATCTTTAACCATTCATTTAAATCTTCTAGAAATTCTTCACATTCTCTAGGTGTAGCACCATTCTCTAGACTGTCTTTTATTTCTCTGTAACTCATAAACTTCTTTTCACCATTTAACCAGTTGTGACTCAACTGGTATTGTGTATGTAAATGAACAAAGACATTTTCTGAACGAGCTCTAAAACTTTTAAAATTAAATAATCCATCAAATGACTTACGACGTTTACTTAAAGACTCCCAGTCTAATGTGTAAAAAATAGGTTCTGTCCTATCAAAATCGCCTTCCTCAAATTTTTCAAATTTAAACACCAACTGAGATAGGTATAAAAAGTAATAATGATGTAGCAAACTTTGAAAATGTTCAAGAAAGAAGTCTTTATTTTTACTTAAAAAATTAAAGTCATCAGCGAATTGTTTAGAAATATGTGGTAACAAATTTTGATAAGTTCTACTATCATAATTCGTTTTTAATTCATCTAAATGAGAAAGTATCATAGAAACAAGTAAATCTTCATCACCCTGTTTATCAAATACCTCTTTGAAAGAATCCAAATCACTACCTGCTAGAATATCTTTTAGAAATCTAGCAACTTTTAATTCTAATTTCCCTTTGTTACCTGATGAGGAAGATTGATATTTAAAGATGTAGGGATGTATAATTTTCACATTACTATTCTCTTGGAATAGATGCTCTTCTATCAACTTTTCCAATACATACCGGTCACTATCTTGCTGGATATCAACCTCATTAGTCATCTGGCTAATCAACGAACTATCATACTCACCTTTATCTTCAGTCAAAAAAGAAAAACTCTGGTTATCTTCTAACTTTTCATTAGAAACTAAGCGAGTAAAGTTCCCTACTACAGGTTTAAAATTACCCTTTAACATATTCTTTGAGTCATTACTCGCAAAAGGTATTACTTCATTAATATCTCCTTTTTGGTGACGTTGGGGAGCTACTATTTTATTTAACACATCAACTTCTAATTTATTATTCATGTTTTTCACTTCTCCCTTTCGAATAAATATCCACCAAATTGATTCTTCTCTAATCTAAACAATTTAGTCTCTTCGGGAATATGAATGAGTAATTCATCTTTATAGTTACCGAATTCCATTAGTTGATCTATAAATTCTGTAAATTGTATCGCATCTTCTTCATCCTTTTTGTTAGGACAATAACCTTCTAGTACTTCTAAGATTAATTTAAATAAGCTATAATCAACGTCCAAAAATGCTTTTCGAGACGCATCCCCACTATGAAATGCTATAGTAATGTTCGAAGTGAAACTAGACAACTTGCCTTGTTCGTTTTTCTTTAAATGATCAATATAGGGACTTAAACTCAAATACTGTGCAACTTTGAATTTCCCATTACTATTTATATAAATATATTTATTTTTCGGACTGCCTTTCCATGCATAGATTGCTTCGTGTGCTTTTTTATAAAATTCTTCTATCTTTTTAATGTCATAAGTATTAAATGAATATAAATAATTAAAATATTGATCGAATGACTTAGGTGCGATGTTTTCGTGAACTCTATCTGAAGTTAGAAATGCTGTTCTAATAACCGTTTTGAAGAATTCCTCTTCACTAGAGTATAGAAAATTCTCGCCCTCCTCTTTAAATTCACTCCTCAGTTTGGCTATCTGATCCAACCATTGATAAGAGATTTCTTCACTAATTAATTCATCAATGATATGATTCCAATCATCCAAAGTATTGAGTTCAATTAATATACTATCTGTCAAATTAGTTCTATAATTTATTGGATCAAGTTTATTGATAGACTTTAATATATAAGACCTTTCTTTTCGATCAAAAAGAAGGTTAGGAGTCGTATAATTTAATTTTTCGATAGGACCCCATTCAAATTCGTTTAACATGTCAAACTGTCGTGGAATAACTAAATCTGCTATTAGATTAAAAAGTGATCTAGCAGTAATAACCAATTTATCTTGGGCAATTGTATTTATTAGCAATCTAACAACTTTTTTTTGTACGTCCTTATTGGCCATAAATGAAAAATTTTCGTGTACAATTGATTTTAAATCTCTTTCTTCATCTAATTTATATGCTTGGTAAAAAGGATTGTTTTCACCAAAATTAAACACCTTATTAAAAATTCCAGAAAAGAATGATGAATCCGGACCATTCTCTGATAACTCAAAGGTTTGATAATCACTAAAACTAAGAATATTAAACTCATTCTCAGAATAATAAGCAGCAATGTCAGATTGAAACACATTACTATTCTCAATAAACTTTTTTAACTTATGGAAAGTCTTGTTACCGTGATCTGCCTCTAGAAAATTATTTAAAATACCTAAGTTAATAGCAATAATAATCTTGTCATTAGATTTATTTATTTTTTGATCCGAGAAACCATCAAGTTCATTATTTAAAGTATCGATGGCACTCTTGTGAGGATCAAAGCTTTCCGTAGCGTCATTATATATTTTATAATCTTCTATTAAATGCGCTTTCTTTTCCTTTAAGTATGATAATAAATGAGATTTACCATCTCCTACACTTCCGCTTAATAAAATTAAGGAAGGTCTGTTCTCTTGTCTAGTTAGTGAATTTTCTTTTTCTAACATTTTTTCTAGATCTAGCTGAATCTGACGGTCAACGTGTAAATAATCTTTTAATTCACTGAAGTTTTCTGGACTTTCTATAGCTTCTTGTGACGATTCTTGTAACCTTTTTAATTCTGTCACTAAATAGCTTTCAGTCTCTTTTAATTTATATTTAATTAGGTTAGTTTTTTTCTTACTTTCATCAGAGATGGACGATTCACTTTGAGTTTTATCTGCTTTATCTGATTTATCTGGTTCATCTACTCTTATATTTGTAAGGTTTGGATTGAAACCCTTTAATTGGTTTAACACCTCATTAACTAACTCTTCCTTACTATTAGAAGTAACCGTTGAAGGTTTGGGATTTCTATATTCAGGTACGCTTGTGTTTATCGAATAAACTTCTGCATACCACTTTGCAATTTGGTAGGTTGCTTTAAATACTTTTATTGCATCTTCAATATCATTGAAGTTAGAATTATGTGCTGCTCTATTTCCCAAACTCCTGATCGTATCCATAGACCTTTTTATTTCCTGAGTTAAATAACCCTCATTATCCAAATGAATGATTTTATCGAACAATTTATCGAATCTAAGTACAATACTTTCCTCATTAAAGACTTGATCTATTATTTCCTCTAATGTAATTCTTGCACTAATGCATGCAAATTGAGGATCTGTATAAATGTTATCTTCTATCTTCTTCGCACTTTGAAAAGCTTTAGGAACGAGACCATCTAGAAACTGAATTAAATATCCTTTACTCATATACATACTCTCCTATATGTAAAAGAATTTCCATAATATAATCTTATCATATTTACACTGTTTTAAATAACACATTGGCATATTAGTAACTAGTTGATTAAGAGAATATATATTTTTATCCTTCCTAATCAATAGAATAAAAACATTCTAGCAAATCACTTAGAATACCTTTATCAAATTAGCTATCAATACGTTTTCTAATGTATTTAGTTAACTAACCTATTCCTCATCAACTTCCTCGAAGCATTCCTCGGCAGTTCATCAATCTCATGAAACTCTTTCGGCACTTTATATTTCGCCAAGTTATTCTCACAGTGATCTTTCAAAGCTTCCGCTGAAAACGTCTCTTCATCACGAATTACGACGAATGCGACGGGTACTTGTCCCCATCGTTCATGTTCTTTCCCGACGACTCCTGCGTCTTTGACAGATGGGTGTGATTTTAATACGGATTCTATTTCTGCCGGATAAACGTTTTCACCTCCAGAAATGATCAGATCTTTTCTTCGATCGACTACATATAGGAATCCTTCTTCATCCAGATAACCTAAATCACCGGTTTTTAGCCAACCGTCGTGAATGGTTTCTTTGTTGGCGTCTGGGCGATTCCAGTAGCCTTTGGTAACGGATGGACCTTTCATGAGTATTTCACCGACTTCGCCAACCTGGCATTCTTCAGCATCATTCATGATTTTTAATTGCCCAGGAAATAACGGTTTGCCTGCAGAACCTAATTTTCTTAACGCATTTTCTTCATCTAGCGTACAAAATTGTGAGGCTGTTTCTGTCATCCCGTACGTTTGAAAGACAGGTATGCTTTTCTCCTTGCTCGATTCTAATAACGATTTCGACGCTGGTCCACCACCGAGTAACATGCAACGGAAGCTCTCTGGGTATGATTCATTTCCCAATCGTTCGACTAATTCTTCTAACATGACAGAAACGGCAGACATTGTCGTTACACCGTGATTCATGATGTCTTCGTGCACGCTTTCGACATCGAATCGCTCATGCAAGTGAGCGGGTATGCCGTATATCACACTACGGAATAAAATGGATAGTCCGCTCACATGGAATAGTGGTACACAAAGTAGCCAGCGGTCATCTGCATTTAGTCCAAGGTTTAAGACAGATCCATTCGCATTCCACCAATGGTTTCCGTAAGTAAGCTGAACGCCTTTTGGCAATCCAGTTGTTCCACTTGTATAGAGAACCGTCGTTATGTGGTCCAAATCGAATTCAGCGATACCTTCGTCTACCTTTCCTTCAAAAGAGAATTGCTCAAAAGACACGCTATGTAGATTGACTTCGACAGTTAGTTCATCGACGACGGATCGAAAGCCTTCTTGGAATAATAGGTGAGTCACTTCTCCGTCTTTTAGTTGAAATAAGAATTCATTGACGGATAAACGTGTATTTAATAGAAACATGACTGCACCAATCTTTTGCAGTGCATGAATCATGACAAACATTTCATAGCTATTTTTGGATAATACAGCAACATGGTCGCCTTCGTTTATTCCTTGTTGCTTCAGTTGATATGCATATTGACCTGCATGCTCGTTTAATTCTTTAAATGTATATCGTGTATCATCACTTAAAACAACCGCTTCTCGATCCGGTGTCATGGCAGCTCGTTTCTTCAGCCATTGTGGCATGATGGTCATTCTCTCATCCCCTTGCTGTGTATGTATATATATGTCTATTGTAACATTTGAAATGAAGAATTTGGTCGAAGTTTGACGGTTAAATATGTTATAGACTTTTAAGTTTTTGAGATTAAGATTGGTCTTTGTTCACATGAAGGGTTAGATTTGTTTCGTTCTTCGTCTGTCGTCTTCAAAAGAATCTTTCTTGCAGAGGGTATGTTAACAATCGAAATTATCAAGAACAGAATTCTAATCATTTTTTGGTAAAGATTCCAGTATCATCTTCGCCAATATTGTATATACTAGAGTATACATTTAGTGGTGGGAGTGTGGTATAATGGAGCCAAACGAGAAAACAAGGAGGTATCATATAACTGTGAAAGCACAAAAATGGGGAAATAGCATTGGAATTCGTATACCTTTTAAGTTAGCTGAGAAATATGGGATTGAAAAAGGAACAGAATTAGAAATTCAGGAAACGAATAATGGAATTTTTTTAAAACCAAAAGGTAAGCCAACTTTAGATGATCTACTAGCTCAATGTGAAGGTGAAAATCCTTATAATGAGTTTTTTAACAAATCAATCGGGAAGGAAGAATTATAATATGAAGGTTCCTGATCGAGGAGATTTTATATATTTAGACTTTTATCCACAAACAGGCACCGAGCAATCGGGCAGAAGGCCTGCTATTGTATTATCTCCAACGAAATTTAATCGTGTAACTGGTTATGCAACCGTTTGTCCTATTAGCGAAACAGAACGAGAATGGGGATTCAACATTCATATACCAGAAGGTTATGCTGTCGAAGGAGTTATCATTAGCGACCAAGTTAAAAATTTAGATTGGAAAACCAAAAATGCAAAAATAACAGGAAAAGCACCGAATGATCTTGTTAATAAGGTTGTTCAGGTGATACATACTTACATTTACGAAGAATAATAAATTAATGAACTTTTCACCTTACTTTTTTATTTCTCATTCCTCGCTCGAATCTCCAAAAATAATCCTTTAAAATGCTCGTCCACTTGCTCTACACGAAAGCCATTTTGTTTAATGCTTTCCAATGTATTGCGATTGAGATGGCAGCCATCGCACATTCGTTTCCAAATTGGTGTCACCACATCTTGAAGTTTTCCAACGAGTGGTTGATCTAGCCGGACGTGTTCCAAAAACAGTACGGGTGCTTCATATTTTGCCACACGTTTAATTTCTTGAAGGGCTTGGTCTAAATCAGTTACAGAGCAAAGCACCAACGTTCCGACAACGACATCAAAGGTATTGTCTTCAAAAGGTAAACGTTCAGCCGTTGCATCGATTAATTCAATTGATATAGCCGCCTCGCTTCGCTTTTTCTCTGAAAGCTCTCTCATCGATTTGTCCGGTTCAATGGCAATAACTTTTTCGGCGTTTTTATAATACGAAAAGTTTGCGCCTGTTCCCGAACCAATTTCCAAGATTGTTCCTTGTTGATTGGAGACAAGCTGTTTTCGAATTTTCCCGAAGCGTCTTTGTTCGACAGGCTTCATCACCCGGTCATAAGCTTTTGAAAATATTGATCCCATCTCTATCACTCTTTTACGTATTTTTTACTTATTCTTTTTCGAATTAAACATGATGGCAATAATAAAGATGATAAATACGGCGACAAAGATTGAAGAGTCCATTGTATTCACTCCGTTCTCTTTTTCGATTTGGGCCTATTTTATTTCGTATGATAATGAAAAAGACCACACCTAACCATAGATGTGATCTTTGTTTTCTGCGACTTATGGGAAGCGAGGGAACTGGTCGAAGTCCGGTTTGCGTTTTTCTTTAAATGCATCGCGGCCTTCTTTCGCTTCATCAGTTGTATAGTATAGTAGTGTTGCGTCTCCGCCCATTTGTTGCAGTCCTGCCAAGCCGTCTGTGTCAGCGTTGAAGGATGCTTTTAGGAAGCGTAGTGCAGTTGGTGATTTTTCGAGCATTTCGTTACACCATTGGATGGTTTCTTCTTCTAATTTTTCTAGAGGTACGACAGTGTTGACTAAGCCCATGTCTTCTGCTTCTTCTGCACTGTATTGACGGCATAAGTACCAGATTTCACGTGCTTTCTTATGTCCTACCATACGAGCAAGAAGTCCTGCGCCGTAACCAGCATCGAAGCTTCCTACTTTTGGTCCTGTTTGGCCGAATACAGCGTTGTCAGCAGCAATCGTCAAGTCACAGCATACGTGCAACACGTGGCCGCCTCCGATTGCATATCCGGAAACCATCGCAACGACTGGTTTAGGGATCACGCGAATCAAGCGCTGTAAGTCTAATACGTTCAAACGTGGCACTTCGTCTGTTCCTACATAACCACCGTGTCCACGGACAGACTGGTCTCCACCGGAACAGAATGCTTTGTCTCCTGCACCTGCAAGAACAATGACACCTACTTCTTTGTCATCACGTGCTCTTGTGAATGCATCGATCATTTCTTTTACCGTTAATGGCGTAAACGCGTTACGCTTTTCAGGACGGTTAATGGTGACTTTTGCGATTCCGTTGTACTTTTCGTAAATAATTTCTTTATAATCTCGAACTTTTGTCCATTCGACTGCCATATTGTTTTCCTCCTACGTATGTGTTTTATGCTTCATATGGATTTGTAAAAATTCACTTACTATTTTAACAAAAGAATGAAGATTTTCCACGTGAACTGCATGACCTGCTTCTTCAACAATATTTAATTCCGCTTGTGGCAAGCGTTCAGCCATTTTTTGATTGATTGTTGTAAATTTCTCATCGAGCTTGCCTGTAATTAAACATGTCGGAAGGTTCAGTTGTTCTAAACGATCCCATAATGACGGCATGACACCGGTTCCCATCGTTTGAAGCGATAGCGCAAGTCCGTGTTCCGTTTGAATGAGCCGTTCTTTTCGTATCGCTTTTTGGATATCGTTCGGTAACTGTTTTTGTGTTTCGAAGAGCGGGATGTTTTCCCAATAGTCGACAAAACGCTCAATTCCTTTTTCTTCAATAAATGCAGCCAGTTCTTCGTCTTTCTTTTTTCGCTCAGATCGTTCTTCTTCCGATTGAAGTCCTGGCGATGCACCGACCAAGGTTAAGCTTTTGACACGGTTCGGGTGCCGGTCTGCGAGAAGCATAGCGGTGCGGCCACCCATGGAATAACCGACGAGATGAAAGCGATTGAGCTCCAATTGATCGATGACTTCAATCAATTCATCGACATAGCCTTCCATCGTTTTTTCATCACGAATGATGGTTTTTCCATGTCCCGGCATATCTATTCCAATCCACTGACAAAGTACGTCTGATTGATTTACAAGGTTTTCCCATTGCTTAGCGGAACCGGTAAAGCCGTGTAGCAGGACGACCGGTTCGCCAGCACCTGCCAGCCGGACGAAGTATTGTTGATTTCCTACTGGTACAATCATTTCAATCAACCTTCTTTTTGAATACTTTCTGTGATGCGTTGCCATAACGCTCGGTGGTGTTGTTTATTTTCATCACGATCCGTTACGACTTCGATGATTTCCATTCCTGAAATTGCCTGTCTTACTAACTGTTGAAATTCTTCGGATGTTTTCGGCTGGTGATAACGATAGCCTACTGCTTCAGCCAATGTTTTGATCGGCGGGTTAAATGGCGTGCCGAACAATGTTTCAAAATGGTCCGCTTCAGTGTTTTGCGGCAAGAAAGAGAAGATTCCTCCTCCATTGTTGTTGACGACGACAACACGTAGATTCAGTTCATATTTTCTTGCGATAAATAATGCAGTGTAATCGTGTAAAAAGGATAGGTCGCCGAGAAATAGGGTTACGGAATTTCCTGTTGCTGCAAATCCAGTTGCTGTGGAGATTAATCCGTCAATACCGTTCGCTCCGCGGTTCCCATGGATTTGGATTTTTTCTTTTTTAGCGAGTGAGAACGTGTCCATGTCCCGGATTGGCATGCTGTTACCGACGAAAATAACGTCACCGGTGTTAGCCGCTTCGGTTAATTCATAGGCTACTTTGCCTTCAGTTAACTGTTCCCCTTCGACTGCTCCGCAAATCTCTTTCATCGCGATTTCATCCATTTTTGCCCACGTATCTAACCATGCCGGGTCACCGGTTAGTTGCACGGATGATTTCAGCATTTGCTGCACGAGTTCGTTCGGTTCGCTGTACACCATCGTCGTTTCCAAACTACTTGGTTCGCGGTATCCGCTCGCTTGATCGACAACGATATGATGTTTAAGCGGTACCGCTTGAATCCATTTCAAATAAGGCTTTGATACAGGCATCGCACCGAAGCGAAGGATGAAGTCTGGCTCTAGGCTAAGAGCGACTTCTTCATCTTTCAAAATAGCATCATACGAAGAAATGACTTTTGCGTTTCCGTTATTTCCATGACGTACATGTGATAATACGTCTGCGAAAATAGGAACGTTCCAGTGTTCTGCCAATTGGTGGATGGCTTCAACGTCTGTATCACCTGGCAATTCTCCGCATACGATGACGCCTTTTGATAAATCTTTTAGTTGACCGATCAATGTTTCGGTCTGACTTGGATGTAGCTGTTCATGGCCGGTGATTCCTGTTACATATTTTCCTGTCGCGTTGCCCCATATATTTTCTAATGTAAAATCCGGTATAAGCGGATCTCTAAATGGAAAGTTCAACTGGACGGCACCTGGTTGAGTCGCTTCCGCTTGGCTATACGCTCTTGCTGCTTGGCGTCTCGCATACGTAATGAGCGACGGGTCTGCTTCAGGGATTGCCATTTCATGAAAATATTTGACGTAATCGCCGTACATTTTAATTTGGTCGATTGCTTGCGGTGCCCCGTTATCACGAAGTTCATGCGGGCGGTCTGCTGTTAGGACGATCAATGGCACACGGCTATAATACGCTTCGACAATTGCCGGGTAATAGTTCGCCGCAGCCGTTCCGGATGTACAGACTAATGCGACGGGTTTCTGTTTTGATTTCGCCATCCCTAAGGCAAAAAATGCAGACGAGCGTTCATCAAAATGCACCCACTCCTGAATGGTTGGGTGCTCGGTAAAGGTCAATGCTAAGGGAGTCGAGCGAGAGCCCGGCGAAATGACGACATGTTCCATTCCGCTTTGGGCTAACTCATCGACAAAGTTGGTTAAATATCTAGACGCTTCTCCCATGTTCATTTACTGCGTACCTCCCAAAGCATCAAGCATTGGTATAAACTTGATCCGTGTTTCTTCGTATTCCGCTTGCGGGTCAGAATCTTTCACGACACCACAGCCTGCGAACAATGTCGCTTGATTTTCAGTAATAAGTCCAGAGCGAATCGCGACGGCAAATTCCCCGTCGAAATTTGCATCCAACCAACCGATCGGACCTGCATACCAACCGCGGTCAAACGGTTCTTTTTCATCGATAAATTGAAGGGCTTTGTCACGCGGCTCTCCGCCTAGTGCCGGTGTTGGATGTAGTTGTTTTACTAACTCCAGAATTGTTGCATCATTTTTCAATGTAGCAGTCACCGGCGTGAATAAGTGTTGCAAAGACTTCAATGGGTAAATGACCGGTGTATCAGGAATATCGAAGCTTTCGACATACGGCGCGACCGACTGTTTGATCATTTGCACGACATAGTCATGTTCTTCACGATTTTTCTTATCGTTTAACAGCTGCCACGCGAGCATTTCGTCATCGTCTTCAGTTTTCCCTCGAGCGGTCGTCCCGGCAAGGCAAGCCGATAGCAGTTCATTTCCTTTTACTTGGACGAGTCGTTCCGGTGTTGCACCGATAAAGGCATCGTTCTCTTGTTCAATAACAAATACGTAGCTATTCGTCTGTTTATCGATCATCCGTTCAATGACTTCAGCTAATGGAATTTTATGATCAAATAAGACGTCTGTTTTTCTCGCCAATACAACTTTTTCAAGTGCTTGTTCTCGAATGGTGTCAATGGCTTCATTTAATAATGTTTCCCAATGCTCATACGTAAATTGATCATTCATCGATTGCATTTTCGGCAATGCTTCTTCCATGATTGGTTTACTCAATACCTTTTTCATTTCGGTAAAACGGTTGGCGATTTCATTCACATTTGTTGTTTCATCAATCGTCGCGTGGTGCGTTAAATATGTCTGACCGTCTTGCTCCGTCAGCATCCATTTCGCTAAAATCATTTCTCCTGATGCGAATGCTTCCCAAGTGTCGTCTGTTTGATCGATGTGATCCATAAATGAAAAGCCGCCAAATAAAATGGGACCTGTCCCAGTTACGCTTTCGTCTGGAAGCGAGCAAGTTTCCAAATACGCTTCCCATTGCTCTCGAATGGACTGGAAACGGTCCTCTCCATTTTTGGGTTTCAAACGTTTATGTGCACCAACACCAGCAATTTGCATGTCACCGGTTGGATTTTTCCAAAAAATACGGTCACCTAAAAGCTGCGTTTTTTTGAAAAATTCGAGTGCAGATATTTCATTAATTGGTTCCACAAGTGAAACCTCTATTTGTGTTTGATTTATAAGATTAGCCGTTGCTTGATGTAATTGGTCATGCACGGATATTTTCTCGGTTTGAATCATGCATATTCCTCCACTTGTCCTCATTAAAAACGGTCCACCCTATATTGTAAGTCTTTTTGAGGATGTGGACAAGAATAAGCACTGATTCGAAGGTTGGGAGGCTGAGGAAATGAAGAGAGGATTTTCATGTTTTGGCTTATTAACCGATAATGTTTTTCACTCTGCCGACTTGTCCGTCTTGTAGTCGCACTTTAATCCCGTGCGGATGTTGAGGTGACTTTGTCAGTAAGTCTTTTACAATTCCACGCGTCGTGTTTCCAGTTCGTTGGTCTTGTTTTAGAACGATATCGACCTCTAGTCCGGGTTTAATGTTTTTGCGTTCTTGTCCGTTCATCTGTTCACTTCCTTTTTGTCTTCGTGATTCGGTTTAGTTTACTGTATTCGTGTTTCAAAATCAAATGGGTAAGTTGACGATGTAATGATTTCTTCACGTTTTTCGACGGCTTTGCTCGTTTTTTCGATGTCTCCGCTCGGTTTTTCGGCGGCTGCGATTTATTTATTGGCGGCTCTTCACCATTTATCGGCGGGTTCGATCCGTTTATTGGCGGCTTTTCACCATTTATCAGCGGGTTCGATCCGTTTATTGGCGGCTTTTTACGATTTATCGGCGGCTTCCGTCAGTTTTTCAACGGCTTCACACGGCTTATAAGAAGAACGATGTTACCCATAGGACATGTACGGCTGTAACGTTGCCTTTCTAATAAGCTTCGAAAGTTGTTCACATTGACATCCAAGTAGGCATTCTCTAAACTTATTTTAGATTAATCAACGTATTATTTGGGAGAGAGGGAATTGTTTCATGTCCAGCGATAAATCCATCCGAGATGCACTTCAAGAAAAATCGGGCTTTCAAGTGTGGTGGCGGATGATCCGACCACATACATTGACGGCATCTTTTGCACCTGTTTTTATTGGCACGATGATTGCCAGTTTGGAGACAGGCATTCATTTTGGCTTGTTTATTGCCATGCTATTGGCTTCGATGTTAATCCAAGCAGCAACGAATATGTTTAATGAATACTATGATTTCAAAAAAGGACTCGATAATGATCAGTCCGTTGGTATCGGTGGAACCATTGTTCGTGATGGTGTTTCACCAGAACGAGTCCGGAATTTGGCCTTTATCTTTTATGGAATTGCCGTTTTATTAGGTTTCTACATTTGTTTAGAAACGACGTTCTGGATTGCGGTCATCGGCTCCGTCAGTATGTTATTTGGTTATTTATATACCGGTGGTCCGATTCCGATCGCCTATACGCCATTCGGTGAGCTTTTCTCCGGATTTTTTATGGGAACAGTCATTATTGGCATTAGTTTTTTCATTCAAACAGGAGATGTCACTGGCGAATTACTGTTATTGACGATTCCGATCGCCGTATTAATTGGCGCGATTTTGCTTGCCAATAATATTCGCGACTTGGAAGGCGACAAGGAGCACGGCAGGAAGACGCTTGCGATTTTAGTCGGCCGAGACAATGCAATTCGTGTTCTTGCAGGATTTTTCATTTTTGCTTATCTATGTGCCGTTATTTTTATGGCGATCGGCATGATGCCTATCTGGGGTCTAATTGTGTTCCTCAGTGCGAAAAAAGCATTTGATGCGGTGAAAACATTTAAAGAAAATGACACTCCTCTTCAAATGATGCCTGCGATGAAATATACCGCACAGACGAATACGTTTTATGGTTTGTTATATGGATTATCTTTCTTGCTTGCTCATGTTTTTACACTCTAAATCGAATAAGTTCTTGTAAAAAGGGAAAATTGAGAGGGGCTACTGAAAATGAATTTAGATGGTACATTGTTTGAAACGTTAGGAATTGAGGTATTAGAAGGAACAAAAGAGAAAGTGGTTTTATCCATGCCTGTCACACCTACTGTTCATCAACCAATGGGCTACTTGCATGGAGGAGCCTCTGTCGCTTTAGCTGAATCCGCCGCAAGCGTCGGTGGTTTTCTCAATGTCGATTCGGAAAAATATAATGTCTTTGGAATTGAAATTAATGCCAACCACATCAAAAGCAAACGTGATGGAACGATTTATGCTTATGCGACACCAAGACATGTAGGACGAACGACGATGGTATGGGAAATAGAAATCAAGGACGAAAACGATCAATTGATTTGTTTATCACGTTGCACAGTTGGAGTGGTGGCAAAATAACAAATCAGGAGTGATTTAATTTATGGACGAGCAAGTTTTGAAAAAATTAAAAAATAAACTTGAACATGAAAAACGCGATTTGGAGGAACGAATCGATAACTATTTAAATCAAGAAGATTTAATGGAAGGATCTGTCGGAGAACTGAACTCCTTCGACGAGACACATCCTGGCGATCAAGGGACAGAGCTTTTTGAACGTGAAAAAGATATGACACTCTATCACCGTGATAAGCAGCAGCTTGAAGAAGTCAATCATGCATTAGAGAAAATAGATGCAGGCACATACGGTATTTGCGAAGAAACCGGGAAAGAAATTCCGGTTGAACGCTTGAAAGCTGTGCCAACTGCACGTACGGTAGTTTCAGAAGCAGAATAAAATTCGTTTCAAAAGCAGCTCATTACAGTGGGCTGTTTTTTATTTTGCCGATTTTATTGACAGTTAGATTGTCAGTATCAACAGTTACAGTGAGCTTATCGACAGTCAGAGCGCCTGTACCAACTGTTACAACGCACTTATCGACAGTCAGAACGCTCCTTTCAACAGTTACAACACGCTTATCGACAGTTAGCACTCCCCTATCAACAGTTAAACTCCTCTGTTCAATACATTTAATAATTTCAAGGCAATCTGGTTAAAATATCCGTGAGTCGCTACATACAAGGGTGGTTTACTATGTTTCAACAATTGCTGCGGACATATTTTCAGTTACCGACGTTGTTTCGATTGGTTATAACGGTTCTATCTTTTTTGCTTTTGTTTGGAACGGTTATTTTTTTAGTAGAACCGGAGCAATTCAATACGATTTTCGAGGGAATTTGGTGGGCATTCATTACGGGTACAACGATTGGCTATGGAGATTATGCTCCAGTGACGATGCTCGGCAGATTGTTGACGATGATTATGATTTTATTAGGTGGAGGGTTGGTGGCCTACTATATGGTTGCTGTATCGAATGAAACACAGAAAAAAGAGCGGGAGTTTCATCAAGGAAAGGTTACGTATCAAGGGAAGGGGCACATCATTATTGTCGGATGGAATGAGCGAACGCGGAGGCTCATTTATTTGTTTAAAGAGAATAATCAGAAGCCGCCAGCTATTGTGCTCGTTGACCGGACATGTCGCTCAAATCCTTTACCGCTCACATTCGTTCATTTTATTAAAGGGGATCCTACTGTTGATGAAACGTGGCAGCAGGCGAACATCGATGAAGCTGAAAAAATAATTATTACGGCTGATCAATCATTGAAAGAAGTAGAAGCTGATTATCGTTCGACTTTATTGACAATTACAGCTCGTGGAATCCACACAGATATTCCTATTTTCACAGAAGTGTTGACTGAGCAACAAAAAAATAATGTTCAACGTGCTGGAGCAACAGAAGTCATTTGTACAAATGAAACGACGAGCTTACTCATTTACCAAGAAATGCTTGGATCGGGACATGCAAAAACATTTGATTATTTGGCTTCCGTATTGTCCACACAGAAGTTGCATCTACAGTCCATCTCAAAAAAATGGGAAGGCCATACGATTCTCGAACTGACCCATCAATTACAAAAAGAAGGTAAGCTCCTGCTTGGGTTGGTGCGTGAAGAAGAACGAATCATTAATCCAGATCCGAATGAAAAAATCCAAGCAGGTGACCAAGGAATTTACATGGATTGATCTATTGCAGTAATGCTTTTTCGACTTGTTCAATCACTCGTTCCGCTTCTTCCATTAATGCTGCATCTAAGGCGACGTCCGCTTCTGTTTTAGTTACTGCAGAGGATAGGTTTGCTGAAAGTCCTTCCGCTGCCAATCCTTCTTCAAACGACTGTGACATAATATACGGCTTAGCAATTCGGACTTTTGCTGCTGGTTCATTGAAATGACCAATTTCAATGTAAATCGGAATACGTAAAAACGCTCGCCCTCCATGTGGTTGATGTAACGGGTAATCAATCGAACCTTTTTCAAACTCAATGTCCTCGTTCTCAAAACCTAAGCGGGACAAGATATAAGATAAATCTTTATAATCATACACTTGATTTTCAATTCCAGAGTGAATCGGATACATTTTGGTTCACCAACTTTTCTAAGTTTGTTTGTTATTATATACGGCTAAAAAGTTATCATGTCACCAATTTTATGTAAAAACATTTTAAGCACACAAAAAACCAGCCGTGAACGCGTCACGACTGGTTTCGAAATTTTATAATGACTTACTTAAAATCGCATGCACATCTTCTTCATGAAGTGTTCTGAAGTTACCGAATGGTCCGTTTGCCATTGCTTTTTCGACCATTACGTCTAATTGTGAATCATCGATATCATAATCAGCAAGTCGAGTTGGTGCTCCAAGTGCTGTCCAGAATTTACGTAGGCGGTCTATTCCTTCTTGACCGACTTGCTCATCCGATTTACCTGTTGGATCGACGCCGAGAACACGGACGGCCATTTGCTTAAATCGTTCTGTATGAACATGCAAGTTATGCTCCATCCAGTTCGGGAAGAGAATTGCTAGACCTCCTGCGTGAGGGATGTCATATACAGCTGACACGGCATGTTCAATATTGTGTGTCGCCCAATCGCCTCGATAGCCCATTTGGAGGAAGCCATTCAGCGCAAGTGTACCTGCATACATAATCGTTTCACGGTACTCATATGATTCCAAGTTTTTAAGTAACTTCGGTGCCGTTTCAATGATCGTCCGAAGAATACCTTCTGCCATCCGGTCTTGTACCGGTGCGTTCGTTGGCTTATGGAAGTAATCCTCTAAAATATGGCTCATCATATCGACGATGCCGTATACGGTCTGCTCTCTCGGTACTGAATACGTATGAACGGGATCAAGAATCGAGAATAATGGCCACGTATACTGTGAACCCCACCCGTATTTCTCGTTCGTTTCCCAATTTGTAATAACCGAGCCTCGGTTCATCTCAGAACCCGTTGCAGCAGCAGTCAAGACAGTTCCAAACGGCAATCCACCTGGTGCTTGTACTTTTCGGGTAACTAAGTCCCAAGCGTCCCCGTCATATTTGGCACCGACGGCAATTGACTTTGTACAGTCAATAACACTGCCGCCACCAACTGCTAAAATAAAGTCAATATTATGTTGTTTACACAAATCAGCACCACGGTTAACCGTTGTAATTCGTGGGTTTGGTTCAACACCTGCAAGCTCAAAAACTTCATAGTTCTCGAGTTTTTTCATAACATTTGAGTAAATTCCGTTCCGTTTAATGCTGCCGCCACCATAGACAACTAACACACGCTCAACACCATCCGGAATTAACTTCGGTAGCTTTTCAAGTTGACCACGTCCAAAGACTAATTGTACGGGATTATGAAACTGAAAATTTTCCATATGCTAATCTCCTTTCAACTTAACGTTCACCAATGTATTGCTGGTTCTATTATGTTTAAAAATCCTGCTGAAATCAAAAAAAGTGTCCTCTGTAAATGAAAAAATTACAAAAGACACACTTTTATGTTAGCGACGGAAAGTTTTCTCGCGCTCTTTTGATTGTTCGATCCAATCTTCTAGCTTATCTTTCAACACGTTGAAACCGCCAGAATCTTCTTCTGTTGACTGTGCAACAGGTGCTTGGCGTTTCTGAGTTTGCGCTTGTGGTTTTTCCTGCGTCGCGCGGATTGATAAAGAATATTTATTGTTTTCTTCATCAACATTCAATACTTTTACAGTTACTTCGTCGCCTACAGACAAATGCTCGTTAATATCTTTTACAAAACCATGAGTTACCTCAGAAATATGCACGAGACCTTGTGTTTGGTCGCCAATTTCAACAAATGCGCCGTATGGCTTGATTCCAGTGACTTTTCCTTCAATCACTTGTCCTTCTTGGATGTTACTCATCATATACAACTCCTAATTCTAAACTTTTTACACAGTTAGTTATTTTATCACACTTTGTCGAATGAATCAAAAGTTGGCAGATTGGTTCTAGTTGCGTTTTTGGTGTGATTTCCAGATGTATTTATAAAAATTCAAAATAAAATTAAATTTTTTTATAAAAAGTGGTTTATTTTTTGTTTAAATGGTTATACATAGTAATGTAATACTTTCTCGTATTCCCCCTTTGGCAA
Source organism: Allobacillus salarius (assembly GCF_007559425.1). Taxonomy (GTDB): domain Bacteria; phylum Bacillota; class Bacilli; order Bacillales; family Alkalibacillaceae; genus Allobacillus; species Allobacillus salarius. The sequence continues at coordinate 1,880 of NZ_VMHE01000023.1, read as the reverse complement.
AGTGGATTCCCCCGCTTTGCCATTTTTTTTGCTTTAAATTATGATAGACGTATAGATCAATAAGGGGGAGTTACGATGAAAGAAATCTTCGAACAAGGAATCAATCGTGAAAACACAAATTCAGCAAAATGGGATGCACGAGAAAAATTCTTTGGTACGAGTGATGTTTTGCCGATGTGGGTGGCTGACATGGATTTCGCCGCACCGCCTACGTTGAAAGATGCGTTGATTAAACGTGCTGAACATAACGCATACGGCTACACAATTCAAAATGATGAGTTATTACATAGTATCGAAAACTGGGTGCAAGGACGTCATCAAACGAATATTGATACAGATTTACTAAGCTTTAGCCCGGGTGTCATCCCTGGTCTACACGCAGTGATTCAAGTCTTCACCGAAGAGAATGATCAAATTGTTATTCAACCGCCTGTGTATCCGCCGTTTTTCTCAGTAATTGAAACGCATAATCGAACAATTGTCGAAAACCCACTCGTACTAGGTGACAATGGTTATGAAATGAATTTCGTTGAGCTTGAAGAACTATTCAAAGCAGGCGCGAAAGCTCTCCTTCTTTGTAGTCCTCATAATCCTGTCGGTCGCGTATGGACGGAAGAGGAAATGAAGAAAGTAACAGACCTTTGTGTGAAATATGATGTGCTGTTGTTTTCTGACGAGATTCATGCAGATATCGTTTTCTCTAAGTCTGAGCACTTCCCTGCAATTCGAGTAAATGAAAAGGTGAAAGAATTGACCTTTACATTGATGGCTCCCTCCAAGACGTTTAACATCGCTGGATTGCAAGGTTCATTTATTCTTTCACCTAACGAAGAACAAAAAGAAAAGCTCGACAAACAACTTCAAAAGCAAGGCATCGGCATGTTAAATACATTTGCCTATACAGCTATGCAGACGGTATATGAAACTGGCGATGAGTGGCTAGAAGAACTAAATAAGACGTTAGAGAATAACCGTGATCTCGTTAAAAATATGTTCGAAGAGAGTGGTCTTCCAATTCGTACGGTTTCATCTGAGGGGACGTATCTTGTCTGGATTGATTTTCGTGAAACAGATACACCTCACGATGAGTTGAAGAAGATTTTGATTGAAGAAGCAAAAGTTGGTTTAAATGATGGCACGACATTCGGAAAACAAGGTGAGCAATTTATGCGGATGAACATCGCAGCACCACACTCTACTGTGGAAGATGGAGTCAATCGGATTATTGAAGCTTTTTCTGAATAAGATAACAAACAAAAGACGCACAGAGGTTCTCTGTGCGTCTTTTATGTGCCATTAACAAAGAATGATGTGCTCGATGTTTGGCTTTCTAGAACTAGTCTATTTCTATGGCTGGTTAGGAAAAGCTATTCTGCTACTTGATTGTTCCTTCTGAAAACTTCTTTTTTCTTTCTCTAAAATTTTTTGTATCTTATTTTTGTAACGGTCTTTATGGGCATTTCTTTTTAATCTTTCAGTATTTAGATAGCCGATTTCGTAACGAACATCTTTATTATGAACAATAAGTTCGCGATGTTTTTCATCTTTCATTAATGCTTGGAACCATTGGGTTCTTTTCAGGACTTTTAAATTATTACTAATATCATTTGTATCTACATCTGGATAAGGAGCCGAAAAACTAATATAGCCTAAAATATCAAGTAATACTTTCTTTAGTTTCAAGATCGCAACTCCTCCTTGTTAGAATTATTACAATCTTTTATTAGAATTCATATTCAATATAATCGCCCGTTCGTATAGTTGAACTTTTTTATTCTTCTACACCTATTCGTTTTTTTTTTATGGTACCGTCAATAAGTTTGTGTAAAAAAGTAGGGTGATCCGGTGGAGGGTTATTTCCCCTCCTCGCTTTCGGTCTG
>NZ_VMHE01000022.1 GCF_007559425.1 Allobacillus salarius | reverse complement strand
GCTCGATGACATATCACGAAGCACGAGCACACATTTGAGTATCGAGACACGCGCTCGATGACATTTCACGAAGCGCAAGCACTCATTTGAGTATCGATACACGTTCTCGACGACATTTCACGAAGCGCAAGCACTCATTTGGGTATCGAGACATGTTCTCGATGACATTTCGCGAAACACAAGCAGTCATTTGGGTATCGAGAAGAGAACGCCTATCAAGCCCGAAAGCCGATCAATATTAGAATCTTGTTTATAGAAGGCCACTAACCCCCGCGCGGTTGAAAAACCGAGTCGGAAAGTCCGATATAAGCAAAATTCTGATTCTCATCATTCAGCCTTTCATTCTCACTATGAAAAATCCATCCTATATGAAAGTCAAACTCCACAATTTCAATGCCAAGGAATCAACATTTTACGAAAAATCAATAACTTACGTCGTTTCAGTTTAATATTCCCCGCATCTTTACTATAATAGAGGTTGTGCCGAATAAGGTCATTCTTCGGCGTAAGGTTGATAATAAATTATAAATGTTATAAAATAAGAATGAGAATAGATTGGGAATGACCAATATATATCATAGAAAATGGAGGTATTGATATGGCTGGATCAACTTTAGAGATTAAAGATCTGCATGTCGAAATTGAAGGGAACGAAATCCTGAAAGGGGTTAACCTAACGATAAAGGGTGGAGAATTCCACGCAGTAATGGGACCAAACGGTACAGGTAAATCAACACTAGCGAGTGCCATTATGGGTCACCCGAAATATGAAGTGACAAAAGGGTCTATTCATTTAGATGGAGAAGATGTTCTTGAAATGGAAGTAGACGAGCGTGCGAAAGCCGGTCTATTTTTGGCTATGCAATATCCAAGTGAAATCAGCGGTGTCACAAACTCTGATTTTCTACGTTCTTCAATCAATGCGAAGCGTGAAGAAGGCAACGAAATTCCATTAATGCAGTTCATTAAAACAATGGATGAGAATTTGGACTTCTTAGATATAGATAAAGATATGGCTCAGCGTTATTTAAACGATGGATTTTCCGGTGGAGAGAAAAAGCGGAATGAAATTCTTCAGTTAATGATGTTGGAACCAGCAATCGCGATTTTAGACGAGATTGACTCCGGTCTAGACATTGACGCATTGAAAGTTGTTTCTGAAGGAATTAACAAAATGCGTAGTGAAAACTTCGGTTGCTTAATTATCACTCACTATCAACGTCTACTTAACTACATCACACCAGACCATGTACATGTTATGATGCAAGGTCGCGTTGTGAAGTCTGGTGGACCAGAGCTAGCTCAGCGCCTAGAAGCAGAAGGTTATGAGTGGATTAAAGAGGAGCTTGGCATCGAAGACGAAACTGTAGGCCAGTAAGTGATCATAAAGATTGGAGGGTGAATAATGGCAGTAGATACAAAACTACCATACGATGAACAATATATTACTGAGTATTCTCAGAAACGAAACGAACCTGAATGGTTCCGTAATATTCGTTTAGAAGCTTTACGTCAGTCGGAAGATCTTCCAATGGCGAAAGCAAATAAAACACGGATTATTGACTGGAACTTCACGAATTTCAAGCATGATGTAGCTGGTGAACCTATCCAGGACTTTGATACACTTCCTGAACAAATCCGTGTCCTATTAGGTGAAGAAGGAAGCACTAAAAATTTGATTATCGTTCGAAATAACGATGTTGCTTACGCGAATCTTTCTCAAGACTTGAAAGACAAAGGCGTTATTTTCGAAGATATTTTCACTGCAATGAATGAACATAGTGAACTTGTACAAAAGTATTTCATGCAAGATGGCGTTGCGGTGGATGAAAACAAAATGACTGCACGTCATGCAGCACTCATGAACAGTGGTGTATTCGTCTATGTTCCGAAAAACGTAGTCGTTGACGAACCAATCCAAGTTGTTTTTTGGCAAGAAGATGATGAAGCGGGTATGATTAACCACGTTTTATTAGTAGCTGAAGAAAATAGTGAAGTCACTTATTTAGAAAATTATTACTCAGCGAATGCCAATAAAGAATCTGTTGCCAATTTGGTCAGCGAAGTATTTGCTCACCAAAACGCAAAAGTTTCTTACGGTGCTGTCGACAACTTTGCAGAAGGAACAACAACTTACGTAAACCGTCGTGGAGTTGCTGACCGTGATGCAAACATTGAGTGGGCACTTGGTCAAATGAACGACGGAAATACGATTTCTGAAAATACAACCCACCTAAAAGGTGATAACTCAATTTGTAACGCGAAATCCGTTTCAGTCGGTCGCGGAAAACAAAGACAGAACTTCACAGCGAAGATTGTCAACTGGGGTAAAGATTCTGATGGTTACATCCTTCAGCACGGTGTCATGAAGGATCAATCAACAGCTTACTTCGATGGAATTGGTAAAATCGAGCATGGTGCAACACGTGCAAACGCTGAACAAGAATCCCGTATTTTAATGTTAGATGAAGGTGCACGTGGTGATGCCAACCCAATCTTATTGATTGATGAAGACGACGTAACCGCAGGGCACGCTGCTTCCGTAGGCCGCGTAGATCCAATGCAGTTATACTACATGATGAGTCGTGGTATTTCGAAAGAAGATGCAGAGCGTCTAATCATTCACGGATTTTTAGATCCAGTTGTTCGTGAAATCCCAATCGAAACCGTTCAAAAACAACTGAAAGAAGTTATTGAAGGGAAAGTATACTAATGAATATGGCAGAAGTTCGCAAGCAGTTTCCAATACTGGAACAGGAAGTTAATGGTCATCCATTAGTCTATCTCGATAGCGCTGCGACTTCCCAGAAGCCTCAAGTAGTTATCGATGCGATTAATGATTATTACGAACGCAATAACTCGAACGTTCACCGAGGTGTTCATACACTAGGTTCGCGTGCTACCGAAGATTATGAAGGTGCACGCGACAAGGTGAGAGAGTTCATCAATGCATCATCCATTAAAGAAGTTGTATTCGTTCGTGGAACAACAACTGCAATCAATCTTGTTGCGTCTAGTTACGGCAGACAGAATTTGTCTGAAGGCGATGAGATCGTTCTGACGAAAATGGAGCATCATAGTAACATCATTCCATGGCAGCAAGTAGCGAAAGAAACAGGCGCTAAACTGAAGTATCTTCCACTTTACGAAGATGGAACGATCTCATTGGATGATGTGCGTGAAGCGGTTACCGACCGAACGAAAATTGTTGCTGTTACACATGTTTCTAACGTTTTAGGTACAATCAATCCAATTAAGGAAATGGCCAAAATTGCACATGAGCATGGAGCTGTCATCGCAGTTGACGGTGCGCAAAGTGTTCCACATATGAAGGTAGACGTGCAAGATTTGGATGTTGATTTTTATGCCTTTTCGGGTCATAAAATGATCGGTCCTACAGGAATTGGTGTACTATACGGCAAGCAATCGCTGTTAGAAAATATGGAACCAGTCGAGTTCGGCGGTGAAATGATTGATTTTGTTCACCTTTATGAATCAACTTGGAAAGAGTTACCTTGGAAATTCGAAGGTGGAACACCGATTATCGCAGGTGCAGTCGGGCTTGCCGCTGCCATCGACTTTTTAAATGATGTCGGTTTAGATGAGATTGAAAAGCATGAACATGACGTTGTTCAATATGCAATGGAAAAAATGAATGAGATTGATGGAATGACAATCTACGGGCCTGATGCGCAGGAACGAGCTGGTCTTGTTACGTTCAATTTGGCAGGTGTCCATCCACATGACTTGGCGACAGCGCTTGATTCACTCGGCATTGCAGTTCGAGCGGGTCACCATTGTGCACAGCCATTAATGCGTGAACTTGAAGTCGCTGCAACTGCAAGAGCGAGCTTTTACCTGTATAATGATAAGAAAGATGTAGATCATCTTGTCGAAGGATTAAAAAAAGCGAAGGAGTATTTCGGAGATGTCTTTTAACAATCTAGATACACTCTATCGACAAGTCATCATGGACCACTACAAAAATCCGCGAAATCGCGGTACAATAGAAGATGAAGGTTCGATTACCGTTGAAATGAACAACCCAACGTGCGGTGATCGAATCGATTTACAGATGAAAGTAGAAGATGGAATCGTTCAAGACGCTAAGTTTGAAGGCGAAGGATGTTCCATCAGCATGGCATCTGCTTCTATGATGACGCAGACTGTAACAGGTAAACCAGTAGAAGATGCCCTCAAAATGTCAGAGATATTCTCTGAAATGATGTTGGGCAAGGATATAGATGAAAAGGAATTTAATCTGGATGACATGGGAGATGTTCAGGCCCTGCAAGGGGTAGCGAAATTCCCAGCCAGAATTAAATGTGCGACGCTCGCATGGAAAGCCATGGAGAAAGGCGTCGATGAGGAACAGTAGTCAGGCTGTTATGCCTGGTTCACTGTTTAATCATTATAAGGAGGGTGAAGTATGGCTAAGAAAGCACCTGAAGTAGGCGATTACAAGTATGGTTTTAGTGACCGCGACGTATCGATTTTCCGTACCGAACGTGGTCTGACTGAAGAGGTAGTTCGTGAAATTTCTGCCCGTAAAGAAGAACCTGAGTGGATGCTTGAGTATCGTTTGAAAGCATATGAAATATTTCATAGTAAGCCAATGCCGCAGTGGGGTGGCGACTTAGGCGAATTAGACTTTGACGAAATCACGTATTACGTCAAACCATCCGAGCGCTCTGAGCGTTCTTGGGATGAAGTACCTGAGGAGATTAAACAAACATTCGATCGTCTGGGTATCCCAGAAGCTGAACAGAAATATCTAGCGGGTGTTTCTGCGCAGTACGAATCCGAAGTTGTTTATCACAACATGGAAAAAGAATTGGAAGAAATGGGCGTTATCTTTAAAGATACGGACTCTGCTCTACGTGAAAACGAGGACTTATTCCGTGAGTATTTCGGTAAATTGATCCCAGCTTCTGATAACAAATTCTCAGCATTGAACTCTGCTGTATGGTCTGGTGGATCATTCATCTATGTACCGAAAAACACGAAGGTGGAAACACCACTACAAGCGTACTTCCGTATCAACTCTGAAAATATGGGTCAGTTCGAACGTACGTTGATCATCGTGGATGAAGGTGCATCTGTACACTATGTTGAAGGTTGTACAGCACCTGTTTATACGTCAAGTTCCCTACACAGTGCGGTTGTTGAAATCTTTGTTAAAAAAGATGCGTACTGCCGTTACACAACTGTTCAGAACTGGGCAAATAACGTTTATAACTTGGTTACGAAGAGAGCAACAGCAGAAGCAAACGGTACAATGGAGTGGATTGACGGTAACTTAGGCTCTAAGTTGACGATGAAATACCCATCCATTCTGTTGAAAGGCGAAGGCGCACGCGGTATGACCCTTTCCATCGCATTAGCTGGTAAAGGTCAGCACCAACACGCTGGAGCGAAAATGTATCACTTGGCACCAAATACGTCATCAACCATCGTTTCGAAATCCATTTCCAAACAAGGTGGTAAAGTAACGTATCTTGGATTGGTTCACTTCGGTAAAAAAGCTGACAACGCACGCTCCAACATCGAGTGTGACACGTTGATTATGGATAATGAATCCACATCGGATACGATTCCTTATAACGAAGTGTTGAATGAAAACATTTCCTTGGAACACGAGGCGAAAGTTTCTAAAGTATCAGAAGAACAACTCTTCTACTTGATGAGCCGTGGTTTGAGTGAAGAAGAGGCGACAGAAATGATCGTCATGGGCTTCATTGAGCCATTCACAAAAGAATTGCCAATGGAATATGCAGTTGAAATGAACCGCTTGATCTCCTTCGAAATGGAAGGATCTATTGGTTAAGTTTTAATCAATCCCCATCACAAATTGTTGTGATGGGGATTATTTAATTTCTTCAACCCAAAAATACTTAGTTTTTATATAACGATTGAGTAGGCACTGGACGAGTTCAGTGTCTTTTTTATGTGAGCTAAAAAGCTTATGTTGAAGCATTGAGAATTAATGTTGAAGGAACGCGAAATAATGTTGAAGCGTTGAGAATTAATGTTGAAGGAACGCGAAATAATGTTGAAGCGTCGAGAATTAATGTTGAAGCATCGAGAATTAATGTTGAAGGAACGCGAAATAATGTTGAAGCATTGAGAATCAACACTGAAGGAGCGTGCAATAACACTGATGCGTCGAGAATTAACACTGAAGAAACGCGCAGTAACACTGAAGCATTGATAATAAACACTGAAGGAACGCGCAATAACACTGAAGGCAAAGCGCATCCACATTGAAGCTATGTACATGTTGTTTTTAAGTTTTAGAGCACGAAAAGTTAGAGCTTAATCCATTTTTTCAATCAACGTTAACGAATAATCACCAATTTGGTTTTCTTTATATAAATTCGTAACTGAAGTCGTGTATTTTTGGATATATGCTTGGAATCGTAAATTTAATGATGGAACGTTTACGTCGAAATCGTTCTTATATAAAAAGGTAGCCACGCGATGATAGTCTTCACTCGTCACTTTGAAATCAATGCTTAAAGTCTTGCGCTCTATCCCTATTTTTGGATCGATTACTTCATCTGTAGAAAGATTGGTTGGTTCTAATTTTAAATCATCATTTAATATAACTGTCTGTTGCATCGTTGTATCACCTCATCTAATATGTGGAAACATCATATCATGTCAGTCATTCTTACCCCAAGTCAATTGCTCTAGCTAAGCAGATTATTCTCTATGCGAACGAACGGGTGATAGAATAAGATTTGCATGACAATGATTAAAGTGCGTGAAAGGATGTATATCAATGAAATTAAGCGTATTAGATCAAGCGCCAATTACGAGCGGAAATACCGCTGTCGGTGCACTTGAAAAAGCGGAAGAATTAGCTATATTAGCAGATGATTTAGGATATACACGGATGTGGATGGCAGAGCATCATGGGACGAGAGCATTTGCAAGTTCTGCTCCAGAAGTGACTGCCGCACGTTTAGCTGCAAAAACGAAACAGATTCGTATTGGTACAGGTGGCGTCATGATGATGCATTACTCTCCTTTAAAAATGGCTGAAGTGTTCAAAACATTAAGCGCATTTTCGCCAGGTCGAATTGACTTTGGTGTTGGACGTGCGCCTGGAGGAGATCCACAGTCGATGTATGCATTAGCTGAAGGACGTCAACCAAGAGTAGATAATATGTATGAAAAATTCGACCATACGTTACAGCTCATCAATGACGAGCTGACTGAGGACAAGTTATATGCGATGATTGCTAGTCCTCGAGGTGTTACATTACCTGAAGCATGGATGCTCGGTTCAAGTGGGAACAGTGCGCTTGAAACAGCAAGAAGAGGAGTAGGGTATTCATTCGCACAATTTTTCAATGGGCAGTTATCGAATGAAATTTTAAATATGTATCGAGATAACTTCATTCCATCGCCTTTTATGGAAAAACCAGAAATTAATGTTGCGTACTTAGTGACAGCAGCGGAAACAAAAGAAGAAGCAGAGTTTGAAGCAAAGCCACAAGACATCGCTCGACTGTGGTTGATGCAAGGAAAAATGGGGCAACTGTTAACACCAGAAGAAGCAAAGGATTATCCCTTGTCTGAAATGGACCTAATGAAAATAGAAGAGAGCAGAAAACTGCACATTGTCGGTTCCGCGAAGGAAGTTGCTGAGAAATTACAAGTTGAGCAAGAACAATATGGATTTGATGAAGCGATGATTTGTAGTATTCAACATTCACAAGAGAAACGATTGCAAGTGTACCGTTTATTGGCAAGAGAGTTATTCTAACAATCGTTTATAAACAGGGTACCTATTCATCACACATGTTAAAAATTTATTCGATAATTTTTGTTGAAAAAACTGCGTACTAATTCTTATTGGATTTGTCTAATCAAGCATAAGGTCATCTTTTCGAACGTTCACGCTGAATTAGACATTTTTCCCTCGTTTATTGAACAAAGCAAAGGGAAATCTACATTTATAAGTGGCCTTTTATCACTTGATACATGAACCAGCAGGTGACTTTGTTGCCGAGCCACTAGACAAGCCGCTTGTATTAATTAGTGGTGGAGTCGGAATTACACCGATGATGAGCATGTTAAATACGTATACCGAAAAAGATAAAAATCGAAAAATTATTTTCATCCATTCAAGCCGCAATGGAAATATACAACCATTTAAAGAACAATTGACAAACCTTGCACAAAATAATGAGCAAGTTGATTATTATGTTTGTTATGACTCTCCGACTGACGAAGACCAAAGAGAGAAGCGATATAATAAAGAAGGTCATATTGATCTAGATTGGTTAGAGTCAATCTTACCAACGAATGATGCTGACTTTTACCTCTGTGGGCCAATGCCATTCTTAGAAGCGATGGTTGGTCAATTGAATCGTTGGAATGTACCTAAAGAGCAAGTGAAATATGAAGTATTTAACCCTGTTGCAATTTTAGGTGCAGAAGAAGGTCAACAATAAAAATAAAATATAAATATGGCTGCCAGTCCCCTCTCATCCCGTACAGAAAATGAGAGGGGACTCTATATAATTGTTGTTCATTTTCTGAAGTTAATATGCTGACTTAAAAATGATTGATGTGTAAGAGTTCATGATGATCATCAGATACGTGGGTACGGTCTTTAACTACTTGACTGATGCTGGCTAGAGATTGAAGGCTTGGAAGAAATGTATATGAACAGTATAGATCTCCTCTAGTTACTACACTATGAAACGCTCCTGATTAACGATATAATTAAAGAAGATGCAAAATTAACGACAGAATGAATGCCAACAAAGCGTTTAGCATTTAAGAAGGGAAATTCGCTCGATGGTTTTTTTGATTATGTTTATGATAGGGGTCACCACTGCATTCATCGGAAGTATAGCCGGATTAGGCGGTGGTGTGATTTTCGTTCCCACCATGCTTTTCTTGGCACAAGTGAGCAGCGAATTTTCTTGGGCGACTCCCCAAAACATCGTAGGGATCTCTCTTGTCGTCATGGTTTTTACAGGGTTATCTTCAGCACTGGCCTTTATGAGGCGAAAACGAGTGGATATCGTCAGTGGTTCACTGTTTTTGGCAGGCAATTTACCTGGTGCCTTGCTCGGTGTTTACTTAAATCAATATATTCAATCCGGTTTGTTTGAATTGTTATTAGGCTTTTTAATGTTAGTCATCGTTGGGCTTTTTTTCATTAAAAAGTATTTACCTCAACGCCAGTATGATGAAAATCATGAGAAAAAGACACATATTCATCGGAAGTTTTTAATCGCGGGTTATGAGGTGAAATACTCATTTTCCGTGATAGTAGGTGTCTTGATCGGCTTTACTGTAGGAATGCTGTCTGGCTTATTTGGCATCGGTGGCGGGTCATTGATGGTTCCAGCAATGATTTTGCTATTTGGCATGCCGGCGCACATTGCAGCACCAACTTCCATGTTTATGATTTTCTTTTCGAGTTTACTATCATCAACAGCTCATATCGTTTCTGGTCATATTATATGGACATACGCACTCGCAGCCATTCCTGGATCGTATCTCGGGGGAGTATTAGGCGCGCGAGTCAATCAGCACTTAAGAAGCGAAACAATTGAATGGATTTTACGGATTATTATGACCATTGTAGGCATACGATTAATTATATAGCTGGATAGAAGGAGTAGCTTTATGAGAGAAAATATTCATTTGTATTTTACAAGTGACTTACATAGCCATTTTGAAAATTGGCCAAAGATCATTCATTCAATGAAGCGGGAAATGAACAAGCATGCAGATGAGTTTCATCTCCTCTTGGATAACGGAGATCACCTGGATCGCTCGCATTTTTATACGGAAGCAACGCTCGGGGAAGCGAATATCCGCTTGTTGAATGAAGCGGATTATCATGTAGTGACGCTCGGTAACAATGAAGGCATTACGTTACCCAAAGAGCAACTATACCACTTGTATGATGAAGCAAATTTCTCTGTGACCTGTGCAAATATATCCCCGGTTCACAAAGATAAACCGAAATGGTTAAAACCTTATGTCGTTGTTGAAACAGATCAAGGAACTAAAATTGGAGTCATCGGCTTAACAGCTCCATTCCAGTTATTTTACGAGCAACTAAACTGGACGACGTATGAGCCACTCGAAGTTTTAGAGCAGTATATTCCTGAATTGGAAAGTCAATGTGATGTCATTGTGTTGTTATCGCATTTAGGTGTTTATCAGGATGAGTTAATTGCTGAAAAGTTTCCGATTGATGTTATTATAGGTGGCCATACGCATCATTTGTTTCATCAAGGACAAGCTCATTATGGAACACTGTTAAATGCAGTCGGTAAGCACGGGTTTTATTTCGGAAAAGTACAGTTAGTGTACGATCATAAAAAAAAGCAAGTCATTCATAGTGAAAGTGCAGCAATTGAAACTGGAAATGAAGTAGATGAAGAAACGAATACGTTGATCAAAAATATCCAACAGGAATCCGAGGAAGTTTTGGGCAAAACAGTTGCCGTTTTAGATGAAAATTACCCAGCGAACTGGTATGCAGAAACCGAACTGATGAACAATTTCGTTGAAGAATTGCAAACGTGGACAAAAGCTGATTGTGCCATGTTAAATGCCGGCGTTTTATTGCACGGATTTTCTGCAGGAGAGGTAACGAGGAAGGATATTCATAGTAGCTGCCCTCATCCGATGAATCCTTGTGTAATGGAAATGACCGGAAAAGAACTGTTGGAAACTGTAAGGATGTTTGAAGGAAAGGAATTTATCGAGTTTGAACTGAAGGGGCTAGGTTTCAGGGGAAAACGAATCGGAAAAATGATTTATTCCAATATAACAGCGCAATTCCATCCGAAAACAGATTTTGTTGAAAAAATTTGGTTGGATGAAGAAGAAGTTGAGCCGAACCGAGCGTATCAAGTTGCAACAGCCGATACATTCTCATTTCCATCGTTAGTGCCGACCATTGCATCTGTTAAAGAAAAACATTATTTTATGCCTGAATTCATTCGTGATGTTTTGGAAAAAAGCGTGACGAAACTATAGATGAATTAAATTTTTTTAAAGTGCTTGCCTCATGCAAATTGAGACAGGCACTTCTTTTTCCTCTTTTCATAGGGTAAGAAAGAGGAGGCTGGTATATATGATTCACACAGAACCGATTTGGATTGAGGATCAAGCGTTCACTTTTGTTCATGTCGAATTACCGAAAACAAATCTATTAGTAATTTATAATGATTTTGGCTACATTATGTGCGGCGCTTTAGATGTCGATTTGTTAAACGATAAGCTAGCAGACCGAAACATTGTAGCTGGCCGTGCAGTCGGTGTAAGAAATCGTGACGAACTTTTATATGCACCACTACAGAAGGTAACGAATTATGCTGTAGAAAAATTTGGCTGGTATGAAGGTATTATCGGTAAACACGCATTACTAGCGCTGACAAAATGAGGTTGTCAGCGATTTCATTATAATATATGATGAAATTAGTTGAAAAATAGTGATGGGGATAATTTATGAAAACAGCAAAAGTCCAAGACCTCAATGAAGGAGATATACTCGCAAAGCCAATTACTGATTCATATGGTAGAGTGCTTCTGCAAAAAGGCGTTAAGTTTACAAATCGGATCATCCAACGGCTGGCGGATTTTCAATTTAAGTATGTTTATGTTCAAGACGAACTGACAGAAGACATTTATCCTCAAAATCTGTTGGATGATCAAGTTAGATTTGAAACGATTCATCATATCCGGGAGTCTTTTCGTGCATTTAACGCACAATCGACGAACTTAAAACAACACCAATACGTCTTGGAAAAGTCATTGAATGAAGTGCAGAAAAAAGTTGAGGAAATCAATAAGATTATCCAAGACAACGATGAAATTTTATCGATCATGTCAGACTTGTTTTTATACGATGACTATGTGTACATGCACTCATTAAATGTAACCGTATATTCACTCGCTCTTGCAAACGAGCTTAACTATCCAAAGCATAAAGTTGAGCAAATCGGCATTGGCGCATTGTTACATGATTTAGGTAAAACACAAGTACCTAAAGCAATTTTACATAAACCGGGAAAACTAACAGACTTAGAATTCTCGATTATCAAAGAACATACCGTTTATGGCTATGACTTGCTGAAGCAGGCACATTTCCTTCCAAACGAAGTGAGATACTGCGTTGTACAGCACCATGAGCGACTAAACGGAAGTGGATATCCATATGGACTTGTCGGTCCGAATATTCATCCGTATGCCCAAATCCTTGCAGTGGCTGACGTATTCGACGCCGTTACAACGAATAGAGTATATCGGCGAGGCATGTTACCACACGAAGGCTTGGAAATTTTGTACTCTGGAAGCGGCGAACTGTTCCAGCCAGAATATGTTGATTTATTTCGACGAACGATCTCCATTTATCCTAATGGTGCAGAAGTTGAATTAAGTAATGGAGCAAAAGGTGTTATATGCGAACAAAATAAACATTTACCAGACCGGCCGAAAGTACGTGTCTTGGAAAATGAAGAAAGTAAGCTACATAAAAGCCAAGTGTATGAAATCAATCTAGCAACAAGCCTTGATCTTATGATCACTCGCTGCAACGTAAGTTCTATTGATGAATAAAGACTCGCCTAGAGGCGAGTCTTTTCTATTTTACGAGAAGTTTTCGAAAAGTATGTGTTTATCGACAGTCACCGCGTCGGTATCAACAGTTAGCAAGCATTTATCGACAGTCAGGAAGCGTTTATCAACAGTCAGCACACTCAGCACTAGTTCAAAGCCTATAAAGTCATGTCCTCTTACCTTGATGCATAAACTTCAATGTAAGGGGGTTTTCGTGTGCGCAGACGACCGAGTAAGCTAGTTTGGAAGAAACGAAAGCCAAAAAGTTTAGGCCAAATATTAATGATGACTTTTGTTGTATTTGTTTGCTCGCTTATTCTGTCTGTCTGGGTGATTGATAAAGGGATTGAACCGACGTTAATTGATATCGCGGAAAGAAAAACAAGTCAATTTGCCCGAGAGGCTATAAACGAAGCAGTCAGTAAGCGAATTGTTGATGACCTGCAAGTTGAAGATTTGGTTCAAATTGAAACAGACAACGATGGTGAAATCGTGTCAGTTGGTTGGAATGCGGTTGTTGTAAACCGAGTTCTTCGAAATACGACGTTTCGTGTGCAAAACTTTTTGAAGCGAATTGAGCGTGGCGAAATTACGCCAGAGGACTCGCTAGATTTTGATATTGATGATGATGTCGTCATTCAAGAGGATACCGTTGAAGAACATCGAGCGATTGTACGAATTCCGATTGGGCAAGCAACAGGAAACACGTTGTTAGCTAATCTCGGTCCCCAAGTACCTGTCCATTTCAGTGTAGTCGGTGATGTTCAATCCGATTTTCGACGTAAAATAACAGAATACGGGATTAATAATGCGATGATTGAATTATCGATTCACATTCAAGCAAACGTGCAAATCGTTATCCCTTTTTCAACCAAAACAACAGTCGTTGAGACGGACATACCCGTATATGTAGGAGTCATTCCAGGAAAAGTTCCGAACTTTTATAGTTCAGGAAGTGACTCTTCATCAGACATTGATCTAGCTGTACCTCCCGAAGAATTTACAGGGCAATAGAAGTATGCTATATTAACGATACGAGTAAAAATGAAAATTAAATAGATAATACACCACCACTGATGGGGTAGAGGCGCAATTAACAATAGTAATTTATGCGAGGGTGACACCAAAGACCATAAATGAAAGGGTTAATTGCCGAAGTATGATTGCAGTCACGGCATTCATGCTGGAATGTACTTGAAGAAAGTGCATTCTCTCGTACCGAAATAACGGGGAGCTACAGATCGGGGAAATGGACCAAAAGTAATGGTAGATTTCTCTATCATTACTTTTTTTATTTGTTAAAAATCAAAATCCCAAAATATTTTCCGTCAGAAGAAAATAAGCTAGTAGTAAGTCCAAGAAATAGTTAGTAAAGAATGAATCACATTACACAAAAAGGAGTGGGGTTAATGGAGGGAACAATATTTTCATTAATACCGCCGATTTTAATGATTATCCTCGTGCTGCTTACGCGAAAAGTATTGCTTTCGCTTGGCGCAGGAATTATCGTCGGGGCGTTAATGATCGAGAGTTTTGATGTTTTAGAAACAATCAAACGTATTTGGTTCACGTTTCAAGAGTTATTTTATGCAGAAGGTTCTTGGGATTTATGGAGTATCCAGCTAATTATCTTTTTATTATTTTTAGGTATGTTAATTGCTTTCTTAACAGCATCTGGCGGAGCAAAAGCTTTTGGAGATTGGGCGATTCACAAAATTCGCACACGCGAAGGTTCACAGTACATGACGGGTTTGTTAGGAATGGGAATATTCATTGATGACTATTTCAACAGCTTGACGATTGGTCAAGTCTCTCGTCCAGTTACCGATCGCCATCGTGTATCCCGTGCGAAACTCGCTTACTTAATTGATTCAACATCAGCACCGGTAACAGTTCTATCTCCAATTTCAAGTTGGGGTGCTTATATCATTGGGATTATCGCAACCATTATTTCTACGAATGAGTTGACGAATTACCAGGCATTTAATTCGTTTATTCAAATGGTACCGTATAACTTTTATGCAATTTCTGCGATTTTACTCGTATTTTTAGTTGCTTGGTTGAACTTAGACATCGGACCGATGAAAAAGCATGAAGATCGTGCTAAAGAAACGGGTCAATTAGTTGATCCGGATAACGATGATATACCAGGGGATTTACAATCAGAGATTTACGAAAATACGTTAGGGAAAGTCAGTCATTTAATGATTCCAATCGTCGTATTGATTGTTGTGACATTATCGATGATGATTTATACAGGTATTCAAGCAAGTGGTGAAACCAATTTGATTTCTATTTTTGCTGATACAGACGTTAACCTATCGTTAGTCGTCGGTGGATTTGTCGCATTGCTCGTATCGATTATTTTTTATTTCACACAAAACGGTGAAAAAACGAGTTTCGGTCGTGTCAGCATTGAAGGCATAAAAGCAATGTTGCCAGCAATTTATATATTAGTTTTAGCTTGGATGATCGTTTCCATCATCGGCGCTATTGGGACAGATGCTTACTTGTCAGGATTAGTGGAAAGATCGAATATCAATGTTGCTTACTTGCCATTTTTACTCTTTATCGTTAGTGGATTCATGGCTTTTTCAACAGGAACTTCATGGGGAACATTTGGGATCATGCTTCCGATTGCTGGTTCAATGGCAGTGACGCTTGATCCGAGTTTATTCATACCGGCATTGGCCGCAGTACTCGCTGGTTCAGTTTTTGGTGATCACTGTTCACCGATTTCGGATACATCCGTCCTTTCATCAACCGGTGCAGGAGCTAACCATATCGACCACGTTTTAACACAAATTCCATATGCAATATTAGCTGCACTAGCTTCAAGTGTTGGGTACCTATTATTTGCATGGACGGATTCTTTGCTACTGTCACTAATCGTTACGCTTGCTACTTTAGTTCTATTGGCCTATTTGGCAAAACAACTATTGATGAAAAAAGACACAGCATAAAAAAGAACAAAACCGCTTTGATTACGGATAATTTCGTAATCAAAGCGGTTTTATTTATGTGGTAAAACTAGGGAATTATTACCTATCTATTTAAATATTTCTTTTAATCAAAATACTTTGACAATAATTAAATATCCTATTATAATAAGCAAATAAGTAGTTGCGAGTATTCTGAACTTTTAAACATTATGTGCTCGCATGCTACATAGAATTTTAATATAAATATCGAAAGGGGAGAGAAACATGAACGAACGTTCACAGTGGGGAACTAGGCTGGGATTCCTTCTTGCGGCGATGGGATCGGCGATTGGTTTAGGTAATATTTGGCGCTTCCCCGCAGTCGCGTATGAAAATGGTGGAGGAGCATTTTTTATTCCGTACTTATTTGCTTTATTAACTGCTGGTATACCGCTTCTCATCATGGAATATACAATCGGACATAAGTACCGGGGATCAGCGCCACGGTCCTTAGGTGGCATCAGTAAAGGTTTCGAATGGATTGGTTGGTGGCAAGTATTAATTTCCTTTGTCATTTCAACGTACTACGCGGTCATTATTGCATGGGCAGTCATGTACGCGTACTTTTCATTTGGACAACAGTGGGGAGACGATACAGGTGGCTTCTTAACCGGTAACTTCTTGGAAATGACGGACCCCGGCAAATTCGGAAGCATCGTTCCGTCTGTATTCATTCCACTAATCTTTATCTGGGTAGTCGTTCTAGGTGTCTTGGTTCGCGGTGTTAAAAGAGGAATCGAGGTTGCAAACAAAATCTTCATTCCGGCATTGGCCGTCTTGTTCTTATTGATCGTTATTCGTGCGGTCACATTAGATGGGGCATTGGATGGATTGAATGCCTTCTTCCAACCGAATTGGAATCAAATCATGAGTGGCCAAGTTTGGGTCGCGGCCTATGGACAAATTTTCTTTAGTTTATCGATCGGTTTTGCGATTATGATTACGTATTCTTCTTATTTGGGAAGAAAATCAGACATTACAAACAACGCATTTATTACCGGTTTTGCAAACTCTTCTTTTGAATTGCTTGCAGGAATAGGAGTCTTTGCGGCACTTGGATTTATGGCTATGGCGACAGGCCAAAACGTTACAGATGAAGGATTCGTTCAAGGCGGAATTATGTTGGCGTTTGCCGTGTTCCCTGAGATCATCAACCAAATGCCATTCTTACCAGGCGTGTTCGGTTTCTTATTCTTCGCTTCACTCGTCTTGGCAGGTCTATCATCATTAATTTCAATTTCAGAAACGTATATTGCAGCAGTTTCTGAGAAATTTAATATTTCTCGTACGAAATCTGTTATGTTTGGTGGAGGTCTTGCTGCATTAATCTCTATTGCTTATGCAACGCAAGGCGGACTTGTATTGCTTGATACCGTTGACCACTTTATTAATAACTACGGTGTAGCATTAGCCGGTCTGTTTGAGGTTGTTGCTGTCGCATGGTTTGCAAAAGGATTGAAAGATCTTCAATCTCACGCAAACTCAGTATCAGACATTTCCTTGGGTGCTTGGTGGAGAGTTTCTCTTGGTGTAATCACGCCAGTTGTTTTAGGATATATGATGCTACAAAACATCAAATCAGAAATCTCAGCTGCATATGAAGGTTATCCGTTAGACTTCCTGTTCAACTTCGGTTGGGTAGTCGCAATTGGAGCCATGATGGTTGGTGCATTGTTCGCAACAAAGAAATGGCCAGCTCAACAAGTGAATCAAGCAGCTGATGACGAAGATGAGGAGGTGGCGAACTAATGTCAGCCGGAGCCGTAGTGATGATGATCTTAGGAATGCTTATTATTTGGGGAGGATTAGCCTCAAGTATTGTTTATGCAAGGAAGAAAGCAAAAGAAAGCTAAATATATGCTACGTGCAAGAACGGTTGCTGGTGTTTCATACATCAGCAACCGTTTTTTATTGATTCAAAACAGTTGATCGATAGGATTGTAAAAATAATTAAAAAATTTTGTGAATAAGGGTTGATTTTTTAATTTGAAGCACATATACTGTTTTATAACAGAAGTAAATAATAATGGTTGTACTATAGAAGGAGGGTTCATAGTGAAACAGACTTCTTGCTGTGAATGCGGAAAAGTTATTGAGCATAACTGTCAGCATCTTGTATGTGAACACTGTTTATCGAAACGAGCTGAGTAATTTTTTTTGCTCACACTGTGTTAGTACAAAATAAATAAAATAATTATGTAGTATAACAATAGGGGTGCAAAGGATGTCTACGACTGATTTATCGAAATCATATGAGCAAGTGAAACAAGTGGAGAAAGAGATTCTAACAGAAGGTGCAGTTGATTTTCTTCACAAGCTACACAGAAATTTTAATGGAAAACGAAAATCGCTTTTGGAACAGCGTGTAAAGGCGCAAGAGGATTTAAATCAAGGAGCGACGTTACACTTTTTGGAGGAAACAAAAAATATTCGTGAAAGTGATTGGACGATTGCTGATTTACCAGTAGATCTCTTAGATCGCCGAGTAGAAATTACAGGACCAGTTGACCGAAAAATGATTATTAACGCACTGAATTCAGGTGCCAAAACATTCATGGCGGATTTCGAAGATTCTTCCAGTCCAACATGGAGTAACATGATAAACGGACAAAAAAATCTCAAGGATGCTGTTCGACGAGAGATTGATTTTACGGCTGATAACGGAAAGTCTTATCAATTGAATGAAAATCCGGCAGTTCTTATGGTTCGCCCGCGTGGTTGGCATCTAGAAGAGAGTCATCTAACAGTAGAAAATGAAGCGATGTCAGGGAGTCTTGTTGATTTCGGTTTGTATTTTTACCACAATGCAAAGAAATTGGTTGAACAAAGTTCAGGCCCATATTTTTATTTGCCTAAACTGGAAAACCACCAAGAAGCAAGGTTGTGGAATGAAGTTTTTGTTTTCGCACAAAAAGAGCTTGGCTTACCTCAAGGAACAATTAAAGCGACAGTACTCATTGAAACAATTTCAGCAGCGTTTGAAATGGATGAAATCTTATATGAATTGAAGGAGCATTCAGCCGGGTTAAACTGTGGACGTTGGGATTATATTTTTAGCTATATCAAAAAGTTTCAAAACCACGAACACGTCCTATTTCCCGATCGCAAACTAGTGACAATGGAAGTCCCTTTTATGAGAGCGTATTCATTATTGACAATCCAAACTTGTCACAAACGAAACGCGCCGGCTATCGGTGGAATGGCAGCGCAAATACCGGTCAAAAATGACGAAGCCAAAAACAAAGAGGCCTATGATAAAGTTCGGAATGATAAGTTACGTGAAGTAAAAGATGGTCATGACGGTACTTGGGTTGCTCATCCGGCGATGGTTGAACTCGTGAAAGAAGTTTTCGATGAACACATGCCGACCAAAAATCAAATTGATCGTCAGTTGGATGAGTTGAATGTGACAGAAGAACAATTACTTGAAGTTCCAGAAGGACCGATTACAGAAGAGGGTCTTCGTACGAATATTGAAATCGGGATTCAGTATATCTCCGCATGGTTGGCGGGTCGCGGTGCGGTTCCATTAAATAATTTAATGGAAGATGCTGCAACAGCGGAAATTTCACGTGCTCAAGTTTGGCAATGGATCAAGCATCCTGAAGGTAAGCTTGAAACGGGAGAAAAAGTGACTATTGAATTGGTGAATGACTTATTGGATGAAGAAATAAAGGAAAACCATCCAGACGCGACCAAACTTTTCTTAGAACTTATTCAACAAGAAACGTTCGAATCATTTTTAACATTACCAGCTTATCACGTATTACAGGAAGGGGAATAATAGATGAATAACAGAGTAGAACAGATGAAAAAAGATTGGGCAGAAAATATCCGCTGGGTAGGGGTTGATCGGCCATACTCGGCTGAAGAAGTCGACCGTTTAAAAGGTAGTTTACAAATTGAGCAAACGTTAGCGAAAAGAGGATCTGAAAAACTTTGGAAGTTAATCAATGAAGAAGACTACGTGAATGCACTTGGGGCGTTAACAGGTAACCAAGCGGTTCAGCAAGTGAAAGCAGGATTGAAAGCTATTTATTTAAGTGGTTGGCAAGTAGCAGCAGATGCCAATATGGCCGGTCAAATGTATCCGGATCAAAGTTTATATCCGGTCAATAGTGTACCGAATGTCGTGAAGCGAATTAACCAAGCATTGCAACGGGCGGACCAAATTCATTATTCAGAAGGCGACGACTCTATTGATTGGTTTGCGCCAATTGTAGCCGATGCAGAAGCAGGCTTCGGTGGTCAATTAAATGTGTTCGAATTGACGAAAGCGATGATTGAAGCAGGAGCATCTGCCGTTCACTTTGAAGACCAACTTTCTTCTGAAAAAAAATGTGGTCATTTAGGTGGAAAAGTTTTATTACCGACACAACAAGCGGTGAAAAATTTAGTTTCTGCTCGTTTGGCAGCAGATGTGTTAGGAACCCCAACGATCATCATTGCACGAACGGATGCGAATGCAGCAGACTTAATTACAAGTGACGTCGATCCGTACGATGCTGAGTTCTTAACAGGTGAGCGCACAGTTGAAGGCTTTTACCGCACGAAATCTGGCTTGGATCAAGCGATTGCCCGTGGGTTGGCTTATGCACCGTACGCCGATCTAATTTGGTGCGAAACGTCTGAACCAAATCTTGAGGAAGCACAACGTTTCGCAGATGCTATTCATGAGAAATATCCAAATAAATTATTGGCTTACAACTGTTCACCTTCATTTAATTGGAAGAAAAAATTATCAGATGAAGAGATCGCAAATTTCCAAAAAGAACTCGGGAAAATGGGTTACAAATTCCAATTCGTCACATTAGCTGGTTTCCATGCGTTAAACCATAGCATGTTTGAATTGGCTCGTAAGTATAAAGACGAAGGAATGAAAGCTTATTCTGAATTGCAGCAGGCTGAATTTGCCAGCGAAGAGTTCGGCTACTCCGCAACACGTCACCAACGTGAAGTAGGAACAGGCTATTTCGACGAAGTTTCCCAAGTGATTTCAGGTGGAACTTCATCAACGACAGCACTTGCAGGATCGACAGAAGCAGAGCAATTTAAAAATTAATAGGTAAATCAAAAACCGCTCCGAGATGGGGCGGTTTTTGAGTTCTCCCTTCTAATCGAGGGTAGTGCCCAATTTTTCCTCACTACCGTAGAATAGGAGGCTTCTAATCGAGGGTAGGGCATAATTTTTCCTCACTACCGTAGAATAGGAGGCTTCTAATCGAGGGTAGGGCATAATTTTTCCTCGCTACCGTAGAATAGGAGGCTTCTAATCGAGGGTAGGGTACAACTTTCCCTCGCTACCGTAGAATAGAGGTCTTCTAATCGAGGGTAGAGCATAATTTTTCTTCGCTACCGTCGAATAGAACTCCTCTAATTGAGGGGAGCGCACAGTTTTAGCTCACTACCGTTGAATAAACCGCCACTAATCTAATCGTTCTCTCCTTATTTCCTTTTCATCGCTTGTTTCAATTTAGGCTTTTCTTTTTTCTGAAAGTCTTCGGGCTTAATCGTAAAGTAAGTTTCGACTAATTGATAAATCGATAACAGTTCGTAAAGTAGAATAAAGTGCGATGGAAATGCTGTAGACCTCGGTTTCTCTTCAATAATTTCACTTTGATTTCGCCAAAACAAATCAACGAGCTTTTTCAGCTGTTCTCGGTGCTCTTCAAGACTAAAATCTTCTGCAACTTGTAGCGAGTGGGAGATATTCTCAACATGAATAAATAACATGTCTTTCTCTTGTTCAGTTAAGTCCAATGTTTTTGACGTCATATAATACACATTCTCAATATGGTAATTAATCAACTTCAATTGTGTGAGCTTTTTGTTCACTGCTTTCAGTTCATTGTTTTCAGCTGCAGTAAGCGGGTGATATTTTGCTTCGTCTCGCTGATAATTAATGAGCACTTCAATTTTAAAAACTCTTTCTTCTAAAGACTCGAGTGTTTCAAGCATGTTCGGGTCTTGTTTTTGATCACTTAGAGCCGCAGAAAAAATGCATTGAATCGTATCACCTGTATCTTGAGCGAGTTTTTTCAGTTTGTACGTAATCGATGATTGATAATTGGGTGGCATCAAGAACATATTTACCAATGTTGAAACAGCCAAGCCGATTGTGGTCGTACCGAGACGGATAAAAAATGAAGCCATAAAATTGTCGTGTACGACTTCAATCATTGCAACAGAAGTTAACGTCGCAACGAGCAGACCGTCAAATAGTTTGAATCGGTATGTCGTCACAATAGTAAACACAGCTGCACAGGCATAGGTCAATGCGGAATGTCCGAATAATGTGATGAATAATACAGCATAAAATGAGCCAATTGCAGAAGCTGGAAAACGGACGATTCCTTTTTTAATCGATTGGGCTACGGTCGGTTCAACCGTAACGATTGCTGTAATGACCGCGAATACCGGTGGCCAACCGATCCATTCACAAATCCATGCAGTAATAAATATAGCGATTCCTGTTTTCAATACACGACTGCCTGCAATTCGTTTCATCATTTCATCTCCAATAGTTCACTATCTCTATTTTTTCACTAAAGGAGAAATATTTCAATTGGGTGATACAAGTTATCCGTTGGTATTTCGTTCCCAACGTCTTAATGATGGATAAGGGTCATAAGCCCATTCATATTTACCGTTATCTTTGTAAATTCCATAATGTAAGTGAGGCGGAAATTTTCCTTGTGTTCCTTCAGGTCCATATCCTGTTGAACCGACATATCCGATAACTTGTCCCGGTTCAACGAGTGTGCCCTCTTCGATTCCTTCTTCAAAACTGTTTAAATGAGCGTAGTAATGGTAGATGTTATACGCATCACGAATTCCGATTCGCCACCCGCCGTACTTGTTCCATCCTTTAATTTCAACAATTCCGTAAGAAGCAGATTTGACGGGTGTTCCGTAACTGGCAAAAATATCAGTTCCTTCATGAATTCGTCTACCCCCATAACCACGCGAATCTCCCCACGTATTTCTGTAACTATAATTAAAATTTTTCGAAACGATAAAAGAGCGCTCACTTAAATCAAGTGTTTGGAACTTGTGAAAGATTTTTTCCATTAAAGCAATTAAATCGGCAGCTTTTTCTCGATCATAATAAACTTCCAAAGCTTTTTGTATTGTACCTTCTTTCTCAGTTAACTGCTGAATGATGGAAGCATACGTAAACAAAACATCTTCATCATCTTGGATATCAGCAATTCCATCACCATTTCCATCCATGCCTTTTCCGCCAAAAAGCTGAATGGCTTCTTCAGAATGTTTTCGTTCATTGTCAAAGTGAAGTAATCCAAACCATGTCTCAGGCTTGATGATAATCCCTGTAATTCTTCCTTCGATATCTTCATTAATATTCCGTTCATATTGGTCCATCGCAGCAAGTGAATACCAAGGCAAGTCTGTCACGGCAGCGGTCTTTCGATATAGTCCCATTCGTTCAAGATATTCATTGTCTTCCTCTTCGGCTTGCACTGTCATGGGTATAGATAGCAAAATAATAAGTAGGCATAGAAATTTTCGCATACAGATCGAGATCCTTTCTCTAATCGGATATTTAGCTAATGCTTAGTGTAAGCAGCTTAATTTATTTCATGTAGAGAATGGATAAGGAAATTATGGTACACTATTGATAGCGAGGTGATCTCCATGGAACTTCAAGGAACGAATTATGAATTAATATACGATTACAGGGAAGCTTTCAATGAAGAAGCAATTGAAGAAAAATATGTAGATTTGCTGGCGAAATATGATTTCCTTGTCGGAGACTGGGGTTATGGTCAGCTTCGTCTGAAAGGTTTTTATGATGATCAAAATCAAAAAGCGACCTTTGATACGAAAATATCTACGTTAGAAGATTATATTTATGAATATTGTAACTTTGGTTGTCCTTATTTCGTTTTGAAACGGATTGACTAATGAAGCCTTGTTCTACCCAAGTTGGTAGTACAAGGTTTTTTATTGTTAAATACATAAAAAAATCCGAACGATTTGAATGGAAAATCGCTCGGTTATCTATTTGGATCATTTAGCCTCGCAGCAAAGGTAGTGTACAACATCTGAATGAGCCACCGGACTTTATAATTTCCGATAAGTCGACAGGGATGAAATCATAACCGTTGGCTTCCAATTCGTTATTTAACCGTTCATTTTGAGGAAGGCTAATGATCTTTCCATCACCGATTGATAGGACGTTTGGTCCCATTTGAAATTGCTCTTCCTCAGTAACCGAAATCAAATGATAATTGGATTGAAGTTTTCGTAAATCGATTTTTTTAAACGCATCACGGTAAATGAGAGCCGTATTTTCGCTGATGATATTAAACACACAATCGAGATGAAGGATATCATCTTGTAACTGTAGTGGTCGTACGTTGTAATTCGACATTCGTCGCTGCAAATCAATCGCGACATCGAATGTTGTTCGTCCACTTAAGCCAACCCAAATCGTTTCATGATCAATGATGACATCTCCGCCTTCTATTGAACCTGCTAAACCATCTTGAAAAGAAACCGATTGTTCATGTAACCAATTTTTCAGTTGTTTTGTTTCATCTTGGCGAACTTCTTCGCCCATGGAAGCTACGAATAATTCATCATCAATGACAAAAGCAGTGTCACGTGTGAAGACATGTTCATTTAATCGAGGCTTTGGAGAAAGTTCAATCATAGACGTTCAGTGTTGATTCGCAATGCTTCAGTGTTATTTCGCACGGCTTCAGTGTTAATCTGCGTCGCTTCAGCGTTAATTCGCCCACCTTCAGTGTCAATCCGCATCGCTTCAGTGTTCATTCGCTCACCTTCTGTGTTAATCCGTATGCTTAGCGTTTTAGCATAAAAAAGCACCGACCGAAGTCAGTGCTTACTTAATTATTTAAATTAAACATTCAACAACTCACGAATTTCATTTTCACTTAAGCTTGTGAAGTTCGTTTCGCCTGGTTGTATCACATTTTCAATTAGTTCTTTTTTACGTTGCTGCAGCGCATGGATTTTTTCTTCAATCGTGCCTTTCGTAATTAACCTGTACACTTGTACAACTTTTTTCTGTCCCATACGATGCGCGCGGCCTGTCGCTTGTTCTTCGACGGCTGGGTTCCACCATAAGTCGTATAAAATAACCGTGTCTGCGCCGGTCAAGTTCAGTCCTGTTCCACCAGCTTTAAGGGAGATTAGGAAGATGTTTTTTTCTCCGTCGTTGAATCGATTGACCATATCGACGCGGTGTTTTGAAGGTGTTTGTCCATCTAAATAGAATACATCTTCGCCCATCGCGTTCATTTCTTCACGAATGATTTTCAACATGCTTGAGAATTGAGAGAAGATCAGAATCCGTTGACCGTTTTGCCTAGCTGTCTCAACCATCTCGAGAAGCTGATTTAACTTACCGGATTCGCCTTCATATCCTTCAATAAATAATGAAGGGTGGCAGCATAACTGGCGTAATCGCGTAAGTCCTGCTAATATTTTCATCCGGCTTTTTTGAAAACCATCACTGGAAATGGCGCTTGCAGCTTCTCCTTGAATTTTTTCCAAGTAACCGAGATAAAGCTGTTTTTGGTCTTTCGTCAATTCGGAATGATTCACCGTTTCGATTTTATCCGGTAGCTCCGTCAATACGTCTTGTTTGATTCGGCGTAGGATGAAAGGACGACTCATCCGTGAAATTTGTTCCTGTGGAAGTTCACGGAATGCTTTTTTACTTGGGAAAAAGCCAGGCATGATCACATCGAACAATGACCATAACTCATCAAGTGAATTTTCGATTGGTGTGCCACTTAACGCAAAGCGTCTTCCAGCACGAATTGCGCGAATCGCTTGCGCTTGTTTCGTCAAATGGTTTTTGATCGCTTGTGCTTCATCTAAAATGAGCGTCGAAAATCGTCTCTCGCGATATTGCTCTAAATCCTGTCGTACCAATGGATAGGAAGTGATCAACACGTCGTACTCATGGGCGTACTTAAATAACATCTCACGATCACCGATACTTCCGTGGATCACACAAACCTTCATCGATGGCGCGAATTTTTCGAACTCTGACTCCCAGTTATAAACGAGGGAAGCAGGTGAAACGACGAGTGCCGGCTGGTCCTGCTCAGGATTATTTTCTTTTTCAGATAAAAGATAAGCAATTGTCTGAAGCGTCTTCCCGAGCCCCATATCATCCGCTAAAATTCCACCGAACCGATAACGACTTAATGATTTTAGCCACTGGAAGCCAAAGATTTGGTATTCACGTAAATCAGCGTGAATTCCGTCTGGCAATGGTACATCAAAAGTTTCAGGGTTTTTGATATCCTCAATCAGTTGTTGGAAAGCTTGATTATAATTTTTTCTGAAATGTTGCGACATCGCTTCATCCATTTGAAGTCCGCGGTAGGCAGGGACATGGATTTTACCATCTTTTAAATCATCTGGATTTAAGCGCATCTCATCAAAAACCGTTGAAATCTGGGCGAAAGAATCCTCATCAAGCGGTACGAAGCGGCCATTTGGCAAACGGTAATATCGTTTTTTCTCGACGACGGATTGAATTAATTGACTGATTTCACTTTGGTCGATATCTCCCAAGTCGAAATCAATCTCCAAAAAGTCTCCGTTTGAATCCAAATCGACATGAACAGTAGGAGACTCAATTTCATCTACAAGTAGATTTTTCACAGTATTCGTTAAATAAATAGCTACATCTTCTTCTAGCCGAGGTAACAAATAATATAGAAACGTAAACGTATCTTCCTCATCATCCAAATAAAGCTCTTGGCCATTGAACTTAAATCCCGCTTCCTCAATTACGTTCATCACGCGCTGTTCTTTTTCAGTCTCACGTACTAAAATCTTTGAAGAATCTTGTTTATAAGCACCATCTGGCTGCATCGGATCGATTTCGATGTCGTCATACAAATAGCGGACATTTGCCGTTAATCGTTCCTCTTCTTGATCTAGATGGATTGTTGCTTGGAGAGAGGGATTGATTATTGCGTTAGAAACATTTTCAGAAAGTGTAACGTCACCGATTTTTTTCAAATTCGGAATGACATTCGAAACGAAAGCGTCCATTTGGTGCGCGTTAATTGGAATGCTCGACTTCGGGTTTCGCACCATAAACCCATAAATATTATTCATAATCTCCCGTTGGTTTGCATTCAAATGATAAAAATATTGACCTTCCTGAATGATGTCGTAATTCTTGAAATAATGAAAATGGTCCATCGCATCAAAACCGAGCTCATACCCTTGATTGCTCTCATGAAGAGAAAAATCAAACGGCAAAGCATCCTCCAATAAGTGAATCTCCTGAAAATTCCCTGTCACATCTTCAAACGTACATCCT
Source organism: Allobacillus salarius (assembly GCF_007559425.1). GTDB lineage: Bacteria > Bacillota > Bacilli > Bacillales > Alkalibacillaceae > Allobacillus > Allobacillus salarius. Next base: position 8,347 of record NZ_VMHE01000022.1, on the reverse strand, counting down.
CTTTCCGAAAGGGCAGTTAACAGCTGTTTGGCGAAGTATGGCGGAATCGTCAATCCTTTTTGGTTGGCTGTCGTCTGCCATTGGTTTTCATAGAACACTTCACTACGGTATATATCCAAAAGAATTTCAATCACTCGTTGATCTTCTTCTTTGAACATATGTAGCTTTGGATCATAAGAAAATTTCGGAGTGAAGAAATGCTCGGATTGTTTATCGACACTTTCTAAAAATTTCTTCAAGTTTTTGACGACATATGTACGATCAACGCCGGTTTTCATCTCGACAGAAAGTAACAAACCTTTAAATAATTGATGTTCGATTTTTAAAATATATTCCGTTTGAAGCGGTTCTTTATGTAAAGTTGAATCCGCTGAATTGGTGTCCATGAAAAGGTTGATTATTCTAGCCGAGAAATCTTCGGTAGGTTTAGACTCGTTGTTGACTTTCCGGGTAGGCATATCATTTTGCTTACGCTTTTCTAAAAATTCATCGAACAGTTGGCCTTTGTCAACCGCTTCTCGATTGGCGATTTTTAACATAACGGCAACAATATGTTTACATTCACCAAATGTATCATAAGCGGGGCAGGAACAATTTTTTTCGAACGTATCATCATCGTGCTTTTGTATGAACACATGATACATTTCACTGCCCATCACAGTGCCTGACCAAGACTTTTGAAGTTCATCAAATACGACACGCTCCACCGCTCCTTTGCGATAGTAACGCTTGCCACGCTGGAACATTCTATTTAAAAACATCGCTTTAATCGATTGTTCAGTTAACAATACAAATCACCCTTTAATATAAACACTCTTATCACTCCATCATAACATTGAAAGCATGAACTTATTAAGCATGAAATATTTGAAAAGAAAAGTCCCTCGAAATTTGCAAACCGTATAAAAAAAGCTGAAGAAAACAAAACGTTTTCTCCAAGCTTAAAAGAATGCATTGATCCAAACTAATCTTCTGTATCTTCGGCAGGAAAATCATTAGGGGGGTGGGAGTTTGGCATATTCCGTTGTGCATCGGCATGTAGCGACTTGTTTTCATAATTGAAAGCAGAATAAGGGCGTCGGTTCGGGTTATCGGCTTCCGATTGTACGGGTTGTTCTGCGTTCACCGGCTCGCCATACGTACCTTCGGGGAATTCTTCAGGGATTTGATAATTACGGTCAATCTCAACGTTCGCAAAATCATCATATTTTTTCTTTTTTGGCATAAATAATCGCCTCCTGTCAGTCAATAGGCTTTCCGCACAGAAGACGATTATACGTAAATGCATCACGCAATCCGAAGATCTTATTTCAATGTATCTTTTAAGTACTCAAAAATTTCCTCTGCTTCATATTCATTCACTCGGAAATGGTGCGCATAATATTTTGGTGATTTCAGTTCATCTTTCTTTACTGTCGTATAGTGTGAGCTTTGCAAGTCAATAATGACCACTTTGTCATCAATCGTCGCACTTTCAAAAAATGCAAAATCATATCTTCTGAATTCGGTGCTAAAGCTAACATATCGGACGCTCGTATTTTCTGTTTCATCTTTAATCATGTTTACTTCACTCATTTATTGACACCCCTGACACATCTTTTTCCCCATTTTACCAAAAGTAGCTAATAGGTTCATCCGATAGCCAAAAATCAATGCTTTCCTGTAAAGCTTGAGCCAATGAGTTATGTTAAACTATGGAGGGAAAGGATGATGACGATGTATTTTGTCGAACGAGAAAATATTGAAAATACATTACTTTATTACAACGGGTTACTTGAAGTATTTGAGCAACAAGAAGCCGTCAGCTTTCTGGAGAAACTAGGCATTGAACGGTTAGCTCAAATGGTTGTTGAATCCATTATTGATGTCGGAAATTTAATGATTGATGGATTCATTATGAGAGACCCAGGTAGCTACGAAGATATTATTGATATTTTAGTCGATGAGCGTGTTATACCGAAAGAGCATGAAGACGCTTATAAAGAAATTGTCAGCTTGCGTCCGAAATTAGTTCGTGAGTATACGAAAATCAACCATGCAGAAATTGAAGCAACTTTAAAAAACAATTTGGATACGATCGAGCATTTTCGTCCGCTTGTGTTGAATTATTTGGAGAATGAACTTGGTCCAATTAATGCTTTTCATAAACCAAAGGAGTAATCATCGATGAAACACTATGAAGGATATTTAATTGATTTAGATGGCACGATGTTTCGTGGAACAGATGAAATTCAAGGTGCCAAAGAATTCGTTGATGAATTAAATAAACGTCATATTCCTCATATGTTTTTGACGAATAATTCATCGCGAACACTAGAACAAACAGCAGAGAAATTAGAAGGCTTTGGCATTGATGCGAAAGTAGAACAAGTGATTACAGCATCGTTAGCGACAGCCGCTTTTATTAAAGAAAATTTAACGAGCCGACGTGCTTTTGTTGTCGGTCAAACAGGTTTAATTAGAGCGTTGGAAGAAGCGGGAATTGAATTGACAGATGAAGAAGCGGAAATCGTTGTGATGGGCATCGATCGGAATGTCACCTATGAAAAATTAAGCCGTGCAGCATTGAATGCTCAAAAAGGCGCTTATTTGCTTGCCACCAATCCGGACATAAAAGTTCCAACCGAAAGAGGCTTTACACCTGGTAACGGCGCGTTCGTCGAATTAGTGAGTCACGTTTCAGGTAAAAAACCGACCTATGTAGGAAAACCGCAACCATTTATGATGGAATTTGCGCTAAAAAAGTTAGGGATTCCTCGCGAAAAAACCATCATGGTCGGCGATAATTATGAAACAGACATTATGGCAGGGATTCAGTCGGGCTTGGACACACTTCACGTGCAAACAGGAGTGACTTCAAAGGAAGAGTTGGTCAAATATGCCGAGCAGCCAACTTATTCTGTCCGTACATTAAACGAGTGGTTTAGCCATATGTAATGCTCAGGCTGTTATTCGCTTCGAATAAACAGCCTAAGTAAAACATTTAATCATCGTCATGGTCGAGCGCTAATTCTGAGCTGTGTGCCAAACGGCTAGAAGCAGCAGCGGCAATCGCTCCGACAATATCATCCAAAAACGTATGCGTGCCATAACGTTTATCATTCAATTTTTTCAAAATACCTGGTTTGATTTTATCGATATAGCCGAAATTCGTAAATCCGATCGAACCATATACGTTAATGATGGAAAAAGCGACGATCTCATCAATACCGTATAGCCCTTCATCATTCGCAATGATGCTTTGAAGCGGTTCCTCGAATTTATTTTGTTCCGCAAATTTATCAAGCTGAATACCGGTTAAAACGGCATTTTGGACCTCGCGTTTTTTGAGGACTTTTCGAATGTTAAACATACATTCGTCGATGCTTAAATCGTCATGATACGCTGATTGTAAGTGGTAAACGAGCTCAGCGATGTCTTCCAGTTCAACGCCACGCTCTTTCAATTGTGCTATCGTCATTTCTTCAAGTTTGTTCATATTTCATCACATCCATTTTTATTTAGTTTAAGTTTATGCGGCGATTAGTTATACATACGAATAAGGAGGCAATCTGATGGCTAAACCAATTGTTTATGTGACACGGAAACTCCCTACTGAAATTATATCAGAATTGACTGAAAAATATCAGGTCAAGATGTGGGAAGAGGAAGAAGTGCCAGTTCCTGGGGATGTATTGATGAAAGAAATTACCCAGGCGAGTGCTGTTCTTTCCATGTTAACTGATACCTTCGATGAAGAAGTATTAAACATGGCAAGCCAATTAAAAGTAATTGCAAACTTAGCGGTCGGTTATGACAATATCGATGTGAAAGCATGCGAATCTCGTGGCATCACGGTCACAAACACGCCTGATGTATTAACGGAAACGACTGCGGATTTAACGTTCGGTTTGTTGTTAGCGACAGCTCGTCGAATTCCAGAAAGTGTTGATATCATTCGCAATGATCAATGGAAAACATGGTCACCGTATATGATGGCTGGTTCCGATGTTCATCAGAAAACAATCGGCATTGTCGGTATGGGGGCGATCGGTGAAGCGGTCGCAAAACGGGCGACAGGATTTGATATGGACATTTTATATCACAATCGTAACCGAAAGCCTAAGGCAGAAGAAAAATTAGGTGCGAGTTACGCTTCGTTAGAAGAACTACTCGCAAAATCAGATTTCGTTGTTTCAATGCTTCCATTAACGAAAGAAACGAAGGGCATGTTCGACGCACAAGCCTTTGACCGGATGAAACAAAGCGCCTTTTTTATTAATGCGTCTCGTGGTGGGGTAGTGAATGAAGCGGATTTATATCAAGCCATAAAGGACGAGAAAATTCGAGGAGCGGGCTTGGATGTCTTTGCAAATGAGCCGATTGGAAGTAATCATCCGCTTGCGCAATTAGATCGCGTAGTCGCTTTACCGCATATCGGTTCTTCCACTGTTGACACGAGAAACCGGATGGCGATGCTTTGTGTGGAAAATATTAAGCGTGTGTTAGACGGGATGGAGCCTTTAACACCGGTGAAGAATTAGAAAATCGGTAACCGGCCTTTATTTTTTCTGACACGAAAAAGCCAGCTATTCATTTAGCTGGCTACATGGTCATTTGTATGTTTTAAATATATATTTACTTAAAAGATTTGCTCAACTTCGGATACACCAGGCACTTCTGCGACCAATGCACGCTCAATACCAGCTTTCAATGTAATTGCTGAACTTGGGCAGTTGCCACAAGCACCTTTTAAGCGAAGAAGCACGATACCTTCATCGTCGACATCAACTAATTCAACGTCCCCGCCATCACGTAGCAAAAACGGGCGTAGTTTTCCAATGACTTCTTGAACTTGTTCAAACATCGTTTTTCTTCCCCCTTCTTTTAATTGTTAGTATAAATGGTCTCAATCCAAAAATCTATTGAGTTGCTCGAAAAGCTTATCAACGATTTCTCTTTGCAATTGATAATCGTTATCATTTTCTATTTTACATCATTTTCGGTAAAATGAAAATAAGAAACGTTATTTAGGGGGAAAAATATCGTGACGAATCAAACAGAGGTTATTGTGTATGGGGCTGAGGTCCTTTGTCCGAGTTGTGTAAATTTGCCGAGTTCCAAAGAACAATATGATTGGCTACAAGCAGCAATCTCTAGAAAGTTTGGAGAAGAAGGCATTCAATATACGTATGTAGATATTTTTAATCCACCGGAAGAAGAACCGTATCATAGCTTTGCGAAACAAGTCGTCGATGAAGATTTGATTTATCCAGTTGTATTTGTCGATGATGAGCTCGTAGGTGAAGGAGATCCACGTTTGAAGAGAGTATATAAAGCATTGGAAAGCCGAGGTTTTGAGCCAACTGCTTAAAGATTCTCCTCAAACATGTTATCCTAATCGGATAAAAGAGTTATGAACCGAGGAGTGTATGACCAGAAATGAATCCAATCATCGAGTTTTGTGTCAACAACATAGCTAGCGGTTCACAGGAAGCTTTTGAAAAACTGGAAAAAGATCCTTCCTTGGACGTCATCGAATACGGATGTACTAGTCACTGCGGGATTTGTGCTTCCTTTTTATTTGCGATTGTGAACGGTGAAGCTGTGATGGCAGACGATCCAGATGAACTAGTTGAAAAAGTATATAAGCATTTAGAAGAAAATCCTTTATTCTAAAAGGAAGATGGGGAACAAGAGATGAAAATTCCTTTTACAAAGATGCATGGACTAGGAAATAATTATATTTATATAGATGGCTTCCAAGTCAATTTGGAAGAAAGTGAAATACCACAATTAGCACGAAAAATTTCGGATGTAAATTTCGGTATTGGCTCAGACGGTTTGATTTATATGCTGCCGTCTGAAAAAGCCGATGTTCGCATGCGTATTTTTAATAAAGACGGATCTGAAGGAAAAAATTGCGGAAATGGACTTCGCTGTATTGCGAAATGGGCTTATGAATTGGGTTATGTGACGGAGACGGAATTTCAAATTGAAGCCAATTCAGGAGTCGTTGATGCAAAAGTTTTTCCTGAAAATGGTGTCGTTGAGCAAGTGTCCGTCGACATGGGAGTGCCTCGACTGAAACGTAGGGACATTCCAATGGTTGTCGACGATCGAGATCCGGAAAGCCGCGTTGTGAACGAACCGTTTCCTGTCGCGAACACAGAATTAAATGTAACTGCGGTATCTATGGGGAATCCGCATGCTGTCTTTTTCGTTGATTCAATTGTTGAGAGCCCAGTTGCAGAGCTTGGTCCGATTATTGAAAAGGATGAACGGTTCGTTGATGGCATAAACGTAGAATTTATCGAAGTCGTTTCGGAAAAGGAGCTTCATTTTCGTGTCTGGGAAAGAGGATCAGGAATTACACAAGCTTGTGGGACAGGAGCCTGTGCCGCCGTTGTCGCAAGTGTGTTAAACGGCTATTCCAATGTTGGTGAGGAAGTCACCGTCCATTTAGAAGGCGGCGATTTATTCATCAATATGACTGAAGAACAACGAGTCATTATGCGCGGGCCAGCTGAAAAAGTAGCAGATGGCATATTTCATTGGCCATCAGTTTGAAACAAAAATAAAGACTTTGTATAATAAATTTAAGGAGGTCGTTCATATGTCCATCGTAATTACAGAACAAGCAAAATTACAAATCAAAGATATGATGAAAGAAGAAACTGAAGAGAACGTTTACCTGCGTTTTGGCGTAAAAGGTGGCGGCTGCAGTGGCCTATCGTATCAATTAGGATTTGAATATGAAGTGAAAGAAACCGATAATCAATTCATCGAAAACGATATTCCTGTAGTCATCGCTAAGATGGATCAACCGATTGTAGAAAATACAACGATTGATTATAAGCAAAATATGATGGGTGGCGGATTCACAATCGATAATCCAAACGCGATTGTCTCTTGTGGTTGTGGCTCATCCTTTAAAGCTGACGGAAGAGTCGGAGTACCAGGAGATTGCTAAATACTTAACGATATAAGCTGTCTTACCTTTATAGGTAGGGCAGTTTTTTGTGTGAGATGAGTTTTTGTTAAGGATGATAAGAGTTTTTGGTCGTATTTGTATACAAAATGGCCGGTTTTTCTGATGAAAATGAATTTATCGTCATTCGCAGAGAGGGCAGAGTCTTACTATAATTAGAGTAAAAAAGAATAGAGGTACTGCGAATGATTTTTAAAGAACGAAAAATGAGTGACGAATTACAAATGCTACAAGCGCTTGATCGGCGGATGGCCTTGTCACCTAAAGACCATAAAAACTACCAACATCTATTGAAAGGATTTAGAGGCGAAGCGCAATTCGACCAACTGTTGGCTAACCTCTCATGCGCCCACATCCAAATCCACGATTTATTACTCGAGCATAACGGCACTGTATTCCAAATTGATTCGCTTTTAATTATGAAAGAAAAAATAATTGTATATGAAGTGAAAAATTATCAAGGAGAATTTTTCTTCGAGCAAGAAAGATTTTTTAAAATCCCACGGCAAGAAATCATGAATCCACTCCACCAAATCGGCCGAACCGCTCCAATACTCACCCAATTGCTCCGCAAGCACGGCTTTAATATACCCATTCAATTTCACGTCGTTTTTGTGAATCCAGAATTTACATTATTTCACGCCCAGCAAAATACACGGGTAATACTCCCAACACAAATTAACGACCACTTGCGTAAGCTCAATAGTATCAATACACAACTGAACCAAACCCATAAACATCTAGCAGAAAAACTTATTAAACTTCATCTAAACGATTCACCATACCAAAATCGCCCAGTGTATGAATATGATGAGATTAGGAAAGGGGTTGTTTGCGGTGGATGCGGTTTGATGGCGGTGGAAGTGAAAGGGAGAAAGGTCTATTGCAAGCGCTGCAATTGGGTAGAACATTTAGATACAGTAATTGTGAAATTAGTTATGGAATATAAATTATTGTTTCCTAATAAAAAAGTAACCGTTTCAGCGATTGATGAGTGGTGTGGTAGTTTAATTTCTTTAAAAAGTATTTCAAGGATTCTCGGTCAATATTTTACCCGTAAAGGAAGTTTGCGGTGGTCATATTATGAATAAGAATTTTGATAGAATAATCGCTCTATACCCCGAGTGAGCAAAAATATAAGCTGAAAGGTCGAATAGACGCGCTCTATACCCCCGAGTGAGCAAAAATATAAGCTAAAAGGTCGAATAGACGCGCTCTATACCCCCGAGTGAGCAAAAATATAAGCTGACAAGTCGAATAGACTCGGTCTATACCCTCGAGTGAGCAAAAATATAAGCTGAAAAGTCGAATAGACGCGCTCTATACCCCCGAGTGAGCAAAAATATAAGCTGAAAGGTAGAATAGATGTGCTCTATA